>DATIKM010000109.1:0-2273 GCA_035477595.1 Chthonomonadales bacterium
AGGTGACAGCGTGGCCGCCCTCCCGCGGCGAGCTCATGGCCTGCCGCACGACCTCGCCGCCCCGCTTCACGGTCACGAGGGCCTGCCTCGGACCGGACGGGTCTCGCGTCCACACAGTGAGCTGCAGCAGCGCCGTGAGCACCGTCGGGATGACCACTGGTGCGTCATGCGGGGTCTGGAACGCCACCGTGCCCTGCGTGTAGCCGGGCGGGCCCACTATTCCCGCGGTCACCCGCCATCGGTAGCCCATCGGGAGCTGGAGGGTGGCCGTGCCGTTCGGCCCGAAGCTGAGCTGGCCTGCGTGCGCCGGCCCCGGCGGCGCGGGGCTCAACCAGTGCTCGGGTCTGTCCAGCGCGACGGAGCCCATGAACGTCGGAGTGAAGGGCGGGCTCGGCGAGATGTTGGGCTGGACCTGGAAGGTCACGGGAGCCAGGATCGGCGCCAGGTTCCTGGCCTCGGCGATGTGCTGCGTGGCCGTAAGCACGTAGACGTCGCCGAGGGTCCGGATGTCGCCCTGCCGGAACTTGCTCGCCTGTCGGTTCTGCGGCTCTGCCAGCCAGTTGTTGGCGGCCGAGACGAGGAGGCGGGAGAGGAAGTCCGCGCCCGTGAGCCCGGGCACGATCGCCCCGAGCAGGATGCTCCAATTCCCGCCCTTGCGCACTCGCTCGTAGGGCGCCGCGAGGATGGCCGTCGCCTGGCCGGCGAACCGGGGTTGCCAGATCGCATAGCCCCTGGAGTAAGGAGGGAAGCTGACGCTCGCAAGGGCCGGAGTGGGATCGCGCACGGTGAGGGAGGTCAGCAGGTTCTGGAGGGCCGCCATCGAGGTCGGATCGCCGACCATGACATGGTGATGGCCCGAGGGCGCGGTGTTGAAGATCACCTCTCTCTTGTGGAAGTGCGCGTAAGCTTGGGGCACCGCTACCTGAATGGGGTTCGCGGAAGCGTTCGTTACGTCCATCGTAGCGCACCCAAGCGACGCGGGCGCGAACGAAGTGCCGCTCCAGGCGCCTGGCGCCTTCCTAGGATCGCCGGTCACCCCGAAGAAGTCGTTGCCTGGCGGGGTGCTGCCGGGCCCTCTCGGCGTGTACTGAGCGCAGGATATCGGCGCCGGCGCGTAGGGCTCGAAGCCTCCCTCCACACTTTCCCACGCGATGGCGTCCCACTTGCCCAGATCGACCGCGAGGGTGCTGAGCACAGCGCCGGCGGCGGACACGATCTCCATCCGGTAGTCGCGAACCTCGGCGTCGTTCGACAGCGTCCCCTGGACCGCGGCGCCGCCCCCGCTGGCCTGCAACGCGCCGATCAGGGCGTCCGAGCCGACGTCGTAGACCCGCACGCTGCCCAGCCGGTTCTGACGGTCCGTCACGTGCACGTGGATGGTCAGGTTGTCGTCGAGGGCGTAGAGCCCGCCCCACCCGTCCTCGTCGGGCAACCCCAGCTCCAGGAACCTGCGGCCCATCAGCGCGCCGAAGTCGAACGTCTCGCCCGGGCCAAACGCGGCGGCCCAGGCAGCCATCGTCAGGTTCCGGGTCTCCTTCAGCGTCCAGCTTCGGAACCCGCCGCTGACCCCCACGTAGGCGGCCAGGGCGGGATCGGTCGGCAGCTTCACGGGCGCCTGCGCGGACGCTCCAATGCCCGCGCCACAGAGCATCACTGCGGCTGCCAGCGTGGCTCGAATGCGCCTCATGTCTGCGTCCTCCTCGACGACCGGCTTGTGACATCGTCACTTTTCTGCCACGTACCGCGCGCATCTCGCTGGAGGGGACGGGGGCGCCCGGCTGCGGCGCCGGGAAGGCGGGCGCTGGCACGCCAGCGCTGGCGGGAGGGGCGGCGCGGTCAGAGGAATGGGGCGCGAACGGGCGTGGGTGCGCACGAACCCGAGCCGGACGAATGCGCACGGATCGGACGGGGCAATGGCAGCCGCCTGGAGATGCAGCCGCTCCACCGCGAGCGCCCTCCCCGTGGCGATGCGGCGTCAGGAACAGCACACGGATCGTTCAACACCTCAGATGGCCCATTCTATGTCCGGGACTGGCGCGGTGTCAAGCAACCGCCGCGACTGCACCGCCTCACGCGCCAGCACAGCGGTCTCCTGCGCGGCTCCCTTCCGCAGGAGGATGTCCATCCGGCAGACGCGCAGCGTCAGGGCTGTGCCAGGTCGTATCGCGCTACTGCCTCGTCATCGCGATGGTGATCTCCCTCTCCAGGCCCGGGAAGACCTGGAGATAGGCCACGCCCTTCCAGGTTCCGCCGCTCGAGCTGAAGGTGGCCTC
>DATIKM010000110.1:0-15720 GCA_035477595.1 Chthonomonadales bacterium
CATGCCGCCGCCGAAGCCGCCCATGCCGCCGCCCATGCCGCCGCCAAAGCCGCCCATGCCGCCGCCGAAGCCGCCCATGCCGCCGCCGAAGCCGCCCATGCCGCCGCCCATACGGCCGCCGCCCATGCCGCCGCCGCCGAAGCCGCCAAAGCCGCCAAAGCCCATCTGCTGGCCCATCGGGAAGGACGAGAGCATGACGATGTTGCCCACGCCCGCCAGCTCAAGCATCTCAGCCATGGTGGCGGCGTCCAAGTGCCGCGTCCTCAGCCGGTCCCACCTGAGTGGAGGCGGCTGCGCCTGCTCACGGTCGCCCTCGGGCATCATCTCCTCGGGCGTCTCGATCTTTGGGGCGATCGTGTAGACGCCGCCCTCAACGCGATAGGTGAGAGGCAACATCGTCGCCGTCGACCTGAGGATGGCCTCAAGCGCCGTCAGGAACGGCTGCTGCCTCAGCGAGACCGTAACGACGCCCTGAACGGCCTGGTCGATCGTGTAGTCGACGCCTGCCGCGTTGAAGAGAAGCCTGAGAGCGTAGCGGATGTCCGCGTTCTCCAGGTTAAGGTCGATCCGCCTGCCCTCTCCAGGAGCCTCCTGCGCGGCGGCCGGCACGCCGGAGAACAACAGGCAACACAGCGCAGACAGCGTCAGCGCGCTGCCAATCCGCCGGGCACATCTCACCATCTCGTATCCTCCTCAAGGCGCTCGCACAAGCCCGCTGCGCCAACCGGCGACCACCACACGTTAGCTTTCACTCACAACCGCGACCGAGACCCACGGCTACCCGACGTCGGGCGGAGGGCGCTAATCTACAAGCCCTCGCCTTCGGCCCCAATGCCACCACCAAGGCCGCCCGGCATACCTGGTATGGCGCCGCCCATCATCGGAGCGCCGCCCGGCGCCATCATGCCTGACCCCGCGCCTGGAGCCATGAAGCCCATCGTGGGTATATCCGTCAATGGTACGATCTGCGTGTAGGTGCGGTTACCATCCCTGCGCCTCAGAACGACGGAGCTGGCCCTGATTGCGTCCACCCGGTAGCCCGCAACCACATCGCCCGGCTTCACGACCATGACACCGTCCGGGCGCTCCAGCAACGCGTATGCACCATCCCCGGTCAGTATGCCAGCCACGCGACCCATCGGGGGCTCCCGGATCTCCACCGGCTCCGTGGGCGGCTGACCACCCAGGGATGCGGGAGCCAGCCGCATAGGCGCGATCATGCTGAGCACTGCGGGCCGGGCCTCCCACCACGGCTCAAAGGGGTCAGTTCGGCCCCTCGGCGGTTTGGCCGTCCTTGCCGGTCCCGGCGCCGCGACTGCTGCCTGCGCGACCTGACCGCCGAACCCGCCACCACCCATACCGCCAGGCGACATCATCGCTCCCCCCATGCCGCCAGGGGACATCATCGGAGACCCCATGCCGCCCGCCATCGGCGCGCCAGTGGCGCCAGGCATCGGCGAGCCCATGCCGCCCGCCATCGTCGGACCCGCAGCGCTAGGCCCGGCGCCCGCCGTGTCGTCTCCGCGCCCACAGCCAGGAAGCACCGCCACAAGCGTCGCCGCCGTCAGCAACGCGAACCAAGACCGAAGCCTGACGTCTGCGCCCACAGTTCTGCCCCTCTCAGGCGTGCTCCGTCGATCTGCCATCAGTCTGCCCTGGCCGCGCCTCCGCGGGCGCCGCCACCGCCGGGAGCCGCCATGCCAGGCGCGGCCACCGCCGGTCCACCAGGACCGCTACCCATCATGGCGGCGCCCATGCCAGCGGACGTGGCGCCACCTGGAGGGCTCATTGCACCCGGCATCGGCCCCATCATCGCGGCGCCCATGCCGGCGGACGTGGCGCCACCAGGGCTGGGCATCATTCCACCCATCATGCCCATGCCCATCTGCCGGCCCCCGCCTCCGCTGATGCGCGGGTTGGCTGGCGGGATCGCCTGCACCTCCGACTCCGGGAGGATAATCGTCAGCGACAGGATGTAGCTTGCCTGCAGCTCGGGGCTGTTGCCAACAATCTGAAGCCCCTGGACCACCGGAACGCCGATCCCACGCACGTTGGACCAGTCCGTAATGTGCCGCATCAGCCTGTCGAGGCTCGCGCCGCGGACCGACATCGGGAACTGGTACCGGAGCACCGGGCCGAGCCCGCTGCCGTCGCCACCCGCCTGGATAGCATTGGGGTCAGGGCCGAAGGGCCCCAGGGCCAGTACGCCCGGGTTCTCCCACGAGACCCCGTTGGCCCTCTGCTGCTGGTTCATGTGCGCTCGAACCGTGCGGATAAAGCGCTCTGGCCAAGCCCTGCCTTGGTTCGGCCAGAACAGCTCCGTCATCACCTGCAAGCGCGTCGTGCGCCCGCGGTATCCGATCGCCGGCATGAACTGGCGCTCGTAGATGCTGTACTGAGCCTCGGCCTCAACCTTTTCCCTCTTGGCTACCTCAAGCGCCCTCAATGCCTGAGGGAGCTGGTCTGCCTCGGTCTTCACAGCCGTATAGCGTCGCTCCGCGTCGGCGACCCGCCTCTGCGCACCCGTGATGATGGTGAAGTACAAGGCGGCGGCCACGAGGACCACGACCACGGCACCGATGATGTTGATATGCAGAACGGTCAGCCGTGACATGCGCTAGTCCTCCTCGCCCGCAATACCGCCACCAAACCCGGGGCCAATCATCGGTGGCGCAGGCGCGGCGCCTCCCGGGCGGCCAGGCGACATCATCGGTGCGCCCGGCATGCCGCCAGGCGACATCATCGGCGGCCCCGGCATACCGCCACCCATCATCCCACCGGGACCGGGCATCATTCCGACGGTCGGCTGCTGTGCGGCCACGCCAAAGGACGGTGCGCCGGGAATCGGCTCCCTCAACGTGAGCGTGACGGTAAAGTTGTGCCCGCCAATCGGTCGCCCGTCCGGCCCAACACCCTCCGGCAGGGGCTCTGACGGGAAGCCCGGGATGGACCCGATCGCTATCGCAACGTTGGTGATGTTGGGGTTGTGCTCCATCCACATCAGGTAGCGACCCACATCTGCCAGGGTCGGAGCAAAGGCCTCCATCGTCACCGTCTGCCCCGCCGGTTGTAGGGAGCTGTAGATAACCGTGTTCAGCGTGTAGTCCCGGATGTTGAACACACGTGGGGGATAGGTATTCCGGTTGTAGGCGAGAGCATCGCGCACGAAATCGCGCTTGGCTCGGATGGCCCCGGATGCGGTGCGGATGCTGGCCGCCTCGCTCTCAGCCTGCTGCTTCTGGCGCTGCTTCGGCTCCTCCGCAAGGCGCATCTGGTCGAACTCGCCGGCCCGCCCGTCCAGAATGACGCGGTAGGCCACGAAGCTACCAACCACAGCCAGCACGGCGACGACCCACACCACGAACGCGAGGCGCTTGCGACCCGCCTCGTAAATGTACGGCGGCAGAAGATTGATCTTCAGCATCGCTCGCGTTCTCTCCTCACTTGCGCCCGCGCTTCGTCCCGGAGCTGGTGCCGACCGGTGCGCGAACCAGGTCGCGGGCGCCCAGTCCCACCGCCACCGCGAACGCCGGCGCGCCCTGGCCGATGTAGTCCGACGACAAGCTCCTCGATGCGACCGTCACGCCCGCGAATGGATTGGCAACCCGCGCAGGGATGCCTAGGTCACTCGCCAGCAACTGATCGAGGTTCCGCAGGTTGGCGCTGCCCCCACACAACAGTATCTCATCGATACGCCCGTCCATCGACCGGCTGCGGTAGTACTCCAACGACCTGCGCAGCTCCGTCAGAAGCTCGCCCAGCGTGCCCGCCATCGCAGCGCCCAGCTGCACCGTCAGCGGATCGCCGGGCGCGGCCGGGGTCAGGGAGACGGGCGCGGGCGCTTCCATCGGCTCACCCTCGTCATCAGCGTAGTCGAACGGCGTGCGCGGCCCCGGGGCAGGGGCCGAGAAATCCAGGAAGCCCTCGCCCGTCGGAGCCACGGAGGGCGGAGCGGCGCTCGCCATCGCGTCCCCGTGCTCGATCTTCTGCCTCTCGGCATCCTCCTCGCTGATCCCAAGTTGCGCAGCGATCGCCCTGTTCAGCGCGTCACCAGCCAATGGGAGGGTGCGCGGGAACGCCAGGATGCCGTCACGGTAGATGCCAATATCGGTGTTGCTGGCCCCTATATTGACGATGACCGTGGTCTTCGTGCCGTACGCGTTGGGTGCCAGTTCGATCAGCGATCGAGCGGCCGCAAGTGGCTCGACGTCTATTGCGACCGGCTTCAGGCCGGCTGCGAAGAGCATCTCCACATGGCGATCGATCATGTCCTGTTGAGCGACCGCCAGCAGCACCTCCATGTTCTGCGCGGCAGGGTCCGCATCCGGGCGCTCGATGCGCTGGAAATCCATGATCACTTCGTTGGCGGCGAACGGGACGTGGCGCTCCACCTCCCACTTCATCGCCTCGGCGAGCTCCCCGTCGGCCATCCTGGGGACCTCAATGACGCGCACGACCAAGGCGCCCTGCCCCGACACCGAACTCACCGATGTGCGCGCCGATACGCCAGCCTGGCGCAACAGCCGCTTCACTGCGTCACCGAGAAGTTTCGGGTCCACAATGACGCTGTTCTCCATCGCCTCCGGCGGAGTCGGCGCCATGCCAACCGCGCGCACGCTCACGCCGCCCCGACCCGGCACGACCTCGGCAACCTTGATCATGCGCGCGCCGATGTCGAGCCCGACCGTCGGTCCTCCGGACCTAGCCATACCTGGTAAACCCCCAAGGCAGTCGATGTACGTCAGACCCGTGGCCAGGACTTGCCCCGCCGAGCGGACTGATTGTAGCAAGTTTGCCGGGGCGTGTCAAGCAACCAATAGCGCGCGCCCGTGCGTCAGTCGGCAGCGCGCACGATGCATTGTGGCGCTCGGAAGGCAACGCCTCAGGTCCACGCGCAACGCCACGCCGCACCACGCACATGCGAGCGGCGGGCCGGTCCTCAGGCCTGAGGGACCGCTCCTGCGGTCCCTCAGGCTGTGGGGTGATTACCGGGCAGCTCCAGCCTCAGGGTAGAAGGCTGGAGAGAGCGTCATGTAGTAGAGGTCCGTCGTGCCAGCCCGCGTGCTGGTCCAGAATACCCACGTCTTGTCCTGGAACGGGTCTTTGAACGCGGCCAGCTGGCCCTCATTCACCGCGACATCGGTCGGGAGGAACACCTCATTGGTGGTCTGATCGGTCGGCTGGATGGCAGTGCTGATCTCATCCTGCCACGACACACGGTACTGCATCGGCGGTACGCTTGCCAGGACCGGCTGCCCCGGATTCGACGGGTCCTCCGTCCGGGCGTAGTTGAACCCGACGGTCACCACGCTGCCCTCGTCAGCCTCCGTGAAGTAGAGACGTCCGCGGATCCAGTCCACCTCCACCGGACCGCGGTTGCCGGAGATAGTGATGTTGGGCGCCACCGTGAAGACGCCGTTCACCAGATTGCGCAGCACGCCGCGCGGCAGCCGCACCATGAGACGCATCGTCTTGTAGTACGCCGCGCCGGAAGCCGTGACGTTCGCCCCTGTCTTTCGGTAGATGAGCCACATGCGGGTCACGGGCATGTTCGCACCCGCCGGCAGAACGTTCTCCGGCCTCGGATTCGTCGATCGGTCCACGAACGCGACCGGGCCCGTGTTGGCGCCAACCGCCGGCACGTGCGGCCTCGGCGCAAGGGCCGGATCGTTGCCCCATCCCCCGACAACCGAGCCCGGCACGATCCCGGAGTCGTTGCGTGAGGCATTCAGCCGCTTCGACTGCGGTGTGTAGCTGACCATCACCGCGTCCGTCGGGAGCGGAGCGACATCCGGGAACGTAACGGACCCGCTCTGCGGTTCGACGTACAGCCTGCCGCCGAGAGCCGAATCGAAGTGCAGGCGGCCCGTGGCCGGATCGAAGATCGGCGCTCCCTGGTTCACCGGGCCGGTGATCCGCGGGATGCGGATGTCGATGCCGAAGCCAGGCGTGCCGGCGTTCACGAAGCCGCCACCAGGCACCCGATGGACCCATGAGAGGTCGCGGCCGAACCAGGTCGCGCTGATGCCGTCCCGCACCATGATCTGGGACTCGACGCGGGGCAAAGGCATCACCGACAGCCGCCCGTTAGCCGGATTGATGCGGTAGCGCGTCATGATCAGCTCTGGCTGCATGCGTCCGCGCAACGTCCCGCTGTACACGAGATCGATCGCGATGGCCGGACCGCCCGCCGGGTCGAAGATATGACGGAACACCGGCACCGGGTTGGCCTGCCACTGCAGGGCGCCTGGCGTCGCCAGCGCTATATCACGGCTCCACGTCGCGGGGTTCCGCAGATCGCCGGCATTCACGTTGTAGAAGAGCCGAGTCCTGCCCTGGGCGCCGCCGTACCAGAACAGGTAGGCCAGGCGGCGGCCGCCGCCCACGTCAACCAGAAGCGGCCTGGGCGCGAACTTCGGCAGCGACGGATCGTTCAGGAACGAGTGGGGCTGCCCGGGCGCACCGGTCGCTCGGTCGACCCACGCGTAGAAGGTGCGCACATCGAGCGCCGACGATGTGCCCGCGCCCTTGAGGGCGGCGCCCTGCCAGAAGAGCAGGAGATCGCCGCTGACCGGGTCCTGTGCAAGCGATGGCGTGGCATGCCGGACCGTCGCGGGATTCACGGTGCCCGGCACGGCGGGGAGCGCCGTCGGACCCGGGTCCGATGGGAACAGGGCAGCCAGTGTGCCGGGGTCCATCGCCGGGAACGTGCCGATGATCGGGTTCCACCAGCGGGTTGGGTTGGCGAACTGCCAGTCGAACACGGTGAGCACACCCGGGGCCGTTCCGGGCGACGCGTTCAGCTTGGAGAACGTCAGTAGCCACGGCGTGTCCTGTATGAAGGGCGCATGCCACGGGTCGCCGGCCGTCGAAGAGCCGGGCTGGCGGTTGGTCGTCCAGTACAGCAGAATGTCTCCGTTCGCCACGGTGGGATCGCGCCAGACGGCCGGCTGCAGGTTGGCTCCGAACGGGCCTCCCACATCGATCTTCGGGTGCGAGCCCGCGGTGAACCCGTTTGTCATCCGCGCCTCGCGAACCGTGATCTTGAGGCGGAACGGGTTCATCACCGTGCCCTCGACGGGCGCCATGGTGCCCGGGAGCACATTGAGGATGCCGTCGTCGTCGACTGCAACATCCATGGGCCCGGACGGCTGGGCCGGGGTCTGCAGCGACTCGTACTGTCGCACCCACGCCCGCCACTGCGCCGGATAGGCGTCTTCGAAGACGTGGATCGGCGCTGAGTAGGTGCCGGATGGCGTTCCAAGCGGAACCGCGATCCCGATCCGCGGCCGCACATCGCGGTTGAGGCCCGCGAGATGGCCCTGCGGGTCGCCATGCGCAACGTCGGGAATCGAGAGGACCGTCGGCCCGCTGTCTCCCGTGCGCGGCTTGCGCAGCGTCGGTCTAGGCTGGGTGCCCTCCGTCCAGCCCTGGGCCGCCAGGGGCGAACCCGCGGGCACATAGGGGTTGGGCACCGGCCAGAAGTTCGCGGCGCCATAGCGCGCCTGATAGTCGATCTCGAAGTTCATGGCGCTGTTGGGATGGTCGAGCGAGGTCACCATGCCAATGTTGCCGGCAGCGCCGGAGATTGGGAAGAACGGCACGCCCCAGATGCGCCCAACGTCCGTGCGTGTCTCGACCTGATCGCTCGTCAGCGCCGCCCAGAACCGCCGATCCCGCGGGTCGGTCCGCGCGTTGCCAATGATCTTGGCTACTCGCACGTTCACCAGGTTCACGTTGCTGTCGCTCTTCACCGTGAAGGGAGCGAAGAACCGCTCGTCAGGGTTCAGCGGGTGGTCGAAGCGTGACGGCGCCGAGGCGTACGGCCCGATGCCGGCCGGCGCGAACGGCACGCCCGGTGCGTAGCCCATCGAGTGCGGCGCCTTCCCGAGGTCGACGGTCTCCTCCTCAGTCCGGATTGCCACGTCGGGCGGCACCGCGATGCCGACGTTCAGTTGGCGGAAGGCGAACCGCGGATCCATGGCGTCGCGGTTCCCCACCCCGACGAAGACGCGGAACGCCCCCACATACCCGGCGCTCGGGGCGACGAGGGGACCGCCCGTTGCGGGTACACCCGTCGATGTGAGCATCGGAGCGAGCGCACCGGGGACCGCGGCTCCCGCGATGTCGTAGTAGACCGTGTTCACATTGGCGGGCTGGTAGCGCGGTACATCCACCAGCAGATCGAGAGGCGTGGGGGCGAGGCTTCCGCCCGCCTTGTTGCCCAGCAGGACCCCTCTGACCGACATATCGAGGCCGCCGGCTCGGAAGGTGACCCTGGTCCGGTCGATGTCCGGGTAGTCCTGCGACACGTTGGGGACCGTGTTCGGGAACACCTCCCACGGAAGCGGGTTCATCACGTTGCCGGTCGCCTGCTGAGCTGTGTCGCCACGGTTCCAGCCCCATGCCATCTCGCGCCGGTCGATGCGCACATTGCGCAGCCGCTGGTTGATGGCGAAGAGGTTGCTGCGGTCGACGGCGAACAGCGCCTGCACGCGGTTGGCGTTCAGCGCCGCGCTGTCGGCCGCCAGGAATAGCGCCGAGGCGCCGTGGCTGATGAAACCCAGAGGCGCGAACAGGTCCTTCCGCGTGGAGCCCGTCTCCTGCCCGCCAGCATCGAAGTCGGAGACCCGGTTGCCGTTGCCCAGCAACTCCCGGTACGCGCTCGCAGTCGTGACGCCGGGTGACCAGCCAATGATGTTGGGCGCACCGATGCCGTTGGCCATCGGGCCCCGCGTGGTCAGGGCAAGCGGGTGCGCAATGGAGATCACGCGCCGCGTCTCCTCCGTGAAGACGCCGTCCTGATCCATCTGCTGGCCGATCGCTACCTCAAGGGTGCGCCGCCCCCGCGCGTCGACTGCCCTGGCGTAGAGCTGGTAACGGCTGCCGGGCGTCTGCGGGTCCGCCTGCGAAGGAAGCCCCAGAGGGATGACTGCCGTGGCGACCCATGACCGTGCCGGCACCGGATTGCGGTCGACGTCCAGCACGCGCAGGTTGGTTGGTGAGTCGGTGCTGTCGTCGGTTCGCACTGCCGCCGTTACCCGCCGGTTAGCCCCGCGACCGGTCAGCCGAAACTCCACAGTCGTGGGGAGCGGAAGGCCTTCGACATACGCCCCCCATGCCGCCGCCAGGATGGAGTCGCCCCACTCATAGACAACCATCGGCAGCGCGCCCGTGTTGGGCGCTGGCGTGGCGCCGAAGGGCGACGCGCCGGGGTTCCGGCCCAGGGTGTCGTGCACCGGCTTCGCGAACACATTGGCGCTGCGGATATCGAAGACGCCGTTCCGGGCCCCGGCGCCGCCATCCGGCTCATCCGGCGTTACCGCGCCACCCGTCAGGGCGGCGTCGGCATACACGCGCAACTGGCCATTCACTTCGCCGAGGTCCTGGTGCCCCTCATCGCCGATGTAGATGAAGCGGTTGGCAACGGTGGCGTCCGCACCGCGATACACGAAGGAGGTGAAGGCGGCGTACCGGTTGCCCGCCGAGTCCAGGACGGGCACGGCCCCTACGTTGCCGTCCGCAAAGGACCACATCGGGCGCAACGTGCTCGCACGCATCGCCACGACCGCGCCGGTGTCCAGCGGCACTATCAGGCCTTCCCCTTCGGCCTGCGCGGGTGTGTAGTTAGGGGTGACGCGATTCATGAAGACCGGCGACGAGCGCAGGTTGCCGATCGACGTGGCGGTCAGCAAGGGAGCATTGGGCTGGTTCTCACCTTCGACGGACGCGTCGAATGCGTAGAGCCGGCCGTCCTGGTTCGCGAAGTAGACGACCTCACGGCCGCCGTTGAGCCCCAGAACCGATCTGCGCCAGACCGGAGCGGTGAACGGCAGTTCCTCCGGAGCAGGATCGTTGGTGGCAGCCGCGCCCGGAATGCTGAGCGGATAGGCCCAGTGCATCCGCGCCACGGGAACCGGGTTCCCGGTCGACGGGTTACTCGTGCTGATGCTGTAAACGCGTCCGCCCGCTGCAAAGATGTACTTCCCCGTCGTGGTCAGCACGCCGGGGTGCGCTATCCCCTCGAGCTGCGTGGTCGCTGCCGGGAACTGCCACTCCGGCCGCCCGTAGTTGGTCGAGCTGACATAGCGGTAGATGCGATCGTCAATATGCTGCGGCTCGAAAGCGTATATGTGCCCGTCGGTCGTCCCCACCACCACCAGGTCCGAGCGGTTGTGGGCGTCGAGCTGGTTGGCCGACGGAGACGCTGGAATGGACCCCTTCGAGGGGTCGTCCGGGAACTGCGCGAACCGCTCAGGCGCAGCCCGCGCGTGCCGCCAGCGGTCGCGACCGGCGGTGGGCCACGTCAGGGTGCGCTCTGTGGTCCCCGGCACTCCGGGGTCGTCCCCGACCGCTGGCACGGCGTCACCGCGCCCCATCGGATCGAGCGCGTAGAGCCTGCCGTTCTGGTTGCCGAGAAGCACGCCCGGCCGGAAGCGCAACCGGTCCGCCGGGTCCGTCCGGTACTCGATGTAGACGGGAGAGGACCGGAAGCCCAACAGCGCGGGCACGCCCCGCACGATGCGGTACTGGGCGGGAGAGGTGCCAGGGATGCGCTCGTACTCGCCGTCGATGCCCGTGTCGCGGCTCGCACCGATGTTCGGGTCGTCCCGCGGGTCGGTGATCGCATGGGCGCCCGCGGCGCTGTTGGCCACCGAAGGGTACGCGAAGAAGGCAGTGGTAAGCGTGGTCGTCGGCATTGCCCCGATGGCGTCCGGGCCGATCGGGTCCAGCGCCCAGACACGCCCGCCGGACCCCTCATCCGTCACGAAGTGCACGGTCCGTCGCGCGTCCGGGGTGCCATTGCCTGACCGCGAGTAGGACAGCATCGGCGCAGCGCGCACGCTGCCCGGAGACAGCGCCTCCGGCACAAACTGCACAGCGTCAGCGAACACCGACCGGAAGCCCGCGTCATTGAGTTCCGGATTCGCGGGGTCCTGCGGCGCGTCGTTGAACAGCCGCACGGTGCCGACCTGGAAGTTCCCGCTGGCGTCGAATGGGAAGCGCACGCCGGTCGCCAGGATCCGCCACTGCCCGACTGGCTGCCGAATGTCCGCCACGTTGCGCTGGTCGAGGTAGACGTGGTGATCGCCATACGCCGTGGTCAGCACATAGTGCGCGTAGCGCGCGGCAACGATGCCCGTTCCGCGGGCGCCCGGCACCCAGACCAGAACCGTGTACGTCTGGCCCGTCCAGCGCGCGCTGCCGGAGGCGTCCTCCTCGTCGGCGAACGGCAGGCCCTTCACTGGCAGCGGAGAGGTCCAGGTGGCTACTGCCAGGCTCGGCGACCCGTACGGCACTGTCTGCACCGCATGGAAGCTGCCGCCGTAGGCTTCGTCAGCCGCTCTCGGCACGACCGGGCCGAAGCCCCCCGCGGTGAACCCCGGGGACGTGTCGTCCACCGTGATGTTCGGCAGTGAAGATGTCAACGTCGTCGCCGTACCGGTCCATCGAGCGGTCGGGACGGAGTTGCCCGAGTGCCGCCACCGGAGCGAGCCGTAACGGTGCTCCGCCGGCGTCTCAGCCAGGGAGTAGAAGACCGGTGTCCGAATCGTGGTCGTCGGGTCTGGAATGATGGGGTTGAACCCGGCGCCCGTCCTCGTGCGCACTGGGGCTGTCGGGTCGAATGGCACGGCGACAAAGGGCGTGACCGGCATGATGCGCCCGGCCTCGTACTCCGCCTCAAGCTGGGTCAGGTACGCGGTGTTCTGAAACAGGCGCACTGGACCGACAGTCTCATCGCGCCCGAAGAACACCAGGTTGGCATCCGGTGCGCCGAGAGGGCTGGTGAAGAGCGCCGAGGCCGCGGGAGCGTGGATGTCGCCGCGAAGCGCCTCCGGCACCAGTCGCACAGCGTCCGCCGGCACGATCGGCGTCACCGGGTACTCGTTGAGGTCGTCGATCGGGTCAGGTGTAAGGGCGTACAGCGTGACCTGAATCGGGTTCGTTCCGTCGTACGGGAAGTACCGATCGTCCCCCTGTCCGGTGCGCACCCGCCGCCATGTGCCGCCGGTCTCCCCAAAGTTCATCAGGAAGATGCGACTCATGCTCGGGTTGTTCGGGTCTGCCCCCCAGCTCACGCGCACCAGCACATGGTCGGCGTTGGGACGGCGGGCGGCGTCAAGCCCCGTCCCGATCGAGGGCCATTGGATGTAGACGGCGTAGCGCTGTCCGGGCGCCAAAGGCTGCCGGAACTGGCCGGTGCCCCCCGCACTCGTGTCGAACGCCACGCTGCGGGTGCCCTGCTGCGACCCGAGGGGATATGCAGAACCGAAGCTCCAGCGGGCGAACGTCGGCGCCGCCGCGAGAACGGTGTGGACCGTGCGGTAGGCGGCGATGTCCTCGTCCGTGGTTCCCAGGTTCGGCAGGCTCGCGAGACGGGTGGCGCCGATAGCGGCCAGTTCAGGGCTGAAGACGGCGCTGGTGAACTTGTAGCCGCCCATGTCGGTGGGCGACGTGGGCGGCCAGGCGCCCGGAGACCGGGCATCGCCGGTCGGCGCATCGAGCCAGACGCCCGCGGCTCCTGTCGCGGTGAACGCCTGACCCGTCGGCTCGGACGAGCTCATTGTGCCGGGCGGGGCGTTGTCCACCACGATTTCGCCCGGCAGGTCCCGCGTCGATGGCCACGCGTACAGCCGGTCCAGTACGCCAACGATGGTCCCTCCATCGTTGCCACCGTGGCGGGGGGCCGTCCCGCGGTGCAGCGGCCAGTCCTGACTGGACCACTGCGCCCGAGCGGATCCCGCTCCCACCATGAGCAGCGCTATCGCGCAACTCATGTGTCCGATCGCCCTAGTTAGCCGCATGCAAGTCACCCAGTCTGTAGGAGGTACCGCACCCGTTCAACGACCCGCCTCGCTGCCACACCAGCACGAGACCCGACTGCGGTCTGCGCGCCCAGACGACGTCTCGGCGGCGCGCAGGTGCGCCAGCGAGGCTCACCCCTGAGTCCGGTTAGAACGGACGATCGGCAAACATCGGTTGTTCCAGGATGGCGGTCTTCGTCGCCCGGAACGGGTCGCCGATCGAGCGCACAAACCGCTGCGTCAAGGGGTCCCACGCCTCCATCGGCGTGCGCCACGTGATGAACGCGTCCGGGTTCTGGTTCAGAGCCGGCGGAACCGCGATGTAGTCCTGGCGATACCCGTAGCCCGGCACTAGACCGGAGCCTGCCGGGAACGCGAAGCTAAAGAACGCCCTGGGCGTCGGAGAGGGATCGAGGACGAACACCTCGCCGTGGAAGCTTGAGCCCCTCGACAGCACGCCCACGAAGACGCCCGGGCTGTCCTCGCCCGAGAACCTGTTCGTGATCAGGTATCGGCGCAGCGGGTTCCGAACGCGCCCGGCAGCGCCGGCGTTCGACTCGCGCCCGAGTGGCCGAATGCTTGTCGCCATCAGTCGCTTGCCAGTCATCCGGAAGTAGTCGTCCGCAGAGAGCATCCACTCCACGTTCAGAACCGCGCGCCCCTCGGAGTCGACGCCGGGCACGAGCTGGTAGCAGCCATTGGCGTCGGCCAGCAGGTACCGGAACCGCAGCATCTCCATGCCCTGACTGATCGGCAGGCCGCCGGGCCCGACGTCCTCGACGAACTTCGAGAACCAGGTCGGGTTCACGATCGCCTGGAGCCGCGCTCCACCCGGCGCCGTTCGATCGGGAATGCGAAGGTTGCTGACGATGGTCAGCGGTCTGCCAGCCTCGTTCAGCATCACCACGGAGCCGCCGCCAGACTGCTGCGTGTCCCCGACCGCGTTGAACGCCTGTAGCGGGACATCCCGGTCGCCCACGAGCCGGAAGTTCGAGACCAGCGAGAGCGTGAGCTGCCGCACCGCTGTGTCAGGAAGCCGCGCGGGCTGGTTGCTCGTATCGAACGGGTTGAACCGCCACTCCGACGGCAGCCGGTTGTTGAGCGTCACGATCCGCTCGACCGTGCGGAAGCGGTAGCGCTGTCCCTGTCGACCGTAGGTGTCGCTCGCGAAGTTCACCTGGCGCAGCATGGTCGCACCGCCGACCATGACAGGCGCACCCGCGAAGTTAAGGATGTCTACCACCTCTATCACACGGTGGTTGCCGGAGTCCGCAATCAGGTAGTGGACCACGTAGCCCGGCACTGCCGGCAACTGGACGGCTGCCCGCCCGGCCCAGGCGCGAAGGTCTGGCACAAACTGCGTCCAGAACTGGGCGTCGGTGGGCTCGTTGAGGGACAGAGGATCGCCAGGGCGCAGCCAGCCGCGCAGGTGGTCCTGGATCCGGCTCACCTCCCAGACCACGTTGCCGCCGCGGTCCATCTGAAGCACCCTGTTGTTGCCGGTATCGACCACGAGCATGTCGTTGAGGCCGATTCGCCGCGCGACGGTTGGCCTCGCGAAGCCGACCTGGTGCACCACCGGCACGCCAGTCGCGCTCTGGGGGTTGGCCGGTCTCACGTCGCCGGAGTTCGGGTCCGTGAGGTAGAGCGGCAGGTCGCCGCCTGCCACCGCAAAGGTCCGCGTGCCGTACGAGCTCCACACGGCCTCGCCGGCGGAGTTCACCTCCAGCAGTCGCCTGCTATCCGCCACCAGAGTACGCGCATCCTCGTACGCCGTGGGGCCAGCCGCGCTGCTCGCCACGAGCACGTTGGTTGTGGCCGCTGGAGCCTCGGTCATGCGGCCGCCGCCGGGGACGACCGTCGCCCAGCGCAGATGCCGCACGAGCATGGCCTGCGAGCCCGCCGCCTGCACTGCGGCGTCGGCCGTCTCGGGGTTCGCACTCAGCGATGCGATCGCGCCGTGGCTGAATCCCACCCACAGGGCGTCGCCCTGCACGGAGGCGGACGACCACAGCTCGTTCAGAACCACTCCGCCCAGGAGCGGCGGAAGCTGCTGCGGGAGCACCGCGTACCAGAGCAGGTTGTCCACACCTTCCGGGCCGACCGGCAGACCGCGCTGGTTGCCCGCCAGGAGCATCTCCTGACCCGTACCGATCTGAACCACAAACGCCGTGGAAGCGCTCACGAAGCCGGCCACGGTGCCGGGCGGCGCCATCGAGGTGATGCGGATGAGGCCGCTCTCGCGATCCAGCGTGAACTGCTGGGCGTTCAGCTCGATGCGCGTTGCCGCAGCCTCCGGGGCCAGCAGGTTCACCTGCCACACGCGCACGGTCTGGCCAGGCTCGATCCGCTGGTTGAGCCGCAAGCGGAGATCGGGCTCCGCGCGAAACGCTAGCACCAGCGACACGCCTGCCCCGCCGACCGAGCCTGTAGCCGTCGCGTACACGATGCCGTTCCGGTAAGCCGGAGCGCCGGTGAACTGCACGTTCTCGATGGGCACGCCGACCGGCAGGCCGTTCGAGGCGTCGGTCTGCCAGAGGCGAGCCGGGATGCGAACCTCCTGACCGTTCAAGGTAAGGGTGTACCCATCGTGCATGACGTAGGCCCAGCGGAGGCGCGTTCGGGCCGTAGGGTGCTGCTCATGCACGGCGAGAAGCACGCCGCGACCAGGCGCACCGGCGCTGGCAGAACCGGTCGTGTCGGCGACGTAGAAGATCGTGTCCTGCGGCGACATCGCGGGCGAGCCGCCAATCGTGTTGCCGCCCGTGTTGCCGGGATCAGGTACCGGGTACGCGTTGCGGGCCACCACCCTGGGAGCGGCCGGGAAGATCGTGCCCGGCCAGTCCAGAGTGTAGTCCGCGTAGAGCGTGACGTTTGGGTCGTTCGCCGCGACCGTCGGCCCGCCCACAAACGC
>DATIKM010000111.1:0-58403 GCA_035477595.1 Chthonomonadales bacterium
AGGGCCTGGTCTCCTCCGGCGACGGGGAGTACCTGCCGCGGGTCGGCCTGCTGCTCGTAATGGCGAGGATCGGGTTCGATCGGTATGCTCTTGATCGCTGGGGTCGCCGGCCTCCTATTCGGCCCACGCCTCGCCCAAGGGCGGCGCTGCAGCCGTCCCCGCAAAGGAACTGCGCCAGTGACCGAGCGGCGTGCTACAGCAGGGTCAAAGTGGGGGCGACCGACTGCTATGCCATAGGCGCCATGCTGTTGCCTTCGTGCCTCGCGGGCTGCGCCAAGCTCGGAGTGCTCTGCGTCAGGATCTGCGCCCCGCTTGTGGCTCTTTGGGTGTTGGAATGCAAACGAAGGAATGACGCCGCTTTCCGGGCGTGCGATAGGGCGTACGAGGAGTGCCTCCGTGCCGGCGGAACGCCGTAGAGGCCGAGGCGAGCCAGCGTGGCTCCGCGCCTTGGCGCCGACCTCCGACTGGGGCTCAGACTAACAGGAGGGTGTGTCCGTGGATGCACTCAAGTCTATCGACTTGTTCTGGTGGCTCTTCGGGTTGTTTCTCGCGTTCCAGATATGGTGGTTCGCGATGGCGCATCTTAATGCGCGGCGCGCTGCGCCGGAGGGGAGGCCGAGCGACTTCATCACGCGCAGGTTACACCTGCTATACTGCGGTGTCATTGTTTTCTGGCTTCTCAACTGGCTGCTGCCCGATTCCGTAATGCACGGTACCGGGCAAGGTTTCTCCGTGGATGCACTCAAACCTCCCAGCTTGTACTGGTGGTTACTTACGTCGTATCTCGTGTTTATGATATGGTGCGGTACGGCGTCACAGCGTGATGCGCATCGCGCTGCGTTGAAAGGGAGGCCGAGCGACTTCAGCACGCGCACGTTACCTCTTCTGATGTGGGGGGGACTCGTTGTAGTGTCCCTTCTCACCTCACTCGTACCCGCTGACGTTTTGTTCGGTACGGGGCCGTGACTTCCCGCTCATCTCCCGTGCGTCTAGGGCTGCCGGACACCGCCGACACCGGTAGCCCGGTCGCACAACGCCACAGCACACAGGGAGCTCCTACTGGCAACGCTGGGTCTCTCGCCCTCTCTCTGGCGGGGCGTGGACGACGAGCGCGCAGATCCTGAAGGGGCTCTCAATTGTGCGCCGGAACGCGGAGGTGCACCACTTCGACCTGCTGGGCGCGGCGGGGGTGATCACGGGCTCTGGCGGCGCTGTGGTCTCGAGCGCGCTGTTCGATGCGTTCGGGGCGGCTCGGTTCGCGGCGGGCCATGCGGCGACGCCGTGGCGGTACGACGAGCAAGCGGAGGAGGATCTCTTGCGGCAGGGCGGTTCCCTCCGAACTCGCGCGGACAGACACGTACCTCAGGGCACGTCCTGCAGAGGACTGCGATGCGGCCTTTCAGGTGTGCCTGGTCAATGCGGGCCTATGGTACGACTCGTGCATGGCAATGGATATCTTTCCGGCTGGTGGAGGCGCTATCGCCGGGATCGCGGCTTGCCTCAAGGCGTGCATCAAAGCTGGCCCTCTCGCGAAGGTGTGCGCGGCAGCCTGTGGGGTTGTTGGAGGATGGATCGGCGACGCCGGCCTCAACACCCTATGTTACAGGGGAGCAGTCGCTCGCACGCGTCGATGCCGCGACGAGAAGGCTGCGTGCCATGAGCGACACCGCACCCGGGACCGGGGTACGGTGCGCAGGAGCAGGCCGTCGGCGGCGCCCCCCGCTCACGGATAGGAGGTCGAGTGATGCAAGGCGACACGAATGCCGCGGCCATGCGGTTGAATGCCCCCGCCCTCAAGAAGGTCATGATCGAGGTCATGATCGTCTCAGTGCTCGCCTGGTTGATGCAGCCGGCAACGAGGGAGGCGGTCCGCTACGTCCTGGAGCTCTACGCCGCTGGCCACACAACCCTCGCCGTCGTTCTGGCCGTCGTCTGGCCTGCGGCGGCCGCCGTGCCGCTCTTCATCTACCTATACCTGTACATCGTTCCGAGACTGCTGGGGTCGTTCCGGGACTGCCCAGCGGGGCGGCCCAGGAGGCATCTTGCGCGTGCGCTCCTCCACATGTCAGCCCTCGCGGCCTGTTTGGCGCTATGGAGTGGGGGCATGAACGTCGGCGCCACGCTCCACTGGTTGGCTTCGTGCCCCGCCGTCGCGGATATGGGTGGCCCAAGAGAGCGTGTAGCATTTCATCTAAGGACAACGGAGCACCTGCAGGGCTGGTGGTTCCTCTGGCCCAGGTGATCACGGGCACGGGGGAGCTGCTGGAGCAGACGAGCCCTCTCTCCGGCGGGGCGTGGACGACGAGCGCGCAGATCCTGAAGGGGCTCACCATCGTGCGCCGGAACGCGGAGGTGCACCACTTCGACCCGCTGGGCAACGCGGGTGTGATCACGGGCTCTGGCGCCGCCGTGGACTCGAGCGCGCTGTACGATGCGTTCGGGGCGGGCCCGCGAGCAGGTTTGGCGATGCCGCAAGCGGATCAGGGCCGCCTTGCGGCGTAGGGGCGGCTCCCGCCTCAGTCATTTTCTCGAGCTCTCCGTCTGGCTCTGCTTGGCTCGAAGGCGTGCGGACTTCATGCAGTGTTACACGGCCTGCAAGACCACTCATCTGCACTAGCGACGACGGAGGGCGTGGGGGATGTACTGGCGCCTCGCAGGCACATTCCTGCTGGCATTGGCTGTCTACATGGTGGCCTATGTTCTGCTGAGCGACTACATCGTTGGCCCGAGATATGTCCGCATGTACATCGCCGTGTACACGTTCAAGGAATCCCTCGCTCAATCAAGCTCAGCAGCGTTGGCTGTGCCCTGGGCACACGAGGTTGAGCCGGGTGTGCTCCTCGCGTGCATCCTCTGTGGCATGATCAGTTCGATGTTGGCGTTCATCGTGTGGGGCTGCAGTTGGTCACCTAGCAGAGCGAACCGGCGCGCCTGGCTGATAGGCATCATCGCGTTCGCGGCGCTTCTGCAACTGCCTGTGATGAACACTCTGGTTGGTCAATTCGGACTAGGGACTGGCCTCCTGGCATCGCTGCTGGCGTCTTCCGTTGGTGCGGTGCCCGGATTCGTGCTCGGGCGGGCGTCTGCCAACTCCTTGCGGGTTCCCTAGCCCGCGCCCCGGGCGGCGGCGCGATGTCGGGCGGGCTGTGCGACGCGTTCGGGGCGGCTGCCGTCGCAGTTGTCGTCTGGGACAGGCTTCGCTGGACCGATCCGCGCGTGGATTGAGCCGGTTGGGACGGCACAGGAGCAGCGCCTCCAGGACTGTGAGCGCAGGCGCCATGTGGGGCTCGCGGAGTGCGCAGAGAAGCTCTGCGACTGCCTCCGGAGTTGACGCGGACGCGTCGATCCTGTCTACTGGCGTATCCGGCGCAGTGCGGGGAAGTGGTGCTGCAAGGGCCAGGCGCATGCGGGCTTCCTTCAGTGCCGAATGGATTGCTGAGACGCGCATCTGCTCGAGCGACGACGCAGGGGGTGGGTGATGTACTGGCGCCTCGCAGGCACACTCCTGCTGGCATTGGCTGTCTTCATGGTGATCGTGACTCTGGTCCCCACCTGGAACGAGCCGGAGCCTGGGACGCCACCGGGGGTGTGCCTCCAGGGCTGTGAGCGTACGTACTATGCAGCGCTCTCGAAGTGCCGCGACCGGTACCGCGACTGCTACCAGAGCTGGCTCGGCCGCCGCAGTAGCTTCTACCGGTACCACGTGTGCGTGCCGAAGCAGACGTTCTGCGCCGGTCACGCGTATAGGGTTTTCCTTTGGTGCCAGCTAGGTTGCCCCATGGACGATCTGCTCTAGCGACGATGGAGGGGGTGCGTGATGTACTGGCGCCTCGCAGGCACATTCCTGCTGGCACTGGCCGTCTACATGGCGGGCTATCTACTGCTGAGCCAATACGTGGTCGCGGCGAGGGTTCTCCACGTGTTCACCTTCATGGGATCCATCGCTCCATCGAGCTCCATAGACTCCGCTCAACCCGCCGCACAGGATCCTGTACCGGGTCTACTGCTCGCGTGGGCCGTCTGTGGCATGATCAGTTCGATGTTGGCGTTCATTGTGTGGGGCTGCAATTGGTCACCTAGCAGAGAGAACCGGCGCGCCTGGCTGATAGGTATCATCGCGTTCGCGGCGCTCCTGCAACTGCGCGCGATCCCGATTGCGTTTGGTCATCCTGGCCCAGTGGCGGAACTCCTGGCGTTGCCGCTGGTGTTTGCCGCTGGCGCGGCGCCCGGATTCGTGCTCGGTCGGGCGTTTGGCAACGCCTTGCGCGCTCCGTAGCTCGGCCCCTGGCGGCGGCGGCGATGGCCGACGACGGCGTGGCTCGGTTCGCGGCGGGCCAGTTGCCCGCCACGCCTCCCGGGTAGCGCCCCCGGCGCCCCCGGTTCCTGTTCCCGCTCAGTGGGAATGTCCGTTAGTTGCTCGGTGGGAATGTCAACGGGTGGCCGCTGTCCGCGTGCGCGCGCCTAGCCCCGCACCGTCCCGGCGCGCTTGCTTCGTTGAGGGAGCGACGCGCCGGGGCGCTGTCGCACACGGCGCACCTGCCGTTGCCTGTCTGTGCGCAACGCACAGCCAGCCGTCGCACCGTGGCACCTGCCCGACACTCAGACTCCCCACCGCCAGACGCGCCAGGGCCTCACTCCGGCGCTGCTGCTTCTCGCTCAGGGCGATCGGCCCCATGCCTGCCTTGTCTGTGCGCAGCGCGCAAGCGCTGGCGGGCTGCGGGCAAAGTCCCTGAGTAGCTAACCCGGTCATGTTGGCCGAGCAGTTGCAGCAGCGGCGAGTGGCGCTTGACACCTCGGTGCGCGCTGTGTAGCTTGGCAGTGTCATCCCGTCGTCAGGCGCCGCTCCGGTGAGACGATGGTGCGCCGCCTCGAGAGCACAGGAAGTGGCCCAGCAAAGGGAGGGTATTCCGATGTGTGTCCAGTGCACGAGACGTGAGTTCCTGGAGGTCGGCGTGGTGGCCGGCGGCGTTGTCGGTGGCGTGACGCTTGCTGGCGCAGCGGGGACACCCGCCATTGCCGGGCTGACCGTGCGCGTCGAGAGCCGCAACGGTGCACCCCGCCTCCTGGTGAACGGCGAGCCCGTGCGGGGGCGCATGTTCTGGGGCGGTCCCGGCCCTGGCACCGTGCCAGTAGGCTCGGATGCCCGGCTCGTTACGTTCGAGTTCATAGCGTCGGCGGACGCGCCCAACGGCACCCTCCACGTCCGCTTCGGACAGAAGCCCGGGAACGTGTGGCTCGACGACGTGAGCGTGGTGGACGTGGAGACCGGCGCCGACGTAATGCCTCTTCGGAACTTCGAGCAGGGCGCGGATGCGTTCGGCGCGCATTGGTTCGTGTGGCCGCCGGGGGCGGCGAACACGGTGGGGCGCACCGAGGTGCAGGCCGGCGCGGGCCGCGCGGGCTCGGCGGCACTCCGTGTCACGCTCACGCCCCAGCCAGACGGGAGGTGGCCAGACTACCACATCTACCACGTGCAGAACCTACGGCTCGTGAGCGGGCGGTCCTATCGCGTCTCCTTCTGGAGCCGCGCAGAGCCTGCGCGTGACCTGAGCGTGAACCTCTTTCGGCCCGCGGAGCCGTTCTTTATACACCTGGGTGGTCCGCCGAGCCGGTTCGAGTCTCAGATACGGCTAGCGGCGGGCGCCGGGATCGACTTCGTCTCGTTCCCCATACCGACGCCGTGGCCGGAACCAGGCCAACCTGAGGACTGGACGCCGGTGGACGCCGCGGTGGAGCGCGTGCTGCGCGCCAACCCGCGCGCGCTGCTCATCCCGCGCTTCAGCCTCGATCCGCCGCCCTGGTGGGTGAGGGCGCGCCCGGGCGACGTGATGCGCTGGGAGGACGGCTCGACACAGGCGTATGGCGTGCCCGCATCGCCGCGCTACAGGCGCGACGCTGCTACACGGGCGTACGCGCTGGTCCGGCACCTCGAGGAGCGCTACCCGGACCGGATCGCGGGCTACCATCCCTGCGGGCAGAACACTGCCGAGTGGTTCTACCAGGACACGTGGGGCGACAAGCTGAACGGCTACGCGGACGCAGACCGCGAGGGCTGGCGCACGTGGCTTCGGAACCGGTACCGTGACGACGCCTCGCTCCGCCTCGCATGGCGCGACCCGACCGCCAAGATCGACGCGGCGGAGGTCCCGACCCCAGCTCAGCGGAGGGAGGCCCCGAACGGCGTGTTGCGCGACCCTGGATCAGAGCGGCACCTGGTAGACTTCGCCGCCTACCAGCAGGACGCCATGGCGGACCTCGTCCTGGAAGTCGCTGCCGCGACGCGGCGAGCCTCGCAGGGGCGGAAGCTTGTGGTGATCTTCTACGGGTATGGGTTCGAGTTCGGCGGAGTGCTGCTCGGACCGGCCACCAGCGGCCACTACGCCCTGCGGCGCATCCTCCAGTCGCCTGACATCGACATCCTCTGCTCCCCGGTTTCCTACGGCGACCGCGCCTTCGGGCAGACCGGGCCGGTCATGTCGGCCGCCGAGAGCGTGGCTCTGGCCGGCAAGCTGTGGCTGCAGGAGGACGACACCCGCACCCACCTGAGCCCGGAAGATGATCCGCACTCCCGCAACGCAACGCTGGACCAGACGCGCAACGTCCTCGCCCGCAACATGGCCAACGAGGCCACCCGGAACATGGCATCGTGGTGGATGGACCTCGGCATGGTCGGCTGGTTCGACGACCCGGACCTCTGGCGGCTGATGCGGAGGCTGGAACCGCTGGACCGGCCGTTCCTGGAGCGTGCGATCCCGTTCCGGCCACAGGTCGCCGCTGTGCTGGACGAGGCTTCGCACCTGCTCGTCGCACCGTGGGCGCAGGAAGTGACCGGGCCCATCGTGCACCAGGGCCGCTGGGCGCTCGGCCGGATGGGAGCGCCCTACGGGCAGTACCTGCTCGATGACGTCGTGGCGGGCCGTGTTGGCGCGCGGCTCTTCGTGTTCCTCAACGCGTGGCGGATGTCGCCGGATCGCCGCGCTGCCCTGGCACGCGCCACGCGCGGGCAGGCGCGGGTCTGGTGCTACGCGCCGGGCGCCTTCAACGAGCAGGGGCCGTCACCAGAGGGCATGCGCGCGCTCACCGGGTTCCGGCTGGAGCGCGTGGTGCCCGCAGAGGCATGGGCGACGCCCACCGAGGCAGGCAGGCGAGCCGGTCTCACCACCGCCTTCGGTCTACGGAGGCCCGTGCAGCCGCTCTTCGCCGCCACCGATGCCGCGCGGGGCGAGGTGTTGGCCAACTATCCGGATGGATCGGCCGCCGTGGCGATGCGGAGAGGACCTACGGGCGTCGACATCTTCGTGGGCGCGCCCGCCCTGACCCCCGAGGTGGTGCGCCTCGCGGCGCGCGCGGGCGGTGTGCGCCTGATGGCGGACCGCGACGCGCTGGTCCATGCCAACGGGCCCATCGTCGCGGTGACCGCGACGCAGGATGGCACGGTGGCGCTCGACGTGGGCCGTGCCGTCCCCGTGATGGACGCGTTGAGCGGTGCGCGGGTGGGCCGCGGCCCGCGGCTCGCGCTGCGGCTGCGCAGGGGCGAGACCCGCGTGCTGCGCCTCGGGCCACCGGCCACGGCGACCCCAGCCGGCGGCCGGCGCGCGCCCGCTCGGTAGCGCGCCTTCACCTCTGCGCGCCGGGCCGTTCGGTTGCGCACTCTACGCACGCCCGCGCTCCGTCGATCGGTCGACCATGGCGCTCAGGACGGGCCGGTGACCGCCGGGCCGTCCTTGCTTTCGGGGCGCCGAAACTGCTACCATACGGCCCGACCTGTGTCGTGACACGGCATCGTAGCGGGGCGGTCGGACGGTCGACGGCCTCACCCCGCTGGCTCGGGCGACATGATCAATCTCGGCATCATCGGTGGCGGTCAACTGGCGAAAATGACAGCGCAGGCAGCCACCCAGCTCGGCTGCAAGGTCGTCATCACGGAACGGCAGGCCGAGTTTCCCGCCGGCAGCGTCGCCGCCCGCACTCTTATGGGCGACTGGGACAATCCGGAGTCGCTGCTCGACCTCGCGGGGCTGGCGGACGTGGTCACACTCGAGAACGAGTTTGTGGACGCCGGCGCGCTCGCGGTGCTGGAGGAGCGCGGGCACCTGCTCTGGCCGTCTGCCGCCACGATGCGCCTCATCCAGGACAAGCTCGTTCAGAAGCAGACGCTCGTGAGCGCCGGGTTGCCCGTGCCGGACATGCGGTCCGTGGAGCGGATGGAGGACGTGGCGGCGGCTGCCGAGGAGTGGGGGTTTCCCCTCCTACTGAAGGCGCGGCGCAACGCGTACGATGGCAAGGGTAACGCGACCCTGCGCTCGCGGGCTAACGTGGAAGCGGCTTGGAGCCGGCTGGGCGGCGACGCCGGCAGGCTGCTGTTCGTAGAGCGGTTCTGCGCGTTCGCGCGGGAGCTGGCGGTCATCGTCACGCGCTCTCCGAACGGCGAGGTGGCGACCTATCCCGTGGTGGAGACGGTCCAGCGCGACCACATCTGCCACACGGTGTGTGCGCCTGCGCCGGTCGCTCCGGAGATCGCCGAGCGCGCCGCCGACCTGGGCCGCCGTTCCGCGGAAGCGGTCGGCGCGATCGGCAGCTTCGGCGTGGAGATGTTCCTGATGGAGGACGGCGAGCTGCTCATCAACGAGCTTGCGCCGCGCGTCCACAACTCCGGCCACTACAGCATCGAGGCGTGTGTCTGCTCTCAGTTTGAGAACCACGTGCGCGCCGTGCTCGGCTGGCCGCTGGGCTCGACCGCCATGCGCGCACCCGCCGCAGCGATGGTGAACCTGCTGGCCAGCGCCGATGGCCCGGGCACGCCGCAAGGGCTGGCGGATGCCCTGCGCGTGGCCGGCGCGCACGTTCACATCTATGGCAAGACGCGCAGTGCTCCCGGTCGCAAGATGGGCCACGTGACCGTGCTCAGCGCGACGACCGATGGGGCGCTGGAGGTAGCCCGGCGCGCCGCCGCCTGCATTCGATTCGACGGAGCCACATGAGCAACAAGGCAGCCACATCGCCGCCTGAAGGCATAGCTGTAGATTCCATCATTGGCAGCCTCGCAGTCAGGGGTTCGGACAGACCTGGTGCGGAGCTGGTCGCCGACCGCGGCTTTGAGCCATGCCGGGCGTCGGCAGTGACTGCGGCCCTCCGTTGCGGGCCGCGCCTGAGAGCTGCGCGAACCGAACCGTTCGCGTACCCACTGACCTCACACCAGCAGGTCAGCAACCCTCCGCATCGACATGATCCCCCACGCCATCGCGTTCCTCGCGGTCGGCGTTGCTGCCGCCGTGGCGCGGTGCGAGCTGACTGCTCCCCGGGTGCTCCCCTTCGGACTGACGCTCGATCGGCCTGCCGTCGCGCAGCGTGCCGCGCGGCAAGCTGGCGCGGCGCGGGCGCCAGTCGCAGAGGCTGTGTCGCTCGGAGCGAAGGCTCCCTTTCGGGTGTAGCCCATTCCGCGGTTGGCCGGGAGGCTTCAAGCGGTACTTCCCGGCGCCATGGGGGCTTACGATGCGTAGGCTGGCCGTTGAGAGGGCGTGACATCGACCGGCAGGTTCCATTGCGTGGATCGCGCCTTGGATTCGCGTGGCTGAACTGAGCGTGGGTCCAGGGGTCACCACCTATATCGTCTACAGGATCGCGACTGAATGGAGTGGACATGTCTGACTACAGGGTCTTAGAAGGTCCGGAGTGCTATCTACCGCCCGCCGCGGCTCTTCACGGGGTCTGTCTTCCCGAGAAGGGCGAGGCCATTGTCGAGGGCAGGAGTATGGAGCGGCATGCTGCGCTTCGCCTCATTGCGAGGAAGTTGGCGAACGCGACCACCCCGACGTTTTTCCCGGGTCCGCTGCTGCTCTGGAAGACAACCGACTATGCGATCGAGCGAGGGAGACTGCTCAGGGCGATCGCCGCGGAGGTAGACGGCAAGGTCATACCCATGCCCGACTACCGTCCGAAGTACCCGATGATCAATCCCGCAGTGGAGATCAACCCCAACCATCCCAACCTCACCATCTGGCACAACAAGATCGACGTCGGGGTCTTCATCGGCGTCCACTGCCACCAAGCCAACCTGGCGCTCAAGATCATTCGCGGCGGGACAAACTGCTACACCATAGCCCTCTGCGCCGAGGAGGGCCACGAGGAGGCGAACGCTTCGCTGCGTGAGGCCGACAACGACACGTTGAGACAGCTCCTCGAAGAGGTCAAGATAGCCAAGAAGGGGGGAGAGTAGCTCTATGAGTACAGGTAAGCCTTCGCTCAGAGAGGTCTCTGCCGAGTACATGTTGTTTGAGGCAAAGCGGGACGAGGTGTTCATCACCGGCAGCGAAGCGGTCCGAGAGGCTGTGCGTCGGGCAAACATCGATGTCGCGATTGCCTACCCAATCACGCCGCAGTCCGAGAGCATGCACCTGGTGGGCGAGCTGTTCGCGGAAGGGTATGTGAAGGAGTACTTCCGCGGCGAGAACGAGTTCGCCGTCATGTCTCAGGTCGCTGGCGCCGCTATGGCCGGCGTGCGAACGTTCACTGCGACCTGCGGCCCGGGCACACTGCGCGCTTTCGAGAACTTCCCAATGTGGTCGGGGGCCCGGCTGCCGATCGTGATCGCTTTCCCGACGCGTGCGGTCAACACGCCGCTAAGCATCCAGCCCGACACAATCGAGATGGGCTTTCTGCTCGAGACCGGCATGATCATGCTGCACGCCGAGAACGCGCAGGATGTCTACGACATGCTCCTCTTCAGCTTCGACGTCGCCGAGCAGACCTCCGTGCACATTCCCATCGGCGTGTTTCTTGACGGCTTCTTCGTCACGCACACGCGGCAGAAGGTGCGTGTTGTCTCAGAAGACGTCAAGCTGGCCCCGTACAATCCAGGTCTGTCTCCTGTGCCTCACATCGACATGGAGACGCCGCCGTTCCGATACATGAAAGATCCTTTCGTGTTGAAGAGCAACTTCATCAGTTACGCCGCGCATGCGTCCTGGCAGCAGGAGGTCGCAGCGGCCGCGGTGAGGGCCCGAACGCACCTGAGGAAGTTCACCAAGGACCTGGAGCACGAGAACCCGACGGCGCCCATTCAGATCGTGGCTTCGGGGACGGCGGTGTCTCAGTCGCGCGTGGCGCTCCGCCTCCTCAAGGGCTCGGGGCTCGATGTGGGTCTGGTGAAGCTCAAGACCATCAGGCCGTTCCCGAGCAAGGAGATCAAGGCAGCCCTGAAGGATGCCCGGAGCATCGTGATTCCTGAGTTCAACAGGGCAGGCTGGCTTGCCAAAGAGATCGCGGCGACGATACCGAACAACGACAGGATCGTTCCGGGACCCAGGGTGTACGGCGGAATGACCATGCCCCCCGAAGTGATTGTCGATGTGATCAAGAACGGGACGCTCATAGGAGTGTAACCATGTCCATGACCATACTGAAGCCGAATCCCAACTTCGTGGATGTTCTGCCACAGGAGTACAAGGACCTGATCGACAATGGCCCCTTCGGTGGGGAGAAGGTCCTTGCGGATCTCGGCACCTTCAAGGAGCTCATCGAGGAGCACCCGCTCTGTGCTGGCTGCAACCTCGCCCTGGCGTTTCGGCTGATGATCGCAGCGCTGCCGGCGCCTGAGGACACCGTGGTGGTTGGCTCCACTGGCTGCAGCAGCCTGGCGTTTACCCAGCTGGCCCTCCACAACGTTCACTCGCTCTTCGGGAATCAGAACGCGATCGCTGCGGGCCTGAAGAGAGCGCTGTCCATCAGGTTCCCTGACAAGACGAAGGATGTAGTCGTGATGGCGGGTGACGGCGCAACAGCCGACATTGGGCTCGAGATGACCCTTCACTCGTGGTTCCGCGGCGAGAAGATCACCACGGTGATGTTCGACAACGAGCTCTACGCGAACACGGGTGGGCAGGAGAGCGGCATGAGCCAGGAGGGCTCGGTTCTCCACATGGCGCCCACGGGGAAGAAGTTCGGCAAGATCGATCTGCCGGACATTGCGAAGGCCGCAGGCTGCGCCTACGTTGCCGTGGTGTCGGTTTCGCGCCCAAGGATCGTCGCTACCTCGCTGAAGAAGGCGGTTCTCGTCGCGCGCGAGATCGGTCCGACCTATATCCAGGTCCATACGCCCTGCCCAACGAACCTGAAGCTCAAGGCATCGGAAGGCATCGGGGCTGCCGATAAGCGAAGGAAGACGGACTACGCGTTCGTCGAGCATACGACTGATGCGGCATCTGAGTACCTGAGCGCACAGGGCATTCGATAATAGAGACTGGAGGGGTCATGGAGACGGCCATCAGGATGTCCGGGCTCGGAGGACAGGGCGTCGTAACCGCCGCGCACATTTTGGGCAGCGCCGCCAACATGGAGGGCCAGAACGCGACCGTGAATCCGTTCTTCGGGGCGGAGAAGCGTCTTGCTCCGGCAGAGAGCTACGTAAGGATATCTGACACCGCGATCTACGATGTGGGCGAGGTGGTGTATCCGAACATCATCGCGATCTTCCACTCCGACGTGATCACGCAGGGGAAGTCCTACACGATGCCCTTCTTCTCAGGGCTGAGGGAGGACGGGGTGATCATCGTAAACTCAGATAGAGATCTGGCGTTTACAGCCGACGAGACGGCCAGGCTGAAGGATCTGAACGCCAAGGTGTACTTTGTGGATGCGACCGAGATCGCCAGGACGGTTGGCAAGGTGGAGCTGGCCGCCAACATCGCGATGCTGGGAGCGTTGCAGGGGCTGACGGGAATCGTCTCGGTCGAAGCGCTTCATGAGGCGTGCAGGGAGCGGTTCGGCGGGAAGGTGAAGATGATCGCATCGGGCACGACCGGCGCTCTGGACGACGCGATCAGGAAGCAGTTCGACAAGGTTGAGAGGCTTATGGCCGCCAACAGCGCGGTTCTCGACGCTGCGCGTGAGAAGGCCGCTTCACTGAAGACCTAACTACGGAGTGCGGGAGTCGTCATGTACTTGGTATCACTGATAGATGAGGATAAGTGCGTCGGCTGCCGGATGTGCATCCAGATATGCCCCGAGCCGAACGCGATCGTGTACCTGAAGGCAAAGAAGAAGGCTCGGGTCGTAGCCATCCGATGTAAGGGGTGCGGCATCTGCGAGGTAAGCTGCCCCAAGAAGGCTATCGTGATGGTTCTGCAGAAGCAGCCAGCGGAGGTCAGCACGTAGAGCGCATCTCCCCTCGATGCGCCTGTACGGCGTCGCGGTTGCGGCATGCGCAGCCGCGGGCGGGTCGCACGTGCTGGATCGCCGGCAGGGAGTTGCGAGCGGGAGCGTGACGGAGAGTGTGACGTAGCTGCGCGGGTGCCGCGGCGTTCGTCGGGGGAGAGTCCCTCGACTGGCCATAACGCCGCGGCCCGCGCCTTTGTGGGGAGTGTTGCGGTTGCCGGGCTCGCCTCTCGAGGCCGCAACGGTAGCAGGCGGGGCCACAGTTTGCGGACGCCGGCGCGCTGACGGCGCCAGAGGAGCGCGTGCAATGGCCACTGAGCCGCCACCTGAGAGTAGTGCGAAGGACCCCGTCGTCGGCATCATAATGGGTAGCGATTCGGACTGGCCCACGATGAAGCTGGCTGCCGGTGTCTGTGCAGAGTTCGGCGTCCCTTATGAGGCGCGCGTGGTCTCGGCTCACCGTACGCCGATGGACATGGCGCGTTACGGCCGCACGGCCGCCGCGCGTGGGCTCAAGGTGATCATCGCCGGGGCGGGCGGCGCGGCGCACCTGCCGGGCATGGTTGCCAGTCATACACCTCTGCCCGTCATCGGCGTGCCGGTGCAGAGCAAGGCGCTCAACGGGCTGGATTCGCTGCTCTCTATCGTGCAGATGCCAGCCGGCGTGCCCGTCGCCACCGTGGCTATAGGCAGCGGACGCAACGCAGGGCTGCTGGCGGTCAGGATCCTGGCCGCGGGCGATGCCGCGCTTCAGCAACGGCTGGTGGCGTTCATGGCGCGCTTGGCGCGGGAGTCGCGCGCGAAGAACGACACGCTATCGACATGAGCCGTCGGATGAGTCGCCGCGCCTCGCTGGCCTTGCAGGCCGCTCTGTCCCGGGGGCACTGCGCTGATCCCAGCGGCACGTGTCAGCCCGCCATCCCCTTCACTCCGGCGCGAGGATCCTTCTGCCCGCTGCGACAGGGCTCGTTGGTTGTTTGGCCGTGAATTGCCGCCTTCCTTGCCGCCACCGCGATGGGTGGCCCTGATTGGAGCTCCCCAAGCCCTGCTGCAGATGGGAGCGGCAGGGCCTGCTCGAGCGTGACGGCGAGGTGCTGATGGTCGCATTGATGGAGCAATGGCCGCGCCGCCATGCGTCGAGGCACGGGGTCCTGCGCGCGTGCGTTGGGCTTGGGGCGCCTCCCTGGTGCGCGCGGAGTTCGGATGCGAACGATCAAGGCCGCTGCAGGGGCATTACCTGGGGCCGTCAGTGGGCGGCAGACTGGCGCAACCGGGTGTGGCCCGCACCCACGATCACTATCTCCGGTGGTTGGAGGACGGCAAGCAGATGAACCTAGTCGACGTCATCCTGGCCGGGTTTTTCACCCCGGTGATCATGTTCTTCATACTCGGAATGGTGACCACCCTGGTCAAGTCCGATCTGGAGATCCCGGAGGCGATGAGCCGGTCGATGGCCATCTTCCTCATGGTGGCTATCGGTCTGCGGGGCGGATCGCGGGCGGTTCAGGCAATCAAGGAGCATCCAGAACTGCTCATCGTGGTAACCATGGTTGCCGTCCTTGCCGCTATCTTAGGTGTGCTCATCGCCGTCCTGACCGCGACCATCATGAGGAAGGTCGCCAAGCTGAGAACAGCGGACGCCTGGGCTGCCGGAGGGCACTACGGTGCAGTAAGCTCCGCTACCCTCGCACTCGCCTGTTCGCTTGCCGCAGAGGCACAGAAGGCAGCGCCTGACCAACTGATCTATGTCGGTTGGATGCCGGCGATGTACCCATTCATGGACAGCCCAGCGCTGCTGGCCGCCATCATCGTCGGCAGGATCGCGCTTGCCAGGGAGGCCGGGGCTGCAGGAGTGGGAGTGAACGTAGGGAAGGTGCTGCATCATAGCATCTTTGGACTGGCGGTGTGGCTTCTGATCAGCTCACTGATCATAGGGACGCTGACCCAGATATTCTCTCCGAATGACCTGCGCGATTCCCTGGCGTTCTTCGATGGGATGTTCCGGGGAGTGCTGGCCCTGTTCCTGCTGGACATGGGGATGGTCGCGGCCCGGCGCCTGGCCGCCCTAAGGGAGCTCGGATCCCGTCTATGGAAGGTGGTGCTGCTCGCCTGGGCCCTGCCCACAACCTGGGGTTTTCTGGGGATTCTGGCGATGTTCGCCGTGCATTGTGCGTTGCCGGGCCTGGTCGGCTGGGGTGATGCGTTTGTGTTCGCCGCGATCGCCGGGGGATGCTCCTACATATCGGCGCCCATTGCGATGAAGGTCGCGATGCCGGAGGCGAATCCGTCCATCTCGTTGCCGATGGCGCTCGCACTCACGTTTCCTTTCAATGTCATCGTCAACATGACGGTGTGGCAGATAGTGTGCAGGGCACTATGGGGTGCGTGATAGGGCGGTGCCCTGCAGGTCGGTGCGGGCACGATGCTACCGCGGGACGGTCGCGCATCTGCCGTCGCGGACCCATCGGGCGGCGTGCCGCGGGCGCGCGGCTCAGAGCGTCCGGGCGGGCGCCGTCGGTATCCACAGCGGCGTCGCCAATCGTCCTGGCGGCAGAGGAATCGGGCCTGAGCCGTCCAACCTAGCCCGGCCCCGGGCGGCGCGCCGGCCGGCGGCCCACACAGACACCAGGGGGAGAGACACGTGATACGCGTTGGGCTGGTCGGCTGCGGCGGCATCATGGGTGCCCACCTGCCGGGATGGCGGGCGGTGGCGGGGCGGGCCTCGGTAACCGCCACCTGCGACGTTAACGAGGGGCACGCCGCCAGGCGCGCGAAGGAAGTGGGCGGCGGCGCCAAGGTCTACACCGACTGGAATGCAATGCTCGCCGACGATGTGGTGGATGCCGTCGACCTCGCGCTTCCCCACCGCCTGCACCGCGACGCGATCGTGGACGCAGCGGAGGCCGGAAAGCACGTGATCACCGAGAAGCCCCTGTGTACGACGCTGGACGAGGCCCGCGACATCGAGGCAGCCGTCTCCCAGAACAAGGTTGTCCTCGTGTGCGCCCACAACCAGATGTTCGAGCCGGCGCCTCGTACCGCGCGTCGCTGGGTCAGTGAGGGCAGGATTGGTCGGCTCTTCTCCATCCGCACGGTCGACTGCTTCCGCATGGGCCCCACCATGGACAAGGAGCGCTGGGACTGGCGCGGCTCCGCGACCGAAGCCGGCGGCGGCTGTGCGCTGGACACCGGCTATCACCCCACGTATCTGCTCATCTCCATCGCGGGGTCTGCGCCCCGGCAGGTGGTGAGCTTCTACGACAACTTCGACTCGCCCTCGTTGGACGCAGAGGACAGCGCACAGACGATGGTGCGCTTCGCGAACGGCGCCATTGGAACGTTGCAGACGTCATGGGGGCACAACTGGCCGGCTGGCCAGTGGCAGTTCCACGCCATCGGGGAGAAGGGCCAGATCTACGGCCGGGGCAACGACCTGTACTTCCACCCGAACGACGGCGAGCCCGTGAGGGAGAAGCTCGCGCCGGTCAACGGTTTCGTGGGTGAGATCACGCACTTCGTGGACTGCATCGAGACGGGCGCGACACCGGAGCAGGGCCTGCACGAGGGGGTCACGGTGCTGAAGGTGATCCTCGGCGGCTACGAGTCGCAGAGCACGAAGCGCATCGTCGAGTTGTAGGAGGCGGGCGGTGACTGCCGGAGACTGCGGGTCTCCAGTGGCCAGCCCCCTTCCGTCAGACCGGAGGCAGGCATGCCACTGAGTGCGTGTATCGTCCTGGCGGCGCTCGTGCTGACGGCCAGTGCAGCGCGGGGCGAAGAGGCCGCACCATCCGGGGTGACGGTGCGCGTCATGGCCGACGGCCCGGCGATAGTGCGGGAGACGCCTGCGCGACGTGAGCGCCTCGTGCCACTATGGGTCGCCAACCCGGGCGTGCAGGCGCTCTCCGGTCTTAAGTTGACCGTTCGCGCGCGCGGGCGCACCGTCGTCCGCGACCTCCTGGACGTGCCGCCCGGAGGAGCTCACGACACGGTGTGGCTTCCCGACCCAGCACCGCAGATCGCGCGCGCGCGGCTGACCGCCGGTGACCGGAACCTGTGGGCGGGGGATCTGGCGATCCCCCGCCTAGCGGAGCGGGCCGTGATCCCGCACTCGCCGCGCGTCCCGCTTGGCGCTCTGCAGCCGCTCATGCTGCGCGGCCTCAACTACTACCCGCGCAGCCAGCCGTGGCCGGGCATCTGGCGCGCCATGGACGAGGCCGCGTTCGAGGCCGAGTTCCGCGAGATGGGCGCGCTCCACATCAACACGATCCGCATATTCACCAACCTCGATGCGGAGGCCGGCCTCCACACTAAGGATGGCGCCTTCACCCCGCTTCTGCTCTCGCGCATCCACACGCTCCTCACCGTGGCCGCACGCCACCGCGTGAAGGTGATGCTGACCATCGGCGCCTGGGGCGACATGCGGGACCTGGTGTTCCAGCGCCGCTACTTCCGCACGGTCGTGGAGCCATTCACGTACGACGGGCGCCTGCTGGCGTGGGACCTGATCAACGAGCCGGGAGGCGACCAGGGGCCGAAGGCGACCCCGGAGCTCGCGCGGTGGATCACCACTATGTGGGAGGAGCTGCGCCTGCTCGCCCCGCGCCACATGCTGACCGTCGGGCTCTGCTGGCAGTTCGACCAGCTCTGGGACCTCGGCGTGCGTCCCCCGCTCGCGCAGTATCACCACTACTCCGGCGCGGCTGCGGTCCAGCCGCCGGGCCAGCCGCCCGTGCGCAACAATGCGGACGACCTCCAGAACATCGCCAACCAGATCGACAACCGGCCGCTGGTGATCGGCGAGTTCGGCTACAGCTCCCAGCCCGACGCGAACCGCAAGGACGCGAGCGAGGCGCGCCAGCTCACCATCGTGGAGAGCGTGCTGGCAGGCGCGGAGGAGGGGGTGCGCCGTGGCGTGAACCTTAGTGGCGTCTATCTTTGGTGCGCGTTCCACTTCGTGCCAGACTGGATGGGTCCGTTCGAGCAGGGGTTCGGCGTCATCCGGCCGGACGGCTCGCTGAAGCCGGCGGGCGCTCTGCTGCGCGACACCTACGCCCGCTGGCGGTCGCGCCTCCGGGCGCCGTGGGAGGCGCCGCGAGGTCGAGGCGGTGCCGCGCCCGGAGGGTCGGGGTGGTGAACGCGTTGCCGCTGCGAGTGGCGTTTGGGTTGCCGGACTGGGTGCGCGCGGTCGCGCCGCCCGCTGGGACCCTGGTACCCGATGATGAGGCGCGAATGCGCCTCGCCATTCGGCTGGCCGACGAGAATGCACGTCGACGGACGGGTGGACCATTCGGCGCGGCCGTTTTCCGGCGGAGCGATGGCGCACTGGTGGCCGTGGGCGTGAACCGTGTGGAGCCGGAGCGCTGCTCGCTCCTGCACGCCGAGGTTATGGCGATCGCGCTTGCGCAGTCGGCCATAGGCGCGTTCACGCTGGACGAGCCGCCGATCCCTGCGCACGAGCTGGTTTGTTCGTGCGAGCCCTGCGCGATGTGCTTGGGCGCGGCCTTCTGGAGCGGGGTGCGGCGCATCGTCTGCGGCGCCGGCCGCGAGGACGCCATGGCGCTCGGCTTCGACGAGGGGCCGGTCTCGGAGGACTCCTACGCCTACCTCGCGGCGCGCGGGATCGAGGTGGTGCGCGGCGTGCTCCGGGAGGAGGCCGCGCGTGCGCTCCGCCTCTACGGCGACGTCGGCGGCGGCATCTACAACCCTTAGGGTTGGGCGCGCCAATGTCCGGGCGCAGGCGGGCGGCCCGCGCGAGCGCGTGGACCCGTCGGGGAGTGCGGCGCCTGGCGTGTGGGCTTCGGCCCTCGCGCGCGCCGCTTCCCTCGCTGAGACCCATACGAACGGGCCCCGCCGGAGAGGCGGAGCCCGCGTTGATGAATGTGGAGCCGACGCGCGGATTCGAACCGCGGACCTGCTCATTACGAGTGAGCTGCTCTACCTCTGAGCCACGTCGGCATCATGGCGGAGTGTTTATACCATCCCACGGCGCGTTTGGCAAGCGCCCGCGCGCAGCGCCTGAGCCCAGTCCTATGATCGTGCTCGAGGCCTGCGCCGCCCTCCGCCGCAGCGAGGCCGGCGATGCTCGCCCCGCCCGATAGCCGGAGCGCCGACGCCGGCCGCATCGTACGCCTTGGTGAGGCGGGTTGACTGAGGCGCCGGGAGGCCCTACGATGAAGGAAGCGCTAAGCAACAAGCTGATTGTCTGGCCGATACTTGGCGTCCTCATCGGGCTCGCGCTCAACCGGGTCGCGGTGTACGCCGGGAGCACCTGAGGGATAACGTGCAACCCGTACGTCGCGACCCTGATGGGAGCGATGTTCGGGTGGCTCCTCGCTCGCGGCGCGAGCGAACTCGAATAGGGCGACTTTCACAGCCTCACTGAGCGGGAGGCGGGTGTGGACTGGCTGGGTCTGGCCGCGATCGTGGCCATCTGGTTCGTGCTGCAGCGATGGGTACTGCCGGCGCTCGGAGTGCCCACCTGACTGTCGGGCTCCTCGTGCGCGGTGGAGCCGCGCCGCAGGCCATCAGATAGCGAGGACGGCGGGCGCTGAGGCGTCCGCCGTCCGCGCTGTTTCTGGCCGGCTCAGCCCCCGAGCACCCGCACCAGTTCGTCGCGCAGCTCGGCAAGCCGGTAGGGCTTCTGGATGACCCCGGCGACCTCGGTTTCGCCCGCCCGGTGCGCCGCCTCCAAGGGGTTGTACCCGCTCGACAGGATGACCCGCACGTCCGGACGAAGCGTCCGCATTTCCCGCAGCGCCGCAATGCCGTCCTTGCCCGGCATAGCCAGGTCCAACAGGACGCAGTCGATGGCATGCGGCGCTTCGCGCAGGCGCTCGACCGCTTCGTCCGCGGTGGAGGCCTGCACCACGGTGTGGCCGAGGCGCGTCAGCATCGCGTGCGCCACCATGCGTACGGGTTCCTCATCGTCGACTAGGAGGACGGTGGCCTCGCCCGACTGGCGGGCAACGTTGCGCTCCGGGCTCCACGCCTCCGGGGCCACGCCCTCCGTCGCGGGGAGAAGCACGGTGAAGCGCGCGCCGGCGCCGGGCGTCGTGTCGAGGATCAGCGCGCCTCCGTGGTCGCGGACGATTCCGAGGACCGCCGCCATCCCAAGGCCCCGCCCGGTCTCCTTCGTGGTGAAGAACGGATCGAACAGCTTCTGCTGCGTGACATCGTCCATCCCGCAGCCGTTGTCGCAGACCTCGAGGCAGACGTAGCGTCCGGGCTCGCGGCGCTCCTTGATGCGGCTGCGCTCCAGTTGCGCTGCGTCGACCTCGCGCGCCTCCGTGCGGAGTACGATGGCGCCATCCTCCCCGTCGATAGCCTCCGCCGCGTTAGTGATCAGGTTGAGCACGACCTGCTGCATCTGCGCCGGGTCGCCCTGGACGCACGGTAGACCCGCCCCGAGCTGCATGTCGAGCCTCACCCTGCGGGGGATTGAGGTGCGAAGCAGGCTGGCCATCTCGCTCACGAGGCGGCTGAGGTCGGTGGGCTCGACCACGAAGCGGCCGCGGCCCGAGTACGCGAGCATCTGGCGCGTGAGGTCGGCGGCACGACGGGCGGCCGCCTCGGCCTCCGACACGTGCGCGCGGGCTGGGGCGTCCATGGCGCCCACGCTGATCGCCAGGTCGAGGTTGCCGATGATGGCCATCAGCAGGTTGTTGAAGTCGTGGGCGATGCCGCCCGCGAGCACGCCGAGCGACTCCAGCTTCTGCGCGTGAAGCACCTGCCGCTCCAGCTCAAGGCGCTCCGTCTCAACCCGCTTGCGCTCGGTGATGTCCAGAGCCGTGAACGTGACTGCCCCGCCCGGCAGCATGGGACCCACGGGCATGGAGGAGAGCAGAACATCGATCACGGTGCCGTCGCTGCGCACCCAGCGCGTCTCGACCATGCCAGACCCGTGGTCGAGTATCTGGCGGCGCTTCTCGGCGCCCACGAACTCGAAGTCGGCGTCCGTCGGGTAGAGCAACCGCGTACTCCGGCCTACGAGCTGGGAGCGTGACCGCCCGATCATCTCGCAGATGCGCTCGTTCACGTCGAGCAGAATGCGCTCGCGAACGAGCCCGATGCCGACGGGCGCCGCGCGGAAGATGCTCTGCATCTGGGCTTCGCTGGCGCGGAGCGCCCCCTCGGCGCGCGCGCGCTCGATGATTGCCCACATCCCGGACATGAGAAGCGTGACCTGCCGTACGTCGCTGTCGGCGTATTCGGCGCCCTTGTTTGCGACGCCCGCGACGATCGCAATGCGGTCTCCGTCAAAGACGGGCACGCTCAGGTGCCGGTGCAGCCGAACGTGCCCTTCGGGCACGCCGCGCTTCCAGGGGCCGTCGCTGGCGTAGTCGTTCGTGATGACTGGTCTGCGCTGGCGCACTGCTTCGCCCCACAAACCGGTGGTAGCCAGTGGGTAGACGCGCGGCATGCCGGGCACCCTGCACTCGGCCATCGCCGCAGACGACCAGGCATGTATTGCGAGAACGCTTTCGTCCTCGTTGACGAACGCCACGTACCCGATGCGGCTCTGCGTTAGGCGGACCGCCTCCTCCATCGCGAACTGCACGATCTCCGGGAGCGGCGCTCCCGTCATCTGGTTCAGCTTGAGGAGCGCTTCCAGCCGCTGCTCGTCGAGCCGGTGCGCCTCCTGGCACTTCTGCCACGGCGAGATGTCCTGAATGGATACGAGGATCGCAGGCCTGCCATCGGCGACCACCGGGATGCCCGTGCAGAGCGCCGGGAGCTCGACGCCTCCTGCTTGCACGACCCGTGCCTCAACGGTGATGGGCCCGGCTGCTGCCCGGCAGAGGAGCGCCTCTCCGTCGCGACCATCGAGGAACAGGCCCAATGCGGCGATCGGCTGGCCCACCAGTTCCGCCGGCGTGCGACCCAGAAGAGCGCCCAGCGCCTGGTTCGCGTCCAGGCATACCGCCTCCGGATGCGTGACGATCAGCTGGCCGTGGGGGCTTAGCCGGAACAGCGCGCCATCAAGATCCGCCCGGCTGACGCACGGCAGGTGCACCGCCCTAGCGCCGGCGGCGCGTGAGGCGTCGGGCTGCCCGGTCGTGGTCCTCGGGGGGTCGCTCATGGTGTTATGCCATCCCGTGGCGACGCGCGCCGCCGCCGTGTCACCATCATAGCGTCCCGGCCGATGGCGGTCAACAGATCACCTCGGCAGTGGGTTGCGTCTGGTGTGCGCGGTCACCGACGGCGCGCCAGGTACAGCAGCGTGAGGTGCCCGCGCAGGACGCGGCCGCCGAAGCGGGTCTTAATAAGGTCGGTGACGCCAAGGAGCAAGCGTCGCAGCGCGCCCGGTTCGAGTGCCCGGTGGTCGGAGTACGTGGCGAGGAGGTCGACGTACTCCTTCGTCGTGTACCACCGGTCCCAGCGGAACCGCCGCACAGCGACGTCCGCGAACAGGCCGGTCGCCTCGATCTCCTCTCGGAACGGCTCGGGCACGCCCTCGGCCTCCGGCAGCGCGGCGAAGTCGCGCCGGATGCCGGGCGCCTCGCGGGCATAGACTGCCTGAGCCTCGTCGAAGAAGCCGCTGTCTGCCCTGGCCCGAACGTGCTTGGTCCAGATCAGCGCGAGGGCGCCGCCCGGTCGCAACGCGGCCGCGATCTTCCACATGCGCACCGATGGCTCGAGCCAGTGGAACGAGCTCGCGGCGAGCGCCAGGTCGTAGACGCCCTCTTCGATCGGCGTCTCCTCGAAGGCGCCCGTCCGCACGGTGACGGGAAGGCCCTGCGTCCGACGGCGCGCCTCGGCCGCCATCCGCTCGCCCAGCTCGATGGCATCGATGCGAACGCCGCGACGCGCGATCGGCACGGTCGCGTGTCCCGGTCCGCACCCGATCTCCAGCGCGCGGTGTCCGGGGCGCAACCCCGCGTACTCCGCGACGGCGTCGAAGACGCCGCTGGGATACCCCGGTCTCCCCGTGGCGTATCCGGCGGGGTCCTGGTCGAAACTGGCTCTGCGTCGCAGACGCTCCTCGTCCAAGCGGCGCCTCCTCGCTGGCATCGGTGCTGCGCGCACAGTTGCCGATGGGTGGCTACGTCGCACCACCACCCTCGTCCTGCTCCGAACCGGCTCCCTTTCCCGGAGGAATCTGGCCCTGCCTGCGTGAACCGCAGGCTTGTGCGCCCGCGCACGGCGCAGCCCGTCGCCCGAGGCGTCCCGGCGCGTGCTGAGGCCCGTCGCGTGTTGCGGCCCGGCGCGGGCCGCTCTGCCGGATGCGCGGTCCCGCCACACTGCCAGCCAGACGTTCAAAGGAGTATGACGCCGCTATGGTCTGCTCGGCCCGCTGCATTGCGCTGCTGGCGCCGCTTGTGGTGGGTGCGGTGGCCTGGTGGACGGACTGGCTCCCGCTGAAACTCGGAGTGCCAGCCCTCTGCATCTGCATCCTGTTGAGCGTTAAGGGCGAGGCATTCCGGCGGGCGCCGAGCGCGCTCCTGGCGTGCGGCGCGTTTGCCGCGTCTATCGTTGGGGACTACTACCTCTCGACGCGTGGCGGCAGCGACGCCCACTTTGTGGCGGGCATTGCGGCCTTCGGGGTGGCACACCTCTTCTATATCGCTTACGCCCTCGCGAACGGGCGGATGCACCTGCCCGTCTTGGGAATCGCGCTGGCCGGCTTTGGCGCGTGGTTCGCTCTTGACCTCGCCCACGCGATCGAGGACCGCGCGATCTGGGTGGCGGCGCTGGTCTACACAGTGCTCTCCTGCGTGGCACTCGGAGCCGCGGCGGGGATCCGCTCAGTGGCCTGGGTGAAGGTGCCGTGCCTGGTGGGCATCGCGCTCATCGTATTCTCGGACAGCCTCATCGCGCTCGCCGAGTTCGCCGGCGATCGAACACTCAGCGAGCTTATCCTGCCCACCTACTACCTGGCGCAGATCGCCATCACACTGTCGGCGCTCCATCTACTCGAGCGCGGGCGATCGGACGCGCACTAAGGAGTCTCTGCATGGGAATCGATACCGGCCGCCCGAAGCGGTATGCCGCGCGACTCGCGGTCGCGCTGGCACTCGGACTGGTCTGTCTGGGCTTCGCCGACGCACTGCTAGCCGAGCGCAGGGCCGGCTACTCGGACCTGCCCTTCCTTCCCGGCGGCAGATGGCGCGTCCACGATGGAGCCCGGCCTCAGCCGCGCACGGTGGACCCGGGGGCCCCGGCGGCCGAGTCGCGCAGGGCACCCTCGGACGCCGTCGTGCTGTTCGACGGCTCGAACACGGAACGCTGGCACCGCGGCGACGGGCAGCCGACCCGGTGGCGCATCGTGGACGGCTCGCTCGTGGCGCTCGGTGGAGGCATGGTCTCGCGGGACGAGTTCGGCGACGCCCAGATCCACATCGAGTTCGCGACGCCGGACCCAGCTCGGGGAACCGGTCAGGACCGAGGGAACAGCGGCGTCTTCATGATGGGCCGGTACGAGGTCCAGGTGCTCGACAGCTACAGGAGCGAGACCTACCCGGACGGCCAGGCCGCGGCCATCTACGGCCAGTACCCGCCGCTGGTGAATGCGTCCCGCCCGCCCGGCCAGTGGCAGACGCTCGACATCATCTTCGAGGCGCCAAGGTTCGCGGACGGCAGGCTGGAGAGGCCCGCGTACATGACGGTCTTCCACAACGGCGTGCTCGTGCACCATCGCGCCGAGGTGCTCGGAACCGGCACACACCGGGCGCTGCCGAGGTACGAGCCGCACGGACCGAGGGGGCCGCTGGTGCTGCAAGACCATGGCGACCCGGTGCGCTACCGCAAGATTTGGGTGCGCGAGCTGAAGGGCTACGACGAGCCGTAGCACCGTAGCGCTGGATCGGCGTCCACCACACGGTGCCTGACGGGTCAATCACGGCGGCGCTCGCGTTCCTTGCGAGCGCCGCTACTCGTGCCGGAGGGCCTCGATTGGGTCGAGGCGGGCGGCGCGCACCGCCGGCCACATGCCGAAGAACACGCCTACGAAGGCCGAGAAGGCGAACGCGCCCAGAATGCTCCACGCGGGGAGGTGCGTGGGAATGCCGGGGTTGCCCATCATCCCGCCGGTCATCACCTCTTTGCTGATTGCTCCGATGGCGAAGGCGACGCCCGCGCCGATGGCGATGCCCAGCAGGCCCCCGGTGCCGGAGAGCGTGGCAGACTCGATGAGGAACTGCACCAGGATGTCGCGCCGCCGCGCGCCCACGGCCTTACGCAGGCCGATCTCTCGGGTCCGCTCCGTCACCGACACCAACATGATGTTCATGATGCCGATGCCGCCTACGAGGAGCGCCAGGCCCGCGACCCCACCTAGCACGAGCCCGAAGATGTTCAGCACGCGGCTCACGGCGCTCAGGATGTTCTGCTGGCTGTCGACCCGGAAACCTGGCGCGTTGTCGTGCCGACGCATCAGGGTCTCCCATACCTGATCCATCGCCGCGTCGATGGACGCCTCGGGCCTCGGCTGCGCCCAGATGACGCCCACCACCTCGCGGCCCACGAACCGCTTCTGGATGGAGGTGATGGGGAGGAGGATGCTTCTGTCCTCCTGCTCCGCGATGCCCGCGGTGCCCTTGGACTGGAGGACGCCGATAACGGTCACGCTCACGCCGCGGATATCAATGTCTCGCCCGATTGGGTTCTCGTTCGGGAACAGCTCCCTGCGCACGCGCGCGCCGATCACGCAGACCTTCCTCCAGTCCTGAAGGTCCTCCTCGCCGATGAAGCGGCCCTCCGCGATGGTCAGGTTGCGCAGCCGCTTGTAGGCAGGCTCGATGCCGTTCAGCCCGACGTCGAACTCGCGCTCCCTGTAGCGGGCCGTGAAGCCTGTGGGGACCGGCAGCTCGGCGGACACCTGATCGATCAGGTCGCACCGCTCCCTGATGGCCCGCACGTCGTCCATCGACAGCGAGTCGATGCGACGGGCCTGACCCCGCCGCTCCTCGCGGCTGGGGTCGTAGGCGATGATGATCAGATGCGACCCGAGCCGCTCAAACTCCGAGACGATCTGTGCGCGCGCTCCCTCAACGAGACTGACCATGACGATGACAGCGCTCACACCGATGATCACGCCGAGCATCGTAAGAACGGATCGCAGCTTGTTAACACGCAGGTTCGTTAGCGCGCTCAGCAGGCTATGCAGGATGGTCATCGCTCGTCCGTGCGGCAGAGCAGCGTGGCCGTCACTCCGTGTTCCCGGTCTTGCCGGTGCCGCGAGCGCGCCGCGGGCGCGGACGCGCGGCACCGGCCAGGGGCTCCGGCTCCGGATCCGCTTCGCGCGCGTGGTCTGGTTCGGGCGCACCCGACGGCCCGCCCGCATCGTCAGGTGGTGGCGTGGGCGACACCAGCGCGACCAGGTCGGCGACAGTCACGCATGCCCGGAGGTCGCCGGGGAGCAACCCGACGCCGAACTCGTGCTCCATGGCGTAGCGCAGCAACTCCCACTCCATGCCGGAGAGGCCGAGGTCCTCGCGCAGCCGCGCATCCGGCGGCGGTCCGCCGCGCAGCAGGTAGGCGTCCAGTACGTACGCCACGCGCTCCGCGGCAGGCATATGGCGGGCTCGGCGCGCGCGCTCGTCCTCTCTGCACCGGAGGTCCGCGAAGTGGCGCCACCACCGCACGGTGTGACGCGTCCGCGCCATCTGCCGGCAGCGCATCCGTATCCAGCGGCACGCGGCGCGCAGGTCGTCATGGGCAGCCGGACGCTCGGCGCGGCGCTCGCGAGCGCCGGACAATCGCGCCTCGCACACCGCGCGAATGAGGCGCTCTGCCTCGTCCGCCGCGATCTTGCCTTCCTCGAGCAGGTCAAGGACCCGGGTGATCTCTTCGTTCATCCCCATACTCCCTGGCGCTGCACGCCGCCGCCTTGGCAGGCTCAGTCATTGCCACCATCGGGGCCGTCGCCGAAGTCGATCTCAATGCCCCGGCGCCGCGGACCCGTGAACACGCCCGGCCTAACCTTCTCGCCCTGCTTGAGCCCGCCGGTTATCTCGGTGAAGTTGTCGCCCTCGAGGCCCACGGTCACGTAGCGCGGCTCAAACCTCGTGGTGGTGTTACCGCCCCGCCCGGTCTGCATGGCCACCTGGACCCGGCGCTTCGATCCCACGCGTTCTACGCTGTCCGTCGGCAGGCGGAGCACGTTCCTGCGCCGGTTGATGACGATGGTGCACTTCGCCGTCATGCCGGGCATTACGCGGCCGTCTGGCCGGTCGAACTCGATCTCGACGGCGAAGCGCACGACGCCGCCGGCGCCCGCAGCTTGCTGCGCGGCCTGGGCCGGGTCGCCCGCGGTCATGGAGGCCGGCGCGACCTTGCGCACCCGCCCGCGGTATTGCGTGCCGCGCACGCCATCGATCTCGATCTCCACCGGAAGCCCCGGGCGGATGCGGAGCACGTCGACCTCATTCACGCTCATCCGCACGAGCATGCGGGATAGGTCCGCCACCTGCAGGACCGGCATTCCGGCAGAGAACGCAGCGACGCCGGAGGTCACAAGCTCGCCCTCCTCGACATAGCGCTGCGTGACGATGCCGCTCATGGGCGATACGAGTGCCGTGTCGCGCTGCCGCACCTCGAACTCGCGCAACTGGTTCTCGATCTGGGCCGCGTTCGCGGTCGCGGCAGCGACGTCGTCCTGGCGCATCGCGTCCTGCCGACGGCCGCTCTCAGCGGCGCGGAGCTGCGCCCTCGCCTGCTGCAGGGATGCCTGGGCGGACCGCACTTCCTCGGCGCGGATAACCAGTTGCGACTGGTTGGCGCGCGCGCGGTCTAGCGCCGCTCGCGCCTCGATGACCTGGTTCTCCGCGTTGGCAAGCTCGAGCCGCTGCTGTTGATCGATCAGCGCGAGCCGCGCGCGCGTCTGTTCGAGCCGCGCCGACGTAGTTGCGACCTGGGCGCGCGCCTGGTCAGCGGTCTGCTCCGAGGCGAAGCCGCGCTCCAGCAGACGCCTCTGGCGGTCCAGGTTTCGGCGCGCCGCATCCGCGCTCTCCTGCGCGTCGGCCACGTCGGAACGGGCATGGACGAGCGCTTGCGGGTGCGTTGCCTCCCTCAACAGGTCGCGGGCCTGCTCGGACGTGCGAAGCGACGCCTGGGCTTGCTGCAGCTCGCTCTGACTAAGGCCCGGCTGGGCGCGGTCCTGCTCCTGAGCAACGCGCAGACGCGCCTCGGCGACAGCGACGGATTCCCTGGCCTGCTCGATCGAGGAGATCGTCTGCTCCACCTGGTAGTCCACGGAGCGTCTGGACTGATCAAGACGGGCTTGGGCGGCATGCCACTGCGCGCGGATCTGCTCCACCTGGCTGTTGATCTCCGTGGGGTCGATCTCTACCAGGAGCTGTCCCGCCGCAACCCGGGTGCCTTCGGTGACCAGAAGGCGCGCGATCCGCCCCGCGACCTTGGACTTCACGTCCACCTTGCGCACCGGCTCTATCACACCCGTCTCGGTGACCTTTACATCCACGTCGCCGATGTCCGCGGTAGAGAAGCGCTCGGGCGTCGGCTCCGCGCGCAGGAGCGTGCGCGTGCCATACCACGAGAGTCCGCCTACGACGAGGAGCGGCAGGAGGCAGCCCAGAAGGATCTTCCGTTTCACGTTCTCGTCATTCCTGGAGGCGCGTCATCCCTGAGCGCGGCGGGCGCGCTCGCTGCGACTACGAATGCCTGGCTCAGACGGTTTCGCTCCGGCCGGCGGCCCCGGCGGTGGTGGAGCGATGCCGTCTCGGTGCTCCGTCCTTGCGAGAGGCGAGGGCCATGCGCTCGACACACACGCATCCACCCCAAGCATGGCACAGCGCACTCCACCGGAGCGCGGTGGCATCGGCGGACCAGTGAGGAGGGCGTTCCCCCTCCCTCCGTCGTTCGACGGCGACGAGGGAGGCCGCCGGCAGCCGGTGCCCTGCCTGGCTGCCGCAGCCGGCCGCCCTGGCTCCCGGCAGCCGCCTCGGCGATGCACCCCCACATGATCTGACGGTCGGCGACACCGTCGCGATCGCCCTGGCACGCGGGCCGAGCGCCGACGCGGACGCCATCTGGCGCAGGAGCCGATCTCGCACCAGCCAGGTCTCGACGGCCGCGCCACATCCCAGCACGGAGCCCCGCGTGCAGGCTGTGGAGCACGGCTGTGTCGACAAGCGGGCTTCAGTAGCTGACAAGGGGTTGCCCATCTCGAACCTGGGCTGCTCAGGGCGCTCGCATGTCGCGGCAAGATGCCGGTGGACGGGCGACGCAGCGGACCGACTGCCGGCGTGAAGGTGGGCCCGGAGGGCGTCCGCTGCAGCGGCGACGTGGGCGGTGGCGCCACTGCACTGGAGGCGGCGCCTGAGGCCGTCGATCAACCGGTGGTGAAGGTGAACGCCAAGGCAGACCTCGATGCGCGGCTGGTCTTCTCTTCGCGTCACCAGTGGCAGAAGCAGCTCATCGTGATCGTCGAACTCAAGGGCGCCACGATCGGCGGTGCCGCCCGGCGCGCTGGTTCGATAACGTGACATAGCCCGGAGCACGGCTGTGGCTCCCCGCCGGACGGCCGCTCCGGCGGGGAGCTGCTGGCACACCTAGCCCTTCTTGCCCTTCTTCTTCTTCTTCTTCTTGACGTCATCGTCGTCGTCGGCTGCGGGGGCCTCCTCGCCCTCATCGGCTACCGGGGCCTCCTCGCCCTCGTTGGCGGGGATCTCCTCCTCGTCCTCCTCGTCCTCCTCGTCCTCCTCGTCCTCCTCGTCGTCGTCATCGTCCTCGTCGTCGTCCTCGTCGTCGTCGTCCCAGTCCTCGTCGTCCGTGCCGCCGTAGACCGAGGTCTCCATGACGGCGACGTACAGGACGTCGTCGGCGGTCTTGCCGAACGCGACGGGCGTGAGCGAGACGAGGGAGTAGCCTTCCTCGGTGTTCTTGTTGACCCACTCGTTCAGCTCGTCCAGGCTGGTCGATCGGTTGAAGCGGTACATGAGGGTTCCTTTGCTGAGCACGGACCGCGTTCAGCAGGCCCGAGGCGTTATCTAAGGAGCGCATGTGCTCGCTCCGGTCCGGTTGTACACCGCGCGCGAGCCCGAGTCCTTCGGGTGCGGGCGTCTACTCCAGGCGGTCGAGGATGCCGGCGACGCCCCGGTCGAAGTCGCTGGCGGAGGGCCTCGTTGCCGGCTCCCTGGCGGGCCGGGCCGGCTCCCCGGCGGGTCTCGCGGGGGGCCGCTGGCGGACGCGCTGCGGCCGCGGGCGAGGCGCGGCCGCTCGAGCACGCGCGTGGGCAGACGGGGGCTCCGCTCGCCGCGCGGCGGGCGCTGGGAGAGGAGGCGATGCCGGACGGGCAGTGGGCGCCGGCCTCGAATCGATGGACGGTGCGCCTCCAGCTGGCGGCGCCACGATGCGCGAAGCTGGTGCGGGCTGTATTGCTTGAGGCGCGGTGTAAGGGCCGGCCCCGCCCTCACCAGGCCGCGAGGGCACGCGCTGCCCCGTCGGTAGCGCCAGCATGCACACGCCTGCGAGCGCGGCGAGGGCCGCGAACACGACGAGGATGCGCGTCCACAGGTCGCGACGGGCCGACTGGCGTTCCCAGGCCAGAGCGATCCCGTGCTGGCGCTCTAGCCACTCCTCGGACGTGGCAGGCGTGCGGGGAGCCGGCAACCCTCCGTCGCGGTCGCCGGACTCGCTGGCGTGGCGCTCGGGGAGCGGTGGGTAGGTCGCCTGCTCGTCAGCCATCAGGTGCTGTTCCTGCGCTCCTAGCGACGCCGAAGCACGCGGCCGCGGCCCCGCGCGTCTGTGAGCGTGAGGGTTGCGCCGTCGGCGCCGATCGCCCAGGTGTAGGACTGATTAGCTATGACCACCGTGCGCCCCCCAGGCCTGAGGAACCACCGGAATGGGTTCGGCGCCGGGGCCACCGGCGCTCCTGCGGGGGCGGCAGTAGGCGCACCCGCCGATCCGGTTCCGTCCGCGTTGAAGGTCATCCTCACGATGGGCCCATCCCGCAGGCGGCCTTCCCACGCTCCGATGATGGGGTGAGTGGGCTCTTGGGCGGGTGCCGTCGTCGGCACCTCACCCAACTCGTCCCGCAGGACGACGGGCGCCAGCGTGCGCGGGGATCGCCTCTCCGCGGTGCGCAGGACGCTATGCTCCCGGTTGTTGTGGGATAGCGTGATGGTGACCCGCGTGTCGAGCGGAAGCTCGCCGAGCGTGACCACGCCGTGCTGCACTGTCCGCACCTCGCCCTGGCCTCCCTCGGCGCCCGGTGTATGGACGGTGGCTCGCACGCCGTGGACGGGCCTGCCACGATGGGTCACGCGCAGGGCGGGGCCGCTCACGTGGCGGAAGTCCGCGGCGGTCACGGCGACCTGGGCGGGCGCAGCGTCGGCCCCGGCTGCCTCGCCAGCCCGACGAAGCGACATACCCGCGAAATCGACGCGGCCCACCGCCTGGCCGACGAGGAAGGCGATGCGGTTCCGATCTGGGGACACGCGGCTGGGCGTGAACACGACCTGCTGCCGCCGCCACGTCGTGGTGAGCGGTAGGACGCCCCTGAGCCCGATATGGCGGTCGCCGTCGCCGCCGACCGCCGCGTCAACCTCCAGATCGCGCGGCTCGGACGCGCGCGCCCAGAACTCGATCACGTAGGGGACCAGGTTCTCCAGCGCGACGCCGTGTTGCACCAGATGGACGTGCCAGGCGAGGTCGCCGATCGCCTCCACGGAGATCGATGCCACGCCACCAGGCACGCCGGTCGGCCCGCCGGAGGGGGCGACATCCAACGTGCCGCGCGCCGGCGTCGCGCCGCGCACGAGCGACCAGTGCTGGTCGCCGGCGATGAAGTTGGGGTTCCGAAACAGGTTCGGCCCTGCGGGCCGAGCGGGCATCCCTGTACGGAGGCGCACGCCCGCCAGCTCAACCACCCCGGTGGACTCGCCCAGGACAAAGACGAGGCGTCCATGGTTCTCCACGGGCTGGCTCGCCGTGAAGGGGAGCCGGAACCGCCTCCACTCGCGCGTAAGAGCGATGCCCTTTGCGTCAAGGCCGATCCCGTGCCCATCTCCCGTGTCCGTGTTCATCGCAACGTCCACCGTGCGCGGCTCGGACGCGCGCGCCCAGAACGAGACGGTGTACACCACGTTCGCTCGCAGGGTCAGGCCCTGCTGGTAGAACTGGATGTGCCACGGGAGCGGGCCCAGGCTGGTGATCTCTGCACGAAGGACGTTGCCGCGCACGCCGGGCGGACGAAGCGCCTCGTCGGCCACGATGCTGGCCTCGGCCACGACGGATGGGTGGCCGCGCTCGAGAAGCCAGCCGTCCAGCCCGCCCTGGAAGTCGGTGTTCTCGAGGAGGTTCGGCCCCGTCATGCCCGCGGGGTTCGGGAGGTCGTCGTCGTCGAATGGGACGCGGGCGAGCAAGCCGGTCGCTGGATCGAGTAGCTTGAGGCGCGACCCCGGGCCGAAGCCAGGCGGGACGTCGACGGCAGCGGCCCCCGTGGCCGGTGCAGCGAGCTCACGCGGCTCGGTGGACCGGCCGGACGGGCCCGTCAGCCAGTAGAGAAGACGTTTGCCTCGCAGTCCGGCGTCGAGGGAGACTTCCAGGCGCGGCAGGCCCTGACCGCCAGCGGAGGCAAGGGCGGCGAAGGCAAAGAGGCACAGCGCGGCCGAGAAGCGGACGCGCGCGCGGACTGTCATCGGAACCTCCGCACGTGTGTCCTGTCGCCACGCCGGCGCGACGGCCGCGCCGTCGTTCGCAGGAGACACCGCATCTTACCACAGCCGGCTCGCGCGGTCACGCGGGAGGCCCGCCCGCATGCCGTGCGCTTGCCCACACGGCCAGCCCTCTTGGCAGGACGCCGCCCGCGATGGCCAGAACCGCTAGCACCGCCAGCGCGAGCAGTTGCGCCGAAGAGCCGGTAAGGAAGCGAATCAGGATGCCGAGCATCGGCCCGACTTCGATGAGTGCCAACGCCAGCACCGTCGTGGTCTGGAAGGCCGCCGCGGCGTCGGCCGGTCTGGCGGACTGCAGGGCGCGCTCGTGGGCGCTCACCTTCCCATAGAACAGCCCGAGCCCTGCCAGGATCGCCGCAACGCCAGCGCCGGTCAGCGCCGTAGCCAGTGGACCGCCGGGGGGAGCGGCCGCGTCCGGCGGAGGGGTCGACGTGGGCAGCACGAAGGCGCCGATGATGGCGATGGCGATACATGACAGGCCGAAGGCAAGGACCAGCAGTGCCCAGACCGCGCGGCGGCTGTCCATTGAAGCTCCTCCTCAACGCAGAGCGGTCTACTGCTGAGAGCTGCAGGCCTCGGCGCCCGCGGTCGATCCCACGATGGGCCACAAGCACCTCGGGAGGAAGTCGCCCAGGATGAGGCCCATGAACAGGCACATGGCAGTGCGATAGCTACGCAGGCCGCCGTAGCGCAGGATGGACGCCTTCACCGTTGAGGCGATGAGCGTCGGCGGCCAAGTGGTGCTCATCGCCCAGCTTCCCGAGACGGTAAGCCCCAGGGGCTGGAACGGCCAGCCAGTGTAATGCATCCGCATGCCCTGCAGGTCGAGGTGCGTCCCCGGTCCGAGGCCGGCGGGTCGGGACGGGCCGCCGCCGCGACCCTATTCGAGGGGCGGGGCGGCGGTTCCTGTGTGGGGCCTCTCCGGCCGGACCGCGCTCGTTTGACAGGGCGTCGGAGCGTGCGGTACCATGCGGTACCGTCCCGCGCTTCGCCGGACGGCCTTTGGTGTCGCGTGGAGGTCGCCGTGACCCTCTCCGTCATAACTGACGAGATCTCTCAGGACTTCGAGTACGCGCTGGATGTGATGCTCGAGTACGGCGTTCGTGCCGCGGAGTTGCGTGGGCTGTGGGGCGCCAACATTGCCGAGCTCACGCCGGCGCAGACCGACCACGCAAAGCGCGGGCTGAGCGAGCGCGGGATGGTGGTGAGCTGCCTCGCGACGCCGTTCTACAAGTGCGACCTGGGCGAGGAAGCCGCCGCGGTGGCCGGCCAGATGCACCTGGCCCGGGCGCGCGGGCACGGGGAGCAGATGGCGCTTCTCGAGCGCTGCTGCGGACTGGCGCACGCGTTCGGCACTCCCCTCATCCGCGTGTTCACGTTCTGGCGGCGCGGCGATCTGACGCCCGAGATTGAGGGACGCATCGTGGACGCCTTTGAGGAACCGGTCCGCATCGCCGAGCGTGAGGGCGTCACGCTGGTACTCGAGAACGAGCACGCCTGCTACATCGGTACAGGCGCGGAGACGGCCCGAGTGGTGCGGGCCATCGGCTCGCCTCATGTGCGCGTCTGCTGGGACCCCGGCAACGCCCTCGCCGCCGGCGAGCGCCCGTTCCCGGATGGCTACGCGGCAGTGCGCGGGCTCGTCGACCATGTCCATGTGAAGGACGCGACCGTGCAGCCGGACGGCTCCCCGCGCTGGTGCGTGGTGGGCGACGGCGAGGTCGGCTACACCGGCCACGTCGAGGCGCTCCGCGGGGACGGCTACACAGGCTACGTGTCTCTGGAAACGCACTATGTCCCCGAGGGGGGCACGCCGGAGGATGGCTCGCGCGCCTGTCTCGCTGCGCTGCGAGCCCTCGCCGACTGAGACGTCTGGACCGGCGCGTGCCGCCCGGGACCAGCCAAGGAATCACATACAGCATGCCCAAGCAGTCCAGCCGCAGATTCTCGTCGCTCACCTCCATCACTGCGTGGCGCCGGCTCGCGGTGCACCGAGTGTTGTTCATCGGAATTGCTGTCGTCTTCGGTCTTGGCGTCATTGCCTACTTCGGTGCGTCGCCAATGGCCACCCAGGACGCGGAAACGCAGCGCCTGCGGGATGAGACCGTCGTCACCGTGAACGGCCAGGCGGTGACTCGGGGCGACTACATGTCGGCTTGGGACCAGCTCGAGCGTCGGGCTGGCGGCAACGAGTTGCAGGCGGCCTACCTGCAGGGCATGATCGTGCGCAGCCTTGTGGACGAGGCCATGCTGCGGCAGGTCGCCGAGCAGCGCGGTCTTCGTGTGACCGACCGCGAGGTCGAGAGCGCACTGCGCGCGGAGCGCGAGGCGGGCGGCTCCAAGGAGAACCCTCTCTCAGACGAGGACCTTCTGAGGCTGTCCGGCGCTCGGAACATGGACGAGGTTCGTGAGGCGATACGCCGGCGACTGCTCCCTGAGAGGCTGGGTGCGCTGCTCTCCGGGTCGGACCGGCTGACCATGGACGATCTGCTCCGCACGTTCGACGAGGTGAAGGTCCGGCACATCCTGATCGGGGTGACCACCTCGCCGCGCCCCGCCCCGGGCGCCCTGCCGGACGCGCAGGCGAAGCGCCGGGCCGACGAGATCCTGGCCAGGGTGCGCGCGGGCGCGAGCTTCGAGCAGATGGCCAACAGGTTCACGACGGATCCGACGAACCGGCCGACACGAATGGATGCCCGCACCGGCAGGGAGGTGCCCACGGGCGCGCCCAAGGGCGGCGACCTGGGGTGGTACCGTCGCGGCGGCGGGTTCGTCAAGGAGTTCGAGGATGCGGCCTTCGCGCTGAAGCCCGGCGAGGTGAGCCCCGTCGTGAAGACTCCCTTCGGCTACCATATCATCCGTGTCGATGAGGTGAGGCGCAACCTGCCCGAAGACTTTGAGCAGACTAAGCAGCAGCAACTCGAGCAGTTGCGGCAGACCAGATCCGGCGAGGCCCTCCAGAAGCTGATGGAGGAACAGCGCAAGAACGCGCAGTTGGTCTGGAAGGACCCTGCGCTGGAGTGGCGCTACGCGTTTGCGCAATCCGGTGGCGGCATGGCGATGGGGATGCCTGCCATGCCAGGCGGTCCCGACAACAAGGCGCTGCTGACGAAGCTGCGAGGCGCCTTCACGCAGAACCCGAGCGACACCACGGCGGCGTTTGTGCTGGCCAGCCTGCTCTACAATGAGTATGTCATGGCTGGAGTCACGCCGTCGCCGCCCTCGTCCGATGCCACAGCGCAGCAGCAGCGCACCTCGCTACGGAACGAGATCATACAAGCCTACGAGCGCGGCCTCAGCGGAGGCGAGGATCGCGAGGCCAGGTTCCGGCTTGCGCGGCTGTACAAGGAGTCCAAGCAGCCAGACAAGGCGCTCCAGCACTACGACTTGATCGGGCGCCTGCTTCGCTGGGACGACTCCGATCGGGCCCAGTTCGACCACCAGCAGTTGCAGGAGGCCTATCAGCAGCTTGGCCGTCCTGAGAAGGCGGCCGAGCACAGGAAGCGTGCCGCCGAAATGGCTGAGGCCGCCAGGAAGCGGGAGGCCGAGCGCGTCGCCGCGGCCGCCAGGGAGGAGGCCGAACGCCAGCAGCGGGAGCGCGAGGCGCGCGAGTGGCGCGAGAGGAACCAGCAGCCGGCTGCGCAGTCGCCCCCCGGAGGCGGCGCGGCAGCCCCCGGAGGCGGCGCGGCAGCCCCCGGTGGTGGCACTGCAGCCCCCGGAGGCGGCGCGGCAACGCCCCCGGCGCCCGCCAGGGACTGAGGGCAACCGGCTCCGATCTAGAGTGCGCGGGGCAGCGTTGGTGGCTGCCCCGCGCTGCGTCGTAGCACGTGTGCGCGGATGCAGGGAGGCTCTGTGGTGGGATCGCTCACCGTGGTCTCGACGCCGATCGGTAACCTGGAGGACATCGGGCTGCGGGCCCTGCGCGTGCTGCGCGAGGCCGACGCCATCTGCGCGGAGGACACACGCGTCACGCGCAAGCTGCTGAGCCGCTACGACATCCACACGCCGCTTGTCTCGTACCACCGGCACTCGCTGGCGCGGCGCACCGAGGAGGTCCTCGGCATGCTGCGCGCGGGGAAGTCCGTGGCGCTCGTCTCTGATGCCGGCACCCCGGGCATTTCGGACCCCGGAGCGGACCTAGTGCGCCTCGCTGCCGCGGAGGGGCAGACCGTCACCGCCGTCCCCGGCCCGAGCGCTGTACTCGCGGCCCTGGGCGTGTCGGGGCTGCCCACGGGCAGGTTCGCGTTCGACGGCTACCCGCCGCGCGCGCGAAGCGACCGGACCGCCTTCTTCGCCGGCCTGCGCGGCGAGGCCCGCACCGTGGTGCTCTACGAGGCGCCCTTGCGCGTCGAGGCCACCCTGCGCGATCTCCTGGAGGCACTCGGCGACCGCGAGGTATGCATCGGTCGGGAACTCACGAAGGTCTTCGAGGACGTCTACCGCGGCACGCTCACTGGCGCCTTGGAGCGCGTGCGACAGGCGCGCCCGCGAGGCGAGTACACGCTGGTGATCGCCCCACCGTCGGCATGCGACGCGGCAGCGCCGCCTCCGCCCGAGGAGGCCGTGGCGAGCGCCGTTCGCATCCGGCTGCAGGCAGGCATGTCGGTGGCCGACGCCGCGCGCGAGGTGGCCGCAGAACTGGGCGTGCCGCGGCGCCGTGCGTACACGGCTGCGCTTACGGCTGCTCGAGCGGGCGCGGCGGCGCTGGAGGCCTGCGCCCACGCGCCGCCAAATTCGCGCTGAGCGCTCGTCCTGCCGCGCTCGCCCCGGTTGCCTCGCGGGTGTACAATGAAACGCGCGGTGCGTGATGCACCGGGTACTGGCGAGGAGGAGAGGTCCCTTGATCCTGGTCACAGGCGGCGCGGGGTACATCGGCAGCCACTACGTCCTTCACGAGCTAGCCAGGGGCAGCGATGTGCTGGTGGTGGACAACCTGGTCGACGGTCACTCGGAAGCCGCCCTCTACGCGCCCTTTGTGATGGGCGACACCGGTGACCGTGCGCTCTTCGACCGCCTCCTGTCGGAGCACCCGATCGATGCGGTCGTGCACTTCGCCGCGTACGCCCACGTCGGCGAATCCGTCGAGCGGCCGGGGAAGTACTACAACAACAACCTCGTCTCCACGCTCCACCTGCTTGACGCCATGCGCGACCACGGCGTGTCGCGCTTCGTCTTCTCCTCGTCCTGCGCGACGTACGGCAACCCGCGCTATGTGCCGATGGACGAACAGCATCCGCAGGAGCCAATAAATCCCTACGGCGACAGCAAGCTGATGTGCGAGCACATCATGGCCGCGTACGACCACGCCCACGGTCTGCGGTACACCTCGCTCCGCTACTTTAACGCAGCCGGGGCAGATCCCGAGGGCAGGGTCGGCGAGAGCCACGACCCTGAGACCCACATCATTCCCCTCGTCCTGGGCGTGGCGGCCGGGAGGAGCGACCACGTTCAGGTGTTCGGGACCGACTACGACACGCCGGACGGCACCTGCATCCGGGACTACGTCCACGTCCTAGACCTGGCGGCAGCCCACGCGCTTGCGCTGGACCGGTTGCGCGACGGCGCCCCGAGCACCGCCTACAACCTTGGCACGGAAACCGGTCACTCGGTGCGCGAGGTGCTCGATGTGTGCAGCAGCGTGACCGGTCGCCCCATCAAGGCCGTCGACGCCGAGCGCCGACCCGGCGATCCGCCGCGCCTGGTCGCATCCTCCGGCAAGGCGCGGGCCGAGCTCGGATGGCGGCCCACCCACGGCGACCTGAAGACGATCGTTGAGACCGCCTGGCACTGGGAGCAGAACCGGCGGTACTAGCCTGCTTCCCGCCTTCCCCGGCAGGCCACAGCGCAGCAAGGAGGTAAGCCCATGCTGGTAGCGCTCCTCGGATGCCTGTCGAGCGGCGCGCTGGGTGCGGACTCGGCTTCCAGCGCGCCTCCACAGAGCCCGCCCGCCGCCGCCCGCTTCCTGCGCGCAGACGGCACTCCAGTGGACAACGCGACCTTCCCACTCGCGGTCTGGCTCCAGAGCCCTGCCAACGCCACTCGCTACAAGGCAGCGGGAATCAACCTCTACGTTGGCCTCTGGCGGGGACCGACGGAAGAGCAGCTCTCAGTGTTGAGGCGCGCGGGCATGCCCGTCATCTGCGACCAGAACGCCGTCGGGCTCGCGCATCGCGACGATCCCATCATCGCGGCATGGATGCACGGCGACGAGCCGGACAACGCGCAGCCCGTGGTCGATCCAGCGACCGGCGAGCGCTCCTGGGGGCCGTTCGTGCCGCCGGCGCGCATCGTCGCCGATTACCGGCGCATCCGCGAGCGCGACCCATCGCGCCCGGTTTTCCTCAACCTGGGCCAGGGCGTGGCGAACGACGCATGGATCGGGCGCGGCCCCGGCGCGAAGCTCAGCGATTACGAGGAGTACGTGCGGGGATGCGACATCGCCTCCTTCGACGTCTACCCGGTCGCGGGCATCGGCAGGCCGGACGGCGGCGAGTACCTATGGTATGTGCCGAAGGGCGTCCGCAGGCTGCTGGAGTGGACCGGCGGCCGCAAGCCGGTGTGGTGCGTCATCGAGACCACCGGGATCGAGAGCGGGCGCAAGCCGACGCCCGACCAGGTGCGCGCTCAGGTGTGGATGGCCATCGTGAGCGGCGCGCGCGGAATCACCTACTTCGTGCATGAGTTCACGCCGCGCTTCAATGAGCATGCCCTGCTGGACGATCCACCGATGCTGGCCGCCGTCACGGAGCTCAACGCACGGATACGCCGCTTGGCGCCGGTGCTCAACGCTCCCGCCATCGCGGATGGGGTGAGCGTGACCACGGGCGAGGGCGACGCGCCCGTCGAGGCGGTCGCGAAGCGGCACGCCGGCTGGACCTATGTGATCGCGGCCGGGATGCGCAACCGTCCGGCCCGGGCCGTGTTCCAGGTGAGGGGCCTGCGCGGCGAGCGCCGGGTCGAAGTCGTCGACGAAAACCGGACTCTGACGATGCGCGATGGCCGGTTCGAGGACTCATTCGCGCCGCACGCGTCGCACGTGTACCGGGTGCGTTGAGCAGTCGCCGCGGAATGCCGATCGCATACGCGGCGGCGCACGCCAGCGCCGCATCTGTCGGGATCGCCGACGCGTGTGAGTTGCGCCACGCTCCCGGCGCGCGAGGGTGGTGTGCGCGTGGCGCAATCTGAGTACGCCGGAGCGCCACAACTGCGGACGCAGGCGGTTCCCGGCTACCGGCCGATGCCGATCCTCCTAGACGAGGACGACCACTTCGGCATCCATCAGGCGCGCAGCAACCTGACGGACGCGGTCGCCGGGTACGCGGGCCGGGGCTACTTCGACCCCGGCTATAGCAGCTACGGCGACGGCTGCCAGTGCCCGCCGGCAGAGCGAGGCATCAACACGCCCCGGAAGCGTGCGTTCTTTGAGAGGGTGCTGGAGATCGCCGGGGGTTAGGGGGCGCAACCATGCTGCGCTCGGAGCGGATACGGTGCTTCCGCGGCTTCGAGGACTTGGTCTGTAGCTGGTCGCTCCACTGGATCGACTCGGACGCGCCGATCGGTGCCTCGATGGCGGTGCGCGGCGCATCGGCGTGCGGCAGAGCGCATCGCGGTGCGCTGGACCACAGCCTGCCTGCGCCGCTGAAGACGTGGCTGTGCGGCGCTCTGAGGGCAGCCGATGCCTGCTGAGGTCGCCGGTGCGCACAGGCCAGGCGACCCGGTGCGCGCGCTCCTAGAAACGGCGAGGCCGTCTCAGTCCATCAAGAACCTCTTCGTCTACGTCGCGGCGGTCTTCACGAACAACATTCCTCTGTCGCTTGCGGACACGGAGCGGATCCGCACCTTCGGCATCGCGACCGCCGCCTTCGTGATCTTCTGCGCGCTCTCGGCGGCGGTCTACCTGGTCAACGACGCCATCGACGCGCCGCAGGACCGTCTCCATCCCGAGAAGCGTCACCGGCCCATCGCGAGCGGCAGGCTCGCGCCGGGCGTGGCGCTCGCAGCGGGCGTAGCGCTGGCCGCCGTTGCAGCAGCAGCCGCCTTCGCGATCAACGCGCCCTTCGGCGCGTCCGCCTTGGGGTACCTGGCCCTCCAGGTGGCCTACACCCTCTGGCTCAAGCACGTCGTGTTGCTCGACGTCTTCGCGATCGCGGCCGGGTTCGTGCTGCGCGCCGTGGCGGGAGGGCTTGCGATCCAGGTGAGCGTGACCCTCTGGCTCCTCGTGTGCACATTCCAGCTCGCGCTGTTCCTGGGTTTTGGCAAGCGTCGCGCTGAGCTCGTGGCGCTCTCCCACGAGGCAGGCAACCACCGCGCGACGCTCGACCACTACAGCGTTTCGTTTCTGGACCAGCTCATAGCCATCGTGCTGGGAGCGCTCACGGTGTCCTACGCCGTCTACACGATCATGTCCGAGAGCGCGCACCGTCACCCGTACCTGGTGATGACCCTGCCGAGCGTGCTCTACGGCATCTTCCGGTACCTCTATCTCATTCACCAGCGCCACGAGGGCGGGAGCCCGGAACGCATCGTGCTGAAGGACCGGCCGATGCAGGTGAACCTGGTCCTATGGCTGGTCGCCGTTGTCGTGGCGCTGGAGATCGACGCGTAAGGAGGACCGGAGGTGCGGGTCCTGGTCACGGGCGCTCGGGGTATGCTGGGTTCGGACCTGTGCGCCGAACTGCGGCTGGCGGGCCACGAGCCCATCGAGTCGGACGTGGTCGCGGCTCCTCTCCGGCTGGACGTGACCGACCTGCAGGCTGTGCGGGCGGCCATGTCGGAGACGGCGCCGGAGGTTGTGATCCACTGTGCCGCTTACACGCAGGTCGACCGTGCGGAGCAGGAGCCGGACGCCGCCTACCGACTCAACGCCCTTGGAAGCTGGTGTGTGGCCTCCGCGTGCGCCGAGGCAGGGGTTCCTGTCTGCGCGATCAGCACGGACTTCGTGTTCGACGGGCGCGCCGGCGAGCCGTACGATGAGTATGCGGTTCCGGCGCCCGTCTCGGTCTACGGGGCGAGCAAGCTGGCCGGAGAGGAGTGCGTGCGGCGCGCGTGCGCCCGGCATTGGATCGTCCGGACCTCGTGGCTGTTCGGCGTGCATGGCCTCTGCTTCCCGGCGACCATCCTCCGCGCTGCGGAGCAGGGCCGCCCGCTGCGTGTCGTGGCCGATCAGGCGGGCACTCCGACCCACACGGTCGACCTGGCGCGCGCCCTGATCCGCATCGTGGCGAGGCCGCTGTGGGGCACCTATCACGTGGCCAACCGCGGCATCGCCAGCTGGTACGACCTTGCCGTGGAGGCGGTGAGTCTGGCGGGGATGGGACACATCGCGATCGACCCGATCACGACTGGCGACTGGCCAACTCCAGCGCGGCGGCCTGCCTTCTCGCCGCTCGCGACCCGCGCTCTCGACATGCTGGGCGACCCGGCGCCCAGGCACTGGCGCGAGGCGCTGGCGGACTACATCGCGCGCCGGGCTACGGAGACGAGCCGATGACGAGGCGCTTCTGGCGGCCGTCGAAACGCGCATTCGCCGTGGGATGCGCGGTCGTTCTCGCGGCCCTCGCGGCACGCGGCGCTCGACCCGCGGACGCCGCACGCCGCGAGGCTCCCGCTCGCGGGGCTGCCGCTACGCCTCCATTCGCACGGAACCTCTCCGCCTTTCTTGGCCAGCAAGGGCGCATGATGTGGGTGGACGCCACCGCCAACCTGGACCGCATAATGACCGCCGAGGGGGTCCAGGACATCGTCGCACGCTGCCGCAGGGCGGGCATCAACATCATCGTGCTGGACGTGAAGCCCGTCAGCGGGCACGTGGTCTACCCGAGCCGGATCGCCGACCGGCTCACGGAATGGCGGGGCAGGACCTACCCCGAGTTCGATGTGCTGGGCGCCTTCGTGGAGCGATGCAGAGAGGCGGGCATCGACCTCTACGTCTCGTTCAACGTGCTCAGCGAGGGCCACAAGCACTACGGCGTCGGGTTGGCGTACCGGAGGCCGGAGTGGCAATCGGTTACCTACGCGGTGGAGCGGGCGGTGCTCGCGGGCGGCGGGCGGCTGCCCGTGCAGGACGCCGGCGACCCGGAGGACCCGCGCAGGCCCACCGTCTACAGCGACGGCTACGTGCTGGACGGCGGCGGCACGGCTGGGGAGCGGCTCGTCGTGCAGTTCGACAGCGACCGGCGAGTGGCTGGCCTCGTCGATCCGTCGCTGCTGCCGGGAGAGCCGCTGCCGGCGCCGGAAGACGGCCTCCTGATGACCGTCAGCGGGCCGGCGGCCGCGTGGTCAGCGACGAGCCTGCGGGCAGGCGACGCTGTACAGTTCGAGGCGGTGGGCCGCCGCATCCGGGTGACCGAAGCGGTCTCGGAGCGCGTGGCGGCGTTCGTGAACCCGCTGCACCCGGAGGCCCGCCGCCACCAGATGGAGCTGATGAAGGAGGTCGTGACCCGCTACCCGATCGCTGGCGTGGTGTTCGACAGGCTCCGATACGCGAACCTCTACAACGACTACAGCGACCTCACGCGCGCGGCATTTGAGAAGTGGCTGGGCAGACGCCTGACCCGCTGGCCCGAGGACGTGATCAGTTTCGATCCTATACCCGGAGAGCCCGTGCGCCGCGGCCCCTACTTCCGGCAGTGGCTGGAGTTCCGCGCGCGGGTGATTCGAGACTTCGTGCGCGAGGCGACCACGGCGGTCCGATCGGCGCGCGCGGACGCCCGGTTCGGCGCGTACGTCGGCTCGTGGTTCGGGGAGTACTTCGGCGTCGGGGTGAACTGGGGAAGCGAGAAGTTCCCGGTGCGCACGCCGTGGGCGTCGCCGGCCTACCATGAGGCGGGCTACGCCGAGTTCCTGGACTGGCTCACGACCGGGTGCTACTATCCGATCCCATCGCGCAGCGAGGCGCGGGCACAGCGGCGCGAGGAGAACGCCACCGTGGAGGCGTCTGCCGACCTCTCGGTCATGGCGGTCGCCAATAGCGTTCCGCTCTACGCCGGCATCTTCGCGCTGAACTACCAGGGCCGTCCCGACGCGTTCGAGCGCGCGATCGATGTGTCGCTCCGCCGCTCGCAGGGCGTCATGATCTTCGACCTCTGTTACATCTACGACTATGGGTGGTGGGAGATACTTGATCGCGCCTTCGCACAGCCCGCCGAAGTGCCGCACCTCGACACTGCGCTCACCGCGCAGCTCCGCGCCGCGCAGGACCTTGTTGGCGATGCGCTGGGGGCTGCTGGCTCTGGCGCTCTGCTGCCTGCGGTTCCCTGGCAGCCCGGCGGAGGCTAGCCAACCGCAGTCTGCGTCGGTCCAGCCTGCGGAGTCACCCGACACCGGTCGCGCCGAGGCGGTGCGCCTGCGTATCCAGAACACCGAGTTCGGCGCCATCGAGGCGAGCGTCGATGGCGGGCGAACCTGGGAGCTGGTCGGGCGCGTCATCAGTCCCGCGGATCGAACGGCGCCGGGAGCCTCGGGCACACTCCCCATCGTCGAGCGCGCCTCGGCGCACGGCGTCGCCATCGCCGTGGGCGGCGGCAGGCTGGTGCGCCTACTTCCGGACACCACGGCGGGACGCCCCGACGGCGCGGCCATCGTAACGAACCGAGCGCCGCGCGATGCGCTCTTCGCGTCGCTGCTGCCAAGCCGCGACTCCCCGGTGCAGCTTGTGACTCGCGGCGAGGCCGTCGCCCTGCCGGCGAACTACACGCCACGCGACGGCGACACGTTGATGGTCACCTGCCAGCGCGCCGCAGCGGGTGCCGCTGAGCTGGGCGCTGCGCTGCGCGCGGGTGCGGAGGCCTACCGTGGGGTGGCCCGCGCGCGCGCGCGCAGGGAAGGCCGCCGGGTGGTAACGGGCCACCTCACCGTGGTCGCGCGCGCGCCGGCATCCATCCAGGTGTCGGCCGTCACGTTCACGGTGGATGGCGAACGCATCGCGATCGTTAATGCGCCGCCTTTCACCGCGCGCTGGGACACGCGGTCGTGGCGCAACGGGGAGCACATGGTGGACATCCAGGCGCGCGACGCCCGGGGCACGCTCGTCACCCGCGCGAAGCGGCTCGTGTACGTGGACAACCCCGCGCCCTCGCCGGGCCAGCGCTAGCCGACGTGACAGGACGACGCCAACTACCCGACCTCGCCAGACTGCTGTCACCCGGCGGCCGACTGGCGAGGGCGCTGCCAGGCTTCGAGTTCCGGCAGGAGCAGCTCGACGCCGCCGAAGCTGTGCACGATGCCCTTGCTGCCGGGCAGCACTGCCTGCTCGAGGCCGGTACCGGTGTCGGGAAGAGCCTTGCCTACCTCCTCCCCATCGCGCTCCGGATCGCCGAAGGAAGCCGGTGCGTCGTCTCCACCCACACGATCGGCCTCCAGACCCAGCTCATTGAGAAGGACATCCCGCTGGTTCAGCGCCTGCTTCCCGAGATCGAGGTCCGCCCCGTGTTGATGAAGGGCCGGGGCAACTACCTCTGCAAGCTTGCGCTGGACAACGCGCACCAGAACCTGCTGCATGCCAGCAGTCCCGACTTCCGCTTCATCACGGGATGGGCCACGGAGACCGAGACTGGCGACGTTGCCGAGCTGCCGTTCGCCTACCCCGCATGGCGGGAGCTGGCCGCTGAGGGCGACATCTGCCGTGCGCAGGAGTGCTCGTACTTCGGCGCGTGCTTCTACTATGCGATGCGGCGCCGCGCGCGGGAAGCCAACCTGATCGTGGCAAACCACGCGCTCGCGATGACCGACCTCGCCTTGCGGCGCGCCCTGCCCGACAAGTGCGTGATTCCAGACCACGATGCCATCGTATTCGACGAGGCGCACCACCTGGAGGATGTCGCGACGCGCGTGCTCGGCGTGGAAATGGACAGCCGGGCCCTGCCGCACTTCGCGGACAGGCTTCGGCGCCAGCGCAGCCTGGACCTCACCGTCGAGCGGCTCGACGCCATCGTGGAGGGCAGCGAGCGGCTCTTCGGGCAGTTCGCCGGGGCACGGCCGGAGTTCCTCGTCGGCGAGGCCCTCGATCAGGAGGCTTGCGCCGCGCTCGCGCAGGAGGGCGCCAGCCTCTGCGCGCTGCTCGATGGTCTCCAGCAGGAGTTGCGCGACCGCAGCGCGACGCTCCAGGACGAGCAGAAGCAGCACACCGAGGGACTGGCCCAGGCTGCAGCGTCGCTGCGCGGGGAGCTCCACGCGCTCCTGTTCGCGGAGGAGCCCGATCACATCCGCTGGGGCGCAGTGGACCCTGGCGGCGAGAGCCGCCGGACCCGAGGTCGCGGCGGGCGGGTAACGCTCGCGTACACTCCGGTGCACGTGGGGCGACTGCTGACCGAGACGCTCTGGTCCACCGGCGCGACGGTGGTCCTAACGTCGGCGACGCTGTCTAACTCCGGGGGCTTTTCGTACATCCGCTCCCGGCTTGCGGCGCCCGAGAGTGCGCGGGAGGCGCTCATCGGCTCGCCGTTCGACTTCCGCGAGCAGGCGATGCTCTACGTGCCCCGCCACCTTCCGCCGCCGCCGCGCGAGCAGTCGGCGGAGTACGCGGAGGCGGTCGCGGCGGAGATCGAGCGCGTCGTCCAGCTTACGCAGGGGCGGGCGTTCCTGCTCTTCACGTCGCGGCGTATGATGCTGCTCGTCTACGACCTGCTCAAGGGACGTCTGCCGTTCCCTCTGTTCCGGCAGGGCGACAGCCCGCCCGGCAGGCTGCTCGACGAGTTCCGCGAGAGCGGGCAGGGATGCCTGTTCGGCCTGCAGAGCTTCTGGGAGGGGGTCGACGTTCGGGGTGAGGCGCTCTCGTGCGTGGTGATCGACCGCCTGCCCTTCGCGGTGCCGGACTCGCCCATCACACGTGCGCGGACCGCAGCGATCGCTGAGGAGGGTGGGGACTGGTTCCGCGAGTTCAGCATCCCCCAGGCGCAGATGCGGCTGAAGCAGGGGTTCGGACGCCTGATCCGCACGCGCACCGACCGGGGCATCGTGTGCATCCTGGACACGCGCATGCTAACGCGCTCCTACGGCGAGGAGTTCGTTCGTCATCTCCCTCCCGCCGCGCGCGCCAGCCTGTGGCCGCGCGTCGAGCGCTTCTGGCGCGAGCGGTGCGGCGGCGCATCCGGCGCGGCTGAGGACGGGATCGCCACTGGGCAGGAGGCAGAGGGCGCGCGGGGCGGCGACACGTGAGCGACGAGCGCCGCGACCTCGCATGGCTCCGCGGGCGCCTCGCCGCACTGCTGGCAGCGCACTTCCGCGACGTGCCCGAGGGCCTGCCGATCGACGTCCGCTGGGGACGGTCTGCGCGCCGCCGCTTCGGATCCATCGTGGCCCGCGATGACCGGAGCCTCATTGTGATCAACGGCGCGTTCCGCGACCCAGACGTCCCGGCGTTCGTGGTCGACGCCACGCTGGCGCACGAGCTGGCGCACTATGCGCACGGCTTCGGGTCCGGCCTGCCGCGCCTCCACGAGCACCCGCATCGAGGCGACGTGGTGGGGCGCGAGGTGCGAGCACGCGGTCTGGAACCGCTCGCTGAGCGGGCACGCCAGTGGGAGGAGGTGCGCTGGCCGCAGTTCGTGCAGCAAAACGCCGCGGACCGCCCGCGCTCCTCCTCCGCCCGAGCGTGGGAGGCGTACCTGTCTGCTCCTGGCAAACGCGACGCAGCCGAGCTGGAGCAGCTTGCGGCGCGGGTGGCCAGCGCCTTCGGCCTCGAAGCGCCTCCCTTCGCCGTGCGGTGGCTGCCCGCCACGCTTCGCCACGAGGCCACCTCGTACTACGAGCGCGCTCAGCGCCAGGTGGCCCTTCACGGGCTCCTCGCTGACCGGAGGGTGCCTGAGCAAGTGGCAGTCGCCGAACTCGCCTATTGGACCGCCTGCGCCGGGTTCGGCGCCGGTCCCGCGCGAGCGACAGCGCTCATCGAGCGGGCCGGGCTCCGCGCCGTCGCGGTGCGCGCCGAACGCTGGCGCCGCGCCGCGTGGACGAGCTGGCGGCGGCGGCACCACCCCCTCGCCAGGGGCTGATGTGTCCGCGGGGGCTACTGGTCATCGGCAAGGGCGACCGTGCGGTGCAGCGCCATGTACGTGTTGTCCGACAGGCGCTCCTTGCGCACGAGGCTGCCCCCGACCGTCGCCGTGCGGTAGACAACCACCCGGAAGCCCTCCCGTCCCGGGCTGCGCCGGCCGGAGGCCCCTCCCAGCGCTTCGCGCGGCACAAGGGTGGTTCGCTGCTCCGGCTCTGTGCGGTCGAGGATGTGCGACTCAACATGGAAGCGCGCCTCAGGGCGACGCGCCCCCAGAATCCGCACGGCCAGCAGGCCGCCTCTGGCCGTCGCGCGGATGCGGATGGGGAACGGGTACGGGTTGCGCAAGCGGAGATCGAGCGACGGGTACGCGACCGCCGCATCCCGTCCCGGAGCCGCGTAGCCCGGCGCCACGGCGTGTGGATGCCGCTCTAGCACCTCGAGGCCCGCGAGGAGCGCGGCGTTGTAGAGCGTCGTGCTCGTCTGGCACACGCCCCCACCGAAGGCGGGCAGCAGCTCGCCGCCGAAGCTGACCGGCGCCCTCACGTACCCGCGGTCGACCGACCACGACTCAACGCGGCGGTTGAAGGAGAACTCCCCGCCCGCCGGCGTCACCGCTCCATCGAGTGCGTTGGCGGCGAGGCGTGCGTTGTGGCGCTGGCGCGGTGCACGGTCGTCGAGCCGCGTGGCATAGGCAGCGAGGACCTCGGGCCCGCGCGGGGCTGCCGCAACGACCGCGAGCATCGCCGCGACGAGCCCCGCAAGCACGCCAGCGCCCACAAGCGCCGCCAGGCCGAGGCCGCCAGCCTGCAAGACAGAACGCCTCCTCATCGCTCCAGCCTCAGCGTGTCACTCGCCGACTCCGCGCGCGCATCTGGCTCGTACATGCACTGGACAAGGGTGGGCAGAGCCTTGCACACGCCAGGTGTCTGAGCCCGCAGGTTGTACTCGATGACGTGTCGACCGGGGGCGAGCGAACGCGCGAAGAAGGCCACTCGGTCGTCACGCACGTCAACCGAGTCCCACCAATAGCCCCACTCGATGACCTCCTCCGCCGCGCCGCGGTCGGAGGGCTCGCACCCCGACGGAAACGGGTCCTCGATTACCACATAGCGTATCGGGCGCTTCACATCCAGCACAAGCCGCACCCGCACGTGGTCGCCCGGCGAGAAGCGGTTCTCGGTCGGCTCCCCCACGAGCGACCAGACGCCCCGTCGGTCCTTGCGGGGCGTCATGCGCAGGTAGCTGCGGGTGACGCGCACGTCGGGCGACTCGACGGCGGGCAGTGTCGGTGCAGCCACAGTCTGGCGGAGCGTGACCGCGTAGAACACGGGAGCCCCTCCGGCAGAGCGCGTGACGGACACCTCGTTGCGGTCCGGCAAGATGAGCCGTGGCGCCACGTCGATGGCGATGTCGCCCTCCCGAAGCGTGTCTAGGTTCACCGGGATCTGAGCGACAGTGCTCCCGTTCAGCGCTACGCGAACGGATCCCCCCACTGCCAACCCGTGACCAGGCCCCTCGAGGTAGTCGCACAGTGCGGTGAGCGTCATCGACGTGTCGAGTGTGGTGCGCCACCACGAGTCTGTGCGCTGGAGCATCAGCCAGCGCACCACCGGCGCGACCCGCGGGTCGGTCGGATCTACGGCGAGCATGGCCTTCAGCGCGATGGCCGTGGACGCGACCGCGGGCCATGCGCTCTGCCGGCCGTCGCCCTCCCAGTTGAGGCTCTGGTCGCCACGGCGCGCTCGAGCCATCAACAGGTTAAGCGCCGGCCTGGGGTCGCGCTGGAGCAGCCGATCGAGAAGGACGATGCTGGCGAGTCCCGCCGGGCCGATGCGCTCGAGCCTGAGGGGCGCGCGTAGCCGTGATGCGCCAGCCCTGTCACCGGCCAGCGCCAGCGCGTAGAGCAGGAACGCGCCGTCGTCCATCGGGATGGGGCGCGCTGCCATCGCGAGCGCGGCGCGCCGACCGGCCTGGAGAGAACGCTCGTCGACCGAGTAGCCGAGCGACCGCGCGGTCGCCATGCCATAGAGCACGTAGGCCGTCATCCACGGGTCGGGCTCGCCGCGCTCGAACCAGCTCCACCCGCCATCAGGGAGCTGCATCCTGCCAAGGCGCACCAACCCGCTGCGCACCATCGCGGGAAGGTCGTGCGCGCTCGTCCCGGCTGCCTCCCGGGTCAACCTTCCGCGACGCACCAGCTCGTGAACCAGCATAGTGGGCAACATCCGGCTCATCGTCTGCTCAGTGCATCCGTAAGGGAAGCCGATGAGGTACTCCATCCCACCGCGCAGAGCGGAGAGCGGCGAGGGGGTCACTCGGACACGCAGGCGTGCCGTCCCGGGCACCGCGGAGCGCTCCAGGCGGAGCACCTCGATTCCGGGGCGCTGCGCAGTCGCCTCGCCCGCGAGCGACGCCACCAGCTCGCGACCGTGTGCGCGCACGGGGAAGGTGGCCTCGACGCCGTCCGTGAACTGCCGTCCGCCGGCAGTGGGCAAGGTCCACGCCGTCACCAGCAGCTTCACAGGGCCGTGCTCCCGCGCCTCGACGGTCCACGACGCCATGGCGCTCCGTCCGGGAGCCGCCTCGACGCGAACTGTCGTATCGCCCTCAACCGCCATGCCCCACGTGCGAAGGCGCACGAGCGCCACCTGGTGGGCAGCCGTCTCGTTGTGCACGACGGCAGCGATGCGCGACTGGTCCCCCTGTGTCAGGAAGCGAGGGGTATCCACCGAGACGTGGAAGTCCTTGCTCGCGATGACCTTCGCGGTTGCCCACCCGACCTCCGTGGCCGCGGTGTGAGCCACGGCCGTGGCGCGCCAGGTGGTCAGATTGTCCGGAAGCTGTGCGCGGATGCGGGCGACGCCGCGCTCATCCGTTACCACCGAGGCGCTCCAGTGGGCTGTGTCGAGGAAGCGCCGGCGCGCCGCGATGACCGGCTCCGCCTTGTCTCCGACTCCGAGCCACCTCACCGCGAACGAGTAGTCAGTCTGGACCTGATTGCGTCGAGGGGGATAGAAGGTTCTGAACACATCCTGGGGCGAGTCCTCGCGCAGGGCGTAGATCGACTCATCGACCACGGAGAGCGATAGCTCCGCGCGGACGGGTCGGCCCTGGGAGTCGGCGGCGCGGACGGTGTACGCTACGGTGTCGCCTGGACCGTAGCGTGGGAGGGCACCGGCGGTGGGCGCCGGCCTGTTCGGGGCGATCGTCACCGTGAGCTCGCGATTGGGAACTGCGACCCGCAGTGGGAGCTGACTCTGAGCGAACCTCTTGTTGCGGATGTAGAAGGCCGACACGTAGACGTTCGGCCCGTATTCGGCGAGCACGGGAATGCGCAGGAACGTGGTGCGCCGCGTGAGCGGGACCGTGAAGGAGCGGAAGATACGCTCGCTGTTGACGATTACGAGCGCGTGCTGCCCCGTGCGCGCTGCAGCGATCATCACGCGCGCCGTGTCGCCCGGATTGTAGCTCCTCCGGTCCGCCATTAGCGCGAGGTCGGCGTACTCGGTCTGCACCTCGCCATCGTCGCCGCTGACCCACACGAAGACGCTGGACCGCGTGCGCCGTCCGGCGACATCCGCGGCGCTTGCGACGAGCCGCAGATCGCCTTCGCGCGGCGGCGTGTAGTGCACGAGGGCGCGTCCATCCGGACCGGTTGTCGCGCGCAGTGTGCCGGCCGGCTGACGCGTCAGCTCGCCGTCAATCCACGACTGGTAGATGAGCGCGACCTCGACGGGCACGCCAGGAGCAGGCGTGCCGGTCAGGTCGCGCACGGACACCACTGCAGAGGTCGGCTGCCCGGGCGCGGCCAGGTAGCCGTCTGGCTCCACGCTCGTGGACAGCGCCGCGGCGTGCACGCGGGCGGAGGCCGAGGCTATCACATCCCGGTCCGCCGCGCCCCTCACTGTCGCCGTGACGGCGATCGTCCACACGCTCGGGGCGTCCTCACCGTCTGGCAGGCGCGGCGAGACCCGGATGATGGCGCGCCCCTGGCCGTCGAGCGCGATCTCCCGCTCCTCGAGCAGCTCGCCATGGTACTGCCCAAATGCGCGGCGCGTGGGTGGCGCTCCGAAGTCCCCGAACTCGCCGTACTCCCCCTCCGTCATATCGCCGCCAGTCGAGCTGGTCACGTAGTAGCGGAGCCTGGCTCCCGCCAGAGGGGCGCCGAAGTAGTAGGAGGCCTGCACCGTGAACTCCAATGGCTCGCCGCGGACCACGCTCCTGTGCGCAGGCGCCACGCGGACCTCGAACTCCGGCTTGCGGTAGGAGGCCACCACAACGTCATGGGTAAAGCGCTCGCCCGCCACCGTGAGCACGAGGCTGTACACGCCTGTGGGGGCCTCCGAGTCGAGCGTGAATGCGCTGTGGAAGGCGCCCATTGGCCCGGCCATGAGCGCCTGGCGCGCAACCCGATCCCCGTTCGGATCCCGGACCTCCACGTTGACCGGCTGGCCCGCGGGCACGGCATAGCGGTGCGCGCCGCTGTCGAGCGCACGGCGCAGCACGCCCTTGAAGTGGACCAGGTTGCCAGGGCGGTAGATGGGCCGGTCCGTGTAGGTGTGCAGTCGGAACTGACCGGCGTTCTCGATGCCGAAGATGGAGCTGGCGACCACGGCCTCATCCTGGCCATTGAGCGCCACGGTGAGAAGCCTGGTGTCCGTGGTCTGGCTACCGGCCTGGCCGGCCTGGCGACCCGGGAGAGGCGCCAGGCCACTGGCGTCGGTCACCGTGCGGGCCAGCTCGCGGCCCTGCCGGTAACGCACGACCGTCACCCCCGCAAGGGGCGCGCCCGTGGTGATGTCGGCGGCGTAGGCATAGGCGCGCTCGTCGTCCGATGTCACCACGAGGGCGGTATCCGTCACCAGGATCCAGCCCGCGGCCGCCCGCTCGTAGCGTTCCGGGCCATGGGTGACTTCCGCGAGGTATAGCCCGGTCCCGATGCGCCCCAGGTCGACGCGTTGATGGAAGAAGCCCTCGCGGTCCGGGCCCGTGATCGGCTGCTGGGTGTCCAGAACGATCTCGGCGGGTGGCGCGTCCACGGGCGCTAGCAGCCGGGGCGAGAGGCGCATCGGGCGCTCACGGTTGAGCACGTGGTCCCACTCGAGGCCGTAGCGAAGGCGCTCGAGCTCCGAGGCGGCCACGGGGTCTCGCATCAGGGAGGCGAGACGCGTGCGGTGGACGCGCAGACGAAACGTGTCGCTGCGGCCGCGTGCGGGGTCCACATAGCCGCGGACCGCGATGCGGGCGTTCTCTCGGGTCGAGAAGACGCTCTCAATCTGCTGGAGAGCGAGGTCGGGCTCGGTGCGGCGGAGCCGGATTGCAACGGAGGCGGTCTCACCTTCGCCCACCGTGATCTCGGCCGACTCACCCGAGTGGGCCTTCGCGAGCGCCGATGCGGAGTACACGCCTGCGGCGACGGACGGGAACCGGAAGCGGCCGTCCTCGCCGCACATTGCGACCCTTGTGCGACGAGGCGTCGCCTCCGGTCCGCTAGGGCTGAGGTAGACCTGGACCGAGGGGCCGGCGGGCCTGCCGTCCGGCAGCACCACCTTCCCCACAACCCTGCCAACACCGGGCTGCTCACTCACGACGGCCGCGAACGCCCAGGCGGTGAACGCGAGCCCCACGTACAGGGCGGGCCGGCGCGGCAGGGCCCCTGCCGCCGCGGAGGCCGCTCGGCCGATCGCCGCGGTCATCGCGGTGCGCCTTCCGTCGCAGCGCGCCGGCGCGCCCGCCATGCCGCGATGCGAGCCGAAGCGTCGGCCAGCGCCCAGAGAGCGCCCATCGCGATGGCCGACCAGGCAATCGCGCGGATCTTGTCGGCGCGCTGCAGCGGGCCCAGCTCCACGAGGAGCCCGGTGGCCTGAGCGAAAACCACGGCAATCGCAAGCGCCAGCACTGCGGCGAGGGCGTGATGGTCACGCAGGCGTTCGCCGACGGCCCCAGCGCGCGCCACGCGCAGCGGCGACCACGCCACGCCGAGCGCCAGGCCCACCAGCAGCGCCGCGGTGAACCGATCGCCGAAGACCATCAGCAGGAGCGCCGGGACCAGCACGGTGAGGAGGCCCGTGATGGGCAAGCGGACCAGGGCTCCGATCGCGCCCAGTCCGGGCGCCAGGGCGTGCCCCGCGAGCAGGCCGGGAAGCAGCGCGCCCACCAGCAGGCCCACGACGCCAAACTGGTCGCCGAACGACGGCACGCGGAGCTGGTCTTCGAAGCGGCTGGACACGACGCGGTAGAGCACGAGCGGAACGCCAAAGCAGAGCAGCCGCGCGAAGGCGTCGGCAGAGGCCGCTGCAGGAGCGGTCTGGTCGGATGAGGCGACCGGCGACTCAATCGCGCTGCACAGGGCGAGCGCGCCCACGCCCCAGGCGGCCAGCAGGGCGACCGCCATTGCCCAGCCGGCATGGTAGTAGTAGCTCGCGGTCAGGCCGCCCAGCACCACGAGGAGCCCCAGTGCCGCGTGGTATCCCCGGCTCGCCTCGTCGGGCTCAGAGGACCACTCCTCTCGAGCCAGCCAGCGGCAGACGACGGCGGCTCCCAGACCGAGCAGGACGACCTCGTCTAGACCGGAGACCGGGGCAATCTGCCACGCCAGCACGGTCGCGGCCCCGTAGGCGAGTGCGGCGAACAGGGCCAGGCGCCACCCGCGCTCCGCCGCCCGCCTCGACGTTTCAGATGGGAAGAGCCGCGATGCGGCGGCCGAGACGAACCCGCCGAGCGGGACCCGCAGACGGATCCGCACGAGGGCGGCGGACGGCAGCGCGACCACCAGCACGAGCGCAGGCACGATGACGGACACTGCGAGGGCGGTGGCCGCCCACTCTCCTGGCCCGGCGGGCGGCGCCTGCGTGTCGCGAAGCGTCGCCAGCATGGCCGCCGCAGCCACCGTCACTCCGTAGCCGGCGGCGACCAGCGTCGCGGCGACCGCCGCGCGGCGGCGCTCCAGGGCCGGTTCCTCCGATGGCGCCTCGGTCGAGGTCGCCAGGCCGGTGAGCCACACTGCAGCGACAGCGACCCATCCTGCCGCTGCTCCGGCGAGGGCGTCTAGGCTGGCGTCCCACCGCCACAGCAGGCCGAGCGCCGGCGCCACGGCTGCGGCGCAGAGACCGCCCGCTACCGCGGAGGCTGCACCGTGGGCGCCAGCGCCGGCGAGCGACAGACTCACGAGGCCATACAGCGCGCCCGCGGCGGCGACGCCCCCCAGCAGTATTCCCAGCCCGAGTCCGCCGCCTGGGCTGAACGGGGCGGCGTCCACGTTGGAGAGCGCGAACGCGGCGAGCGGGGCGATCAGCGAGAGCCATACAAACGCGGGCCCGGGGCCGGCCCGGCGCCCACGGCACGCGAGACCGAGCGCGACGGCCGTGCACCAGCCGGCTGCGCCGGCGGCGAGAACGAACCACAGCAGGCTGCGTTCCATCGACGGTACCCCGGCGCGGGGTGCGCGACGCGCGCCTGACGCGCCATCAGCGAATGCCCTGCCGGACGGCGTGGCGCTGACGGATCCGTCGCAGCGTGGGCGTAACGATGGTCCCCGAGCGGGCGACGACCTACCGGCCCGCCAGACCGCGCACGGGGGCTGCGTCGGACGGGCGGACAACACGACGGCGCCCGAGTTGCCGGAGGGTCGCGGAGGGCAAGCTTGCCTGGAGGCGGGAGGCCGGAGCGCGCCGAGGGACCCACAGCCCCATGGCGGCACCGCTCACAGGACCGGCATCACCTCGCTGGAAGCGACTTGGCCGAAAGGAGCGTACCACAGCAGCGCGCCGACGTCAATAACGCGGCAACCGGGCCCGCGGTGCGGCCCTGCAGGCGTCAGCGAGCGCGCCGGGCGGGCGCCGCGCGGCCGGTGGCGCGTGCGCAATTCGGGCAGAAGCGCCATGCCGTGGAGAGCGGATGCCTGCATCCCACGCACGGGGTGCGCGCAACCTCGACGTTGCCCAGCAGGATGCGCACGTGGTCGCTCGGAACGATAACCACCGTCCCGTCGGCGGCGAGGAGCCACTTCAGCGCGCCCGTCTTGGCGATGGAGTCGAGCACGAACGAGAGCGGCGCCTGCACGAACCGAGCGGAGAACTGCACGTCGGGCGGAATGCTGCTGTCCAGCCGGATCGGCACGCGAGTCTGCTGCTCGATGGCGGCGAGCGCCTGAAAGATGGGGACCGGCCGGTTGTCGGGGATGGAGAGCGTCACGGGCCGGAGGAGCGCGCCGCTGCGCGCGGACCCGAGCGGGCCCGGACCGTGCGCCAGGTCCGCCGGACTGGCGATGCGCACGCCGCCGCTGGCCTGTGGCGCGCCTCGCACGATGCGCAGAACCGGTCCATCTACGATGCGGATGGGTGGTCGCGACGCTTCAACCACGCGATCGAGAAGCTCGTGGAGCGTGGCTTCACGCACCTGCAGACTGATCGGCCCAGTCACGTCCTGCGCGATCGAGTACTGGGCCCCGGACCTGTCGAGCAGAGCCCGGAGCACCTCGTCGATGGATGCGCTACGCGCCGAGAGGGCGTAGAGCCGGCGGCCCGAGGCATCGATGCCGGTCTCCTCCACCGTTACCGCCGGTTGGATCACGGGCGTCGAGGGGGCCTGCGCGAGCGCCGGCCACGCGGTCACGAGCCAGAGCGCCAGAGCGAAGGCGGTCGCACGGCGGATGGATCGCACCTCCGCGCTCCTACGGGCTCTCGGGCGAGTCGGGCGTGGGTTCCGCCTCGGCTCGCACGCGCAGCAGCGCCAGCCGGCCGTTCGCGTCGACGCCGCGCTCACCGGTCAATCGAATAGTGGCCGCACCGACCTGGACTCTCTCGTCCAGTATCTCCGCGACGAGCACCGCGCGCCGGGCCGGCGGGGGCGGGCCAACTGCCGATTCCGCGTCGGCAGGCACGGTCTGGTGCTCGGCGGGTTCAGGCGCTACCGTGCGCGCGCCGGCAAGACGGATGAGGTCCCTCGCGCTGCGGCCAGAGGCGTCCCGCACGTCCAGGAAACCGACGGGCCCGGACTGCTGGCTTGCAGGGGTCTGCGTCGCGATGCGTCGCTGCGCGGGCGCGTCTGGTGACCCTGGCCCGGCCGAAGGCCCAGTCGCCTGCGGGACAGACTGGCGCGAGTCAGCTACCTGAGCAGAGGCGCTCCCGCGCTGCGAAGCAGGGCCCAAGGCGCGGGTCAGAGAGCCAGCGTCGCGAGACAGCGAGCCCGCGTCCGTGGCGTGAGGCGCCGGACCCACGGGAGCCCCCGCAGGCGCGCTCACGGCAACCTGCGAGGCCGGAGCGCGGCCGGCGCCCGTGGAGCCGCCGCCCACCACCATGTGGGTGCCTGCCACGCCCACCAGTAACAGACAGGCGGCTGCTCCCGCCCATCGGAGCGCGCTGACCCGTGCAGCGTCGCGCGCGACACGGTCCCGCAGGAGCGCTCTGAACCCGGCACGCAGGTCGGCGGGCGCCTCAAAGCGGGGTGCCGCGCCCAGTGCGCCGAGGGCCAGGCTGTAGGCGCGTTCGGACGCGCGGCACCGCGCGCAACCGGCGACGTGCGCCCCGACCCGCTCCCGAAGGGCGGGAGGCAACTCGCCCTCGACGTATGCAGGGAGCACGCGCTCTGTCTCAGCGCACAGGCAGGGGAGCGCTCTTCGACTCTCGCTCAATCTCAACGTACTTCTCCCTGAACCGGGCTCGCGCCCGGTGCAGCCGCAACTTCGCCGCATCGGTGGAGCAGCGCATCACCTCGGCGATCTCCTCCACTGAGAGATCCCGGTAATAGCGCAACGAGAGCACTTCGCGGTGCTGCACCGGAAGCTCGCAAAGCACTCGTTGAACGAGAGCCTGCTCCGCACTGCGCTGCGCGACTTCAGCAGGACCCTCGCTGGGGTCGGGCGCGTACCGCATCGCCAGGTCGAAAGGGAGCCACCGCCGCCGCGACGCAGCGCGCACGTGGTCGACCGCACGGTTAACCGCGATGCGATACAGCCACGTCATGAAGCGCGAGCCACGACGGAAGCTGGGCAGCGCCCGATGCGCCTGCACGAAGACATCCTGGGTGATGTCGCGCGCATCCTCCGGGCGGCCCACTACGCCGAAGACGATGTTGTAGACGTAGTTCTGGTGGCGGCGAAAGAGCTCGTCGAAGGCAGACGTGTCGCCAGCAAGGTGGCGCTCGACGAGGGCCTCGTCGCCATCCGACGGCGCAGCCGCACGCCGTTCGCTCATGCGGGCTCCCCAACCCAGCGCCTGCGCAGTCTCCGCCATCGTTCTTGTCGATCCTCCGGCGGACCGATCAGCTGGCGCGCATGACAGCACAACCCCGAAGGCAGCACCCTCGGGAGGCAACGAGCGCCCCGATCCGCCATCGCCGCGACGCGATCCCACGTCTCGTTAGACGAAGCGCCGGCGAGACCCGTTACCGCTCGCCGGTGCCCGCGAAGTCCGTCCCGTGCTGCTCACAGCCACCTGGTGCGGATGGTGTAGGTGACCTTCACTTCCTCGTCAGGCGCTACGGTGATGGGGAACTCGATGGTGCGAGCGTCCTTCCGGACGTAGGGGTGGCTCCTGGCGGTGATGCGCCAGTCGGCCCAGGCGTGCTCGACGACGGTGACCTGCGCGGGCTCCTTCCGCCGGTTGCGGATGCTGATCTCGAAGCTC
>DATIKM010000112.1:0-58616 GCA_035477595.1 Chthonomonadales bacterium
ACTCCTCCGGGAATGGGCGTACAGCCGATCCTATCAGAACGCCCAGGAGCGCATCCGCTACCTCGAACCCTGGCTCGCCTACTACAACGAGCACCGACCCCACGGAGCACTCGGAGGAGCACCACCTATCTCACGAATGCCCAACTTGCCTGGAAACGACACCTTGGCTCCGATAGACACGTCGGGTCCCCGAGCGTCCGGCGGGAACCAGAGCTTGCTCGCCCTCCCTGTCGCCAGCACCAGATGCAACGGCGCGAACGTGCGCCCGTCCGCACCGCGAGCCGCTCCTCGATCTGTGATGCCGGCCGGCGTCTCGCGCTCAAGCGTGATCGCATCTCGTGGGGCTCCGGCCCGGGGCTGTCCGCACTCCAGCGCGACCCGCCCATGGACGCGGTCGGCCGACGGCAGGGGTACGTCGACCAGGCAGAACCTGTACGCTCGGCGCTCCGCCCCCAGGCGCACAAGCGTACCCCCGACCTCACGCAGGCATGTGGTGCCGCGCGCATGCGCCTCCATCGGGACGAGCCAGATGCAGCCCCTCGCGATACCGCTCGATGGCATCAGTGCCGCCGGCATCGGGTTCGGCCTCGGGTTGAGGCCTCGGTCGTAGGTTGCCACGAGCTCGCCGGGATCAAGCCACAGTTCGCCGAGGTCGGTGCCATCGAGCGCCAGAGCCTGCAGAACCAGCGAGACGGGTCCGATGGTGGCGCACGGGGGCGGCTTAGGGCCGAAGCTGCTGTAGCGGGGGTTGGTGGTTGTGACCTGACGCAGCGACACCGCGAGTGGACCTGTGGTTACGGTAGGATTACTCAGCACCCGCGGTCCGATGGGACCTCAGGTTCATGGGCCATGCGAACCTCGGCGGCGACGTCATGTCGCCCGGAATCTGGGCGCGCACCTCCTCGGGCGTGGCGATGCGCTCAGGTCGTCCGCTCGACGTGGAGGCTGGCCGCGTCAGCAGGCACGCCCCTGCTGTGACCAGCATCGCGAGGGAAGCGGACACCACTCCCGTCGCGACCGGCCGGTTCATGTGTGCGTCCGCAGCCGCACGAAGTGGCGGCTGCCCACCTGCAGCACAGCGCCATCGAGGTCGCAGAGGGGGAACTCGATGTCAGGCGCCTTCACCCGCTCCCCGCCGACGGAGACGCCTCCCTGTTCCACCAGGCGGCGTGCGTCTCCCGTTCCCTTCGCAAGGCCGACAGCAGCAACGAGACGGCACACCCATACGGAGCCGTCACGAACCGCGTCCGCAGGTACCATGCGCTCCTGCATGTCCGTGGGTGACTCGCGGCGAGCGTGGACGCGCTCGAACTCCGCGTCCGCACCCTCCGCGGCCGCGACGCCGTGGTAGATCGCTACAATCTCTCGGGCCAGTCGGCGCTTCACGTCCTTTGGGTTCGCGCGCCCGGCGAGCGCCTCGCCGACCATCGATCTGGCCTCTGACATGTCGACCTCGGTGGCGAGCTCGAAGTAGCCCAGCATCAGCGTGTCCGGTATAGACATGAGCTTGCCGAACATATCGGACGGCGGGTCGGTGACCCCGACGCAGTTGCCCAGCGACTTGGACATCTTCTCGACGCCGTCCAGACCGACCAGAAGGGGCATGAAGAGCGCCACCTGGGCAGACTGGCCAAGCTGGCTCTGCAGGTCGCGGCCAGTGAGGATGTTGAACATCTGGTCGGTGCCGCCCATCTCGACGTCGGCTCGGATCGCCACCGAGTCGTACGCCTGGCACAGCGGGTAGAGCAGCTCATGAAGCCCTATCGAGCGCTGCTCTCGGAAGCGGCGTGAGAAGTCATCCCGCTCCATGATGCGCGCGACCGTCAGCCTGCCGGCGAGGCGGATTACCTCGAAGAAGTCCATCGCGCCCAGCCACTCGCTGTTGAACCGAACGCTAGTCCGATCGGGGTCGAGGATGCGGCCGTACTGTTCCGCGTAGGTCTGCGCGTTGGTGCGGACCTCATCGCGGCTGAGCTGCCTGCGCACCTCGTTGCGCCCCGATGGATCGCCGATCATCGCGGTGAAGTCACCGATTATGACCACGACGTGATGCCCGAGGTCCTGGAACTGCCGCAGCTTGCGCAGCACCACCGCGTGGCCGAGGTGAATGTCCGGGGCGGTCGGGTCAAGCCCGAGCTTGATGACGAGAGGCCGTGATTCCCTGGCTGCCTCCGCCAGCTTGTCCTCGAGACCGCCCTCCGGGGTGACGCCCATTGTACCGCGGCGAAGGGCCGCGGCTTGCGCGCGAAGGTCCAACGAATCCCGCCCTGGAGCTGTTCTGTGTGTGCCGAATGGCCGCAGTATACTGGCCGACCGGGATGCCGTCAACTCGCGCGAGCGCGTCAGTCGTCGTCCCGAGGGGCGTACTCGCGTCGCCGGAAGACAGCCATGGCGGCCAGAGCGAAGCCGATGGTGACCGAGAGGAGGACGGTCCACGCGAGTCCCGTGGTGATTGTGAACGTTGCGAGCGGGCCGAGGGCTTGGCGCAGCTCCATCGAGACGGGTTCCGGCACCTGGTGCGGTGCGAGGGTGCGCAGGTAGCTCATCAGCGATAACGCCTTGAACGCGCCCGGCAGTTGCGGGACCAGCGTCTCCCAGCCGAAAGCGTAGAGCACGCCGAAGATGAGAGGCCGGCGGAGCAGCGTAGCTGCGAAGAGGAACAGCGAGCCGTAGGCGAGGGCGCCCAGCGCGAGGACGCCGATGTCGCGCCCGATAGGGGCGGCTCCCATACCCGAGGGGCAGAAGGCGGCGGCAGCCAGGAAAACCGTGGCGAGCGAAACCGTCACGACAATGGCGACGAGGGCCGCGGCATACCGCGCCAGCAGAACGCGCCACCGCGGCAGTGGACGGGTCAGAAGATAGACGATGGTCTTCTGTTCCACCTCCTGTCGCACCGTTGCGGTGCCGAAGACCACTGCCGCCATCACCAGCACGAAGCCGAATGTCGCTCCACTAGCCACGCCTGCGTAGGTCTCCGACGGTACATGCGTCTCTGCGGCGAGGCGGAACACGACAGCGATGATGGCGGGCACGACCGACAGCACCGCGACCGCCAGCAGCTTGCGGGGGCGCAGCATGTCGCGTAACGAGGCCTTCAACAGAAGCGCGTCGCGCATCGGTATGGCGTTCTCCGGCCCTTTCAGGAGCCCACAAGGTAGTTGAAGACGGCCTCCAGGGTGTTGTCTGGCGAGTGGAATGCCTTGATGCGGAAACCGTCGGCGAGCACAATCGATGGGAACGCGGAGTAGAAGGCATCCGGCGTCCGCGTCTCCACCTCTAGCGACGAGTCGTCGGGTCCGTTCAGGCGCGCACTCAGCACGTAGGGCAGCTCCAGGAGCCTGCGCGCCAGCGCCCGGCCGTCCGGTGTGTCAATCACGATGCGGTGCGGATGGCGATCGATCAGGCCCCGAATGGCGCTCACGTCGCCCTGGGCCAACAGGCGCCCGCGGTACATGAGCACTATGCTGCTCGTCATCGCCTCGACTTCGTGGAGGATGTGGCTTGATACAACCACGCATCGTCCCTCTCCGCCGATGGCTCGCAGGAGCTCCGAGACATCGTGCCGCGCCACAGGGTCCAGGCCGCTCAGCGGCTCGTCGAGCACGAGCAGATCGGGGGCGTGGACGAGCGCCTGCGCAATCTTGATGCGCTGGCGCATGCCTTTCGAGTAGCCGCCGATGCGGCGTCGCGCGTGAGGGGCCATGCCGACGCGATCAATGCTCGCGGCGACACGGCGCGCGCGCTCCTGTCCGCGCAGTCCGGACAGCGACGCCATCAGGCTCACGAACTCCTCGCCCGTCTGGTCGTCGTAGCAGGCCTCAGAGTCCGGGCAGTAGCCGAGACGGGCCATCACGGCAGGGTTGGCAAACGGTGCTAGCCCGAGGACCCGCACCCTGCCCGCAGTGGGGAGTATCTGGCCCGTCAGTAGCTTGATAAGAGTGGACTTGCCGGCGCCATTCGGGCCCAGTAGGGCCGTGAGACCCGGCCCGATCCGGCACGTCACATCGTTCACGCCGATGACCTGCCCGTACCAGCGCGATGTGTGCTCGAACTCGATCATCCGCGCACGACCTCGACCGCGCGGATGCGCACGCGAGCTGCCACGATGCCAGCGATGACAAGACCCGCCGCAAGCGGCAGTACGACCGACAGGGACGGAGGCTGTAGCTCGATCCAGGCGGGACCTTGGCTCCGCTGCCACCTCACCGCGAGGATGCCAATGCCCAGGATGTGTTGCACGATGCCGTCGATCGAGCCGGAGACGGATAGATGACGGACTAGCACGCCTTGAGAGAGGTCACCCCGGTGGAGGACCGCCCACGCGGTCATGGCGGCAGCGAATGACACGAAGTAGGCGCCGGCGTAGCAGGCCCCGGCGACCGCCGGGGACCTGCTCCAGGCGGAGAAGCCCAGCATGAGGCTCGAGTGCACGAGGGGCGGCACCAGCGCGGCGCCGATCACCCGCAGGATGAGTAGCGGCTCCTCTCGCAGGAACCCCTCGGAGTGGAAGGTGAAGAGGCAGTAGACGTACAGCAGCAGCGCGGGACCAAGCGTCACCATGGAGAGCGTCGCGAAGAGGCCGACCCACTTGCCGATCAGGTAGTCCGACTTCGTCAGCGGTTTGCTGAGATACACCAGCAGGGCGTTGGCACGGTTATCGGCCGCGATGGAACCGGCGCCCACGAGCAGTGCGACGACGAACAGCCAGAAGAAGCTCTGCGATGTGATTGCATCGTGGAAGTACAGCGCGTACTCGCTGCCCACTCCAGTGCCGAAGAAGGGGTTCTCGTGCTGGGCGCCGGCCGGCATCAGGGACCGCAGGAACACCTGGAACACGACGAACAGGTGGGGTATGGCCGAGGCGCCAGCCAGAACCCAGAACGCCGGCTTGCGCACTGCGCTCCGCACAACCGAGAGTGCCACTACGCGCCACCGGAAGGTGCGGGCATGGAGCGGCCCATCGTAGCCGCGGTACGTGAGGTCCGCGATGTGCGACGCGATCATGCCGGGCGCGGCCTCGCGGTCCGCCGAGCCACCGGCCATCTCCGGTCTGTCGGTCACTCGACGGCCTCCAGGAACACGTCTTGCAGCGAGCGCTGGGCAGGCTGCAGCGACCGCACCTGCGCGCCGGCCTCCCTGGCAGCCAGGAAGACCGCGCGGGCAGGGTCGGTCGCTGCATCAGGCGCGCGCAGACGGTAGCGCTCGCCGACCTCCCGTACGAGCTCAAGACCGTAGGCGGGCGCCTTCTCTCCGAAGAGGGGGGACGGGGCCTGCAGCTCCACCTCGATCTGGCGGCCCTGCAGCTCGCGCAGGTCGCTGACCAGCCCCTCGCGCACCGCACGTCCCCGCGCCATCACCACCACGCGGTCACAAGTCTGCTCCACGTCGTGCAGAAGGTGAGACGAGACGATGACGCTCACTCCCTTGCCATGCGAGACGTCCGCGATCAGGCTCAGCATCTCCGTCCTGCCCGCCGGGTCCAGCCCATTGGTCGGTTCGTCCAGGAAGAGCAGGCTGGGGCCGTGCACGATCGCCTGAGCCAGCTTGATGCGCTGCTTCATGCCAGTGCTGTAGGTCTCCACATTGCGGTAGCGCGCTTCTCCCAGACCGCAGTACTCGAGCACCTCGTGGGCGCGACTCATGGCGCGACGCCGCGGCATCCCGGCCAGCTCGCCGGCGTAGGCCACGAACGCGACGGCTGTGTCACCCGGGATGTGGCAGTCTTGCTCGGGCATCAGACCTACGCGTCGCCGGATCTCCAGCCCCTGTGCACCGATGTCGAGCCCTAGCACGGTGCCCGATCCGGCAGAGGGCTGCAGGAAGCCCAGCATCGTCTTGAGCAGAGTGCTCTTCCCGGCGCCGTTCGGCCCGAGCAGGCCGACGCAACCCTCCGGGAAATCCAGGGTGAGGTCGCCGATGGCCGTCTTGGGGCCGTAGCGAACGGTCAGACTGCGGACGCTTGCCACCGACATGCGGTGATGGCCTCCTGGGCCCTGGGCTGCCAGGCGCACACGCTCGGCACGCTCCCAAGCTGCCGAGGAGGCCTGCGCCGCACAGCCTACTGCTTGCGGTTGCCGCGGGTTTCGTCCACAGCGTGGGAAGCCCGTCGCATGATACGCTCGCGCGGCGATGGGGGCTGCCTGAGAGTGTACCTTCGACGCCCGCGTGGCCGAGGCGTCGGAGAGGGCGGCCGGCCGGTTGACGCGCGCCCGAGCAGGTGGTACGCTCAGAGCGGTGCCGCGATCGTGAAGCCGCGGGAGCCGCGGCTCCGTCTGAGTTTCGGGCGCACGCGCCCAAGTGGTCGGCGGCCCGGGCGCGCAGGACAGCGGTGCGCGGAGGCTGGTGCGTGCGCAGACGAGAGATCGGAGGCGTGGGATGAGTGTGGACGACCAGCTCCGAAGGAAGATCGACGATTGGCTGGCGCGAAGCGGCCTCAATAAGTACGGTGATAGGCCCGGTACCGTCTACGCCGGTGGCTCGCCGCTGATGGACGAGCGGACGGGCCACGTGCGCGACCGGTACGAGTACATCCTTGAGAAGCACCCGGAGCTGCGGTCTCCATAGTGAACGGGCCGCGCGCCGCTATTGGCGGCGCGGGAGGGCGGGCGATGTCTACGGGTACACAGCGGGTCCGGTGGCGATGGGTAGCCGGTGCGCTACTGCTTGCCGCGCTGCCCCTGTTCTGGCGCGGCGCCCCGGCAAGCGATCAGGCACCGCCATCTCGCAGCCCTGCGTCCCCGGCACGCGTTGTGCCGGGCGAGATCGTGGTCGACCTGCGCGACAGCCTGTCCGCTGCAGAGGTCACTGCGTTCGCGCGCTCGCACGCCGCGACCTACTCGGGTCCACCCATCGACCGTAACAGCGGCCGCATCTTCGCTCTGCGGGTCCCCGTCTCGGCCGCCCGGGTGGCGCTCGCCGCGCTGCGCGCTGACCCGCGGGTCGAGGCGGCAGAGCTGCAGCGGCTGTTCTCCGTGCCCCGCTTTCTGGGGGCGGTGCCTGCAGGGCCCGCGTCCGGGCCGCCCTCCGAGCCATCCCGCGGGTGGCGTCCCAACGACCCGCGCTTCGGTGAGCAGTGGAACTTCCATCGCATCGGCATGGAGGAGGCCTGGACGCGCACTCAGGGCGCCGGCGTAGTCGTGGCGGTGATAGACACCGGCGTCGCGCTCGGGTATGGGGACGGGCCGCGGTGCCGCGACTTCGCCGACACCGAGTACGTGGAGCCCTACGACTTCATCGCGCGTCGTCCGTCGGCGCACGACGACTTCGGTCACGGGACGCACGTCGCCGGCACGATAGCGGAATCGACCAACAACGGTGAGGGCGTCGCCGGAATCGCGTTCCGCGCGAGGCTGATGCCGCTCAAGGTGCTGAACGCCAACGGGTACGGTCGCATGAGCGACGTGGCGGCGGCGATCCGCTACGCCGCCGACCGCGGGGCGCATGTTATCAACCTGAGCCTCGGCTCGAGCATGCCGGACCTCATCACGCGCCGCGCCTGCCAGTACGCCTTCGAGAAGGGTGTGACGATCGTCGCGGCGGCCGGCAACGATGGGCAGGAAGGGATCGCCTATCCAGCGGCCTACCCCGAGTGCATCGCGGTGACGGCGCTCGACCCGGAGGGCCGGCTTGCGTGGTACTCGTCGTGGGGTCCGGAGACCGCCATCTCGGCGCCGGGCGGCGACACGCGACAGAGCGAGAGGCGCGGCATCCTGCAGAACACGCTCGCGCGGCCCCGAGGAAGTGCGGCCTCAGTGCAGGGCGGCGGCGCTCCCGTCGACGACTACTTCTTCTTCCAGGGCACCTCCATGGCAACGCCGCACGTTGCCGGCGTTGCGGCGCTCATCGTCTCCACAGGCGTGCGCGACCCGGAGGAGGTCCGCCGCATCCTGACGCAGACGGCTACGCCGCGTGGCGACAGGTCGCGTTACGGCGCCGGCGAACTCAATGCTGCGGCCGCCGTCGGACTGGGAGCGGCCACGGCCGGGCAGGCGCGGGGCCACCTCGTCCTCCTGGGCGTTCTCTGGGCTGCCGTCCTTGTCGCCGGAATGGCGCTGCCGCGGCGCGCGCGGCGTGCGGCCCTCTCGACGGCCATGGCGCTGTCCGTAGGTATGATGCTGCCGACCCTGGTAGGCGCGTTTGCCGGCGGCGCCTTACTGTGGAACATGCTGGGCCACAGCGTGCTAGTCCCGTGGCTCCTGCTGGGATGGGAGGCAGACAGCGCCGAGGAGCGCCGCTTCTACGCCCTCATGGCGCTGGGCATCGCCCTGCATCTCGCCTCCGACCTCCTTATGGGGACGGCGCCGTTCTACGGGTGGGTGCACTGGGCCGCACTCCCGTGGCTGGGGACCAACCTGCTGGTCGCCGTAGCCCTGACCGCTCGCGGCCTCCGACGCTGAGCTCGTCGTCCGCAAGGTCGCCGGCGGGCGGGACGCGCCGCGCCGACATCACCACTCGCCTACGGGAGCGGAAGCCCGCCATGAGCCAACGGCTGACCCTGGGCCACAGCCCAGACTCCGATGACGCCTTCATGTTCTACGCGCTGGCCGAGGGACTGGTCGACACGCAGGGACTGGAGTTCGACCACGTTCTACGCGACATCCAGACCTTGAACGAGTGGGCGCGGGAGGGAAGGCTAGACTGCACCGCTATTTCAGTGCACGCCTATCCCTACGTGGCCGAGCGCTACGCCATCCTGGGCCACGGGGCCAGCATGGGAGACGGCTACGGGCCGATGGTGGTGGCTCGCGAACCGATCACGACCAGAGAGCTTGCGCAGGCAACGATTGCCGTGCCCGGCGAGCTGACGAGTGCGTTTCTGGCGCTCGGCCTCTACTTCGCCGGCCCCTTCCGCTATGAGGTCATGCACTTCGACCGCATACTGGAAGCCGTGTCGGCCGGCCGTGTCGACGCCGGCCTCATCATCCACGAGGGCCAGCTCACCCATGGCGAGGGCGGGCTGGTCACGGTAGTCGACCTCGGGGCATGGTGGCGAGCAGAGACCGGGCTGCCACTACCGCTCGGGGTGAACTGCGTCCGGAAGGAGATGCCGGCAGACATGCGCCAGCGGGTGTCTCAGGCACTGCGTGAGAGCATCCGCTACGGGCTCGAGCATCGCAGCGAGGCGCTTGCCCACGCGATGCGCTACGCCCGGGAGATGACTGTTGAGATTGCGGACCGATTCGTGGGCATGTACGTGAATGCGTGGACCCTCGACATGGGCGAACGCGGACGCGAGAGCATTCGCCTCTTCCTTGATCGGGGAGCGCAGCGTGGCCTGGCGCCGAAGGCCGGCCGCATCGAGTTCGTCGACTGAGGTGGCTCTGGCCTATTCCGTGTCGCCAAACAGCGCCTGGAATCGCGGAGAGAGGTGGTGCTCGATGGCGGAGAAGGAGAGGTCGAATGCCATCGTCCACAGCAGGATCACCGCGTCATCGCGAGGCAGGTCCAGCACGCGGGAGAAGAAGTCCTTCAGGATGTCCTCGTAGGTGTCCTTCGGCTCGCGGAGCTCTATCGGTTTGCGCAGTTGGCCCTGGAAGACGTCCTCAGCCATTCGGTCCAGGAAGTCGCGGACGTTGGCCGGGGTGGCATGCTCCAGGTTGGCGCCGAACTCCCTCCGGATGGCGGCGCGGAACTCCTCTATCCGCAACGTGTTCCTCGTTTCCCCTTGCCTGAGAGAGGCGCCTTCACGTGTCGCACGGCGTTGGCGATCCTGTCACCCGCAGCGCCAGCGCCCTGGCACCTGCCTCTGTTGGGCGAGAGCCGGGGCCGCGCTCAGGTGGCCATCACGTCGACGAGAGCCAGGAGCCCCTCATCCAACGGCCGGCTCCCGCACTCCACGGACTCGATGGGCGAGCGCACCGTGCAGCCGCGCATGAGCCCGACCATGGTCGCCTCCTCGCCGTCCAGCAGGGCGCAGACTGCCTCAGCGCCGAAGCGGGTAGCCATCTCGCGGTCGCGCGCCGACGGAGCGCCCCCCCTCTGGATGTGGCCTATGACCGCCAGGCGCGTCTCGATGCCGGTCACCTGAGTGATCGTGGCCGCAATATCGGACCCCCGAGCGGCGCCTTCTGCCACGACGATGATGCAGGACAGCTTCCCGCGGTCCTGCCACGTCTGTATCCGCTGGCAGAGGCGCAGCATGTCGTGCCGCACCTCGGGGATGATCGCCGCTTCTGCTCCTCCTGCAATGGAGACCGTGAGAGCGATCGCGCCGTTGAGCCTTCCCATCACCTCGACGACGAAGACCCGGTCGTGGGAGGTTGCCGTGTCGCGGATCTTGTCGATAGCCTCGAGCGCCGTGTTGACGGCCGTGTCGAAGCCGATCGTGTACTCCGTGCCCGGGATGTCGTTGTCGATCGTGCCGGGTACGCCCGCAACCCGAACGCCGCAAGCGCGGTGCACAGCGAGCCCGCCACGATAGGACCCGTCGCCCCCAATGATCACCAGCCCGTCGATGCCGTTCTCCGCGATCTGCCGCGTGGCGCGGCCCTGGCCCTCAGGCGTCCGGAACTCGGCGCTGCGCGCCGTCCTGAGGATGGTACCGCCACGGTTGATGATGCCGCTCACCGACGACGAGCCCATGGGCCGCACGTGGCCGTGTAGAAGCCCGTGGAATCCGCGCTCGATGCCCAGCACCTCTAGGCCGCGCTCCACGGCGGTGCGCACGACGGCGCGGACCGCCGCGTTCATGCCGGGGGCATCGCCGCCGCTCGTCATCACTCCGATACGCCTCATGCCACCTCCGGAGTCCATCGCACGCCGCCTACCTGCCCGTTTCCAGGAATCGCTCCACGGCCTCGCGGTCCGGCAGGGCCGGAATGGCCCCGCGAGAGGTGGTGGTCAGGGCGCCGACGGCGCACGCATAGCGAACCGCATCCGCGACCACCTCCGGTGCAAGCAGGCGCAGATCTTTGCGCGACGGTGCGGCCTGCACGAGCCGCGCGAGCAGGCCTGCCACAAAACCATCCCCTGCGCCCGTCGTGTCGATAGCGTTAACGGCGAAGCCCGGCACGACGCCACAGCAGCCGCTCGCATGGCGCCAGAGCGCTCCGCCAGCGCCGAGCGTGACGGTCACGAGCGAGGCGCGTCGCGCCGCCTCAGCCAGACGATGCAGGCCGTCCTCGGGCGTCGTTGCGCCCGTCAGGAAGGCCGCCTCGGCTTCGCTGACCTTCACCACGTCGGCGATCGGCAGCGGCTGTGCCATGCGCCGAGCAGCCGTGGTCAGATCGGGCCATAGAGGCGGACGCAGGTTCGGGTCGTAGGAGACAATGCACCCCGCCCTCCGCGCCGCGAGGACGGCGTGCCGGGTCGCGCTGCGCGCAGGCTCACCGATGAGCGAGATGCTGCCGAAGTGCAGCGCCCTTGCGCCTCTGACCAGGTCCAGGTCAACCTCCGACGGCCGGTAGAGCATGTCGGCGGCCGGGTGGCGATAGAAGCTGAAATCCCGCTCACCGTCGGCCTGAAGAGACACAAAGGCGAGCGCGGTCCGCGCGGTGGTGGAGAAGCGCATCGACCGGGTCTCCACCCCGTTGGCGGCAAGCGTGGAGCGGAGGCAATGGCCAAACGGATCGTCGCCGACCTTCCCCAGGAAGGCCGCGCGCATCCCCAGGCGCGCGGCCCCCACGGCGACATTGGCGGGCGCTCCCCCGGGAGCCTTGACGAAGCCCGACGCCTCCGCGACGCTGACGCAAGTCTCCAGCGCGACGAAGTCGATGAGCGCCTCTCCAAGACACACGATGTCCATCGGCGACGGGGCTCCCGCGGGGTGAGTGAAGGCGCTGCTCGCCGTGGCGCCTCAGGACTCGGGTTCGATAATGCCGTAGTTGCCGTCCCGACGGCGGTACATCACGCTGTAGGCGCCGGTCTCCTCATTGAGGAACAGGAAGAAGTCGTGGTCCGACAACTCCATCTGCAGGGCGGCCTCGTCGGCCGGCATGGGCTTAATCGGGAACCGCTTGCGGCGCACAATCCGGGGAGTCGGTTCCTCCTCAGCTTCCATCAGGACCCCTTCGCTGAGGTCGACGGCCTTCTCCGGACTGGGCCGGCGGTGATCGTCGCGCACCTTGGTCTTGAACCGCTTGACGCGCCGCTCGATCTTCTCGATGGCGTTGTCGACGGCCGCGTGGAGATCGGCGCTTCGCTCCTCGCTGCGCAAATCGACATTGTCGCCCACCATGGATAGCTCAACGATGTGGATGCCCCGCTCAAAGGCGTGACGGATCTCGGCCTCGTCGATGCGCCGGAACAGCCGGTCCAGCTTGGCAAGCTTCCTCTCTGCGTAGCGCTGGAGCGACTCCGGGATCGGGTCGCTCTTGCCCCTGATCGTCAGCCTCACGGTCCTATCTCCCCGTCGTTGCCGGTCGCGAGAACGCGCGAGAGCGATGCGACCGCCCAGCACGCCATCCCCTCGTCCCGCCCCACGAAACCCATGCGCTCCGATGTGGTCGCCTTCACGTTCACACAGTCGGCTGCCACACCCAGCGCGTGCGCGATGGCAGAACGCATCGCATCGCGGTAAGGGCCGATGCGCGGCCGCTGTGCGAGCAGCGTGACGTCCACGTTCTGGACACGCCAGCCGCGTTCCCGCAGCTGCTGCGCGACTTCTATAGCGAACTCGATGCTGGGCCTGTCCTTGTGAGCCGCTTCTGTGTCAGGAAAGAGCACGCCGATGTCCCCGAGACCTGCGGCGCCGAGTAGCGCGTCACACACAGCGTGTAGGAGGACATCGGCATCCGAATGCCCTGCCAGGCCCTTCTCGTGCGGTATGCCAACGCCACCCAGCCACAGCGGACGCCCCTCGGTCAGGGCGTGCACATCATACCCGAAGCCCACGCGCACGTCCGGCGCCGCGGTCCGGACGCCGCAGAGGATCGCCTCGGCGCGTGGAACGTCCTCGGGGTGCGTCACCTTGATGTTGTGCTCCTCTCCCGCCACCACGACCACGGGGAAGCCTGCCGCCTCTAGGACCGCCGACTCATCCGTCATCGAGAGCGCCCTGTCGCCGAGGCGATCGTACGCCACTCGCAAGTGGGTTGCGCGGGCGCCCTGTGGCGTCTGCACTCGCCACAGGCCCTCGCGGGCGATGGTCTCCGTGACCCGACCCTCGGGGTCGGCGCGCTTGACGGTATCGCTAACCGGCAAGCCCGGCACTGCGGCGCCATGGAGCCGCACCGCTTCGATGATGCGCGTCACGAGGCTCCCGATCACGGCCGGACGGGCGGCGTCATGCACCAGCACGATGTCGCACTGCGGCGGCAGCGCTGCCAGCCCCGCGCGCACCGAGGCAGCGCGACTGGCTCCGCCCGGAACCACGGCGCAGACCCGGTCATACGAAGCGCAGTGCGCGATGAGCGCGTCCACCTCGTCGGGTCTGGCGACCACGACGATGGCGCCGACTTCCTGATGACGTTGCAATGCACCGACCGTCCAGTCAATGAGCGGCCGGCCGGCGACCTCGATCCAGATCTTGTTCCGCCAGCTACCGAGCCTTTCGCCCCGGCCCGCCGCCGGGACGACCACGCCCACCGTCCCCGTTGTCGTCTCCCTCGCCTCCAGGATCCTTTGTGCGCGCGAAGATCATCTTGCCGGCGACCGTCTGCAGGACGCTCGTGACCACCACGTCCCGCGTCTCGCCGATGGCGCGCCGGCCGTCCTCAACCACGATCATCGTGCCGTCGTCCAGGTAGGCGACGCCCTGGTTCGGCTCTTTGCCCTCCCGGATGATGGTGACGCTCATCTCCTCCCCAGGGAGGACGACGGGCTTAAGGGCGTTCGCCAGCTCGTTGACGTTCATCACGCTGACGCCCTGCAGACCCGCCACCTTGTTGAGGTTGAAGTCATTGGTTACGATCGTGCCCTTGAGCTTCCTCGCGAGCGCCACCAAGCGCGTATCGACCTCAGTGCCGACGGCTCCTCCGATCAGATGGTCGTGCGACCTGACCACCAGGGGGAACTCCTTCTGCATCTGGTTCAGAATGTCCAGACCGCGGCGGCCGCGAGCCCTCTTCAGCGGATCCGCCGAGTCGGCGATGTGCTGCAGCTCGTCGAGCACGAAGCCCGGCACGTAAAGCGAGCCCTGGATGAAGCCCGTGCGACGGATGTCCGCGATGCGGCCGTCGATAATCACGTTGGTGTCAAGGAGTTTGGCGTCCGCGACCTCGGGTTCGGCGGCTTCGGCGACGAGAGCACGAACGGGGGGCCGGAACCACAGCTCGTCCTTCATGCTGAGCATGGCACGGATGCCGAGGTAACCGAACGACACGAGCAGTACGACGAAGGAGGGAATGAACAGGGCGGGTGCGTCTGCGAGCACCCGCGTCAGCAGCAGGTAGAAGGGCAGGCTCAGCATCACGCCAAGGCACGTACCCAACGCCACGGCGACCTTGTCGCGGGCAGACATCCGCTCGATAGCGTTGCCGGTCTGCACGACGTAGCGCGCGGTTGCAGGACCGAGGAACGTGGCCAGAAGGACGCCGAGCATCGCCATGGCGGCAGCTGTCGCCGGCACGTAGGCCGGGTAGGTGGCAGCCAGTTCGCGAATGGTGGCGCGCACGAGCGACATCCCCGCGACATCCGGCAGGTTGGGCAACGACAAGCCGGCCGTCAGGCCAATCGCTCCGAGAAGCAGCGCGAAGAGCGCGCTGAACAACTGGGTAAAGCTGCGCAGGTTCAATGCTTTGCTGGCCTCCTCGCTCGGGTGAGCACCGTCATGGGCACTCCGGTGGCGCCCGCAACCGCCAGCACGACACGAAGCGCAACAGGGACGTTCCGCAACGCTTGGGCGCCGAGATCGGAGAGGCACGCATGCAGCAACGCAGGCCCGATGGTGCGGCGGCGCTCTGGGACAGGGACGCCTGCCGAATCGGGATGGATCGCGATGACTGACGAACGGGTTCCGCCAGGTCCCTCAGGCCTGCAGCCCGAGCACCACGCGAGCCCTGTCGCTGCCCGCGTGGCACCGCGCGTCGGGCTCAGGGTGAGGGGGCCCGGGCACGCGCCGCGGTAGGAGTGCATGGTGACCAGACGTCCTCTAGGTCCGCAATCAAAGCGCGGCGAGCACGACTGCGGTACGGGCAGGAATCGGCAGTAATCAGCGCTCAGTATACCACGGAGGCGCCGTCCCGACCGGCGGCCGCCTGTACGGTATACTGCTGCTGACGCCCCCCGGGCGTCGCCGGTTTGCAGCGCTGCGAGGGAGTGATCAGCCCATGGCTACGATGCGTCAGATCCGCTCGCGCATACGGGTCGCACGCAACATCGAGCAGATCACCAAGGCCATGAAAATGGTCGCCGTCGCGCGTCTGAAGCGTGCCCAGGACCGCGTTCAGAACGCTCGACCCTACGCGGCCCGGATGCGCGACGTCGTTGCTAGCCTGGCCGCCACCACCGCTGAGCAGCAGCCGCACCCCCTATTGGTAAGACGGCCGGTGCGGCGCACCGGCATCGTTGTGATTACGGCCGACCGCGGGCTCTGCGGTTCGTATAATACGGCTGCCATCCGGCGCGCGCTGGAGCTGATCAACCGCGTGGACCGCAGTTCGCTGCGTCTGTACACCATCGGGCGCAAGGGCGAGCAGTTCCTCCGGAGGCGCGGCTATCCGATCGCCGGGGTGTTCCGGGTGAACTCGAGCGCCCTCGCTCTTTCTGATGCGGCATCCATCGCCGCTGAACTGCGGCAGGCGTTCGAGACCGGCGAGGTCGACGAAGTGGCGGTCGTCTACACCCAGTTCGTCTCGCCCGTCACCCACTTGCCGGCTGTCCTGCGGCTCCTGCCCATGGAGCCTCCTGCGCACGCCGGTCCGCCGGACCGGTACATCTTCGAGCCGCGGCCGCAGGCGCTCATCGGCCAGCTTGTCCCTCGATTCCTGGTGAACCAGGTGTTCCATGCCCTGCTCGAGTCCGTCGCCAGCGAGCATGGAGCGCGCATGTCATCCATGAGCGCGGCAACTGACAACGCCGCCACGATGATCAGTGGCCTCACACTCTCCCTGAACCGTGCCAGGCAGGCGGGCATCACGAAGGAGATCAGCGAGATCGTCGGCGGCGCAGAGGCGCTCAAGGGGTAGCCTGCCGCGCGCCGCCGCGACGGCTCCGATGCGGTCATCGAACAGGGAACTCCGCATGCCCTCGCTCCCCTCGGCCGGCGTTGCCGCCCTCGCCGCAGCGCTGATCGCCATCTGCATCGTTCCCGCCTCCGCGCGCATCACCGTCGGGCTCGACACCGGCACAGGTGCGCTCAGCTCGGTGCGCCACGACGGCGCGGAGACCATCGCGGCGCCTGGGACCGAGGTCGAGGTCCACGGCGCAGGCGCCGGACTCGGTGACCCCTCAACGTGGCAGCTAACCTCCGTTCGTGGCTCGGGCACGGGGTCCGCTGAGTCGCGGCGGCGAGCCGGCTCTTGGGAGATCACCTCCCAATGGGACGCGACGGGCGACTTGCTGCGTCACCGTGTGCGCCTCCGCTGGACCGGCCCCGCGCCGGTGACGGTGCGAGGCGTGACGCTCGTAGTCCCGAACCTGCGCCTCTCGCCACACCCGAACGACGTCTACTGCATCCCCGGCAACTTCCCAATATCCTGGCAGCGCGCCAGCGACCTCGTGCCGGGCGCGACCGTCGCGGAGGCCGGCTGGACTCGTGGCGAGTACGGAATGGCGCTGCTCCACTCGCCGTCGGCGCGGCGGTTCGCGGTCGCTGCCTACGAGTTCGCCAAGGACCAGGCGCGGGTGAGCGTCGTCGAGGGGCGCGGGGCTGTCAGCATCCGGCACCACTTCGATGCGCAGGCGCAGGTCGCACCGGGCTCGTCCCTCGACGTCGGCGCCCAAGTGCTCCTGATCGGGCGCGGGGACGTGCGACGCCTGCAGGAGCAGATGGGGCGGCTCTCCGACTCGCTCGGCAACGGTCCGCCCGCCGACCAGCCAGAGCACCTCAGGCGCCTGGCACTCTACCAGGCCCATCCGTGGGGAAGGCTGGAGACATGGCCCGGCGGGGACCGCGGCAACCGGTTTCCGCGCCTCACGGCCATGGCGCCATACCTCCGTGATCTGGGGATCACCGGCGTGTGGCTGCTGCCGGTGAGCTGGCCGCCCCCCTGGGTCTACACGCTCCCCGAGTTCGGTCGTGTCGCGCCGGAGAACGGTACGTCGGCGGAGCTCCGCGAGTTCGTACGCACCGCGCAACGCCTGGGCATCAAGGTGCTCGCCGACCTCGTGGTCTATGGGGTGCATCCCGACAGCCCGGAGATCGCGAAGCTGCCCGACGCCGTGTGGAGCCGAAATGAGGCCGGCGAGCGAGTGAGGGTGTGGGGGGGCGTCGTGCTGGCTGCTGACTGCTCACATCCGGCATGGCAAGCCCGGATCGCCGAAGTGTGCCGTGCGTGGGCGCGCGACTACGGGTTCGACGGGGCCAGGCTCGACTGCATCGGGTGGGGGCAGACGCAGAACTGGGCCCACCCAACCCGCGCGAACGCGGCGATCGCCTATGGCGGGCTGCAGCTCAACAAGGTCGTGCGCGACGCCTTTCGGCAGGTGAACCCGAATGCGGTGACGTTGCCGGAGGGCGGCAAGCCGCTCGTTTTCCGGCACGCCGACATGGTGTTCGGCTATCCCCTCTACATGGCCATGCGCGACATGACCACGACGCCTAGGCTGGCGGACTGGGTGGCACGGCTGCGCGAGTGGCTGGAGTGGGAGCGCCATGCCTATCCTGCGCGGGCGCGACGGGGCCTCGTGCGGTTCCTCGAGAACCACGACACGGTGGCAGCCGCCGAGTTCTTTGGCGTCGGCCCGTCGCAGGCGCTCATGGCCATCTGCGCCCTGATGCAGGGAGTACCGCTGGTGTATCAGGAGCAGGAGATCGGTTTCAGCGCTGACCTTGCGGCATGGCTGCATCTGCGGAAGTCAGAGCCGAGCTTCTATGCCGGTGAGGCGGACTACGACGCGGTGACCGCCTCGAACGCCGAGGTGCTGGCGTTCCTGCGCGAGCACTCCACACAGGCAGCCGTCGTCGCCGTGAACATGACGGGGCGGCCGGTCGACACGGTCCTCAGGTGGCCCGCGGGGGTCGGGAGCCGCTTCCCAGTGGTGGTCGATGCACTCCGGGGCGGGCGCATCCGACCGTCCAGCCCCGGGGCTGCTCGCGTCCGTATCGAGCCCTACCGGCCCGTGGTGCTGCTGATGCTTCCGCAGGGAGGTCGCCCGCGCTATCAGCCCAGACGCCCCGTGCGCAGCCAGCGGACCGTCCTGGCGAGGCCCGGTCCCGACGGTGCGCTTCGGATCGATGATGCTGTCCGTTGGCGCGTGGAGACGGGCGAGGGCACGCTGGAGGACGCCTTCCGGACGTTCCACGCGCGCCTTCGCCCTGGCGAGCCCATTACGGCGCTCCTGCAGACGCTGAGGCCGGCGTGGGACCCGCTTTCGAGCGGTCTGCTGGACGGGTCGCATACATCGGCGATCGAGATCACGCGGCGGGACGGCACCGCGGTCAGGGTGGAGGCCGACCCGCGGCGTCTGCGTGGCCTGTCCATCGACGATCCGGCAGGAGACGGGCGGCGCGTCACAGTGCGCGTCGATGAGGATGCCGACCGCGGGCGGCATCCTCCTGGACCCGGCGCCGTCTCCGTTCGGGTAGAGCCGCAGTGGGTCCGCATCACCGCGCCCGGCTGCTACCTTGTGCTCTCACGGAGGCGTGGCGGCGCCATCGCGCACTTTGGCGTGTCGTCACGCGACCGGAGCGTCGTGGGCGCTGGGGCTGATGCCTACAGCGACAACGGCATCTTTGCGCAGGGCGTCTACGCGTCGTGCGATGGAGAGGCCACGCCACGACTGACGGTCGAGCACCTGGACGATGGCATCCGCGTGACCTTCCGGGGGACTCTGCGGGCGCGGTCGTGGAACGGTGTGCAGGCATGCCCAGTCGCACAGCCCGCCTGCGCCTATCGGCTGACGTACGAGGTGGACCGGTGGTCGAGGGTGACGGTCACGCTCGGGATCACGCCCTCCCTGCCGGTTCCCGATTCGCGGGCCTTCGTGGGCTACCGGCTGCCGCTGCCCGGCGTCACCGGATGGTCAGCCGGTGCGTTGCGGAGTGGGCGGCCGGGCACAGTGGGGGAGCGGGTCCTAACAATGCACCAGGCAGGTGACGCGCCGCGTGTGATCCGGACCCGGCGCGCCACCCTCCGGGTCGCGGAGCCAGCCGGCCTCCAGAACGTGTTCCTGATACCCGACGCCGCAGGCGAGTCGCAGCTCTTCCTTGCCCTGCTCGACGGCGCACCGCACGCGCTGGAGCCAGGCAGGGAGGTGTCGGGCAGCGTTGTGCTGGAACTGGCCCCCGCGGGGTGAGTTGGCGGCGCGCGGATCACGTCACGGGACGCATCGCGCGGCGCCTTGGCTGTGCGTCGCTCTCTCGCTCCTTCAGCGCCGCGTCCCGAGGCGGCTCGCCACCGCGTCGGGCCCCAGACCCGCGCGCACGCCGCTGACTCTGGGGAGCGGGCAGGGCGTGAGCCGGCTGGTCAGTAGTCTACGTCAGCGTCGGGGCTGCGGTCGCTGTCAAAGGCCGGAACGGCAGCGCGCACGGGTGATGCCTTCTCCAGGACCAGCTTTGCGAGCTTGACGTCGGAGGGTACGCGGATCGGGTACTTCCCGTCGAAGCAGGCGCGGCAGAAGCTGCTCTTGCTCATCCCCACGGCCCGCACACACCCATCGAGGGACAGATACCCCAGCGTCGTCGCGCCGATGAGGCGCCGTATCTCTTCCACGCTGTGTCGCGCCGCCACCAGCTCCGACTGGTTCGCCATGTCGATGCCGTAGTAGCAGGGGTAGGCGACCGGCGGTGCACTGATCCGGACGTGGACCTCGCGTGCTCCGGCATCCAGGAACATGCGAACCAGCTTCCCCGTGGTTGTCCCCCGCACAATGGAGTCGTCCACCATGACAACCCGGCGGCCGGCAAGCGCCTCTCGGAGCGGCGTGTACTTCATGCGCGCGCCCAGGTCCCTCATCCGCTGATCGGGCTGAATGAACGTCCGCTGGATGTACCGGTTCTTCACCACGCCTTCGCCGTACGGGACTCGCGATGCCTCGGCGAAGCCAAGCGCGGCAGGGATGGCGGAGTCCGGGATGGGAACCACCACGTGCGCATCGGGGCAGGGATGCTCGCGCACGAGCTCGTGGCCCATGCGGCGTCGTGCGTCGTGCAGTGTGCGCCCATAGATCCGGCTGTCGGGCCGCGCAAAGTAGATGAACTCGAAGAGGCACGTCGCGTGCTTCGCCGTGGGGAGCGCCTGGATCTCGCGCAGGCCGTCGCCATCCACGATGACGATCTCCCCGGGCTCCACTTCGCGCAGGTAGTCCGCAGCCACCACGTTGAGCGCGCAGGTCTCGGAGGCCAGCACGTACCCACGCCCGTTGATTCGCCCAACGCACAGCGGCCGGATGCCGTAGGGGTCGCGCACGCCGATGAGCTTGTCCCTGGTCATCACCACAAGCGAGTAGGCGCCCTGCAAGCGCTTCATAGCCTGCTGCACGCCCGCCTCGACGCCGTCGGCGCCGGCAGAGAGACGAGCGATCAGATGAGCGATCACCTCACTATCGCTGGTGGTGTCGAAGGCCACGCCCTCCCGCATCATCTCGTCGCGGAGGGCGCTCGTGTTGATCAGGTTGCCATTGTGGGCCACGGCAATGTCGCCCACCACCGATGTACTGCAGATCGGCTGGGCGTTGCGCACCACGCTGGAGCCCGTCGTGGAGTAGCGCGTGTGGCCGATGGCGACGAACCCGCCTCGCAGGTCCTGCAGCACGTCCTCATCGAAGACCTGCGTGACCAGGCCCATGTTCCGGTGCACGCGGATGGCGCGGCCATCGCCCACGGCGATTCCCGCGCTCTCCTGGCCACGGTGCTGCAAGGCGAAAAGACCGAAGTAGGTGATACGGGCGACATCCTCGCCGGGTGCGTTGATGCCAAAGATCCCGCACTCTTCGTTCGGGTGCTCATCGGAGAGCCACGCGGGGCGGCGGTCCATGTACACGCTCTCAGCGCCCCCCTCTACCACGCTCGGGTCCCGAGGGCGCCGGGCCATCAGGGCGCGACCGTGTCCATGATGGCCGGAATGGCGCCCTCGTGGAGGGCGCTCAGGTCACCGACCAGCTCGTCGAGCAAGGACTCCGCATCGAGGGTGACCCGCAGGCGATCGCCGCCGACCGTCCCGATCCACTGCGCTCGGACCCCATGGGCCTCGGCCAGCTTCTCGATGGCCACCAGCTGCTTCTCGCCGCGTAGCGACACCACCACCCGCGACTGCGTCTCTCCGAAGAGGATGGCGTCGGCCGGCATTCCGCCGAAGTCCGCCGTGCGGAGCAGCACCGCCGCGCCAAGTCCCCCGGGGATGGAGCACTCGGCGAGGCAGACCGCCAGACCGCCGTCGGAGCAGTCGTGCGCGGAGGCGACCAGCTCGTCACGGATCGCCTGCAGCAGGCACGCCTGGAGGCGCACCTCAGCAGACAGGTCGATGGCCGGCGGCACGCCCGCCACGCGACCGTGCACGACTTCCAGGTACTCGCTGCCGCCTAGCCCGCCGCTTGGGTCGTGCGCCGCCGTCAGCAGGACTAGGGGATGGCCCTCCTCAAGGAAAGCCATTGACCGGCGGTGGCGCAGGTCATCCAGTATGCCTAGCATGCCGATCACGGGCGTCGGGTAGATGGCGGTATCGGGCGTCTCGTTGTAGAAGGAGACGTTGCCGGACACCACGGGGGTACCGAGGGCCTCGGTGGCGGCGGCAATGCCCTCGACCGCGCGTCGGAACTGCCAGAACCCGCTGGGCTTCTCCGGGTTGCCGAAGTTTAGGCAGTCGGTCACGGCCACCGGTCGAGCGCCCGAGCACACCAGGTTGCGGGCCGCCTCGGCGACGGCGATCTGACCTCCAACAAACGGGTCCAGGTAGCAGTACCGCCCGTTGCAGTCCGCAACCATCGCGATGCCGCGGTCGCTGCCTCTCACGCGCAGGACCGCGGCGTCGCCACTGCCGGGGCCGACCGCGGTGAGCGTCTGGACCATGGAGTCGTACTGCTCGAAGACCCAGCGCTTGGAGGCGATGGTCGGCGACTGCAGCAGAGCGCGCAGCGCGGCGGGCGCGCCCCCCTCCGGCCACCGGTCCGGCGTCGCGAGCGGGTCGAAGGCCTGCACTTCTCGGACGTACGGCGGCTCCTCCGTCTCCAGCTGGTAGACCGGGCACTGCTCCGTGAGAGCCCTGGCCGGCACCTCCGCGGCGAGCCGGTCCCCCTCGAAGACGCGGACCATGCCTCCTTCGGTGACGCGCCCGATGACCACCGCGCTCAGTCCCCACTTCTGGTACACGGACGCGACGCGCTCCTCCGATCCGGCGCGGACGCACGCCAGCATGCGCTCCTGCGATTCGGAGAGCATCACCTCGTAGGGCGACATGTGCGCCTCGCGACGGGGCACCTTCAGGACGTCAATCTCGATGCCGGCATTGCCTTTGGTCGCCATCTCGCAGGTCGCGCACGTCAGGCCAGCCGCCCCCATGTCCTGAATGCCCACAATGCCGCCCGCTGCGAGCGCCTCGAGCGTGGCCTCGATGAGCAGCTTCTCCATGAAGGGGTCGCCCATCTGCACGTTCGGGCGGCGGCTCTCGGAGTCGGGGCCCAGCTCGACGGAGGCGAAGGTAGCGCCGTGGATTCCATCCCTTCCGGTGCTCGATCCCACGTAGAGAATGGCGTTCCCGACCCCCTCCGCACGGGCGCTCGCCACGGCATGAAGCTCCACGATGCCGACCGACATGGCGTTGACCAGGGGGTTCCCACTGTAGCAGGGGCTGAACACAACCTCGCCGCCGACGGTCGGCACGCCAACGCAGTTGCCATAGTGGGCGATACCGGCGACGACGTGCTCGAAGAGATAGCGGTTCCGGGCGACCTCGGGGCTGTCGCCCTCGATCGGCCCGAAGCGAAGGCTGTTGAGGCTGGCGACGGGTCGGGCGCCCATCGTGAAGATGTCGCGAAGGATGCCACCCACGCCGGTCGCGGCGCCCTGGAACGGCTCGATCGCCGAGGGGTGGTTGTGGCTCTCCATCTTGAAGACGACGCCCAGGCGGTCGTCGAGCCGGACCACGCCGGCGTTCTCCAAGGCGCCCTTCTCCTGCGCTTCCCGGTACGTCTTGAACAGGGCAAGCACCGGACGGGAGTACTTGTAGCCACAGTGCTCCGACCACATCACCGCGAACATGCCGAGTTCGGTTTCGCTCGGCTCGCGCCCGAGGATTGCCTCGACCTGAAGGTACTCAGCGTCGTTCAGGCCCATCTCGCGGTATATTCCGGGAGCGACCACGGGCGGCTCCTGTCACACCAAAGGGGGCTGCGCCGGGCGATGACGGCGGCTCCAAGGGTGGCGCGCGGCCGATCGCGGCGACCAGTAGTATACCCCGCGGCCCGTCGGGCTGGACCAACGCGGGCGGCGCAGGCGCGGGCTCAGCGCCAGGAGGCGAGCGGCCGTATAGCGGTCCTGAGCGGCGGCGTCAGGCGGCTCGCTGGCGTCATGAGAACCGCGATCCGCGTCGGCCCGGCGCTCGCAGGCGGCCTCACGGCGACGACCGTGACGCCCGCATTGGGGTTCTCTGGCGGCGGCGCGGTCGCCGGAACCGCCGCGATGCTGGCTCCTGCAGGTGCCAGCACCTCCAGATGGAGGGTGCGACCCCCCTGGCGAAGGAGGGCGGTCGAGCCGCGGACCTCCACGGCTGCCCTGGTATGCATGCGCCACTCGATGCTGGGCGGCCTCTCCGCATCGATCTCATCCTGCACCAGCAGAGCACGGCCCTCGACCAGTGCGACCCCTCGCCTCACAGACCGGGCCTGACCCGCGTATGCGGCGCTGAGGTCGATGACCGCGAAGGGGCTCCGGCCTCGCCGCGAGAACGAGACGACCCGGGCGCGCGCCGCCGGGTCCTGGTCGGCGCCGTCGAGGACAAGGGTATTCTGCCCAAGCGTCCGGATCCGGTAGTAGGTCAGGCGCTGCCTGCCGAAGTATCCCGGCAGATCGTAGTTGTCGGGGCCGAGATCGATCGCCCAGCGCTCGCCGTCGGCCTCCAACACGAAGGTTCCCAGGTCGAGATGGTTGTGGTTCGCGCGATTGTCGCCCCCTTTCGCGGCGACCCATATGGCCTGGGGGTCCTCCCATGCAGTTCGCATGAACACCGTCTCGGTTGTGCGGTTGTGGTGAGAGAGCGGCTCCCTCGCGGCGGCGGCGGCTCCGTCACCGGCGGCGGTGTACCAGAGCAGGTCGAACGGGTGCGGGCGCCGTACGGCGCGACGCGCCGCGTGGGCGTAGAGCGGCCTAGCGAACCGCCGTGCCAGCCAGAAAAGCTCCTGTGTGGTGCGGACCATCTCGCCGTTGTTGCCGTGGTTGAACGCCCTGCCCGCCGGTCCGGTGAAGTGGAGAGCGAAGTGCCCGGCCCTGTCGAGCCCGGGCGACCGCGAGAGGCCGAAGTCGGTCCCGAGCGCCGACTCGAGGGCAGCAAGCGCATACACGGTGTAGCTGGTCGCGTAGCTCCAGTAGCCGGGCCCCTCGGCCCACCCTCCATCTGGCGCGTAGCTCGCCAAGGCGCGCGGCAGCGACGCGACGGCGCGCCCGACGATGTATGCCGCCAGATCGGGCTCCTTGTCCGCGATGGCGAGGGCGGCGATCAGCATGCCTCCATTGCACACCTGGTTCCAGTTGTACGCGCTCGTCGTCCACCAGAGCCGGTCCCGGTGCGCCTGGTAGGCAGGCAGCAGCGCCAGGCGAACCAGAGCGCTGCGTAGGAGGTCTCGCTCGTCCTCGGGCAGAGCGGGGTGCAGCCAGTCGTAGCCGAGAGCGACAGCGTGCGCCATCTCGGCCGTGTCGAGAAAGTGGGACGGGTTCCAGTCGGGGAAAGCGCTGACGGCACGCATCTCCGCGCGGGCCCTGTCGGCGTACTGGCGCTCGCCCGTCAGCCGGAAGACGAGCGCGAGCGTCGCGATGCGGTGGAGGGCCAGCCGACTCTGCGCGAGCAGGCGCGGACCCACCAGCCTGCGCTCGACAGGCGGCTGGCGAAGCATCGCGTCGGCGTCAGCGCGCAGGAGGGCCAGCCATTGGCGGGCGACCGGGTCCCGGTCGATGGTGGCCCGCAGGAGGCCGACGTCGGCGTCCGTCGCCATCAGGCGAGGGTGGCCCGGCCGGAGGGTCGCGAGCAGCCTGCGGTCTGCATCGGTCACCTCAGGGATGACCTCCTGCGCGTGCGCCATCGCGCCCGAGAGAAGGAGCCAGACGGCGAAGGCGACGGGGGCGATTCGGGCGAGCGGTCTCATGGGCGCTTCTCCTGGCGCACTCATGGCGGCGCCCGCACGGGCGGGTGCCGCCGGCCTGCGAAGGAGTTCACCGGCCGGCGGCTCGCGTCCTGCAGCCCACCTCAGGTGCTGGCGCCGTCGCTCGGCGCGTCACGTCCGCCGCGACGCCGGCGGAGTGCGTCGCGTAGCATGTACTCGATCTGACCGTTCACACTTCGCAGGTCCGCCGCTGCGGCCGCTCGTATCTCGTCCCAGAGGTCCTTAGGTATCCGCAGCAGGAGGGACTTGCGCTCGGGCTCCGCCATGGCTCAGGAGTAGAGTGTGCCGGTGTTGACGACCGGCTGAGCTGCCTGCTCGCCACACAGCACGACGAGCAGGTTGGAGACCATGACCGCCTTCCGTTCATCGTCGAGCCGGACCGTCTCGTCTTCCTCCAGGCGCCGGAGCGCCATCTCCACCATCCCTACCGCGCCCTCCACGATGATCTGCCGGGCCGCGATGACGGCGGACGCCTGCTGTCGTCTGAGCATCGCCCCCGCGATCTCGGGCGCGTAGGCGAGGTGCGAAAGCCGCGCCTCCAAGACCTCTACGCCAGCCCTGCACAACCGCTCATTGAGCTGTTGGGTAAGGTGGGCGGACACCTCCGCCGTGTTGCGGCGCAGCGACTCGACGTGATCCTCCGCGTCGTAGGGGTAAGCCTGAGCCATCTGGCGCAGCGCCGTCTCGCTCTGGGTAGCCACGTACTGCTCGTAGTTGTCCACCACGAAGCTGGCGGTGAAGGTGTCGCGCACCTGCCAGACGACCGCGGCAGCGATCTCGATCGGGTTGCCCGCGAGATCGTTAACCTTCAGCTTCTCGCTCATCAGCGTGCGGGCGCGCAGCGACACGCGTCGCTTCGAGGCGAAGGGGTTCGCCCAATGGAACCCGGTGCGCTTCACGGTCCCGAGGTAGCTCCCGAACAGGACCAGCACCTTGCTGCCGTTGGGCTCCACCACGAAGAAGCCGGGCAGGAGCAGCATCCAGACCAGCCACACAATGATGGACGCCACGACGAGCGGCGCGCTCTCCGTCTGCTCGGCCACAAATGGCAGGTAGATGGCACCTGCCAGCACCGCGAAGCTGAGCAGCAGAATGACGGCGCCCGACTGGGTCCTGGCCTCGTAGTCCCTTACCATCGCGTCCTCCTTCTCTGTCGTGATATGGATATGATATCATACTGACACCAGAGCTGCCCGGTTTCGCGAGCTACGAGGGCCATCCTACGCAGGATTGGGGGCCGTGCACGTCCGAATAGCGACGACCGACGCCATCACGATAGACCAGGGAGGTTCCCACTATGGGTATGTACACGCCGCAGAAGAGCGATCGGTTCACCTTCGGCCTGTGGACCGTCACTAACAGGGGGCGCGACCCGTTTGGCGAGGCGGTCCGCGGCCCCATGACCCCGGTGCGCGCGGTGCAGAAGCTGTCTGAGTTGGGCGCGTACGGGGTCAACCTGCACGACAACGACCTGGTTCCCATCGACGCGACGGCCACCGAGCGCGACGCCATAGTGGCCGAATTCAAGCGGGCCCTCGCGGACCACGGCTTGTGCGTCCCGATGGCGACTACGAACCTGTTCTACGATCCGGTCTTCAAGGACGGCGCGTTCTCCTCCTCAGACCCCCGTGTGCGCGCCTACGCATTGCGCAAGACCATGGTGTCCATGGACCTCGGAGCGGAGCTGGGCGCAAAGGTCTACGTGTTCTGGGGTGGCCGCGAGGGGGCCGAGGTGGATGCGGCCAAGAGCCCAGTCGACGCTCTTCGGTGGATGCGCGAATGCATGGACTTCCTGTGCGAGTACAACCGCGACAAGGGCTACGGGATGCTGTTCGCGCTGGAAGCGAAGCCCAACGAGCCGCGAGGCGACATCTACCTGCCGACGACCGGCGCGATGCTCGCGTTCATCGCGACGCTGGCTCACCCAGAGATGGTGGGGGTGAACCCGGAGGTCGCCCACGAGAACATGGCGGGCCTCAACTTCCCACACGCCGTCGCGCAGGCGCTCGAGGCAGGCAAGCTCTTCCACATTGACCTGAACGCCCAGAAGCCTGGCCGGTTCGACCAGGACCTGCGCTTCGGGCAGGAGGACATCAAGGGCGCATTCACTCTGGTGATGGTGCTCGAGAACGCTGGCTACCAAGGGCCGCTGCACTTCGACGCCCATGCGCTGCGGACCGAGGACGATGCCGGCGTCTGGGACTTCGCATCCGGCTGTATGCGGACCTATCTGATCCTCAAGGAGAAGGTGGCGCGCTTCAACGCGGACGCCGAGATCCAGGGCATCATCAAGGGCCTGAGCGCCGACCCTGATGGCGTAGCGCCGCTCCTCTCCGGCGGATACAGCGCCGAGGCGGCGGCCCGGGTGGCCGCACTGCCGTTCGACCGCGTTGCCTACGGGCGCAAGGGGTATGGCTACGAGCGGCTCGACCAACTGGTGACCGAGTTGCTGCTGGGCGTCCGATAGCCGGCGGTCCAAGGACTACGTCGCGGAGGCGGGGGCGGCGACACAGCGCGGCCCCCGCCTCCGCGAGTGCAGGTCCGCTGACCGAGCGCTGCGCCTCGATCGGACTGTCGCGGCTGCCGGATGGTCTGTGAGGAGCACCGCATCGGGTGCTCGCCCCTCCATCGCCGCCCGCGTCATCCGGGGCAACCGCGCGTCGTGATGGCTGCGGGGCCGAGGGGATCGGTTGACAGTAGACGGCTGTGCCTGTACACTTATAGGCACAAGGAGGACGGCACCATGACGAGAGGTCTGACGGAGAGACAGGAGCGCATCCTGGGCTTCATCGTGGACTACGTCGAGGACAAGGGGTATCCGCCGTCTATCCGTGAGATCGGCAATGGCTTCGGCATCAGCAGCCTGCGCGGGGTGACCGTGCACCTCGACGCCCTGGAGCGGAAGGGATACATCAAGCGCGCCAGCACGTCGCGCTCGATCACGGTGATCGGCAGGACCGGGCCAACCGCCATGCGCAGGTCCGCGGCGTTCCTACCGCTCGTCGGCACGATCGCGGCGGGCACCCCGATCACCGCCACCGAGAACGTCGAGCAGATGGTCCCCGTGCCGCCTGAGATGGTGCGCAGTACCGAAGGCGCTTTCGTGCTGCGCGTAAAGGGCGACAGCATGATCAACGAGCACATCATGCCGAGGGACCTCGTGGTCATCAAGCCACAGTCGGTGGCGGACAACGGCGACCTCGTCGCCGTGCTGTTGGGCGACGAGGCGACCGTGAAGCGCATCCATTTCCACAACGGCTCCGTGCGGCTGGTGGCCGCGAACCCGGCCTACAACCCCATCGAGGTCACTAGAGAGGACGGCCGCGTAATCGGCAAGGTGATCGGCCTGATGCGCGACTACGGGCACGGCTCCTACTGACCATCGGCATGGTGCGCCTATCGCGGCGCGAACCGCTCTGCTCTGGGGTCGATCGGCGGGGGCGCCACGTACAGGGGGGCGAGCGCGATCGCGTCCGGCCTCTCGCCTGCCAGCAAGCGCTCCATAGCGAGGCGTGCCACGGTGGACGGCCTCGGTCCCTCCACGGAGCCGATGCGCGCTGCGACCCCTGCCGCCGCGAGCGCGCCCGCGATGGTCGCTCCGTCCCGGACGCAACCTTCGCCACAGAGGACCACGGGCCGCACCGGCGGTCGCGCCAGCTCGCCAACAAGATCCCCCACAACCATCAGCCGCGGCGGTGAGGGGCTGGCGTCAAGGTCGGCGTACACCGATCCCGGCCGGGCACGCACGATCGCGACGACGCGCTCCTCCGGTGCTGCCGCCTGGTCTGACGCGATGGCAACGGTGGCGCCGATGCCGACGGCCGGCAGCCCGACAGCCGCGGCGAGCGTCTTGGCGGTCATCACCCCGATGCGCACGCCCGTAAGTGACCCCGGGCCGATGCCGGCGCCGATGCCATCCAGATCGCCCAGCGCCAGCCCGGCGTCGGCCAGGGCCGCGTCCACATCGGCGACGAGACGCTCTACGAGGCGCATGCGATGCCGGTAGCGCCGCTCGACGAGCAGGCCGCTCTCGTCGGTGACCGCCACGCCACACACTTCGCCCGTCGTCTCGATACCCAGAACCTTCACGATGCCGGCCGCTCCTCAGCGCCGCCGGCTGCCGGCTCTCCCGCCAGCAGCGCGGCATGCCGCTCGTCCGTGGCGCACAGGCGGATCTCGCGCCGGTCGCAGGAGGCAACCATGAGGCGCACCTCCAGCCTGCCGTCCGCAGCGAGGGCGCCCAGGCGGTCCGGCCACTCCACGGCCAGGACCGCGGCGCCGACGGCCACGTCCTCGATGCCGAGATCGGCCACTTCGGCGGGCCCTGAGAGGCGGTACAGGTCTGCGTGGACCAGAGGCAGGCGTCCGTCGCGATGGATGTGCAGTAGCGTGAACGTGGGGCTGGTGATCCCCGTCGCACCGAGGCCCTCCGCGAGCCCCTGGACGAAGACCGTCTTCCCTGCTCCCAGGTCGCCGATCAGCAGGAGCACCTCGCCGCCCCGACAGCGAGTGGCGATGCGCTGCCCGAGAGCACGGGTGTCGCTCTCGCCGTTGCTGACCGTGGAGCATCGGAAGTGGGCTGCCGTCACGGCGATGCCTCGTAGGCGGGGATCACCGCGCCGAACAGGAACAGGGCGGACAGCAGAGCCAGCACCGAGAGGATCGTCGCGCTCACCATCCCGCGCCGAGCCTCCGGCACAGTCGCGCGGATGCCAACGGCCGCGAGCCCCGCGATCGGAAGCATGGCAGGAAAGAGATAGCGTCCCTGCGCCTGGAAGTAGGTCCACGTGAACGCGGCGAAGGCGGCCAGCACGAGCAACGCCGCCGCGGCCAGCAGCACCGCACGAGCCCAACCGTGCGCCGGGGGCCTGCCGCGCGCTCTCACGAGCAGGAGAGCGAGGCCTGCGGCTGCCCAGGCGGCGAGCAGGAGGTGGGGAAGGTAGAACCCCGGCGGCAGGAATCGTGGCACCCCCATCGGCGCGCCTGCTGGCGGTGTGTACGCGCCAATCAGCGTTCGCCAGGTCCAGTTGGCGATCAGAAGCGTGTAGCCCGAACGCCCCAGAGGTGAATCAGCGGGCGCCAGCTCGCCTGTTAGGAGGTCCGCCCTGACCGGCCGATCCACCCAGTCGCGGGCCTGCTGGGTGCCCGCGAAGGCCTCGGCGAAGGCGGCGGTGGGCAGTGGGGCGCCGTAGAGCGCCAGGTTGCGCGCAAACCACCAACCCGAGACCGCAACGCTCGCTGCTGCCATGACCGCGCAGCCCAGCACAACAGACCGCCATGTGTGGCCGGTGCGCCGCGTCCACAGCATGGCGGCGAGCACGATCGGGACGAGCGTGAGCGCTGACGCCTTCGCGAGGAGCGCGGCGCCAAGGGATGCTCCGAGGCCGGCGGCGCGGGCAGGCGACGGACCCGCAGCCATGACGCCGAGCGCCAGCACGAGGGTCAGCGTCGTGAGCGCTTCGGTCAGGGCGTCGTTGCCCGCAGCTGAGGTGACGGCATGGCGCATAGGCAGGAGGGCAGCCAGGCCGGCGGCGAGCGTTGCCGCGCCGAGGTCTCCAGGCGCCAGCCGGCGTGCGCCGGCCCAGACGAGGAGCACTCCCGCGAGCCCGAAGGCGATGCCGAGACCCCGGACGGCAAGGGGGCCCAGGTGCCAGAGCGGAGCCGCGAGCAGGTAGTAGAGGGGAGGCTGGTGCCACTGATAGGTCGTCGCGCTGTCGGCGCGGGTAGGGAGCCGGCGCTCCGTTGCGATCAGGCGTACGCACGCAAGGTGTGCCGGCTCGTCGGGGGCGTTGATGAAGCTGCCCTCCGAGAGAACCGGTGTCGTCGCTAGGTGCGCGGTCGCGAACAGAACGTAGGCGAGCGCGATGGCAGCGAGCGGGAGGGCGGCCATGCCGCGGCGGGTTGGCAGTGGAGCGCGTGCCACCTGCTCGGCCGCCGCAGCGACGCGCGGCGCTGCCTTGCGGCGCCGGCTCACGCGGTCGCCCCCTGCGTCAGTGCCCGCCGCCTGAGCTGACGGCAGCCCGGAACTCCAGTACGACCGCGCCCCGGCCGGTCGCCTCCGGCACAACCACCGCCCTGGCGCCATGGAGCGCCTGGCCGAGTAGCTCGCGCCACCGCTCCCGGTCGTCCATGCCCGGCCGGTACCAGCGCACGGTCAGGGCGGGAAGCGTGCCCTCGACCGAGGCGCGGCGGATCTCCATTTGCCCTTCCACCGTGGCCGCCATCGGTGCGAACCGCAGGTTGAGCAATGCGTGGCGATACCCGCGCGCAAGGAACCAATCGATCATCTCCTCGCCGCTCGCGAAGTGGCGATAGGGAATGTACAGCGAGTGGTTGGCGTTGCCCCAGAGGTAGGGCCGGTCTAGGTGGAAGCCACGCGTCTCTTCGAACAGCACGACGCCGTCGCGAGGGCCTGTTGACCCGTTCAGCCACTCGATCGCGCGGTAGTGGTTCAGAGAGCGGCGGAGGTATTCCTGCCGGGCCTCGGCATTCGTGGCCACTGCCCACCGAGCCGGAGTGTCCGCCCCGAACGTCCACAGCGCCACGGCGGCCTGCCCGGACACGGCGGCGATGAGGAGCGCCGACGGCAGCCGCCCCATCCGGCGGACCTGCGTAGCGCCCTCGCCCCCGGCGGCCGCGGCGAGCGCCAGTACGGGAACCAGGTAGCGCACGTACTGCATGTTCAGTGTGGAGGCGGCCAGCCAGACGGCTGCCAACGCGGCGAGCCAGACGGCGCCGGACGATCGTTGCGGCGCCACCAGGAGCAGCATCGGCAGGGCCAGGAAGAGGTAACCGGCATGGTTGAACACGCCTGGGTCGGCCAGGTTGTAGTAGATGCGCGGAACGGAGACGAGCATGAAGGGAGTAAGTAGCGCGTTGCGCACCCGGTCGGCCGCCGAGGGCGCTTCATAGGGGAAGGAAGCGGTCCGGGCGTCATCGCGTGGACCGATCAGGTTGCGGCTCATGCCAAAGCTGCGCTGCTCCGCCTCGTAGGGTTTGGAGAGCTCTACGCTCCAGTAGCGTCCCCCGAACAATCGGTACGCAAATGGGTACACGGGGTTGCCCGTGTAGATGAACGTCTTCACATAGAACGGGCAGCCGATCGCCACCGCGACCGCGAGGTACGCGGCGAGCTGTCGAACCGGCGCCCGCGCGATGAGGAGGTAACCCGTCAGGAGCCCCAGAGGGAGCAGCGAGAGCGTCTTCACGCCGAGCGCCATGCCCAGGAGCGCGCCGGCAGCGAGCAGCGCGGGAGCCTCGCGGGTCCGGCGCCACTCCAGAAGGCAGTGGACCGCCAGCGTCGTGCAGAGCGCCTGCGCCACATCGATGTAGGCGGTCCCCGCCTGCCAGAGAACGATCGGCGTCGTCGCAAATGCCACCGCGGCCCAGTTGCCGGCGCCCGGACCCCCGTGACGCCGCGCAAGCATGGCGACGCCTGCGGTCGCCAGAGCGGCCGCTGCCCAATGGAACAGGGCCGCCAGCTCAGGGCCGCGCGCCATCAGGCCCACCGTGAAGAGCATCTGCCAGAGGAACGGGAAGTTAGAGTGGTGCTGCGTCGGCAGGAACAGGATCCGCTCGTGCTGGAGGTAGATCTGCGGGACCGCGAGGTGATACGAGAGCGCGTCCCACTCGTGCGCGCCCGGCGGCGAGAAGCATGAAAGCGCGGCGACCCCCGCCAGCAGGACGAGGAGCACCGCCGCCGCGATTCCGCCAGGGGACCATCGCCAGGGGGGGAGGCCGCGCAGGTCACGGACGGTGTCCCGCGCGCCCCGCCAGCTCGCAGCGACCAGCACGACCAGCGCGACCAGCACCGGCAGAGGCCGCAGGAAGCCCGCGAGCCCGATCGCCAGAACGGCGTAGCCTATGACGCCTAGCCCGAGGGTGGCGCCGATCGTGAGCCGCTCGAGCCGCGTGGGCGCCTCGTAGCGCAACAGGCGCAGGCACTGCCTGCCGATTGCGGATGCCGCAGCCAGCGCCAACGCCAGCAGCAGAAGGTCGATCATGGCAGCACGAGCCGCGCGGTGAGCGCCAGGCGTCCATCGTCGCGGTGTACCTCGACAACGCCGCCAGCCCGTCCGTGCGAACCGGCCTGTACGATGAGCGTGCTCCCCACCCGCTGGCCCTCGGGGAGCAGCGCGTGGGTGTGTCCGCCGACGATCAGGTCGATGCCGGGGACCGCGGCTGCGAGCGCTTGGTCGCGCTCCATGCCAATGTGGGTCAGCGCCACCAGAAGGTCGCACGACGCCCGAAGAGGGGGCGCCAGCCGGCGAGCCGTGGCGATGGGGTCGTCGAACACGAAGCCGGACACGCGACGCGCCAGCATCCGCTCGGTGATCATCGGCACGGTCAGGCCCAGGACACCGATGCTCAGCCCTGCGGCCTCGAACGAGACCGACGAACTGACCGGGAGCGCGCTCCCGGGGCGCGTGGGCCGGAGGTTGGCGCACAGCACGGGGAAGGACGCGCGGCTCAGCTTCGCGCGGAAGCCCGCTTCGGAGAAGTGAAACTCGCGGTTGCCGACGATCGCGACGTCGTAGCCCGCATCAACCATTCGGTCGTGCGCGTCCTCGCCCCGGACCCGGAAGGTCACGTTGCCCGACGCGACCGCATCGCCCGCATCCAGCAGGAGGCTAGGGACAGGAAGGAGGACCCGAAGGCGCCGCAGGAACTGCACGAATGGGGCATCGATCCGGCCGTGAAGGTCGTTCGTGTGCACGAGTGCCAGGACCAGCATCAGGTGTGTGGGGACCTTCGGCGGATCATCCACAGCAGGCGCGTTGGCTCGACGTGCTCGGCTGGATCGATGGTCTCGGGGCTTTCGGCTCCCTCCCCCACGACCACGGTGTTGGGGAGGACGTCCTCGACCTCTAGCCTGTCAGGCGCACGCGCCACGCCTTGGTCGCTCGCCGACAGACGGCCGGTGAGCCCCACACCGAGGGCGAGCGAGGTCGGCAGCGTGCGCGCGCACCGCCAGCAGGCGCGCCGGTGTGCGAGGTTCTCCGCCTTGCAGTGGGGACACGGGGCAGACGCGCCTGGCGCCATCCTGCTGTTCCTCTCGCCCTGACCGGCAGTGGCCGGGCTGACCACGAGAAGCAGACGATCCTGACCGGGCGAAGCCGGCGTGACGACACGCACCGCCAGAGGATTGGACGACGCGACCGCGCCTCTTGTTCGCGGGCCGGCAGGAAATTGTACGTTCAGGACGGAGGGTCGTGCCCGCCCAGTGGTCCAGGCACTCCCTCCCGACCGCATTGTACAACCAGTCGGCCCCGAGTGCACGGGTGAGCCAGCAGCAGGTTCCATCCGCCCTCGTCGCAGGTTCATGGCACAAAGCAGCCTTGGCTTGCGTCTATACACATGACACGCGCCTGCCGTCGGTAGCGTGGCCGTATGTGTGTCAGGCTGCGGCTTGAGCAAGGCGCGGGCGTCCTGTCGCTCCGTCGCACTGCGCGCGCTCAGGAGGTTCATATGCCCGAGGGGTCGGGCCTTATGACATCCACTGACCATGTGCCGCCCCGTCTGTGGGACTACCGCGTGGCTGGCTTCCACGCGCGGCACATCGACATGCTGGAGCAGAGCCTCAAGGAGGTCGGGCGGGAGGGCTGGGAACTCGTGTTCATGCAGTCCCCAGTTCCCAACAAGTACCAGTGCGTCTTCCGGCGGCCGATGGCCTGAGGCGTTCTGCGCAATCATCGTTCGTGCGCTGGCACGATACACACCTGCAACAGGCAATGAGCGATGGAGGGGGCCGCACATTGGCTCCCTCCGCGCGGGTGACTGACCAATCGGTCACTCGAGCGTGTCGCCCGGTGCGAGGTCGTGGACCGTGAGACCCTCGACGTGAGTGGTGAGCTTGCGCAGATCCGCTGTCGTTCCCGAGAGGGCTGGGAACGTGCCGCGGTGCATGGGCACTACATGCGCGGGACGGAGGAGGTCGATCGCCCTGGCGGCTTCGCGCGGCGACATCGTGTAGTGGTCGCCGATCGGGAGTAGCGCCACCTCGGGCCGATACAGGTCGCCGATCAGCGCCATGTCGCCAAAGACGTTGGTGTCACCAGCGTGGTAGACGCGGAGACCGTCGCGCGTGGTGACCACGTAGCCAGCCGCCTCGCCCGCGTAGAGAAGTGCATCGCCATCCTGGACGCTGCTCGAGTGGCGGGCGTCGACCATGGTCGCCTGCACCAGCCCCAGGCGCACCGTGCCCCCTTTGTTCATACCGACGCAGCGCTCGACTCCCTGCCGCGCTATCAGGCGTGACAGCTCGTGGATCGCCACCACGGTCGCGCCCGTGCGGCGCGCGAGGGGCGCTGCGTCCGCGACATGGTCCGAGTGCCCGTGGGTCAGCAGGATCGCGTCGCAGCGGTCCACCTTCCTCAGCGCTCCCGGGCAGACCGGGTTCGTCTCGATCCATGGGTCGATGAAGAGCACGTATCCGTCCTCGGCGACGATTCGAAACGTGCTGTGACCGTACCACGTGATGCTCACGCCTCGGTTGAGCGCCATGCGTCCGCCTCCGCTGCTCAGATGTGGAGTGTGCGTCAAGGGAGCCTGGCGATAGCCGGCCGGCGCGCAAGAAGCGCGATGGACGCGGCTAGCAGCACGCTCGCGCCCGCCGCCAGGGCAAAGGGCACGCCCATTCGCTGCGCTACCAGGCCGGCGATGAACGCGCCGATCGGCTGCATGCCAGCCATCGCGAACATGTGCAAGGACACGGCGCGCCCGCTAAAGCCTGGCGGCGCCAGCGTCTGCGTCAGCGTGTTGGCGGTCGCGAGTTGGCTGACGGCTGCCACGCCGATCAGCACGAAGATCGCCAGCGCCGCCTCGAACCGGTTGACATGCGCCAGCAAGAACAGCGCGACTGAGAACGCCAGCGCCCCCGCAACCATGAGGGCGCCACGCCTGCGGGCCTGCGCGAATCGACCGACGCAGTAGGCGCCCATCAGCGCGCCGACCCCAATGGCTGAGAAAAGATAGCCGTACCGTCGGTCGCCTTCGTATACCCCGAGCCGGTCCTGCGCGATCGCGGGCATTAGGGTGCTGTACACCGAGAAGGCCGACAGGCTGGTAGCCGCAGTCAGGAGGAGCACGGTCTTCTGCGTCGGATTGGCTGCAACGCTGCGCATACCCTCGGCGAAGCCCGCCAGCACGTTCTCGGAGGGCTCCATCGGCACCCTGATCGTCGTTCGTACGCACAGCACGGCAACGATGATCGCCGCGAAGCTGAGCGCGTTCGTCAGAAAGCACCACGCGGGGCCGAACTGGGTGTAGAGCACGCTCCCGATGGCCGGGCCCAGAACGCGAGCCACGTTGAACGCTGCGGACTGCAGCGCCACGCCCGATGCCAGGTCCTCGGGACCCACCATGTCGTGTATGATGCTCTGGCGCGCCGGCCCGTCCACGGCGAAGACGACGCCCGACACGAACGAGACCGTCAGAATGTGCCAGAACTGGACCAGGCCCGTCGCCGTCAGCGCCGTCAGGGCGAGCGCATTGAGCGCGAACAGAGACTGGGTGAGCAGCACCGCTCGCCGGCGGTCAACCCGGTCCGCGATGGCGCCGCCGAAGAGCATCAGCGCCAACGTCGGCAGCCCGCCCACCAGGCCCACCAGGCCCAGCGCCTCCGTGGAGCCAGTGCGTTCGTAGACGAAGAGGCCCATCGCCACGATCTGGACCCAACTGCCGACGAAGGATACGCACGCGCCGATCCAGTAGAGGCGGAAGTCCCGGTGGCGAAGCGCCGAGAACGCTCCTCGCGCGGCGGATGAGGGGTCGTCGATGGGGTAGTCCGCCATGCGACGCAGGGCTCCTTCCGCGGCGATTATACCGTAGCGTCGCTGTAGCGATGGGCGGGGCTCGCCTTGTGGCACGCGTTCGCGGACGGCTATAATGCGGCATGGACCGCCCTGGCGCCGAGCACGCCGACCACGGTCGGCGCTCCGGATTCGTTGAGACCCTCCACGAGTTGTTCCGTGACGCGGTGCGCTTCGGGGCCACGCCCGATCTCCTTGAGCGAGTGCTGGGCGCCGCGATGCGTTTCGTGAACGGCACGCGCGCGTTCCTCGCACTGGTTGATCGTGAGACGGCCGAGATGACGGTCGCCTGCACCGCGGGCGACGGCTGGACCGAGGAGGGCAAGCGACTCCGTCTGCACCTGGCGCAAGAGACCAACCGCGGCATAACTGGGCACGTGGCGATCACATCGCAGCCCTACGTGACTGGCGACACCAGTCGCGATCCGTACTACCTGCCGTTCTTCAGTGATGCGATCAGCGAGATCGCCGTGCCTGTACTGGGCATGACGGGCCACGCCGCGGGCGTCATCAATGTCGAGAGCAACGTGCCCAATGCCTTCGATTCACAGGACTGCGCACGACTGGTCGCGATTGCGCAGGCCGCCTCCGTCGCGCTGGGCCTCGACGGCTTCCGTGCACGCGAAACGGCCCTCATCGAGATAGGGACCAGCCTGAACACCACGCTTGAGACGGGCGCCCTCATGCGCAAGGTGGTCGACGAGGCCGCCGAGGCGCTGAAGTACGAAGGGTGCTCTGTGTTCCTGCTGGACCCCAACACCAACCGGCTCGTCCTCAGGGCTTCGCACCGAGCGCTGGCAGAGGGAGTGGGCGTCGCCTCGTACGCACTCGGGGAGGGCATCACCGGCTGGGTGGCGATGCACGGCGCCCCGCAGCGGCTCGACCACCCGCAGCAGGATCCCCGGTGGGTGGGACGCCACACGGAGATGCCCGCCGATCAGATCGGTGCGCTGCTCGTGGTGCCAATCATCAGCCGGGACCGCGTGATCGGCGTGCTGCGGGTAGTGCGGTCGCGCAGCCACTCGCCGTGGTTCTCCAACCGCTTCACCGAGGCCGACGAGCGCGTCCTGACCACGATTGCGAGCCAGCTCGGCTCAGCGCTGGAAAACGCGGCCAGTTTCCAGCGACTGGTGCGCGCGGAGCGCATGGCGGCATGGGGCGAGCTCTCGGCGAAGTCGGCGCACATGATCGGGAACCGCACCTTCGCGCTTAAGGGCGACCTGAACGAGCTGCGACACCTGCTCGAGACGGGCTCCCGCGAGGGGTGTGCAGAAGAGCTGGAGCTCGTGGCCAGCATGGAGAGGGGAATCGCGCGCCTGGAGGAGATTCTGCGCGAGTTCCGCGACTTCGTGATGGCCACGCAGATCACGCTCGCGGACGCGGACATCAACCAGGCGATCCGCGAGGTGGTCGCGGAGTTCTGCCCGCGCCGGTCTGCGGTTGCTCTTGAGATGGACCTCGCGGAGGACCTCCCGCCCGTCCGCTGCGACGTCGCAAAACTGAAGCGGGCGTTTGCCGAGCTCGTGGAGAACGCGATCAGCTTCCAACCGCAGGGCGGAGGGCTGCGGGTCGCCAGCCGACGCGTGCCACCCGAGGAGCGTCTTGGCGCGCGCCTTGCGCCGGGACGAGCCTACATCGAAGTCCAGTTTGCCGACTCTGGCCCGGGTGTCCCGGAGGAGCTGAAGAGCCGCATCTTCCAGCCCTTCTTCACCTCGCGGACGAAGGGCATGGGCCTTGGACTGAGCATCGTGAAGGGCATCGTTGACGCGCACCATGGCCTCCTCCGCGAGGTGGGTGGGGTCGGCGAGGGGGCGCGGTTTGTGATCATCCTGCCGGTACGCGGGCGCTGAAGGGTGCGGTGGCGTCGCGAGGGCCAATCTGTCGGGCGCGAAAGGTGGCGGGCATATGGCGAGACTTCTGGTGGTCGACGACGAGGACGAAGTGCGCGAAGTGCTGGTCCGGCGCCTGAGCCGCGAGGGCTACGCGGTCACCGCGGCGGAGAGCGCGGCAGCAGCGCGCCAGGCGCTTGCAGCCTCCGATGGCTTCGACGTGGTTGTCACCGACATGTCGATGGAGCAGGCGGACAGCGGCCTCGACGTGCTGCGCGACGCCATGGCGCACGATGTCTTCACGGAGGTCATCGTGCTGACGGCCTACGGCAACGTGCAGAACGCCGTGGAATCCATGCGCCGCGGGGCGTTCGACTACCTCGAGAAGAACCTGCCAGGTGTCGACGTGCTCGAGTTGTTGATCATCAAGGTGGGGCAGGCGGTGGAGCGCCGGCGGGCGGCGGTGAACACGCTGCGACGCTTGGACACGCGCGTCTCCCGGATGACGCCGCCATAGCGTCGGGCTACGGGCGGAGCCGGCAGAGGACGACGTCGCCCCAACGGTGGGCCTCCTTGCCCTGTCGCGAACCAGGCGCTGGCAGGTGTCCCGCTTCCGGCGGAGCCCGAGCCTCGCACGCAGCCTTGACGCCCACGGGGCCGCTTCCTACAATGGCGGAACTTCGGTCGGCCTGGAGGCCCGAATGCCCGCGCTGAATCTGAGCCGCACGTCGTACCGGGACCGCACCCTGGGCGGCTGGATCGGCATGGCAGCCGGGGCAACCCTGGGCGCCGCGCGGGAGGGCGCCACCGACGTTGGGCTGCTGCGAAGCTACCACGTGAGGCCGGATCAGGCCGTCGCCAGCTCCCACATCGACCTGCAGGCCCTGTCACTCCACGTCCTGCGCGCCCATGGTGCCTCCGTCGACTCGGAGATGCTGGGCGCAGCGTGGCTGAGGCACCTCCGCTACCCCTGGGACTCGTACGGCTACGGCCTGCATGCGATGCGCAGGGGCATGCGGCCACCGATGAGCGGCGCCTACGGCAACTGGTTCGCGGAGTCGGGGTGGGCGGCGGCGCGGTCGGCCATCTGGGGCATGGTGGCCCCGGGCGACCCGCAACAGGCTGCGCAGCGCGCCTACCGCGACGCGGTGCTCGACCACGCGGGCGAGGGCGTATGGGCCGCCATGGCGTGGGCTGCCATCGTGAGCGCCGCCTATGCCGTGGACGCACCGCTCGATCTGCTGGATGTCGGCCTGGCGATGGTTCCGCGCGGCGCGCGCATCGCGCGAACGCTCGGGGCCGCCATGAGCGCCGGCAGGAGAGGGGCGCCGTTGCTTGACGCTCGCCGGCGAGTCCTGGAGGCGGCGTCCGCGAATGACCCGACGGATGCCGCGATCACCCTGGGCCTTAGCGCCGCGGGCCTGCTCTATGGCGGAGGCGCCTTCGGGCCGTCCGTGTGCACGACGGCCAACCTGGGCCACGACGCTCCGGCTGCGTGTGCCATGGTGGGCGCGCTGTGCGGCGTCCTTGCGGGGGCCTCAGGCCTGCCGGGCGAGTGGAAGGGGCCTATTGGGGACAGCGTCGTCCCGGGCTGGGGTGTCGATGGCGTAACCGGCCCCTCGAGCTACGCGCAGGCGTCGGAGTGGACTGCCGACGTGGGCGAGCGCCTCCTCGGCGCCCAGGTGACGCTCGTCGACGAGCTTCCCGCTCCCGCAGTGGCTGCTTCCGCGGCGCAGCCGTCGCCCGTGGCGCCGGTCCCGGATGCGCCGGCCAGGGCGGCGATGGCGGCCGCCGACGACGTTGACGCAGAGCTCGTGGCGCGCCTGCGCGCGCTCGAGTTAGAAGCGAGAGAGGGCCAGCCTTCGGCCGAGCGCAGACCGGACGGCGCCCTCGCACCCGCTGCCGGTCAGCCGGATGTCGAGGCCGTCGAGCCCGATGGCGACGCGACGGAAGGGACCGCAGCGCCGGCCGATGCCGGCGACGTCCCGCTGCATCCCACGCCCAGCGAGGGGCTCCCATGCTCCGCGGTCGGGGCGCCAGAGGGGGTGGAGCCTCCGGCGGCGCCTGTGGAGCCGCCGGTCGGGTTGGCTTACCTCTGCGCCAACGACGCCATCCGACCTCTGTGGCTCGCTCCGCCGCGTGTCGCCTCGTTCCGCGCCGGGCAGTTCGAGGTCGAGGTCGACTACGGGGATGGGGGGCCTGTCATCGTCCCGGAGGAAGCGACGAGCCTGACGGTGCGCGTGCGCAACACTGGGGACCGCGCCTTCGTGGGCCTGGTGCAGATGGCGCCGCCCGCGGGCTGGCAGATCGCGGTGCCGGGCGCTCAGGGGCAACGGCAGACGCTCGCGCCGGGTGGCTCGGCGCGGTTCGGCTTCGTCGTGCGCTGCCCGGAGGGCGCGGAGATGAGGCACACGAACGCTCTCACCCTGGTCGTGTCGCCAGAGAGCGAAGCTCCGAGCACGTGCGAGTTGCCCATGCTCGCCGGCCACTGCTGGTGGGTCGCCGGGCCGCTGACGAACGTTGGCGAGAAGGGCTTCGACAAGCACTACGAGCCGGAGGATCACCTTGAGGCCGATGCCCGGTTCCTGACGAGGTCGGGCGGTCTGGCCGGCTGGGAGAAGCGGGCGTACAAGACGGAGGACCTGGACCTCGAGCCCATGCTCGCGGGGTTGCCTGGTGTCGTCTACGCGCGCACGACGCTGGTGATGCCATCCGCGATGGATGCGCGCGTGGTGGCCCACACGAACGACGCCGTGCGTGTCTGGGTGAACAGACGCCTGGTGATCGCGCGCCACTCGCACGAGCCCTATCGGCCCACTCTTGGCTACGGCCCTGTCCAGGCCGACATCGCGCTGCGTCAGGGCCCGAACGACATTCTGGTGAAGGCCGTGGCGGATAGGGCAGGATACCGGCTGTCGATCTGCGTCGCAGACCGCGAGGGGCGGGCGCTCGCCGACCGCGGTGACGCTCGCTGGCTGCCGCCCTGCGCGTGACGGCGCCTCCGCGCGGGGCCGGTGGCGGTTGCGCGCGCGTTGAGCGCTCGGTATAATGTGCGCGCACCAGCGGAGGTTTGCTCACCTTGCGTGCGGAGATCGTCTCGGTCGGTACCGAGTTGCTGATGGGCCAGACGGTCGACACGAATGCTGCACACCTTGGTCAGGCGCTGGCCGACCTGGGCATCTCCGTCTACCGACGCCAGACGGTGGGCGACAACCACGATCGAATGCTCGCGGCGTTTCGCTCGGCGCTCGCTGAGAACGACATCGTGTTCGCGATTGGCGGCCTCGGTCCCACGATGGACGACATCACGCGGGACGTCCTCGCGGAAGCGATGGACGACGAGCTTCGCGTCGACGAGTCGATCGTGGTGCGGCTCCGGCGGTTCTTCGAGAGTCGGGGCCTGCCCGTGCTGGCCAGCAACCTGCGCCAGGCATGGGTGCCGACGCACGGTCGCGCTCTCCAGAACCCGAACGGTACTGCGCCCGGGCTCCTCTTCGAGAACTGCGGCAAGATCGCCATCGCCCTGCCGGGGCCGCCCGGCGAGTTCCTCCCAATGCTGGCGAACGAGGTCGTCCCGTACCTGCGCGCGAAGGCGGGAGGCCGAACCATTTGTTCGCGGGTCGTACGCATCTGCGGGCTCGGCGAGTCGATCGTGGAGGATCGCGTCCGCGATCTGATGCTATCTAGCAACCCTACGGTGGCTCCCTACGCTAAGGTCGGAGAGGTGCACCTGCGCGTGTCGGCTATGCACGACGATCCCGCGGTGGCTGCGCGGCTGTGCGAGGAGCGGGTGTCAGCGATTGCGGAGCGGCTGGGGTCGCATGTGTACGCCTACGACGACGAGGCCCTGGAGGCGGCCGTGGTGCACGCGCTGAGTGCGCGAGGGGCCACCCTCGCGCTCGGCGAGTCGTGCACCGGCGGCCAACTGGCCAGCCGGATTACGGAGGTGCCGGGCGCCTCGGAGGTGTTTCTGGGTGGCGTGGTAGCGTACTCGAACGCTGCCAAGGCCGCGCACCTGGACGTCGACGTGGCGCTCGTCGAGCGCCACGGCGCGGTGAGCGCGGAGGTGGCTGCCGCGATGGCGGAGGGAGCGCGCGCGCGGTTCGGCGCCGACCTGGGCATTGGCATCACCGGCGTGGCCGGACCGGGGGGAGGCTCCGATCTCAAGCCGGTTGGCACAGTCCACATAGCGCTGGCGGACGGCGCCAGCACGATCGGCGAGCAGAACCGGTTCATCGGCGGTCGATATGACGTGCGGAGGCGCGCCACGCAAGCCGCCCTGGTCATGCTGCGCGACTGGCTGCTGCAGACGCGCGCAGCCACGATGGACTGAGCGCGTGCGGCTGTTCTTCGCGATAGAGCTCCCGCCGGAGCTGGTGGAGGCGGCGGCTCGCGCGCAGGCGCATATCCGTGCCGCCGTGGGGGACGACGGCGTGCGGTGGGTGCGTCCCGAGCAGATGCACCTTACACTGAAGTTTCTGGGCGAAGTGCCAGTCCAGAGGGCGCACCGCGCCGTGGATGCGGCTCACTCGGTCCGCATCGGCCACAACGTGTTCGAGCTGGCGCTCGGTGCGGTCGGTGCGTTTCCTTCTGCCTCCAGACCATCGACGCTGTGGTTGGGCATCAGCACCGGACACGATGCGGTCGTGGCTCTGGCAGGCGACCTGAACGAGGCCCTCGCCCGAGAGCGCTTCCCGGCCGATCGCCGTGCCCTGACACCTCACCTGACGATGGCGCGGGTGCGCTCCTATGCCGGCGAAGCGGCGGCCGGTCGCGCGATGGGATCCGCAGTCGTGGCGCCGACGCGGTCGGCCGCGGTTGGCCGTTTCGTGCTGATGAAGAGCACGCTCGGGCGCTCAGGCTCCGCCTACGACGTTGTCGATGCGTTCCCGCTGCGCGGCGGCGACGATATGGGATAATCGGGCGGGTCCGCGTTGCCCGCGCCGCCAGGAGGAAGGACCGACATGGACAAGCAGAAGGCCCTCGACATGGCGCTGAACTCGATCGAGAAGCAGTTCGGCAAGGGTGCCATCATGCGGCTCGGCCAGCGGTCGCGCCTCACCGTCGATGTGATCCCGACGGGCTCAATCGCGCTCGATCTGGCTCTGGGCGTGGGGGGCGTACCGCGCGGTCGCATCACGGAGATATACGGGACGGAGTCGTCCGGCAAGACCACACTGGCACTCCACGTCGTTGCGGAGGCGCAGCGCCAGGGCGGTGTGTGCGCGTTCATCGACGCAGAGCACGCCCTGGACCCCGAGTACGCACGCCTTCTCGGGGTCGACGTGGACTCCCTCTTCGTGTCGCAGCCAGGTACGGGGGAGGAGGCGCTCGAGATCATGGACTACCTGGTCCGCTCGAGCGCCGTGGACGTCGTGGTGTTGGACTCGGTCGCGGCCCTGGTTCCGAAGGCCGAGATCGAGGGTGAGATGGGCGACTCGCACGTCGGTCTGCAGGCGCGCCTCATGTCGCAGGCGATGCGCAAGATCGCGGGGAGCCTCAGCAAGGCGAACTGCGCCGCCGTCTTCATTAACCAGATCCGCGAGAAGATCGGCGTCATGTTCGGCAACCCCGAGACGACGCCAGGCGGGCGAGCGCTGAAGTTCTGGGCGAGCGTGCGCATGGACGTGCGGCGCGTCGAAACCGTGAAGTCGGGCACCGAGGCGGTGGGCGCCCGCACGAAGGTGCGAATCGTCAAGAACAAGGTGGCGCCGCCCTTCCGACAGGCGGAGTTCGACATCATGTTCGGGCGCGGCATCTGCAAGTCGGGGGGGATCCTCGATCTGGGGGTCGAGACGTCCGTGGTGACGAAGAGCGGCGCCTTCTACAGCTACGGCGACCTGCGCCTCGGACAGGGCCGCGAGAACGCCCGACAGTATCTCGACGATCATCCCGAGGTGCGCACCGAGATCGCGCAGCGAATCTGCAGCGCGCGGGAGCCGGTCGCCATCGCGATCGGCGTGCAGGGCAAGGACAAGGCGTAGATCGCTCGCGAGGGGGAGACTGCCCGCTCCCCCTCGCGGTCTGCGTTCTTCTGCCCGGCGCGTGCTACCTGCCCTTGGCCCTGAGCGCCTGATCCACCGTCCTGGCCAGGTTCTCACCGCGCAGCGCATCGCCCGCAGCGACGATCTTGCCCGTGTCGCCATCGACCAGGAAGGCTGCCGGGATCGCCTGCACCATGTAGAGCTGTGCTACCTCCGCCTGCCAGAACCTGCCGTCGAAGACCTGCGGCCACGGCATGCCGTTCTCTCTCGTGTAGGCTGCCAGCGCCTCCGCCGCGCCGGGCCGGTCCAGGCTGATGCCGAGCACTTCGAACCCGCGCTCGCGCATTGCTTGGTAAGCCCTGATGAGGTTCGGCTTCTCCGCGCGGCAGGGACCGCACCACGTCGCCCAGAAGTCGAGCATGACGAGCTTGCCCTTGTAGGCGTCCGGGAACCGTATCTCCTTGCCGTCCGTCGTCCGGGCAGTGAAGGGAATCGCGGCCTGGCCGGGCCTGAGGTCCGGGGGTGGCGGGATCTCCGCCACCGTCTGCTCCGAGCGGCCAATGGTCATCGAGCCGCCTGTTGCCGCGATCCGCTTGATCTCGTACGTGGTCCCGGAGATGTTGAAGGGCTTGGAGGCGTCGTAGGCCTCGCCTCGCGGGTCGATGGTTCCGTTGCCATTCACGTCGATCAGGAGTTGCACAGCCGGGCGCCCGTCGGCGCCCTTCGCGGAGAGGTCGCCGGACGCAAGATCGTCGGAGAGCATCACGTCGAAGGTCTTACCACCAAGCATGGCCCTGCCGGTCCACAGGTAGTCGCGGTAGTACAGGAGGGTGTTCCTCAGTTGGGCGCGCGCCGGGTCGGCAGGGTCGAAGCGGTACATTGCGAGGCGCACCCTCGGCGCTCGAGGTGCGCGGCCGAGAGGCACCATGGCGCCACCTACGTGAAGGGTGCGCGTCGTGCCGCCGCCGGCCGGCACGGGGCGCGGCGTCCATTCCGATCTGGGGTCGTTGGTGAGGTCCCCATCGGCATTGCCGTCGACCCAGAGGCGCGCCGGCTGGCCCGGGGGCTCGTCCACCACCAGTCCGACCGACGCCCTGCTCGCTGCGGGCCCGAAGGTCAGCACACCGTAGAGCGGAGACCTGAGACCGGCCGGTACCTTCCTGATGGCAGCGGGCTTCGTGGGCGAGAGCGTCAGTCGCTGGGGGGCGTAAAATCCCAGCCTGGGCGTGGCGCCCGTCGGCGTCAGCCTTAGGTTCACGGTCTGGGCATGGGCGAGCGCCGTGCAGGCGAGGCCCGCAGTGGTGAGCAGAGCGGTCAGCGAGCGCATCGGTTTCATCGCCTTCTCCTCCTGTGAGGTAGTCTACCGCCTGTCGGAGCGGTTCCGTTTCCCGATTCCTGGAGCACGCCATGGATGACGCAGCAGCGGCTCGCGAGGCGGCCCTACGCCTACTGGCGCACGGGGACCGCAGCGAAGCGGAGGTTCGGCGCCGCCTCGCTGATGCCGGCCACCGGCCGGAGCCGATCGATGGCGCGGTCGAGTTCCTGCTCCGTGCTGGCCTGCTCGACGATGCGCGCCTCGCTCAGGAGTGGACGGAGAGCCGCGGTGTGCGCCGCCAGATCGGGCCGCGAAGGATCGAAGCGGAGCTGCGCCGCAAGGGCATCGATGCCGAGACGGTTCGAGAGGCCGTTGGCGCTCTGACCGATGAGCAGGCTCTGGAGGGGGCGCTCGCGTATGCGCGGCGGCGTCCCGACGCCGGCCGCCTCGAGGAGCCCTCGGCTCGGCGACGGCTCTGCGCCGCGCTCCAGCGCCGCGGATATGGTTGGCACACAATAGAGCAGGTCATGGCGGTTCTGGGGGCGAATAACTGACGAAGGAGTGTGTTTTCCTGCCAGTCGACGGCGCGCGCTCACGCGCCGATCCCTCGCTCAGCCTCGGACAGATACTGTTACTGTCTGGAGGTGAGTGGGTTTGCCGTACTTATACATTGCGGTGGCATCGTTGGGCATTGCCGCGGGCGCGGTGATGTACGTATTGGGTCGTCGTCGCTGCTTGGAGGTAGAGCAGAGGGCCGCGGCCCGGATGATGGAAGCGGAGCGCGTACGCGAGGAGTCCGAGCGTCTCAGTGAGGCTCGGAAGCGCGAGGCGCTTGTGGAGGCGAAGGACGAGGCTTACCGGCTCCGCGCAGAGATCGAGCGCGAGAACCGTGAGAAGCGGGCGGAGATACAGAGGCTGGAGCGACGGCTGGCCCAAAGGGAGGAGGCGCTGGAGCGGCGCCTCGAACACATAGACACCCATGAACGAACCCTGCAGCAGCGAGAGGTAGCGGTCGCTCGGCAGGAGCAGGAGCTGCATCACATCCAAGCCCAGCAGCGTGAGGAGCTGCAGCGCATTTCGGGCCTCTCGGCTGACGAGGCGCGCACGTTGTTCCTGAAGGGCATCGAGGGTGAGTGCCGGCAGGACGCCGCGCGGCTCATACGCGACATAGAGGAGGAGGCGCGCCGCGAGGCGGATCGGCGCGCGCGTAACCTCATAGTACAGGCGATTCAGCGCTGCGCTGTGGACCAGACCTCCGAGACGACCGTGTCGGTGGTTCCGTTGCCCAGCGACGACATGAAGGGACGCATCATCGGCCGGGAGGGCCGCAACATCCGCGCCTTCGAGACCCTGACTGGCGTGGACCTGGTCATTGACGACACGCCGGAAGCAGTGGTTCTGTCGAGCTTCGATCCAGTGCGCCGCGAGGTGGCGCGTATAGCCCTGAACAACCTGGTGATCGACGGGCGAATCCATCCGGGACGTATCGAGGAGGCGATCCGGAAGGCCCAGGCGGAGGTGGAGCAGAGCATCGTCGAGGCAGGGGAGCATGCCCTGCTGGAGACAGGCGTCACCGGCGTACCGCCGGAGATTGTTCGGCTGCTGGGGCAGTTGCGCTATCGTCTGAGCTATGGTCAGAACGTGCTTCGGCACACCGTGGAGGTGGCGCACCTGTGCGGGCTGCTGGCAGCCGAGATCGGCGGGCGGGTCGAGACGGCGAGGAGGGCCGGGCTTTTCCACGACCTTGGCAAGGCCACCGATCACGAGGTCGAGGGACCGCATGCCACGATCGCTGCGGACATCCTGCGCCGGCATGGTGAGCATCCGGACGTCATCCACGCCGTCGAGGCGCATCACAACGACGTGGAGCCGACCACCCTGGAGGCTGCGCTGCTGCTGTGTGCTGACGCCATTTCGGCGAGTCGGCCTGGTGCACGGCGCGAGACGGTCGAGACTTACGTCAAGCGCCTGCGCAAGCTGGAGGAGATTGCCGACAGCTTCCACGGGGTCGAGAAGACGTTCGCGGTGCAGGCGGGCCGTGAAGTAAGGCTCATCGTCAAGCCAGAGCACGTGGACGACCTCGAGTCGCTACGCATCGCGCGGGAGACGGCGCGCCGTATCGAAGAGGAGATGGAGTACCCGGGGCAGATAAAGGTCACGGTGATCCGCGAGACGCGCGCTGTGGAGTACGCCAAGTAACCTGGGCGTAACGCGGTGCAACGTGGGCGCGTCGAATGGTCGGGGGCTGCTCGCCGATCGAGGAGCGCAGATGCGCGTGTTGTTCGTCGGCGATGTGGTGGGCAGGCCCGGGCGCGACGCGGTGCGGTCTTCCGTGCCGGCTCTGCGGTCAGAGTTCGACGCCCACTTCGTCATCGCGAATGCTGAGAATGCTGCCGGAGGCATCGGCATCACTCCGGCGGTGGCTGCGGAGTTGCTCGATAGTGGAGTGGACGCACTGACTCTCGGGAATCACACCTGGGCGAAGCGCGAGATCGCGGCCGCATTGGAGCGCGATCCGCGCATCCTGCGGCCCGCGAACTTCCCGGCGGGCGCGCCGGGGCGCGGAGCGGCGGTGTACGACGTGGCGGAAGGCGCGATCGCGGTTCTGTCACTGCAGGGCCGCACGTTCATGGATCCGATCGACGACCCCTTTCGGGTTGCCGACGAGTTGCTGGCGGCACTGCGGGCGCAGACGCCGGTCGTGGTGGTTGACTTCCACGCCGAAGCTACATCCGAGAAGCAGGCGCTGGCGTGGCACCTAGACGGGCGTGCGAGTGCAGTGGTCGGCACACACACCCACGTGCAGACGGCGGATGAGCGCGTTCTGGAAGGCGGCACGGCGACGATCACGGACGTTGGGATGACCGGGCCCCTCGATTCGATCATCGGTTTCGCGCCCGAGTGCGTCCTGCCGCGGTTCCAGTTGCGAATGCCGACCAGGCTCGAGGTAGCTGCCGGTCATTCACATGTGTGCGCCGTGGTGATCGACATCGACCAGGGATCTGGGCGGGCACGGTCGATCAAGCGCATACAGCGCTCCGCGCCGTCGGGCGCGGAGGGGACAGCTCGGTAGCCTGTCTGCGAGCCGGAGAGCCGGGCCACATAGTGCCAATTTGACGGGCATACTGCAACCCACGGGGGTTCGACCATGTTTGGAGCAGGCGTGCGATGGGCGCTCTCGGCGCTGTGTGCGGCGGTGCTTACGACCAGCATCGGTGCGGCCGCGCAGAACGGCGACGTCCGCATATACGGCGGGCACTCGATCAGGGATGCCGGCATCTCGCTGCGCCCGTGGGGCAGTGGCGAGGTGCGCGAGACCGAGGAGCACATCTTCGTCGGCAACGCCTCCCTGCGGGTGGTTAGTCAGGGGGTGCACCAGGGCGCGCGTCTGGTGTTGAGCCGTCCCGTCGACATCCGCGCGGCGCTCGCCGATCCGGCGGCCTACCTCCAGGTCGCCTTCCGCATGGACGATCGTGCGGCTGGCGGCATGGGCGGTTTCGGCGGCATGATGATGCCTGGGAGTGGAGGGCCGATGTCTGGGATGCCCACCGGCCCCGGAGGCCGCACCGGGCGGATGAGCGGTCCGGGCGGACCGGGCTCGCCTGTCCCTGGCATGGGCGCCGGGCGCTTTGGCGGGGCAGGCGCGGAAGTCGGTATAGTGCGGCCCAGGCGGATGACCCATCTGCGCGTGGTGCTCATCACGACCGACGGTCGGGGTTACGAGGCCAGCCTTCCGACGGCGCATGGCGTTCGAACCCAGGGGGACTGGAGCACGCTGGCAGTGCCGGTGTCCCTGATGAAGGGCCTGAAGGAGAGCTCCGGGCAGGTGAGCGAGGTGCGCATCTTCGCCGATGCGCCAACCACGTTCTTCGTCGGCGAGGTGCGCACCGTACGTGACACCACGCCGATCAGGGTGAGCCCACTGAACCCGCGGACCGTGGCCCTGAACGACACGGTGACCTTCACCGGTAGCGCATCGGGAGGCGCCTCGCCCCTTCGCTATGCGTGGACCTTCGCATTGAGGGACCAGGCGCCGCCGGCTACCGAGGTACCGCCCGGTGATGCAGAGGGGCAGACTGTACGGTTCACCTTCCGGAGGAGCGGCGAGTACGTCGTCATCCTCACCGTGAGCGACATCCACGGGCGCAAACAGCCTGCGCAGGCGAGAACGACGGTACGCGTGACGCTGTAGACCGAAGCACACACACCCGCGGGGCGCGAGGAGGCAAGCTGCCCGCCTTGCGCCCCGCAGGGCCGTCAGCCACCCAGCGGTTTCAGTGCCTGCAGCCTGAGCTCGTGCGAACCATCGGGCAGGCACAGCTCGTAGAGCGCTACCCGGTCGCGCCCTTCGCCGACGACTTCCACATACCTCAGGGATCCGGTGCCCCACGGCGAGCGGGCGACGGGGCCATCTAGGCTCACGCGGTGCCAGGTCCGCAGATCGGCGCTGCACGCGAGCCCCGCGCGCTCCTCGTAGTTGTCCTCAACGCTCTGGCTGCCATCGTAGAACGCGAGGTATCCCGGACCGGAAGGCCACACCGCGGTGATGCGCGCTGCATACGCGTCCCAAGCCCCGGGACGCGGCGATAGCACCTCGCCAGCCCAGTGCCAGCGCTCGGCATCCTGACTGATGGCCAGAGCTGTCGCGCTCCGCAGCAGCCCGGTAGCGAACACGTCGCCGGTAGCATGCAGGGCATCGGCCCCGTGGTCGGCGCCCGACAGCGCTGTCGCGATGCTTGCGTAGAGGTAGTAGAGGCCACCTGACAGGTAGATGACGGGGTCCTTCACGCCCTCTGTGCCGGTGCTCGCCGCCGTGAGAACGGGTCGGCGCCGCGCGACGCAGAACTGGTCGGGGCTGGGGGCCTCCATCACATCGATCCGCCAGCGACCGTCCGCTTCGTCGACGCAGGAGACCCACAGGCGCCAGGCGCCTCGCGGGTCGTGGACGATGGCGCACCGCTCCACGCTCTGCGTCGCCATCTCGAGTCGCGTCGCTTCCCACAGCGTGTCGACCGCGCCCCTCCGGTTGCGCCGCACGATGCGCAGCCGATGGCCGCGCTCCGGCCTCGGCCTTCGCAGGCGGTAGACTACGGTCAGCTCTCCGTTCTCAAGCCACGCGCCGGCGGCTCCAGCCCAGAACCCAGGGCCCTCGCACTCTGACATAGCCAGCGTCTCGGCCCGCTCGGGGTGGAGTCGGGGTGCGTGGGTCAGGATCGCACTCATCGTGCCACTCCTAGACAGGCCGCATGCGAGGCCAGCGCAGTTCGACACCGGCTGCCTCGAGGTGCGCCTGGTAGTCGCGGAGCATGTCCGGGCGCTCGCGGACCGCGTGGGGCTCCGTGTGTCTTGCGCGACAGAATGCAGCCAGGGCGCCGGCGGCCTCCCCGACATTCCACTCGACGGGGTGGAGCCGATAGCATCCGTTCGTGATGTGCGTCGTCCCGAGGTTCTTGCAGCCTGCGAGCAGATTGCGCAGGCGCACGGGCACCAGCGCACCCAGAGGGATCTGGAAGGGGTGGGCGCCGACATCGATGTAGTTGTCGCCGCCCGTGCTCGGGTGGAGGTCGATCCGGTAGCACCCGATTCCGACGGAGTCCGCAAACCCCACGGCGGCATCCTGTCCTTCGGCTCTGCGCGCTTCCACGCCCACATGCTGCTCGCACACCGTGAAGGCGGCGCGGATCCGCCGACTCTCTCGGATGTAGGGGTACATGGCCAGACCGTCGCCCGTGCCGGTCATGTCCGGTCGCAGGTAGAGCCCGGGGTACCCGACGCCGCCATCCGCTCGCGGCGCTTCCGTCTGGAGCCAGTAGTGCAGGCTCAGCGACAGCTGCCTCGACTCCTCGAGGGCGCGCGCCCTGTCGTTCGGGCTGACGTCGATGATGCGCCGCGCGAAGTAGTCGTTTTGCGGCCAGTTGACGATCGTGACCTCGTGCGGCATCGCTCCTTCCGGGTAGTGTCGCTTTGACACGATGCGTCGATACGGCCACATCGCGTCACGCCCCGGCGACGCTTCGTCCTCGAAGAGCACGCGCTCGCGGGGCTCCAGCGTGATCGGGTTGGTGTGCTGCCATGCCAGAAGGGGGCCAGGCCATGCCGGGGACAGCGGCGGTATCTCGTCTCTCCAGCGCTCGTACGACGCGGGCCGATCAATCACGCGGTGGCTCCCCGGGTCGTGCGCGACTGCCATCACCCACGTGATCGCCTGCTCGTTCCCGGGAGCGGGCTCCGACGCCGCGTGCGGTTCGTCGGTGTCGCTGGCGCTCTCGGCGCCCGTGACGTACTCGGCCCCGCACATCGGCAACAGGTCTCCCAGTTCTGTGGCGTCGACGAACCAGTCCGCCCGAACCACCGTCCGCTCCCCGGCATGGTCGTCCCACAGCGTCACGGTGCGCACGCGGTCGCCGTCCGCCTCGGCGGCTATGGGCCATGTGTGGCGGCGCACCAGGATCACGCCGCTTGAGACCCAGTACGACAGGAGCCCCTCAAGGGCCATATGCGCGACCCTCGGCTCGCAGCAGAGGCGCGACACCCATCCGTCGCCGGGGTTCAGGTGCGGGTTGGCGCGGGCCTCCGTGGTGAGCGGATAGCCTTCCCTGTAGATGCGGCGGATCTCGTTGCGGAGCGCGCGGTAGCTGCGAGTACAGCCGAACTGCTCAATCCACGGGTGCTCGTCCGGTGGGACTGCCTGCGCCGTCAACTGGCCGCCGATCCATGCTGTCTCCTCGGTCAGCAGTACGCGCGCCCCCGCCCGGGCGGCGGCCCACGCCGCTGCGCAGCCGCCCGTGCCCGCGCCGATAACAGCAACGTCCACCACGATCTCTCTCACAATGGTCCCCTCCCGCTGATTGCTCCGAAGTTCGGCCTGCGCCGGTTCGTTCCCTGCGGCGTCTGTCGCGCGCAGGATTCCGGGTGGCTGGGACCAATCAGGTCTGCGGCAGGCGCCGACGCCGGCGACGCGCACAAGCTCAAGGAGGCATCGGATGGGATGGCATACCACCGCGGCGCTGTGCGGGGCCGCAGGGCTGATTGCCGCTACGTGTGCGGCGTCGGGAGGTCCGACCATGGCCGAGCCCGCTCGTACCCTCGACACACACCACTGCCTCGCGCCGCCGCCCACGCTGCAGGAGTGGAGGGCGAGGACAGCCGTCGTGCGACAACGCCTGCGTCTGGCCCTCGGGCTCGAGCCGATGCCTCCGCGAACACCGCTGCGCCCCATCGTTACAGGGCGCTACGAGGCGCCGGACTTCATCGTGGAGAACGTCGCGATCGAGACGGTGCCCGGCTTCTGGTTGTGCGGCAACCTCTACCGGCCACGAGGCGGCAGGGGCCCGTTTCCGGCAGTTGTGAGCCCGCACGGTCACTGGGCCGCCGGGCGCCTCACGATGGAGCCAGACGTGCCACTCAGCGATGCCGGCGGCACCAGGCCAGCGGAGGGGCGGGCCAACCTCGTGGCCATCGGCGTGGCACTCGCACGGCTTGGCATCGTGACGTTCTCGTACGACATGGTTGGCTACAACGACACCGATCAGGCGGGCGCGCACAGCCACTTCGGTGGCGACCTGCGCGACTGGGCCTGGGGAGTCAGCCTCGCCGGGCTGCAGACCTGGAACAGCATCCGGGCGCTCGACTACCTGTGCAGTCTTCCCGATGTCGACGACGATAGGATCGGCGTCACGGGCGCATCGGGAGGCGCCACGCAGAGCCTTCTGCTCGCAGCCGTCGACGACCGGGTTCGCGCAGCGGTTCCGGTGAACATGGTTAGCGCCCACATGCAGGGCGGGTGTCTGTGCGAAAACGGGCCTGGCCTCCGCGTGGGGACCGACAACGTGGAGATCGCCGCGCTGCTGGCGCCCAGACCGCTCTTGCTCGTCTCGTGCACCGGCGACTGGACGCGGAACAACCCCACCGAGGAATGGCCTGCCATCCGCGACGTGTACCGGCTGTACGGCGCGGAGGAGCGCACGGCGCTGGTGCACTTGAACTACGACCACAACTACAACGTGGAGAGCCGCGAAGCGATGCTGGCATGGTTCGCGCGCTGGCTGCTGGGCCAGCCGGTCGGCGCCCGCGTGAGGGAGGCGCCCTTCGCCCTGCCGGTCTCCGCCCTGCGCGTCTGGACCGCGGAGCGTCCGCGCCCCGCTGGAGCGCTCGGCGCGGAGGGGCTGGCACGGGCTCTGCGCGAGCGGACGGCGGATGGCGTTGAGGCACGGCTGACCGGTGCATCCCGCAGGCCTCGCGACTTCGCTCGGGCGACCGCGCGCCTGCTGGCAACCTCGCTCGCTGTCGCGCCGCCAGCCAGGCGACCCGCCAGGTCCGGCTCAGGGCGCGTGCTGCTGGTCTCCACGGATGCCTGCGCAGCGGCGGAAGCCTGGAACGATGCACTCACCCCCTCCGGCGTCGCCGTGGAGCGCCTGGCTCTGCCGGCCATCGAGGGCGAGCCTGTCGATCCCGCGAAGGCGGCCTACTTCTGCACCTATAACCGGACGCCCCTCGGCGATCGTGTGCAGTCCGTCGTGGACGCCATCGGTCGCCTGCGCCGAGCGGGCCCGGTCCACGTCGTCGGGTTGGGCGAGGCGGGCCTCTGGGCGGCCATTGCAGCCGCGATCGCGCTGCCGGGTGGGCGGACGCTGGTGGACTGGCCCGCGTGTGCGCTGGCTTCCCACAGCCCCGCGCGCTACGCGCCGGCTCTCGAGGCGGCGGGCGGGATCGCGGGCGCGTGCCTGAGCCTGGCGGGCGGCGGGCTCACGGTGGCATCGACAGGGGAGGCCCTCAGTCGGGCGGTCTCGAGAGCGCTGCGCGGCGCCGGCGCGAGGGTGCTGGCAGGGCCGGCGTCACCGAGCGAGGGCGCGCGCTGGCTGCTCACCGGTCGGCCCTGACGCGGGCCCACCCCGTACGGTATTGTGAGCGACCCGCGAGGCCATGCCGAGACCGGTCAGGAACGCCCGGCAGGCTCGCCGGTGAGAAGCTGTCGAAGGACCAGAAACTCGTTCAGGTTCTCGGCTGTGAGCATGCCGCGCAGGGCTTCGCCTTCCATCACCAGGGCGCAGGAGCGCTGGCCCTCGTGCAGCGCTCGAGCGACGCTCTCCAACTCCGCCTCAGGGGTCACACGGACGGGCTGGCGGTCCATCACGCCGGTCACATAGGCACCCGGGCCATCGTTGGTGAGGCCGCGCAGCAGGTCCCGCCGCGAAAGGAGGCCCAGCAGATCGCCGCCTTGCACCACGGGGAAGTCCTGCTGGTGCGTGTTGAGCAGCATCGACGCGGCGTCGCGCAGGGTCGCGCCCACCGGCAGCGTGCGGAAGTCGGTGATCATCGCCATGCGGGCGCGCAGTCCCTCGAGCGCCGCGCGCGTGCGATACATTGAGGCCTCCTGGCCGGCTCCCAGGAAGACGAAGAACGCGATGAAGAGCAGGCCGATGTGCATGGTGAGGAGCGCCACAAAGCCCGCCACGATGGCGAGCACCTGGCCGATGCCTGCCGCCAGCTCCGTGGCGCGCAACTCGCCCATGCGCAGGGCAAGCAGGGCTCGGAGGACGCGGCCGCCATCCATTGGGAAGGCAGGGATCAGGTTGAACAGCCCCAGAACCACGTTGGCGACGAGGATGAGCTGTAGCAGGGAGCCCGTGCCCGGCCGCAGGTCCGCTACGGCGGCCGCCTGTCCACTGGCGCCGAGGTAGGCGAGGATGACTGCCGCGATCACTGCGTTAACGGCGGGTCCGGCCAGCGCGATCCAGAGCTCCTGAACAGGGCGCGGCGTCCTCTCAATGCGAGCCACCCCGCCGATGGGGTAGAGCACGATCTCCTTGGTGGAGATCCCGAAGCGTCTCGCCATCAGGCTGTGGCCGAGCTCATGGAGCACGACGCAGGTGAAGAGCGCAACCACGTAGGCGAGGCCATGCCAACGCCCTGCCCCCGACAGCCCGCCCGCCAGGGCGCCGAACCACAGGAGCAGCAGCAGGAACGTGAAATGCAGCCGAATCGGGATGCCCGACACGGTGGCGAGATGCAGTGACCAGCCGATCTCCACTCCGCTCCGCTGCCCTTGACCCGCTTGCCTCGGGTTAGCCGCCATCCAAAGATCACCCCCCCCGCATCCTGCAGATCACGTCGCCTCTGCTCATCGGCACGCCCACTGCCTCACCCACCTATACGATGTGGGCGGCTGCCTGGCTTCGGTGGAGCCCCAGCCGGGCTCAGCGAGGAGCGTCCGACTGGCTGCCTTCCTCTGGCTGCGGGGCATCGCCGCGTGGCGCCCCGCCCAGCATTGGTCCGGTCATGGGCGGCCTGTCGTCTGTCTTCGTGCCCGGTGGCGGGGCGACGACCTGGCCCGCCTCCGTGGTGAAGAGCTGCGGGTTGCCCTTGTTGCGCATAGGGCCTGTGTAGTAGATCCCACCGCGCTCGGCATCGGGTGGCGGCTTGCCCGCAGGCCTGCCATAGTGAAATGCAGCAACGGCGATCAGGGCCGCGAGCGCCGCGCAGAGGGCGGCGGTGCGATGGGCAGGCTTCATGGAGGCACCTCCCCGGTGAGGGCGCGATGTGCGGTGTCCTGCTGTGACTGCGAGTCTACGAGGAACCGGGGGCGACACTGTCGTCGCCCCCGGCTATCCACCTGCGCCGTCGTGCCGCCGACCTAGTTCGATCCACCGGCGCCCGGTGACGGGCCTCCACCGGCGCCCTGTGACTGGCTCTTCGGAGTCATCTGCCCCTCGTAGTAGGTGGCGCCTTCTGGGATGGGCTCCTCCTTCTGGCGACAACCGGCGAGGAAGGGCAGAGCGAGTAGAGCCGCGACGGCCCCAACTCCGACAGCGCCGAGCCACGTGGACCCGCGTCGTGAGGCTGTCATGTGCGCCTTACTCCTCCGAGAAGCAGAAGTACTGCTTGTACCACTGCCCCTGGGCGTTCTGCTTCAGGTAGCGCTCCGGGTTCCGGGCGATGCGCTTGGCATGGCCGTCGAGGAACACGTGGTTGCCGCCCTCCTGATGCATCTCGGCCGACTCGCATCCAAACGTGATCACGAAGAAGCCGCCGCCCACCATGGTGACACCATCGTTGATCAGCGACGTCTCGGCCGGCCGCCTGATCTCCGCCATGTGGCGGGTCACGGTGTCAGGCGCGGGATAGGCGAAGCTGCCCGGGTACTGCCAGAACGGATCGGCCTGGGTGCCGGCGCCCACCTTGTTGGCCTGGTGCCATGCCAACCCATAGGTGGCATAGAGCTCGAGCGGCGGCAAGTACGGATCGAGGCCTCCGGGCCCGTTGCAGTCCACCGAATTGGATGCTCTGACCAGCCTGTCCTGGCTGTACGAGGGACACCTGAAGACGCCACTGGGCGGGAAGGTGCCGCCGCTCTTGATGTAGGGCTGGACTTTGCCGGTCCACAGACGCTCGGCCCGGGTTACCGGATTGCCGCAGGCCGCACCGCAGGTGAGCCAAGGGACGATCGTCTCGTCGAAGTCCTGCGCGTACATCAGAACGGCCGTGCCCATCTGCTTGCAGTTCGAGAGGCATGAGATCGCGCGGGCCTTCTCACGGGCCTGTGCGAATACGGGGAACAGAATTGCTGCCAGTATCGCGATGATGGCGATGACGACCAGCAGCTCGATGAGGGTGAATCCACGCTTGCGGGAAACCATCGTACCGGCCCTCCACAGTACCTGATCAGCAGATCGCGCAGTCAATAGAGGCCTTTGGAACTCGCCGACGGTCCATCGTGGGCCCGTGGACGCCGACTGCTTGCGTCCCACGCGCGTCATCCAACGCTGGCGAGCGGCGCGACGGAACATCGGAGGAGGTGCTGACAGGAGCAGCGTGGCGACACCGACCCGCTCTGGCCCGCCAGCCCTGGGTCTGACAGGCCTCAGCACACCCCGCAGGTCCCGCGGCGCCATCGCCGTGGAGACATCTTACGATGACGGGGCAGTATAATTGCGGCAATCGCGGGCTGTCAAGTGTACGTAAGTCTAGCGGTGCGCATTCGACGGCCGGCAAACGCAATGCCACCCGACGCGTGATGGGGCCGCCATCTGGGAGAGTGCGGGGAGCACGGCGGTCACCCACCACGTCGCCAGCGTCCATTGTGCTGCGCTTCGGCGCGCGCGCACGCGCGGCGCTCACCGCATGGCGGGTGGCCCGTCTCGAAGGCGAGGACGCTCGTGCAGGGCAGGGGAGAGCGCAAGGCGAACCTGCCGCCGGTGCGGACGTCCGTGCATCTCCGGGCGCCCGTAGCCTCCTGAGGAGTGCATCGGCATGGATCTGGGCATCGGCATCGTCGGCTACGGTTTCATTGGCAAGGTGCACACGTTCGCTCACCGGGCGCTCCCACTCCTCT
>DATIKM010000113.1:0-11573 GCA_035477595.1 Chthonomonadales bacterium
GACCGCGCAGAGCGCGAACTGAATCGAGCCCTGGTCGGCTCCCGGCACTTCGACGATCGCCCTGATGTCCTCCGCGCGCGCCGCGGGCTCCACAAGGTGCGGCGCCACCGCGCACTCTATGGCGCTCCCGGTCAGCGCGTCACGGAGAACGGAATCGGCCGGGGGCGCCGCGCCTTCCGGCACCACCTCGACGCCCTCCTCGCGCCGCAGCTCCGCCGCGCTGCCGGGCCCGACGCTCCGCAGGACGCCCTTGCGCTCGAGGCCCTCGACCACCCGCCGGACGGTGGCGCCCACAAACCGCTCGTACAGGCCGGCGAGCGTCGTGTACCAAGGGGGCAAGGCGAGGTTCAGAGGCGCGCGTTGCTCCGGCTTGCTCAGTAGGACCGGGGCGCGCCCCGGCGGAAGAACGGGCCAGTAGCGGAGCGCGCCGCAGACTTCCGCACGGGCAGGCGCCCGCGCCTTGGCCCGCGCAACGATGCCTTCGAGGGCGCGCTCGTCGAGCGGCGCTCCTTCGGCCGCAGGGTCCTGCGACGGCGAGGTGTCGTAAGAGGGTGGACCGAACCACTCGGGACCGTAATCGTCCAACGTCCATCATCCTGAGCAGAGGTTTGGCACGGGGAGCCCGGCTGGTGGCTGTGCTTCACCGCGCGCGCGGGCGTTCCCTCCTGCGCGAGAGGCCGGAATGTTACCAGCAGTACGATGAGGAAGTCTTGCGACGCCCGCGGAACCTGCGCTGAGCGTCCCCGCCGGCTCTTCAGCCGGCTGCTTGGGCATTGCGGGCCGCCACCGCGAGGTCCACGAGGCTCTAGCCGGCGTTTTGCTCCGCTCGGCGGGGGTGAGGTCGAGGCACACGCCGCACGCCAGAGCGAACCGTCCGCCGCGCGAGGGCATGGTGCGTCGCCCGGGCCACACGGAGGAGGGCTGCGCGCTCACGCGCCCCCTACTCCGGCTCCGGCGGAGCGGGGTCGGCGGCCGCCGACCGGTTGTACCGGTTCATGGCCGCCGCGAAACCGTCGCGCAGCGCGGTCTCCACGGCATCGGCCGCGAGCGAGACGGCGTCCTCCACCAGCGGCCGCTCCTCCGCCCGGAAGCGGCTAAGCACGTGGTTCACCAGATCGCGGCCGCCGGGCGCGCCGACGCCGATCCGGATGCGCGGGTAGTCCCGCGTACTCAGGTGGCGTTCGATGGACTCGAGCCCATTGTGGCCGCCGGGGGAGCCCTTGAGCCGCAGCCGCAGCATCCCGAGCGGGAGCGCTACGTCGTCGACCACCACGACCACGTCGGCGGGGGAGATGCGGTACATGCGGGCGATGGCGCCGGCGGCCTCGCCCGAGAGGTTCATGTAAGTCATCGGGCGAGCGAGGATCACGTGCCGCCCCTCGATGCGCCCATCGCCCAGCACGGAGCGCATCGCCCGGCGGCGCACCGCGATTCCGTGGCGGCGCGCCAGCTCCTCCACCACCTCGAAGCCCACGTTGTGGCGCGTGCCCTCGTACTCCCGGCCGGGGTTGCCGAGGCCCAGAACCAGTCGCAATCCGTCGCCCTCCCGGCGCCCCTGGGCGCTCCCTGCGGCCCATTGACAGAGTACCAGCTTAGTCCACATAATGGGCGCAAGCGGGAGGTCACGGCCGGCCCGCTGGGAGCCACCGCATGACCTCAACCGACGCCCAGGACGCCCAGCCTGCCGTCGCGCGTCTGACGGTCGTCGTCCCCGCGTACAACGAAGAGGATCGCATCGGCGCCACGCTCGAGCGCATGACGCAGTACCTCGGTGAGCGCGGCGGACCCTACGACATCCTGGTGGTGGACGACGGCAGCACGGACGGCACTGCCGATCGGGTGCGCCGCGCCTCCGAGGGAGCGCCGGTCGCGCTCGCGCACTACGGCGAGAACCGCGGCAAGGGCCACGCCGTGCGCTATGGCATGCTGCGCGCCGAGGGCGACCTCGTCCTCTTCTCCGACGCGGACTTGGCCACGCCCATCGAGGAGCTCGAGAAGCTGCTCGCCGCCGTCGAGAAGGGGGCCGATATCGCCATCGGGTCGCGCGACGTGGCGGGCGCCCGGCTGGAGAAGCGCCAGTCCATCGTGCGGGAGCTGGGCGGCAAGGCGTTCAACCGCTGCGTGCAGTTGCTGGCGGTCCCGGGCATCCACGACACGCAGTGCGGGTTCAAGCTGTTCCGCCGGCCGGTCGTGGAGCCGGTGTTCAGCCGCTGCCGCATCGACAACTTCTCCTTCGACGTGGAGGCGCTCTACGTTGCGCGCTTGCTGGGCCTCCGGATCGCCGAGGTGCCCGTCCGATGGGCGCACCAGCCCGGCAGCAAGGTCCGGTTCGTCCGCGACGGGCTGCGGATGGTTCGCACTCTCTTCCGGCTGCGCGCGACCGACTACCGGATCGCCCCCCACGCGGCGCTGAGCAAGCTGGGCCGCTGAACGGCCCGGTCCTCAGAGGCTGTCCGGCCGGTCATCCCGCCCGCACGGCTCCATGCGGAGGCGGTGGCGACATGCGCACCGTGGTGGTCGTTCCCACCTACAACGAGGTCGAGAACGTCAGGGAGTTCGCGCGCCGGTTCGGCGAAGCGGCGCCGGACCTCGAGCTGCTCCTCGTTGACGACGCCTCGCCGGACGGCACCGCGGACCTCGCGGAGCGCGTGTTCGCGTCTCGGGTCGGCTACCGCGTCTATCGGCGCACCGGGCCGCGGGGCCTCGGCCGCTCCTACGTCGAAGCCTTCCAGTGCGTGGTGGGCGAAGGGTACGAGCGGATCGTCCAGATGGACGCGGACCTCTCCCATGACCCGAAGCACCTGCCCGCGCTCGTCGCCGCCACGGACAACGCCGACCTGGCCATCGGATCGCGCTACTGTAGGGGCGGCGGGGTGCGGGAGTGGCCCGCGCGCCGCATCCTCCTGAGCCGCTGGGCAAACCTCTATGTGCGCGCCATCGCCCGCGTGCCACTGAGCGACGCCACGGCCGGGTTCCGTTGCTGGACGCGCGAGGCGCTCATGGCGATCGACCTGCCCAACGTGGCCTCGGAGGGGTACTCCTTCCAGGTCGAGATGGCCTGGCGCGCTCACCGGGCAGGCTTGCGGATCGCCGAGGTGCCCATCGTGTTCACCGACCGCCACTTCGGCGAGTCCAAGCTGTCTGGCCACGTCATCTGGGAGTCCGCTAGGACCCCCTGGCGCCTTCGCCGCGAGGTCGGCCCCTCGCGGTGGCGGGAGGGGGCGTGAACGCCGAGGAGTATGAGCGGATGTACCGGCTCGAGGACACCTACTGGTGGTTCGTCGGCCGGCACCATCTGGCGATCGATCTCCTCGACCGGGCCTTCGGAGGGCGGCGCGACCTGCGCATCCTCGATATTGGCTGCGGGACAGGGGCGATGTCGGAGCTGCTTGCCGCGTGGGGGGAGGTGGTCTCCGCCGACTGCAGCCCGCTGGCCCTCGCCTTCAGCCGGAGGCGGGGGCTAGTTCGCGTGTGCGCCGCCGACGCCATGCACCTGCCGTTCCGCGACGAGTCCTTCGACGCGGTGGTAGCGCTCGACATCATCGAGCATCTGCCGGACGATGCGGTCGCCGCGCGCGAGATCCGCCGCGTGCTCCGGCCAGGCGGGCGGCTCGTGGCCACGGTTCCCGCCTGCCCCTCGCTGTGGAGCGCCCACGACGTGGCGCTCATGCACCAGCGGCGCTACGTGGGGTCGCAGGTACGCCGGCTGATGGACGCCGGCGGCCTGCGCGTGCGTCGGCTCACCCACGCGACCACGCTGCTCTTCCCGCTCGCGTGGGTCACCCGCGTACTGGCCAGGCGCTCCGGATCCCTGCACGCAAGGCTCGTGCCGCTGAGCGGCCCCGCCAACCGCCTCCTCGTGGGCGTCATGGCAGCGGAGAACGCCCTGCTGCGCCGCTGCGACCTGCCGTTCGGCCTCTCCGTGTGCTGCGTCGCGGAACGGGTCTGAGGCGGCACGCTCCCCGACGCGACGCTTCTCGACCCGTGGCTCATCGTCCGCCCTGCTCACGATGGCGGGCGGCCGGGCGCTCACCGCCTCCGCGGCGGCCCCTGGTCGTCGCTGGCACGGCCATCGTCGCCGGTGTGCGGTGGTACTCCGCTTGCGGAGCGAGCGGGTCGCGGTGGCGACGGAGCGGCTCGCATACCCCGGCGTCGCGCGGGAGAGAGAGCTCGCTCGCCTGCGACGACTGGCCTACGCGCGCCGCGCCGTGGAAGGCGTCACGCGCAGGCTCGGGAACCCCGCGCTGGGCCGGCCGACCGTACGGGTCTGCCCGCATCGTCCGGCAGGACAGCGCTACTCGAAGCGGACGCGGTCCAGGAAGAAGGCCAGCGGTTCGCGCTGGGCGCCCACCACCCAGCCGAACCCGGTCTTGATGCGGGATAGGTTGAGCCCCGCGAGGTCGATCGCGAGCTCGGTCCACTCGGCGGTGAGGGTCGCCTCCAGTCGGCGCACCTCCGCGGAGTCGGGATAGGGCTTGTCGCGGCCCAGGCCGCCTATCTGGAACGTCACCTGCTCGCCGCCCCTGGCTCCCCGCGCGAGGAACACGAGCCGCCTCGCCCCAGTGAGGTCCCAGCCGCCAGGCTGTTCGCCCCAGTCGCCAGGCGGGTTCTGCCAGAGGACGCCCGCCCAACCGGTGGTGGGGCGCACCTCGAAGCGCAGGCTCGTTCTGCCGGAGCCCGGCCGCTCGGTGGAGTCCGGCTGCATCGCGATGGCGGCCGCGTCGCCCATCCAACCGGATGGCGCGTAGGGCGGGTTCGGCGCGCCGGCCTCGTCGTGAACCACGAGCGGAAGCCGTGCCGCCGGCGCGCGCCGCTCATCACCGCGCACCCGGAGCGTCACGTTCGCCGTGGCGCCGCTCCCGCGCCCATCGCGCGCAACGACGAAGAGGCGGTAGGCGCCGGGACGATCTGGCATGCGCACTTCGGCGCCCCTCGCATCCCCCCGCCTCACGGCGGACGGGAACGCGGGCGGCTCGGGCTCCGGGTCGCCGCCCGTCAGGTACCGCTCCGCCTCGGCGCGCAGCTCCCAGGTCACCGTAAGCCGGTCGCCGTCGGGGTCCGACGCCGCCAGCCGGGCGCGGACCGTGGCGCCGGGCGCCACCTCCGCCTCTCCCTCGAGCCGCAGCGACGCTATCCGCGGGCTGCGGTTAGCGGGCGGCCTGCCGGTCCACGCCTCCTGCATCGCGTCCACCGCGCCGAGGCGGGTACCGTCGGGCAGCAGCATGCCGAACCAGGTGGCCGTCGCCTCCTGCTTCCATCCCCAGATGAAGGCGTAGCCGCCCAGGCAGAGCGGGTCTGCCGCAACCGCCTGCCAGGCGCGCCGGTAGCTCTCGGCCTTCTCGGTGCTGGTGGGCTCGATGACGGCGCCCCACGGGGTCCTGCCGACCTCCCAGGTGCCCGGCGGCCCGAACTCCCCGAGCAGGTAGGGCTTGCGGCCGCCCGCCCTCCGGTAGCGCTCCGGCAGGGACGCCGCGCCGGCGTAGCTGTTGATCCCCACGATGTCGATGCTGGGGGAGTACCGGTGCAGGCTGCCGACCTTGTCGCCGCCGATCTCGGCGATGACCGTCATCACCGGGCGCCCGGGGTCGAGCTGCTTGACGATCCTGGCCAGCCGCTCGATCTCGCGCCAGATGGCCGGGTTGGAGCCGTCGCCCTCCATCTCGTTGCCCAGGCCCCATAGCAGGACCGCCGGGTGTGACCGGTAGCGCTCCACCAGCCGGCGCACGCGCTCTTCCTGGCGCCGGACCTGCTCCGGGTCGGAGTAGCGGAAGCCCTGTCGCTCCTGTCCGAGCCAGATGCCGAGCGCGACCGTCATGCCGAGGCGGTGCGCCTCGTCCAGCACGGCGTCAGACCCCTCGGCGTCCCACAGCCGCACGCTGTTGCCACCCGCCTCGCGCAGCGCCGCGAGCGAGCCACTGCCGCCCGCGCCCATGATGCGCACGGGCTGCCCGTCCCGGACCAGCCGCCAGCCCTCCCCGCTTCGTTCCAGGCGGACGGTGGTCGGACCGGCAGGGGCCTGCGGCGCGACCTGCGCGGCCATGGCGAGGCAGCCAAGGAGGAGGAAGACGCTCACGGGCACGGCGGTCCTTACCGCGGTTGCGGGTGCGGCCCTCCAGCGGCGCGCGGGGAGCACAACAAGCCCTCCCACGGCTGCACCGAGAGCCCAGCCGCCGAGCATGTCGAACGGGTAGTGGTAGCCGAGGTAGACGCGCGAGTAGCCGATCACGGTGGGCAGCAGCAGCCACCACCAGCGCCGCCGGCTGCGGCCGAACAGGATGCCGACCGTGGCCAGGGCGGACATGTTGGCCGCGTGGTTCGATGGGAAGGACGGCGAGCCGGGGCAATCGGCGCCCGGGACAAGGCGCACGTGTGGGGCGGCGAAGCCGCCGCCTGCCACGCGATGGCAGGGGCGATCGCGCGGCAGCCAGCTCTTGATGACCCGGTACGAGAACATGTCCGTCAGGGCCACCGCGGCGATGGCGCACAGCACCCACGCACGGGCGCGCGGCGAGCCGCGCCAGAGGACGGCCACGGCGAAGAGCGCGAGGGCGGGCAGGAACCAGAAGTGGTGGTGCAGGCTGGTGATGCGCGGCATCAGCCAGTCGAGCGGCGCGTTGGCGGCGCCGCGGTTCAGCAAGGCCAGGAGGCTGGCATCGAGGTCAGCCATCGCCCGCCGCCCCCCGGCGGATGGCGGGATAGAGCCTGCGCTCGCAGTAGAGGCTGTCGTGCTCCTCGCGCCCGTGGTGATCCCGCAGCTCGCGGAAGCCGAAGCTGCGATAGAGCGCGCGCGCCCGGTAGTTGGACTTGCAGACGGTGAGCGTCACGAGGGGCACGCCCATCCGGTCCGCCTCCGCGATGATGTCCGCCATCATACGCCGGCCCCAGCCGAGCCCCTGCGCCTCGTCATGCAGCCCGATGCCGAACACTGGCGCCGCCGCGCCCACGTCCAGGATGAAGGCGTGCCCGCGGACCGCGCCACCCTCGTCGACGACTACGCACGCCGTGTGCCGACCTTGCGCGACTCCCTCCATGTGCCCCGCGATGGTCTCGCGATCCGCGCCGCCGAAGGGGTCGAACACGTGGACCGCCTCGGGGCTCAGGCGCTCGTAGAAGCGGGCGAGCGCCTCGGCGTCACCGAGCGTGAGCCGGCGCTTCGAGAGGAGGATCGGATCGCCCCGCAGGCTGACATCGGTCACGCGGGGCGCCTCACGGGAACAGATCGGGGTGGCGTCCGCATGGGGGCATCGGTCTCCTCGGTCTGTGAGCCTCGGCCACGTCGCCGGCGCATCGGCCAGCCGCCATCGAACTCGCGGCGGGCGCGCCTCGACGGGAGGGCGTTCCACGACGCGCCTCCCGGCGAGAGCGGTCCGCCTGCCGCGCTCCGCCACGGGCGTGCATCGGAACTCAGCTTACCACGGCCTCCGGGGCGCGTCAACGAGGGCGCTGTGAAGCGGTACACTGTCCCATACGCCCGCTCGGGCGGCGCGCCTGGAGGTGGTTCCGCCGCGCATGAAGCTCAAGATCGTGGCCTGCGGTGTTTTCGAGCCCTATCTCCGCCGCCTCTCCGAGGCCAGCCCGCTCCAACTGGAGTGGAAGGTGCTGGACGCCGGGCTGCACGCCCGACCCCACGACCTGCGCCGGCTCGCGCAGGTCGAGATCGACTCCGCCCCGGCAGCAGAGGGGTACGGAGCGGTCGCCCTGCTCTACGGCCTCTGCGGTCGCGGAGCCGCCGGACTCGTCGCGCGCGACGTGCCGGTCGTTATCCCGCGCGCCCACGACTGCATCACGCTCTTCCTGGGCTCCGGCGAAGCGTACCTGCGCCAGTTCCACCACAACCCGGGCACCTTCTATAACACGCTGGGCTGGATGGAGAAGTCCACGCACCCGCGCCACCGGGAGGCCGCCCACCTCTACCACGACTACCGCCGCGAGGGCTACGACTCCCATCCAGCGTTCGAGCGGCTGCGAGACGCGCACGGGGCCGAGAACGCCGCGCACATCCTGGCCTTCCATGACCGCTGGAAGCAGCACTACTCCCGCGCCGCCTACATCCACCTGGGCTTCGACGGCGACGACGAGGCGATGGCAGTCAGCGAGCGCATGGCCGAAGTGAACGGGTGGCGCCACGAGCGGATCGACGGCGATGCGGAGCTCCTCCGGGAGCTGGCCGCCGGCGCCTGGAGCGACGACCGCTTCTTCGTGCTGCCGCCCGGGCATCGCTCCGCCTCCACCGGCGACGACCGCATCCTTGTCGGCGTGCCCATCGACAACGAGAGCGGCGACGGCGCGGACACGTTCGCGGCCCGGTCGGTCCTGGCGCGCGAGGCCGGCGGCGCGACGCCCGAGGGCGTCGGCCTCGGCATCGACGCCGGCGGCACCTACACGGACGCCGTCATCTACGACCTTCAGGCGCGCGAGGTCCTCGCGAAGGCCAAGGCGCTCACCACCTACCACGACCTGGTGATCGGCATCCGGGAGGCGCTCGGCCAGCTCCCGCCGGAGCGGCTCGCCCGCGTGCAGGTAACCTCGCTCTCCACGACCCTCGCCACGAATGCCATCGTCGAGGGCCGCGGCCATCGCGTGGGCCTCATCGTCCTCTGCCCCTGGGACTGGTTCGCCGAGAGCATCGCCCACGAGCCGATGGTGCGCGTGCCCGGCTGGGTCGACATCACTGGGCAGGTGATGGAGCCACTCGACGAGGCGGCCAGCCGCGCCGCCGTGCGCCGGCTGCTGGAGGCGGAGCGCTGCTCCGCAATCGTCGTGGCGGGCTACAGCACCACGCGCAACCCGCAGCAGGCCAACCGCGTGCGCGAGCTCGTGCTGGAGATCGCCGACGTGCCGGTGGTCTGCGCGCACGAGGTGAGCAGGCGGATGAACGCGGTGCAGGGCGCGCAGACAGCGGTAGCCAATGCGCGCCTCCTGCCGGTCATCCATTCGCTCATCGAGTCGGTGCATCGAGCCCTGGCCGACCACGCGGTGAGCGGGCGGCTCATGGTGGTGAAGGGCGACGGCACGCCGGTCGACGAGAGCGTGGCGCGCGGTCGACCCATCGAGACGATCCTCTCCGGGCCAGCCGCCAGCGTGACAGGGGCGCGGCTCCTCACCGGCCTCGACGAGGCGATCGTGATCGATATGGGAGGGACCACCACCGACTGCGCGGTGCTGGAGCACGGGCGCGTCGCCATCGCGGAGGACGGCGCCCGCGTGGGCGACTGGACCGTCAGCGTCGATGTGGTAGACATGATCACCGTAGGGCTCGGCGGCGACAGCCGGCTCGACTTCACCCGCGAACGCGAGCTGACGGTGGGCCCCGCGCGCAACATCCCCATCTGCTGCGTGGCCGCCGAGTGCGCCGACGTGCGGGCCTTCCTTGAGGGCTTCCACCCGCGGTTCTACCAGTCCGCCGTGGACGCCTCCGCGATGGATGTGCTCGTCCGCGGCGCGCCGACGGTCCTTGACCTGACGCCGCGCGAGCGGGAGCTGCTCGAGATGGTGCAGAGCGGTCCGGCGCCTGCGGTCGAGGCGGCGCGGCGTCTGGGGATGCCCTCGCACCAGCTTCTTCCGACCGGCCGGCTCGAGGCGGCCGGCGCCATCAAGCGCGCGGCGCTTACCCCGACGGATCTGCTCCACGTTACGGGACGCTTCGTGCGCTGGGACGCGGACGCTGCCCGCCGCGCGCTCGCCATCTTCGCCGCCATGCTCGAGCGGCCCGCCGCCCAGGTGCTGGACGATCTGCTGCGCCTGGTGGAGCGGCGCATCTTCGAGGAGCTCGTACGGCGAGAGGTCTCCAGCCGCGAGCGCCGGCTGCGCGACCTGCCCCCCGACTGGCGCTACCTCCTAGACCGCGCGTTCGCAGAGGGCGATGGCGGCCTCGGCGTGCGGTTCTCGCTGCGCCGGCCGGTCGTGGCGATCGGGGCGCCCGCCGAGGTGCTGGTCGCGCCGGTGCGGGCGCGGCTGGATGCCGAGGTGATCGTGCCGCAGCACGCCGACGTGGCGAACGCGGTGGGCGCCATCGGCACGGAGGTGGTGGCGCGCGACGAGGTGGTCATAATGCCCGGGGTCGTCTCGAACTACGTCCTCTACGGGTCCGAGGAGCGCATCGAGTTCGCCGAACTGCGGCGCGCCACCGAGCGCGCGGTCCAGATCGTGCGGGAGCGCGCTCGGGCGAAGGCAGAGGCGGCCGGGGCCTGCGCGCCGGAGGTGACGGTGACGAGCGGCGATCGCGTCGGCTCGGCGGCCGACGGCATCAGCGTGTTCCTCGAGCGGCGCGTCACCGCGGTGGCCTCCGGCGCCGCGTTTGCCCCGTCAGGCTGCCGCTAGAGCTCCCGCGCCAGACGAGGGGGCGCGGCCGCCGCCGAAGCCCCCTCGCTGTGTCAGCGCCCTGCTCGCCCTAGGCCGGCGCTCACACTCCCGCGGGAGCCCCTCCCGGACCCCCCGGACCCCGCTGGTCGCGCATGCGCTGCATCCGCTCCTCGTTGAACCTCTGCAGCGCGGCCCTCTGCTCGGCCGTCAGCAGGCCCATCGTCTCCTCGCGGATGGGCCGCATCGCCGCGCCCATCTCCTGCCAGTTCGCCCGCATGTCGCCGCCGCCCGCCTGCATCCGGTCCGAGATCGGCTTGATGGCTCTGCGGGCCTTGACGGCGATGGCGGCAAGCTGCTTAGTCTGCTCGGTACTGAGCCTCAGCACAGGCGCCGCCTCGTAGGGTAGGCCGGCCATGCGGTAGTCATCCATCGTCTTCAGCAGTGCGGCGAGCGTCTTCTTCTGTTCAGGGGTCAGCGCGCCCTCGATCTGCTTGCCGGCCTCGTCGTTCAGGGCGCGCATCCTCTCCATTGCGGTGCGCATCGCGGCCGCGTCGGGCGGACCAGCGCCCGGATCGCGACGAGGCATCAGCCCGCGCCGCGACTCGCGCAGGGTGGTGTGAATGCCCTGTACTGTCGCGACCTGCGCGTTGGAGAGCGCCAGTTCTCTCTGCAGCACCGGCATCGGCACTTCTGCGGCGGTCGGCGGCCTCATCCCGAACATCATGTCGCCCATCATCCCGCCGGGGCCCATCATACGGCCCTGCCGGCCCTGCTGGCCACCTCCCGGGCCCTGAGGGGCCTGTGCCATGGCAGGCACGCATCCCACAGCCCACGCCACCGCGGCGACCGCCGCCGCCGCGCGCCACACTTGCCCTTCGCTCCTCACCATCGGTTCTGTGCCCCTTTCGTCCACGCGATCCTGTCGCGCCGCCGCCACGCGTGCGAGCGGCCCCGCCGCGCGGAATCCGTTGCCGATGGTATGGACGGCTGCGCCGCGATCCGGCGACAGTGGCGTTTGCCACCGCGCTCCCCGCCGGCGATGGTCAGACCGTGGAGCCGGGCAACCTCGCGGGGCAGGAACCGGCGCCGCGGATGGGCAATCGGCACGACGACGGCGCCGCCGTGGTGCGCATGAGACACGGGAGGTTCACCATGTTCGTCCGCCAGTTCTTCGTGAAGGGTCTGGCGCACAGCTCCTACCTTCTGGGTGGGAGCCGGAGCTGCGCCATCGTCGACCCGCAGCGCGACATCGAGGTGTACCTCGACGCTGC
>DATIKM010000114.1:0-16696 GCA_035477595.1 Chthonomonadales bacterium
AAGTACGGCGTGCGCCGCCGCGTGCTGGACGACGACTCCAACAATGTCCTGGCGTGCCACGCCTGCAACGAGGCGAAGGGCTGCTCGGACCCGCGCGCATGACTGGATGCCGCCCCCGAGCGCCGGCGCCGCCTGACCGCCGAGGCGCGCTATCTCTCCGATGCCGTGAAGGCGGTCCTGGGCCTGGAGTGACCCTGCGGCGTCCTTGTTCAGCCGGCGGGCCTGGTAATGTGCCCTCTCGCAGGCTATCGTATACTCGGGCTGGCGCTCTTCCTTGGCCTGTCGGTCTGCATGATCGGGTGCGACCGTCGGCTCCGCGCAGGCCCGGCGGCGGCCATGTGCGGGTTGCTGCTGATCGCCGCGTTGGCGGTGGGGCTGCGCCGGCGGCTCTGGGTCCGGGCAAAGCCGGGTAGCGAGGATGGTGCGCCGGGCACGCCCCAAGGAGGCGCGATGGTGATAGGTCCGATGTTGATGGCGGCGCTGACGATCCACGGCGCGCAGGCGCACGCGCAGCCTGTCGCTCACGGCTGGGTTCCGATGCCGCTCCTGACGCGCGAGGCGAGGGCAGCCGGCGTGCATCCCGGCGGCGAGGGCGCGCAGTGGCCCCGCGGTCCGGTGGCCGTCAGCCCCGCCGACCCGCGCTTCCTGCTCCTCCCCATCGATGTCGGCGGTCTGTACCGAAGCCTGGACGGCGGGCGGCGCTGGCAGATCGCCATGGTGGGCTGGAATGCGCGGGGCGCCAACGCATTCGCCATAGACCCGCGCAACCCGAGACGCGCCATCGGCGTGGGCGGCAACTCGCTCGACTGGAACCCCTCCTGGGGGCCCTCGCCGCACGGCCTCTACCTCACCACCGACCAGGCCGCCTCCTGGCGCCAGACGCTAGCCCTTGACAGCGGGCACGGTGGCGCGCTGGCCTTCGACCCGCGCTCCTACGATGCCTCCCGCGGCTTCTGCACCGTGGTCTACTACCTTTCGCCTGTGCGCGGGGTCCACCGTTCGGACGACGGGGGCGCCACCTGGGCACGGCTCCCAGGCTCTCCCGAGCCCGGCGTCATCCGCGGCGACTGGACCGCGGGCGGCGACGTGTTCCCGCGACTCGTCGTGCAACCTGCAACGCGCGCGGTCTTCGTGGGCGGTGCGGGCGGCCTCTGGCGCTCCGACGACCGTGGCGGCACCTGGGAGCGGGTGCGCGAGTCGCCCGTGACGAGCATCGCCACGGCGCCCGGCGGGGCGGTCTTCGTCACCGGGCCAGAGCGGGTTGCCCGCTCGGACGACGGAGGGCGCACGTGGCGGACGCTGCGCAGCGAGGGGTTGCAGGTCGGCGAGGGACAGTCCGTGCGCGACCTCTCAATCAGTCCCGCCGACCCGCGCCGCATGCTCTGCTGGGTGGCGGGCCCGCACTTCCAGTGGCCGCGATACGTCTCCTGGGACGGCGGCGACACGTGGCAGCCCGTTCGCACGGCACGCGGCCTCGCGCCGCTGCCCATGAACGCACGCGAGGGCCGGACCGCCTGGCATCCCGCCAATCCGAACGTCGCTTGGTCTCTCGGCGGCGACTGGGTGACCCGCTCCGATGACGGCGGGCGCACCTTCCGCTGGTCCAACAACGGCTACGCGGGCGTGATGGTGGGCGGCCTGTTCGGCTTCTCGGCCCACGCTCCACGCGCGGTGTTCCTCGGTTTCCAGGACTACAACGGCGCGCTCACGCTGGACGGCGGAGCGACATGGACCTGCCCCGACGTGAGCGGTAAGGGGTGGGGCGGCCATATCTACGGGGGCTTCACCGTGGACGGCCGCACGCTGTGGGGCGGCGACGCGGACTCGTGGGGCGCGCCGCGGCGTCTGCGCCTCTCGCGCGACGGCGGCAGCACGTGGACCACCGTGACGGGCGCAGACGGTCAGCCGCTGGTGTGGACCGGGCCCGACGTCTCCTATGCGGATCCGGTAGACCCGCGCATCCTCTTCGCCTCCAACTGGCGCTCGGACGATGGCGGCGACTCCTGGCGGCCGATGCAGGGGTGCGATGGCGTCTTCACGCACGGCGCGAGCACGCGGGCGCTCTACGGCCGGCGCGGGAACGACGTGGTCCGCTCGCGCGACCACGGCGCTACATGGGAGCGCGTGACCACCGTGGAGGGCGAGATCCACGACATGGCGGTCGACGATCGGAACGGGCTCGTCTATGTCGCCGCGGGCGACCGGCTGAGGCGCTGGCAGGCCGGCGCCTGGAGCGTCATCGAGACGCCGCGCGACCAGTACGGGCAGGTGCGCATCCGATCCGTGGCCGTGGACCCGACGGACGCGTCGGTGATCTACGCGGCCGGCTCGCGCGACATCTACGCCAGCCATGCGACGGTTAGCCGCTCGACGGACGGCGGCCGCACCTGGCGCAACCTGACGGTCACCGCGCCGCTGCGCCCGGGCCGAGCCGGCGGGCCGCACGAGGTGAACGCGATCCGCGTGCACCCGGTGACGCGCGAAGCCTGGGCGGCCGGGCAGTGCTTCGGCCTATGGCGGATCGCGCCGCCCGCGCCGGGTGAGCGCGGCCTGCCCGTGGATAGCGCCTCCGCGCCTCGCGCGCCCACAGTGCCGCGGGGGTAGGTCCTACGGGAAGCCACCGGGGTCGCAGGCCGGGAGGGGTCGCAACGAGCTCACGTCCGAGCAAGTCGCCGGGGGTCCCTGCGCTCCCGTGCCTGTTGCTAGTGGTCGCGCGGCTTCAGCCCAGCGCGCACCTGCTGCGCTGGGTCGCGGAAGACGACGCCCCGGCGGCGGCCGCGGCGCCGTACCGCGGTGGCGCATGGCGAGTGGGATGGAGGAAGTGGCGGGTGGGGAGTCGGATGTAGTGTGTGGGCTCCGCGCGGATGCGCGGGGAGGAGGCGACTACGATGCGCGTGGACGATGCGAAGCGTCAGGCCACCGAACGGGCCCTCGCGGACAGGCTCCGGCACGTCCGTCTCGGCGAGCCGGTCTCGGTACGCAATCTGTGCGTGGTCCCGCTGCTGCACAGCACCAGCCGGGATCCGGACTACCTCACTCTTGACGATGCACTGGCCCAGGGCACGGTACTGATCACCGAGGTCTCGGAGGGCGGCAGCGTCCCCGAGCTGAAGGTGACGAACACGGGGAGCCAGCCCGTCCTGCTGCTCGACGGCGAGGAGCTTGTCGGCGCCAAGCAGAACCGCGTGCTGAACCTCACGATCTTGGTCAAGGCGCAGACGGCAATGGTCATTCCGGTGTCGTGCGTCGAGGCGGGCCGGTGGGCCGCCCGCACGGAGCGCTTCGCCTCGTCGCCGCGCGCTCACTTTGCCGCCGGCCGCGCCGAGCGGATGGAGCAGGTGAGCGAATCGCTGCGTTCGGATGGGCAGCGCCGGTCCGACCAGAGACAGGTGTGGGAGCACATCAGCATGCGCATGGCCGACCTCGGCGCCTTCTCGCCCACGTCAGCGATGTCCGACATATACGGTCAGCGCGCGCACGCGCTCGAAGAGATGAAGAGCGGCCTCCGCGTGGAGGAAGACCAGGTCGGCGCGGTCTTCCTCGTTGGCAACACCCTGATGGGGTACGAGCTCTTCGATCACCCCGCGACGATGGCCCGCCTCTTCGGCAAGCTGGTGAACAGCTACGGGCTCGACGCCCTCGCCATGCCCAGCGACTCCGTGCCCGTCAACCCGGTCGAGGCGGCGTCGGCTCTCCTGAGCGACGCGGCGTCAGCCCAAGCGGAGGCCTTCGAGGCGCTCGGCGCTGGCGTGGACGTCCGGCTCACCGGCGATCATCTCACCGGCGGCGCGCTGGTGGTGGAGGAGCGCGTGGTGCACATGAGCGTCTTCCGCCAGAGGCCTCCCCGCGAGACCGCCGAGGAGTGCGTGGAGCGCCCCTCGGAGGGGCTGTCGCGGGCGCCGAGAAGGAGCGTTGGCGAGTAGGATGTGACGGTTGGGTTGAGGATTGCGGGCTGTGGCGAGTGGGTTGTGGGATGCGGCAGGTGACAGGCGTTGCGCGGATGGTGGGCCGGAAGGCTCGCCCCACGCGCGACATGCCCCATCCCCCAAACCAACCGCCACAACCCGCGCCGTATGACCACCGCACGGAGGGCGCCCACAGCTAACGCGGCGGAATGGGCGGGCGGAGACCGAAGCCGGGAGGCAGGCCCAAGGCGCGGCGGGAGTTCGGCTGCAATGAGCGCCGGCGCAGGCCCGGCGCCGCAACGCTCGCCGAGGACGGGGGGCTCCTCGCCGCCGGCGAGAGCGAGACCGGACGGCAGCGGCGGTGGGGAACGCGGCGCCCGGGGCATCGAGAGCCCCCGGGCGATGGAGCTGGACGCATGAACGCGCGAGGCGACATCGCGCGGGAAGCGGACACCGAGCTCTGCCGCCGGTGGCGGGTGCAGCCGATGTGGCTCTTCGGCTCCGGGCTGCGCGAGGACTTCGGGGCGCAAAGCGACGTGGATGTGGTGGTGGAGGCCGCCCCCTACGCCCGGTGGAGCCTTCTGGGCCTGGTCGGCGCCGAACAGGAGCTGGCGACGATCCTCGTGCGTCCGGTGGACCTGGTTGACCGGCAATGCGTGGAGCAGAGCGACAACACGATCCGCCGGCGACACACTCCTGACAGCGCGATTACCCTCTATGTGGCGTGACCAGGCGGTCCTGTAGGCGATAGCGGTTGAGTTGTGGGCTGTGGGTTGCAGGAGCCACGCAGGGCATCGGCATGTGGCGGATCGCGACCCCCGCGCCCGGCGAGCGCGGCCTCCCGGCGGATCGCACATCGGCGCCTCGCGCTCCGACCCCGCCGCGTGGGTAGCGAGGCGCGGGCGCAGGCGGGTGCGGCGCAGACTGCCCGCACGGGGTCCCCGCCACCGGCGCCATCTGCCCCGTGAGGAAGCGCAGTCTCAGGCCGGCTCCGGCGGGTAGATGCGCGGGTTCTGGCGCTGGCACTCCTCTATGATCGCGACCTGCCGGCGGACCTGCTCGACCGTCACCTCGAGAGGCGAACCCTCCGTGAGCGTGCGGTGCAGCATGTCGTAGTACGCGGCCGACATCGAGCCGAACGCGTCGAAGCCCTCCGGCAGTTGCCAGCGGTCCGTGCGCCACTCCAGCGCGTCGCCGCCATACGCGGGCGTGCCGTCAGCGTGGGCGAGCGGCCGCGTGGCGAGCCGCACGGGCGGCGCAGTCGCGGCGTCGTACCAGGTCCACTCCAGCCCCCTCAGGCTGCCGGAGAGCCCGCCGCGCGTGGCGCAGACGGCGTAGTTGGGCAACGCGATGCGCCGGCAGCCGGAGACCTCCACCTGCACGATCGGGCGGCCCGGCGCGGTGAGCACGACGAGAACGTGGTCCTCCGCGTCCCCGAGCGCCGTCGCTAGCCGCATCCAGCAGCGCACCTCGGGCGCCGCGTCCTCGCCGAGCAACTGGAGCGCCTGGTCGAGCGGGTGCGGTCCGGCGTTCAGCAGCGCGCCACCCATCTCGGAGCGCAGCGTCTGCCAATCGTAGCGACGCGAGAAGCCACCGAACGCCATGTTCACCTGGACCAGCTCGCCCAGCAGGCCGCTGCCGACCACCTCCTGCATCCGGCGGAAGGCGGGCGAGAACCGCGCCTGCTGGAACACGGCCAGCACGCGGCCGGCGCGCCGCGCGGCCTCGGCGAGCCGGTCCACATCTGCCACGCGGCTGGCCAGCGGCTTCTCGCACAGCACGTGGAAGCCGGCCTCCAGCAGCTCGAGCGTGAGCGGCACGTGGCAGCGACTCGGCCCAGCGTTCACCACAAGGTCGATGTCGCGCCGGCCGAGCAGCGGCTCGTGGCTCGCGAAGGCCTCGCAGCCGAGCTCGGCGGCGGCCCGCTCGCGCCGCTCCGGCAACGCATCGACCGCTGCCACGATCTCGAACCGCTCCGCGTCGTTCCGCAGATGCGCGGCGTGGATGTCCCGCCCGCTGCGCCCCTGTCCCACGATGGCCACCCGAACGCGCCCCACTCCCGTCCTCCTATTCGGCGGTCGCTCCGCGTCAGGCCCGCGCCCGCGTACGCCGCCAGGCGCACGCCCCCGGACCCGCGCAGCAGGGGTCCCCCGGCGCGGCGGCGAACCAGCCGCCAGCAAGCGGCGACGCGCCGCCGCTACGGGAGAAGCCGCACATGAACATCATCCTGATCATCTCGGACACGTTCCGCTACGACAACCTGACGCACGCGGGGCCCATGCCCGTGCGCACGCCCTGTCTCGACGCGTTCGCACGGCGGGCCGTCACGTGCTCCAACGCCATCACCGGCAGCTTCCCCACCATTCCACACCGAACCGATGTCACCTCCGGGCGCTTCGGCTGGCCCTGGCATCCGTGGCAATCGCGCGAGTTAAGCACCCGGAACCACCTGCCGCAGATCCTCGCGCAGGCCGGCTACGTGTCGCAGCTCATCTGCGACTGCCCGCACCTCTTCCCAGCGCGCTTCGATCGCGGCTTCTCGGCCGCCGTCGCGCTCCGAGGTCAGGAGGGCGACCTGAGCCTCCTGCGCATGAACCACCCCATCCAGCACGTCATGCCGCCCGAGAAGACGCGGATGGACCGGCACTTCCAGCAGCGGAACCTGCCCGACCTCTCCGCGTGGCACAACCGCGACTGGCAGGGAGAAGAGGACCGCTTCCCGCCGCGCACGGCCGCGACCGCAGTGCGCTTCCTGGAGGAGAACTACAAGCACCACCCCTTCTTCCTCTGGGTGGACTTCTTCGACCCGCACGAGCCCTGGGACGCGCCGGACTACCTGGTGCGCCGCTACGACGCGGAGTACCGCGGCACGGCCATGGTGCACCCCAACTACGGCAAGGCGAGCGATCTCGCGCCCGAGGAGCTCCGGAACCTTCGCGCGCACTACTGCGCCGAGGCCGAGCTCGTGGACCGCTGGGTGGGCCGCGTGCTGCAGAAGATCGAGGACCTGGACCTCTTCGAGAACAGCGTGGTCGTCTTCACTAGCGACCACGGCATGAGCCTGGGCGAGCACAACCGCACAGGGAAGAGCAACATCAACGACGGCGACGACCGCTACTGGCCCATCTACCCGGAGGTCGCCCACGTGCCGCTGCTCGTCGCCGCGCCGGGGCTGGCAGGCGGCCGGACCGTGGACGCGCTCGTGCAGCCGCCGGACATCCTGCCGACGGCGCTGGAGCTGGCGGGCGTGAGCGCGCGGCCGCCTCAGCCGTTCCACGGGCGCTCCATGGCGGGCGTCCTGCGCGGGGAGGCCGGCGCGCGGGGGCGGGACGTGGCGGTGGCTGCCCCCTACGCGCGGGCGACGGGCGGGAAGCCGGGCGCGGAGCAATGCACGCTGGTGGTCTACACGGCGGACTGGGCCTACGCGCCGGTGGGCGCCGCGGGCAGGCCGGAGCTCTACGACCGCCGCAAGGACCCGCTCGCGGAGCGCGATGTGGCCGCGCAATGGCCGGACGTGTGCCGCCAGCTCCACGCGCACCTGCTCCGCTGGCTGGCGGACCACGACGCCCCGGCGGAGGCGTCCGCTCCGTACGGCGGGGGCGGCGGCGGCGGGTAGGAGCGGAGGAAGTACGAAGCAGGGCGTAGGAAGTACGGGGTGGGCGGTGGCATTCGGGCGGTGAGTGGTGCCGGGGGCGTCGGGAGAAGGGGGGCGCGCCGGAGGCCGATCCAGCACCCCGCGGAGCCGCAACACGACAGGAGGAGATTGGCAGCAACTGCGCCGAAGTGTGATATGCCGCCTGATCGCGCCCGCCCGACACGAGGGGAGCCACTGTATGCCGCGCATCTTCGACAACATCCAGACCGAGCTACTGCCGGCTCTGCGGAACAGCCTTGTGGCCGGGCACCGCGCCGACTTCTCAGTCGGCTACGTAAACCTCCGGGGATGGAAGCGGGTGGCCGACCTTGTCGAGCGGTGGCCCGGAGGTGACGGTCATCAGTGTCGTCTGCTCGTGGGGATGCAACGCGCTCCGGAGGAGGACCTCCGCGAAGCTCTCGGGATCGCCACCTCCGGCAGTCAGATCGACAACCGGCGGGCAGCGAGCGCCAAGGCGCGGCTCGCTGCCGACCTCCGCGAGCAGCTCATCGTGGGGTTGCCCACGGACGCCGACGAGGCCGGGCTCAGGATGTTGGCGAAGCAGCTGCGCGCCCGAAAGGTGGTCGTGAGGCTGTTCCTGCGACACCCGCTTCATGCCAAGTTGTACCTCGCTTTCCGCAGCGACCCGGACAACCCCGTCGTCGGCTACGTCGGCAGCAGCAACCTCACCCTGTCCGGTCTGTCCAGCCAGGGAGAGCTCAACGTCGACGTGCTGGACCACGATGCCGCCGACAAACTCGCTCAGTGGTTCGAGGATCGGTGGCAAGACCGGTGGTGCGTGGACGTGACCGACGCACTCATCCAGGTGATCGAAGAGAGCTGGGCGCGCCCGGACCCCATCCCGCCCTACCACATCTACATCAAGATGGCGTATCACCTGGCGCAAGAGGCCCGAACCGGCCTCGCAGAGTTCCGCATACCCCGTGAGTTCGGGGACCGCCTGCTGGACTACCAGGTGGCAGCTGTGAAGATAGCCGCCCATCACCTGAACAAGCGAGGCGGCGTCCTCATCGGGGACGTCGTCGGCCTTGGCAAGACACTGATGGCCACGGCCGTCGCGAAGATCATGCAGGAGGATCAGTTCACCGAGACACTCATCATCTGCCCGAAGAACCTGCAGCCGATGTGGCAGATCTACGTCGACCGCTACCGACTGCTGGCACGTGTCATGTCCATCAGCCAGACGACACGGCAACTCGGCGCGCTCCGGCGCTACCGTGTGGTCCTGATCGACGAGAGTCACAACCTGCGCAACCGGGAGGGTAGGCGCTATCGCGCGATCCGGGACTACATCGACCACAATGGGGCGCAGTGCATTCTGTTGACGGCAACGCCCTACAACAAGACGTACCTCGACCTATCGAGCCAGTTGCGGCTCTTCGTGCCCGAGGATCGCGACCTCGGTATCCGCCCGGAACGGCTCCTCCGGCAGATCGGCGAGCAGGGCCTCTCCCGGTACCAGTGCGCGCCCAGAACGATCGCCGCCTTCGAGCACAGCGAGCACGCGGACGATTGGCGCGACCTGATGCGGCTCTACCTGGTGCGCCGCACGCGGACGTTCATCATCGACAACTACGCGCAGACGGACCAGGTGACGGGCCGGAAGTTCGTACTCCTGGAGGGAGGGAACAGGTCCTTCTTCCCCGAGCGCGTGCCGAGCACCGTGCGCTTCGCCGTTGACGACACCGACGCCGCCGACCAGTTCGCCCGCCTCTACGCCGACGATGTGGTCGACACGATCGCCGGCCTGAGGCTTCCCCGCTACGGCCTGGGCAACTACGTGTCGCCCGCCGCCTCGCAATCGGCGCGCTCGCCAGAGAAAGAGCAACTCGAAGCACTCGCTCGCGCCGGCAAACGCCTCATGGGATTCTGCCGGACGAACCTCTTCAAGCGCCTTGAGAGCAGCGGAGCTGCCTTCCTCCAGTCCATCGAGCGCCACATCCTGAGGAACCACGTCTACCTGCACGCCATCAAGAACGGCCTCGACGTGCCGATCGGTACGCTGGACGCATCTCTGCTCGACCCCGGCGTGGAGGACGCCGATGAGGACTCACACGAGGAGGACGAGAACAGCGGCGGGGAGGGCGACGAGCCCACGGACGGCGACAACGCAACCCCGGCACTGCGCACGGAAGCGCACTTCGAGGAGGAAGGCGCGCGTCTCTACAACCTGTACGCCGGCCAGTTGCGGAGTCGCTACCGCTGGCTGCCGGGCCGACTTTTCACGGCGGCCCTGGAGCAAGATCTGCGCGACGATGCGAGCGCCTTGATTGACCTCCTCGGCCGCTGCGGCGACTGGGACGCCGCCAAGGACTCCAAGCTGGCCGCCCTCCGGAAGCTCGTCGAGCAGACCCATCCGGACGAGAAGGTGATCGTCTTCACGCAGTTCGCCGACACGGTGAACTACCTCAGCCGCCAGCTTGCTCGCAAGCAGCTCGCCGGAGTGACGGGCAGAACGCTCGACCCGACGGCGATGGCAAAGCGCTTCAGCCCCGTCAGCAACGAGGCGCGGCAGGAGGTGAGCCCGGACCAGGAGCTGCGCGTGCTCATCGCCACCGACGTCCTGAGCGAGGGACAGAACCTCCAGGACGGCGCCATCGTGGTCAACTACGACCTGCCGTGGGCTATCATCCGGCTCATCCAGCGCGCAGGGCGCGTCGACCGCATAGGTCAGACGGCTGAGCGCATCCTCTGCTACTCCTTCCTGCCCGCGGACGGGGTGGAACGCATCATCAGGCTGAGAGGGCGCGTGCGGGAGCGCCTCCGCCAGAACGCCGAGGTCCTCGGAACCGACGAGGCCTTCTTCGAGGATGAGGAGGAGAAGCGGACGCTGCAGGACCTCTACAGCGAGAAGGCCGGCATCATGGACGGCGAGCCGGATACGGAGGTCGATCTCGCCTCCTTCGCCTACCAGATCTGGAAGAACGCGATCGACCGTGACCCATCGCTGGAGAAGGTAATCCCGGCTCTTCCATCGGTGGTCTACTCCGCCCGCCACCACCAGCCCGAGCCAGGCCGGCCCGCCGGCGCTCTGGTCTATGCTCGCACTCCGCAGGGCAACGATGCGCTCGCCTGGACCGACTCGAACGGCGCGAGCGTCACCGAGTCGCAGTTCGAGATACTGAGAGCGGCGCGGTGCGAGCCCGACACCGCGGCCGTTCCTCGGGCGGCAAACCACCACAAGCTCGTGGCGCAGGCGGTGGCGCATATAGCCGCCGAGGAGACCAGTGTTGGCGGCCACCTCGGCAGGCCTTCCGGAGCGCGGTACCGCACCTACGAGAGGCTCAAGCGCTTCGCCCAAGAGGCGCGAGGAACCCTTCTGGAGGTGCCGGGCCTCGCCGAGGCCATCGAAGAGGTCTACCGCCACCCGCTGCGGGAGTCGGCGGTAAACGCGCTCAACCGGCAGCTTCGCTCCGCCGCGACCGACGAGCAGCTCGCAGAACTTGTCGTCGCCCTCCGCGAGGAGGGCCGGTTGTGCACCGTTCAGGAGAGGGAGGTATCGACGGACGCCCAGATCATCTGCTCGCTCGGGCTAACCGAAGCGGCCGCCGGGCCGGAGATGAGCCAATGAAGGTGGACATGCAGCGGGCGCGAGCTCTTCTGCGGGCAGGGGACCTCCGCGAGCTCTTCGTCGAGGTGCTCGGTTGGGATCATCACACCCAGACCCTGGAAGTCGATCTGTCGGCCGAGGGGGTCTGGCGCCTCGAGGCGCTCGCGGAGAAGCGCGGGATGATCGCGTGGCGGTGTCCAGCCGGCGATGGTCGCCCGCCCGACTACCAGCTCCGCGCGAAGATCGAGCAGCGCGTGGCGCGCGCAAGCCACGAACACCTGGTGGTGTTCACCGACGCGGCCTGCGACTGGCAGATCTGGCACTGGGTCCGGCGCGAACCCGGGCTGCCCGTGGCGAGGCGGGAGCAGCAGTTCCATCGACCGCAGAGCGGGGACCCCCTCCTTCAGCGCCTGGAGGCCATCGCCTTCGGCCTGGAGGAGGAGAACCGCCTGACGATCGTCGACGTCACGGGGCGTGCGCGCGCCGCCTTCGACGTCGAGCGGGTCACCAAGCGGTTCTACGACCGCTTCAAGGCGGAGCACGACGCGTTCGTTGCGCATGTCGACGGCATCCCCGATGACGAGGACCGCAAGTGGTACGCGTCCGTGATGCTGAACCGCCTCATGTTCGTCTACTTCCTGCAGAAGAAGGGGTTCCTCGACGGCGACCCGCACTACCTGCGCAACCGCCTGAAGCCGATGCAGGAGCGGCATCAGACGGACCGCTTCTACTCCTTCTACCGCAACTTCCTGCTGCGGCTCTTTCACGAGGGCCTGGGCGCCCGGGAGCGCGCGCCCGAGTTCGAGGCGCTGATCGGGCGCGTCCCCTACCTCAACGGCGGCGTCTTCGACGTGCACCCGCTGGAACGCCCCGACCGCTACGGCGCAGCGATCCAGATACCGGACCGCGCCTTCGAGGCCATCTTCGCCTACTTCGACGAGTACCGGTGGCACCTGGACGAACGGCCGCTGCGCGACGACCGGGAGATCAACCCGGACGTGCTCGGCTACATCTTCGAGAGGTACGTGAACCAGAGGCAGATGGGCGCCTACTACACCAAGGAGGACGTCACCGAGTACATCGCCAAGAGCACAACAATCCCCTGGCTCCTCGACGCCGCCCGGCGCGACTGCCGCGTCGCCTTCGAGAACAACGGCGGACCGACCGTATGGGACCGTCTGCGGGAGAACCCGGACCGCTACATCTACCCGTCCATCCGGCACGCCGTCTCGTGGGACTGGTCGCCGGCCGACCCCCGCCGCGGCACGCCGCTGGACGCGCCGCGCGCCTTGCCCCCCAACGTGGAGGCCGCCAGCCGCGCGCCCGACGCGCCGCCGGACGCACCGCTGCCCGACCTGTCCTGCCTCAACCAGGCTGCCCCACCCTCCCACGGGCTGCCGTCCGAGACCTGGCGCGAGGTGCTCGCCCGCCGGCGGCGGCTCGATGAGTTGCGCCAGAAGCTTCGGGCCGGCGAGGTGCGTGCCGTGGACGACCTCGTGACGCTCAACCTCGATGTGCGCCAGTTCGCGGAGGACGTCATCAGCGGCGCGGAGGGTCCGGAGCTCCTGCGCGCGCTCTGGAAGGCGATCCAGAACGTCACGGTGCTCGACCCCACGTGCGGCTCGGGCGCGTTCCTCTTCGCAGCGCTGAACATCCTGGAGCCGCTCCACGACGCCTGCCTCGACCGGATGGCGGCCTTCGTGGGGGACCTCGAGCGAAGCGGGGAGTCCCACCGGCCGGAGAAACTCTCCGACTTCCGCGCGGTCCTTCAGCGTCTGCAAGCGCACCCTAACCGCCGGTACTCTATCCTGAAGAGCATCATCCTGCGCAACCTATACGGGGTCGACATCATGGACGAGGCGGTGGAGATATGCAAGCTCCGCCTCTTCCTGAAGCTCGCGGCCCAGGTGGAGCCGGACGCCAGTGCCCCGAACCTGGGCATAGAGCCCCTGCCGGACATCGACTTCAACATCCGCTCGGGCAACACGCTCGTGGGGTTCGCCACGCTCCAGTCAGTCCGTGAGGCGGCCGAGAAGGAGCTGGAGCGTGCGGGTGCGGTCCAGATGAAGCTCATGCAGCTTGGCGACGTCGACGCCGAGGTGAAGCGGCTCGAGGTCCTCGGCGCCGACCTGGCGCAGGCGTGCGCCAGCTTCCGCGAGCGCCAGATGGAGGGCGACGGCTCGGTGCCGGCCGCCGACAAGGAACGCGTGCGCGAACGGGCGCGCGGCCTCAACGACGAGGTCAACCGGTATCTGGCCCGTCAGTATGGGGTCGACCCCGCCAACGCGAACGCATTTGATGGGTGGCTGGCGACCCATCGCCCGTTCAACTGGTTCGTTGACTTCCACTCCATCATGATGGGCGGCGGCTTCAGCGCGGTCATCGGCAACCCGCCGTATGTGGCGCGATCCAAGGTGGACTACCTGGCGCGGCCGGGACATGCGCCGCCGTACCCGGACATCTACGGGCTCGTCGTCGAGCGCGCGCTGGACCTCACGCAGTCGAGGGGCCGCAGCTCGATGATCGTGCCGCTCTCTCTGACCTTCAGCGAAGACTTCGGTGGGCTCCGGCGTCGGCTCGTCTCCAACGGGTCGCTGTGGGTGTCATCGTTCGACAACATCCCAGCGGCTCTTTTCGCCGGCGTTAGCCAGCGTTGCTCCATCTGGGTCTCCTCCCCAGCCCCGGATCGGCTGCATACATCCGCCATGTACCGCTGGCGGTCCGCCGGTAGGCCTCACCTTCTCGACAGCTTGGGGTACTTCACCGATGTGGATGCTCCCCTCCTGGGGGAGGGCTTCGCGAAGATTGGTTGCCGCGGCCTTGGCAGCACGTTGGTGGCTATGCACCGTCGCGGCTCCCAAGCCTCGCGCCAGCTGCTTAGCGGCGCGTGTTTGGTTGGGTACTCGCAAGCCGCACGGAACTTCGTATCCGTCTTTCTAGTCGACCCGCCCTGCTTGGATGAGACGACGCTCGCCCTGCAGAGCCCTTCGCAAGTTACCCACCTGCCGGCTGCCGACCAGCGAACGGCTCATGCAGCCCTCGCTGCACTTGTGGGTTGCCCGTTTCTCAGCTACTGGATGGCCCTTGGCGATGGGTTCCACGTGACGGCAGGGGTGCTCCGGGGCTACCTGGCGTGCCTGCGACGCCTCAGCGACGACCACTTCGCGCTGCTGGCGGAAGTCGGCGAAGCCTTGCACGCGCGCCGCAACGAGGCCCTCGTGTTCAAGAAGAACGCGGGGCGGTACGTCGGCAACTACAACTACAGGAGCCTGGGCCACCTAACGCTGCGCGCAGACCTTCTGCTTCTCCAGGGCATCTCCGTTCCGCCGGACGACGCACTCGAGGTGATCGAGTATGTTCGCCGCGTCCTTGCCATCAACGAACACGCCGGTGAGAAGGGCATTCCTCCGGAGCTGAAGGAGCGCTTCCCGCCGCCGCCCGCGGACGAAGCGGCCGAACGGACGCTCTTGGAGCGCGTCGACGCCCTGCTCGAGCGACAGGGCTTCCCTCGCTCGTACCTGCGCTATCTCCTCGCATCAGCGTAGGCCCTGGATGCACGCGATGGCGCTTCCGATGGTGGGTCCGGCTATCCTGCTCGACGGCCTCCTCACCGCCCTCTTCTGCTCGGCGCGCGCGCCGGGCTCCGCGATCCTGCCGGCGCTCGACATGGCGGCACGCCTGCGGGACGAGGGCGCTACCGTCATCAGCGGATTCCATTCCCCGCTGGAGCGCGAGTGCCTCCGCGTCCTCCTGCGGGGTCGCCAGCCCATCGTGATCTGCCTGGCCCGCGCGCTCGAAGGCATGCGCATCCCGGCCGAATGCCGCCCGGCGTTCCACGAGGAGCGCATCCTCTATCTGTCGCCATTCACCGGCGGGCCGCGCCGACCGACCGCCGAGACGGCCCGCCGTCGCAACGAGCTGGTCGCCTCGCTCGCCCACCGAGCCTTCGTGCCCTACGCGGCGCCCGGTGGCGAGACCGCACGCATCGTCGCCCTGCTGCAGGCCCGCGGCGTCGCATTCCTCGATCCCGCAACCCGCAGGACGCCCGCTCGGCAGTAGTCCGCCCCTCGCGCGTCGAACGACGCCCGCGAGCGCCCACAGGGCCGTGAAGATGATTGACGCGTTGCTTGCCTGGCAGCGGGCGCGCGGAGATGCCAGTTGGAGGAGGAGGTTGCCCGCACGTGCAGGCGTCTCGCCGCGCCACCGTCCCTCCCGCCGCTCATGGCGCGCCTATCGCTCCCTCCAGCTGCGTGCCGAGCAGCTTCGCGCCGTGCATGTTCGCGCGGGTCAGGTCCGCCTCGCGCAGGTCCGCACCGGACAGGTTCGCACCGGACAGGCTCGCCTCGCGCAGGTTCGCGCCGCGCAGGTTCGCACCGCTCAGGTTCGCGCGGGACAAGTTCGCGCTGGTCAGGCCCGCGCCGGACAGGTTCGCGCCACTCAGGTTCGCACCGGAGAGGCTCGCTTCGCTCAACCTCGCACCGCCCAGGTTCGCACCGCTCAGGTTCGCGCCGGACAAGTTCGCGCGGGTCAGGCCCGCGCCGGACAGGTTCGCGCTACTCAGGTTCGCGCGGAGGACCGCCTCGCGCAGGTTCGCGGCGCCCAGGTCCGCGCCACGCAGGTCCGCGTGGGACAGGTTCGAGCGCTCCAGGTTCGAGCGCTCCAGGTTCGCGCGGGACAGGTCCGCGCGGGACAGGTTCGCCTCGCGCAGGTCCGCGCCGCGCAGGTCCGCGGCGCGCAGGTCCGAGCCGCGCAGGTTCGCGCGGAACAGGTCCGCGCGGGTCAGGCTGCCTTTGTGCTTGGCCGCGAGCGCGGCGATGGAGCCCACGCCCTCGCAGATCAAGGATCCGTCGCGGCGCAATATCCTGGTAGTCAGCTCTCCTCCGCTCTCGCCACGTACGCCGGGCTCGGCCCGCCGCCCGTCGCCCGGCGTCCCCAGCAGCGTGACGAACGCGACGAAGATGACGATGACGCAACAGTGCGCGCCCCAGCGCGCCCGCCAGCCGAGCCCCTCCACCCTCCACCTCCTCCATTTCCGCCGCGTTTGCCGTGCTGGCCGCCATCAGGGCGGCCAGCTCCTCCGCGCACCGGCGGCAGGTGATGCTGCCGGGCTGGGCCACGTGACCGCATCGGGGTAACGTGAAGAGACGAACGCCCGCAATGCTCGCTTCATCTTTGTTCGGGGCCAAGGCCATGACCCTCCCCCTATTCCGTCCACGCCCGCTCCAGCTCCGCCCCCCCTGGTCGATGCTTTGCCTCCCGGGTCTCGTTCCTGCGTCGGATGACCCCCTCTACTGGCGCCGCCTGTGTTGCGGACACGGGCGCTTGGTTGGGTCATGCCATTCCGGCATACTGCTCAGCAAGCCCCTTCTTCGGCGCTCGACATGGCGGCACGCCTGCGGGACGAGGGCGCCACCGTCATCAGCGGCTTCCATTTCCCGCTGGAGCGCGAGTGCCTCCGCGTCCTCCTGCGGGGTCGCCAGCCCATCGTGATCTGTCCGGCCCGCGCGCTCGAAGGCATGCGCATCCCGGCCGAATGCCGCCCGGCGTTCCACGAGGAGCGCATCCTCTATCTGTCGCCATTCACCG
>DATIKM010000115.1:0-22473 GCA_035477595.1 Chthonomonadales bacterium
GACCGAAATGCTCGCGCACGGCGCACCTCCAGGACATCGAACAGGCGCGTCGCGCGGCTGAAGCGTGCGAGCAAGCGCTCGTGGGTAAGGGCGGGTCGAGCGCTTTGGCGCCGCTTCTCAATGCTTTGAACGACATCACGCAGCGCCTTGGCGCCCTGGAGAGGTCGGTAGCAGACCTGAAACAGGCGACTCCTGGCAACCTCCAGGAGATGGCGGGTGAGCTGGTACTCAAGGGTTTCTGGGAGGGCTTCATGCGCCTGCACCGCAACATGGAGCGTGGCATCGAGGACCCCAAGTCGGGGTGGGGCATGATCCGCTCCTTGCTGGTTCAGGAACTGGCCGGGTACGTAAGGTCATTCGGCGGAACGCTCGTCCTCGCGGAGGAGGCCAGGGAGGGATCAGCGGTGAGCTTCGATCCGCGCGGCCACGTTTGGCAGCATCCGTCCAACCCCCCGGCCGAGGGCGCGCTGGTGACGGTGCTGTTGCCCGGCTGGACTCTCGGCAACCAGAAGGCAGGACCCGTCGTGGGTCCCGACAAGTGGTGGGGGAATTAGGCCATGCAAGAGGAGATGGTCGTTCCGTTCCTCTACAGGAACAAGGACCTGCGCTTCACGCTCACCGTGCCTATCTTCGAGTCCCTGGTCGATGAAGTACTGGGCCGTGTCCTCCAGGTGGTGGACGCGAGCCTGACGAAGGCAAGCATCGATGCTCGGGAGCTCTCCGGCGTCCTGGTCGCCGGCGGGACCTGTCTCATCCCGACCGTCCGCGACCGGATCGAAGGTCACCTAGGTGTCCACGTTACCTTCGCGGGCGTTGACGTTATGTGGATCGTTGCCAAGGGCGCGGTCCGTCACCACCTTGACCTCCTCAGCCGGCCGTCGGCTGCCGTTGCGGCGACCCTTGGGATGGACCTCTTGCTGGAGACGTACGCTTCCGGCCGCATCGAGTCCGCGCTGCTCCTGCCCGCCCATCAGACGCTCCCCTGCACGGTACACCGTGACTTCGACGTGAACGCGCACACCCGGTCGCTAACGTTCCAGTTGTTGGTCGATGACGTGGGGGACTCCGCTGAGCCCCGCTCGCTGGAGCGGCGAGTGATCCAGGTTCGCTCCGCCACCGTATCGCGCATCCGCGTCGAGGTGCGTGCGGACGCCAGTCGGACGATCAGCATCCGCGTCACGGACCCCCGGACACGCAGCAGTCTAGGCGCCGACATCACCATCGAGGGCGACGGCACGCTGAGCGCGGCCGAGCTGGCCCGTCATCGCAGCGAGTTCTTCCTGCGACCGGTGCCCAGACGAAGCGCCGTTCAGCGCTACGCTGTCGGCATCGACCTTGGCACCACCACCTGTGAGTACGCCTACCATGACATCGCGGCAGGCGACGGGGAACCAATGCGCGCGGGCAGACCGCGCCCCTCGTGTGTCGAGGTGGACAAGGTCGAAGAGGAGGGGCTCTTCGTTCCCGATGACACACGGCAAGTTCGGCAGCTACTGACGAAGGGGCGTAGCCTCTTCCGGAACTTCAAGACCTGGATCGGCAAGGATGACGACCGGAGTCGCCACACGGATGAGCAGGGCCGCTACTGGCCGCCCCACGTGCTCGCCGCCGGTCTTCTGCAGGCGCTGATCCCCGGATTCGACCCCCGCGAGCCAAGCGACGCCCCCGCCCACCTTTCGACGGAGCCCGGCGCTGTCATCGCGGTCCCCTGCGCATTCGACCCGGACCGACGCAGGCTGGTCGAACAGGCAGCCAGGCTGGCGGGCATCTCGGAGCCAGTGCTCATCGATGAGCCCATCGCCGCCTTCCATGGTCATGCCCTGCAGAACCACAACCTGCTCGATGCGGGCCGCAAGTACCTCATACTTGATGTTGGGGGCGGCACCACCGATGTGTGCGTGCTCGAAACCCGCGTCCAACGGCCAAGGGTCCTGTCGACGGCAGGAGACGATGACGCAGGCGGAAACTTGATCACCGATAAGATCGCGCGCTGTGCCGTCGACGGCTTCCTCGAGAGCTCGGGGCTGTCTGTGGACTGTGGGAAGTACGCGGAGCTTGTGCGGGACGTATGGGACCTCGCGGAGGACGCGAAGTGTAGCCTCTCGGACAAGATGAACGGGACGCTCTAGGCATGGCTGAACATGTCAGTGACCCCTGGTTCGAGGATCTGCTGGAACGGTTCGATGTGCAGGCGACCGGCGTTGTCGATGCTCGCGACGACGGGGTCTACTTGTGGGTGCGCCTGGCGGGCGGTCGGTATGAGCGGGTGACCAGGCAGCAGGGCCCGGAGTCGGTCCCATGGCGCACTCACCGGGCAGACGGATGGCTCGACCGAGCCATGCGCGACGTCACCAGTTACCTCCAGCCCTCCGGGGCCGCGTCGGTCGTCCTGGCCTTTCGAGACGGCGGGGACGGCGGCGGCGCGTTCCTCCAGCATTGCGTCGATATATTGAGCAGGCTAGCCGTCCCGGTCCGGCACCCCATCAAGCTGTTCTCGCTGACCAGGAACGGGATCGGACCACGCTTCGAGGGACCCGCGGAATACAGGCCACCGGCGGCCAGTCTGGTCTCCTCGACGGACGGTCGGAGCCAAGCGACAGCAGCGCCAGTGGCGCCAGGAGGCGAGAGGGCGGTGGCTGCCCCCGGGTCGCGCGAGGCCGTCTCGCTCGCGCACGCCGATGGCGTGCCCGTCGGGGCTCCGTGGGTGCTCTGGTCACGCCTTGACCTCGCGCCGATCCATGGCACCTCCATCTACCGGCTGTTGCGCCACGTGCCATCGGCGCCCGGCGCTGTCAGCACACTCGAACTGGCCCGGGCGCTGTCGGATGGGTCCGCATCCCTCTGCGATGTCCGAAGCATCTACGCCGAGCTTCGCGCGCTCGAAGGCACAGGCGTGGCGATCACGCTCCCAGGCGCATCGGCTCACGCGCCGGCGGGAGAGTGCTACCTGAAGCGCTACTACAACGCGCCGACGGTCGCGTACTCCCTGGACGAGTACCTCGCCCTTCGCTGGTCCTGTTACAGGCCCGGTCAGCTCATCCCTCCCCGCAGCGAGCACCCCCTCGTCGGATCGGCGGCGCGCTGCGCCAGGGGCAACAGCTACGTGCGCCGGTGCCTGCATCTGTGCGCGGATGTTGTCGCCGAACTGACGAACCGCTCGGGCTTCGTCCTCTCCGTGGGCGACGTCCTGCGGGTCGTCACCGCCCTGCGCGAGGCGGGGGTCGAGCCCGTTCCGCTCAGCGAGGTGCGCCGGCGCAAACTGGCCTGACCTCGCGTCCGCCCGGCGATCGCCCGCCCAGCCGCGCGCTGGTTGAGCTGAGCACCTCGCCCAGCATACGCCCGGGCGGGGGCAGGCGCGCAGGATACCGGCCCGCGCGGTCCGGGAGGACAGCGGCCCACGGAGGGCGAACCTCGGCCCTGTGCGCGCGAAGCGCCGCGCGCCGCAGCACACGTCACGGAGCGCCTCCGCGCCATGCTGCTCGACAGGCTTGCCACTCCCGCTGCCGTGCTCGCGCTCGTCGCCGTCTTCTGGTACAGCGAGGCGGTGGTCCGGCCGCCGCGCACGGAGGGGCCGGTCCACATCACCTACTGGGAGAAGTGGACCGGCTTCGAGGGCGACGCGATGCGCGCGGTCGTGGACGCCTACAACCGCTCGCAGAACCGCGTCTACGTGAACCTGCTGACGATCAGCGGGATACAGGACAAGACGCTCCTTGCGGTGGCAGGCGGCAACCCGCCGGACGTCGCCGGCCTCTTCGGGCCGAACGTGGCGCAGTACGCGGACGCCCGCGCGATCATTCCGCTGGACGACTACTGCCGGCGGTACGGCATCCGGCGCGAGAACTACATCCCCGTCTACTGGGACATCGGCAACTACCGCGGCCGGCAGTGGGCCTTGCCGACCACTCCCGCCTCGACCGCGCTCCACTACAACCGCGCTCTCCTGCGCGAGGCAGGCCTTCCGCCGGACCAACCGCCGCGCACCATCGAGGAGATGGACGCCATCGCCGAGCGCATCTACCGGCGCGACGCCCGCGGCCGCATCCAGCGGGCGGGCTTCATGCCGGCGGAGCCGGGCTGGTGGAACTGGGGATGGGGCTTCCTGTTCGGCGGGACGCTCTGGGACGGCAAGAGCCGGATAACCGCCGATTCGCCGGAGAACATCCGCGCGTTCGAGTGGGTGCAATCCTACTCGCGCCGGTACGGCGCACGCGACCTCCAGACGTTCCGCAGCGGGTTTGGCAACTTCTCCTCGCCGCAGAACGCATTCCTCGCCGGCCAGGTGGCGATGCAACTGCAGGGCGTCTGGATGCACAACTTCATCGACATGTACGCGCCGCACCTGGACTGGGGGGCCGCGCCCTTCCCGCACCCGGCGGATCGGCCGGACCTGGCGGGCTCCACATTCGCCGACATGGACGTGCTGGTGGTACCGGCGGGCGCCAGGCACCCCGACGAGGCGTTCGACTTCATCCGGTTCGTGCAGTCGCGCGAGGCCATGGAGCTCCTCTGCATGGGCCAGCGCAAGCACTCGCCGCTGGTCGACGTGAGCCCCGCCTTCTGGCGCGACCACCCGAACCCCCACGTCCGGCTCTTCGCGGACCTTGCGAAGCGGCCCACGGTCATCAGCCCGCCCAAGATGGGCCTCTGGCCGGAGTACCAGGCGGAGCTGAACAACGCCTTCGACGAGGTGACGCTGCTGCGGAAGACGCCGGAGGAGGCGCTGCGCGCGGTGCAGGCCCGGATGCAGCCGAAGCTCGACGAGTACCTGCACGTGCGCCGCCTGCGAGGAGAGGCGCAGTGAGCGCGCCCGTCCGCCGCGCGGGGGCGAACCAGCGGCGAGAGACGCGCACGGCACTCCTCTTCGCGTCGCCGTGGTTCATCGGCTTCGGCGTGTTCCTGCTCTACCCGCTCTGCGCGTCGCTCTACTACAGCTTCTGCGACTACTCCGTGCTCCGGCCGCCCGTCTGGATCGGGACCGCGAACTACGCGGGCCTGGCGCGCGATGAGGTGTTCTGGATCAGTCTGTCCAACACCGTCGTCTACGCTGCCATGGCGCTGCCATTCGGCATGTTGGTCGCCATCACGCTCGCGATCATGCTCAATGCGCGGGTGCGGGGCATGGCGATCTACCGCACCATCTTCTTCCTGCCCTCGCTCGTCCCGACGATCCCCCTCGCGGTGCTGTGGCTGTGGGTGTTCAACGGGGAGCACGGCATCCTGAACGTGGCGCTGGGGTGGGTGGGCGTGAAGGGGCCGAACTGGCTCGGCGACCCCAACTGGTCGAAGCCCGCGCTCGCGCTGCTGGCCGTGTGGGGGGTCGGCAACGCCATCGTGATCTACCTGGCGGGGCTGCAGGACGTGCCGACGGAGATGTACGAGGCGGCCGACCTCGACGGGGCGTCCTGGTGGGCCAAGGTGCGCCACGTCACGCTGCCGATGCTCTCGCCGGTGATCCTCTTCAACGGCATCATGGGCATCATCGGCACGCTGCAGGTGTTCGCCGAGCCCTACGTCATGTTCCCGGGCGGGTCGCCAGCGCGCTCCACCTATTTCTACACGATGTACCTGTTCGACAACGCGTTCCGCTTCCACAAGATGGGCTACGCCGCCGCGATGGGATGGATCATGTTCCTGCTGATCCTCGGGCTGACGATGGCGGCGCTGCGCCTGTCGGAGCGGCACGTTCACTATCGTGGCGGCTGAGCGTCCGGCGCAGGCAGTGCGCTGGAGGAGCGGACGAGCATCTTCGACAGCCTGGAGGAGGCCGAGGAGGCGGAGCGGCGGCGGCGCCAGCCGCTCACGACCGAGGGGCGCCTCGGCATCGCATGCGAGTTGGGCGCGCGGTGGTTGGTGAGGGACGATGAGGAACCTGCCGTTGGGCTGGCGAGAGCTCACCGGGTCTTTGAGCGGGCGTGAGGGCCGACACGTGAGCGCCGTCGCCCCTGCGGCGGCCTGCCTCGGCTGCCCGCGACTGACGGGCGGTACCAGCCTCTTCGTGGAGCACACGGACGAGAGCGCGTCCCGTCCTGGGGCGGCGCCGCACGATCAGGAGGCGCGCGGAAGACCCGGGCACCTCGCCGACCTCGAAGGCCTGCGCCCTGCCGGCGCTGGCGCCCGTGGAGGCGCGGCTTGAGCGCGCAGGCGGCATCGGTCGCGCGACGGCGGCCCCGCCGGGGCGATGGCCCGCGCCAACGCCGCCGGGGCGGCGATGGCCCGCGCCAGCGGCGCCCGTGGGCGGTGCACCTGATCCTCCTGCTCGCCTCCGTGGCGTTCCTCTTCCCGCTGCTCTGGCTCCTCTCGACGGCGCTGAAGCCGATCGAGGAGACGATGCGCCAGCCGCCCACCTTCATCCCCACGAACCCGCAGTGGATCAACTTCCGCGACGCCTTCGTGTACGGGTCGGAGGAGCTCGGCTACATCCCGTTTCTGGTGTATGCACGCAACACGCTGCTGCTGTGCCTGCTGGGCGTGACGGGCACGGTGGTCTCCAACGCGATCGTGGCGTACGCGTTCGCGCGATTGCGCTGGCCCGGCCGCGACCTGGTGTTCGCGGTGACGCTCGCCACGATGATGGTCCCGTTTCCCGTGCTGATGGTGCCGATCTACGCGATGTACCGCTGGCTGGACTGGATCGGCACGTTCCGCCCGTTGTGGGTGAGCGCGTGGTTCGGGAGCGCCTTCTACATCTTCCTCCTGCGGCAGTTCTACCGGACCATTCCGTACGAGCTATCGGAGGCGGCGCGGATCGATGGCTGCTCGGAGTGGGGCATCTTCCGGCAGGTGATTCTGCCGCTCAGCAAGCCGGCGCTGGCGGTGGTGGCGCTGTTCCACTTCATGGCCACGTGGCGCGACTTCCTGGGCCCGCTGATCTTCCTGCTGGACCAGAGCACCTTCACGCTGTCGCTGGGGCTGCAGTTCTACCAGAGCCAGCACGGGGGCACGCAGTGGCACCTGCTGATGGCCGCCTCGACGATCGTGGTGGCGCCGGTGATCCTGCTCTTCTTCTTCACGCAACGCCAGTTCATCCAGGGCATCGCGGTGACGGGGATCAAGGGGTAGCGCGGGCGGGTCCGGCGACGATGCCTTACGCGCCCACCGGCTCCCACACGCCGCCGGCCTGCGCGCTCCGGTGCTCCGCGAGCACCGTGCGGATGGTTGCCAGGTTGCGTCGCCCGCTCACCTCCGGCTCTCGGCCCTCCTCGATCGCGAGAAGGAAGTCGCCCATCGAGCCCGCGAACGACGGCGCGAGCCGCAGCGCCGCCGCGTCCAGCCGGCGCGGCCCCCCGCCCAGCCGCTGCGACTCGATGATCACGTGGTCGCCCCACAGGTCGAACACGAGCGACCCGCAGTCGCCCTCGATGCGGCAGGGCTGGGCGGTGAGCGAGCTGCGCAGGAGCTCCGTGTGCAGTATGTGCCCGGTGGCGCCCGGCCCGAAGTCCGCCACGGAGCAGAGCAGGTTGTCGCTCGCGAAGCTCTGCCCGTCCATCCGCCCGGTCCGCGCAAGCACGCGGACGGCGTCGCGGCCCATCCAGCAGCGGAGCAGGTCCGCCAGGTGGTTGTTCCACTGCACCGTCAGGAAGTCGCCGCAGGCGGCGTAGAACGGGTGGCCCGCGAGCCCCACGTCCTGCCTGCCGTAGATCTGGATGGTGGCGAGGTACGGCGCGCCGATGATGCCCGCCGCCACAATGTGTCGCGCCAGGAACGGCGTGGCCATCCAGCGGTAGTTCTGGTGCACCGCGAGAAGGATGCCCGCCTCCTGCGCGATGGCGACCATCCGCTCGCACTCCTCCACGGAGCCGGCGAAGGGCTTCTCCACGATGATGGGCCTGGCGTGCTCCGCGGCGCAGAGGACGACGTCCTCGCGAAGCGTCGGCTGGGTAAGGAGGTCGACCACCTCGACCGCCGGGTCGGCGATGAGCTCGCGGTAGTCCTCCACGACGCGCTCGATGCCCATCGCCGCTGCGGCGCGTCGCGCGTCGGGGTCGGGGTCGGCAGCGGCGACGATGCGCCAACCGGCATAACGGTACGCGGGCGCATGCGCGTTGCGCGCGATGCCGCCGAACCCCACGATGCCGATGCGCCATCCCGTGCGCCTAGGCAGCGGGAGCCGGTCCGGCACGCCAAGCTCGGCGCAGGTGACGGGCCGTGGCTCCATCGCTACTCGTCCTCCGGCCGGTGCAGGTGGCCGCGCCGCTTGCGGCCCCGCAGCTCGGCGCACGCCCAGAAGTAGACGGTGTCCTCCAGTATCTCCAGCAGCTCATGCTCGTCGCCTCTCCGGGTTACGAGCACATCGCCGGGCTCCAGCGTGTGGAGCACGCCCTCCGACCGCATCACGCAGCGGCCCTCCACCATGAAGACCCACTCGTCGCAGTCGTGGTGGTGCAGCTCGGTGACGTTCCGCCGCCCCGCCTCGAAGCGCGCGAGCCCCCAGGCGGTGAACTCGCCTGAGGGCGCAGCGCAGCGCGGCCCCCCCACGATCGGCATGATGCGCCTCCTCCCTGGGCGGCTACCGCGTGCCGTAGAGCCGGTCTCCGAAGTCGCCCAGACCCGGGACGATGTACTTGCGCTCATCGAGCCCGCGGTCTACGGCAGCCGTGACGATACGCACGCCGGGGTGCTCCGTCTCCACGGCGCGGATGCCTTCGGGCGCGGCGACCACGCACAGAAGCGCGACGCGGGAGCAGCCGCCCTCGACGAGATGACGAAGCGCGCTCGTCGCCGAGCCGCCGGTGGCGAGCATGGGATCGAGCACGAGCGCCGTGCGGCCTGCGAGCGCCGGCAGCTTGCGGTAGTAGGTGCCGGCGACCGCCGTCCGCTCGTCGCGCTCCAGGCCGATATAGCCGACCGTCACGTCGGGCAGGAGCTCGACCACGGCGTCCAGCATGCAGAGGCCCGAGCGCAGGATGGGGACCACAACGATCTCCTCGTCGAGCACCGGCGCCCAGGTCTCCTCCATCGGCGTGCGGATGTGGAGTTGGGCCATGCGCAGGTCGCGCAGGGCCTCGATCGCGAGGACCGTGCTGATCTTGCGCGCGAGCGTGCGGAAGAGGGCGGGCTTGGTGGTCTGGTCGCGCAGGTGCGTCAGGTAGTGCAGCGCGAGCGGGTGGTCAACGACGTACAGGGGCATGGTGTTGCGTGCCGGCTGCTCGGGCCTAGTCGGCGTCGGTCTCGGCGAAGACGTCGCGCATCTGGTGCTCGAGGTCGGCGGCCACGAGGGCGATGATCTCGTCTCCGATCTCGAACCGCGTGTCGATCGCCGGCAGCATGGCGTGATCTCGCCGAATGATGCAGATGACCAGCGCCTCGGGCGGCAGCACCACCTCCTGCACGAGCCTGTGCAGGACCGGCGACTTGGGGCCGATCTCCACCTGAACGATCTCGATGCTGCCGCGCCGGAGGGCGGCCAGAGGGATGACCTCGCCGGTCTCGATCTCCTGCTCGATGAGGTTGTAGATGATGCGCGTCGAGCTGACGGTGGCGTCGATGCCGAGCTGGTTGAAGAGGCGCTCGTTCTGGGGGTTGTTGACCCGCGCGATAGTCCGCGGCACGTTAAACTTCATGCGGGCCATCTGGCAGATGATGAGGTTGTCCTCATCGTCGCCGGTGGCGGCGACAACGACGTCGGCCCGGCCGACGCCGGCCTCCTCGAGGAGCCTCACCTCGCAGCCGTCGCCCTGCATGGCGATCTCCCCAAGCTCCTCGGCGACCGTGCGGTAGGTGGTGCGGTTCTTCTCCATCAGGAGCACTTCGTGCTCCGCCGCCACGAGCGCCTTGGACAGGTAGTATCCGACGTTGCCGCCCCCGACGATGACGACGTACATGGTCCGAAGCCTTCCCCGGCCGACGACCGTCCGGCCACAAGTCCCTGTGCGATGCGCGCGCGGCGCGCAGCCAGACCAGACGCGCGCTGCCCATGCGCGGCAGCGGCGTCGCGTCCGGCCTCAGGCGGCGCTCACACGTTTAGCGCGATGAACTCCTTGTTGTAGTCCTTCTCCAGCGTCCACTGGTCGGAGTTGATGTAGTCGCGCATCACACCGGACAGGATGGTGGTCCCGCAGATGGTGATGATGCCCAGTTCCCGGTAGGCGTCCGCCCGGATCGGGTCATTGATGCGTGTCATCACCTTGGGCACTTTGTAGACGGACTTGGCAATTTGCGCGGACATGATGTTGCGGTTGTCGCCCTGGGTGCAGGAGATGAAGACGTCGCAGCTCTCGATTCCGGAGCGCTTCAGCACATCCTCGTCGATCCCGTTGCCGATGACCCGCTGGCCCTTGAACCGCGTCCCGAGACGCCGAAACGACTCGCTCAGCACGTCAATCACCGTCACGTTGTGTCCGTCGCGATACATCAGGCGAGCCAGCGTCGAGCCGACGCGTCCGCACCCGAGGATGATCACGTTCATACCGTCATGCTCCTGACCGGCGCCTCTGCGGCGAGCGCCGGCTTCCGGCCGAACCTATTCGCGGCGCGCTGCGCGGAAACCTGCCCGCGCATCGCGCGCTGGACTGGCGGGAGGAGGCGCTGCCCACTCTAGTGATCGGGTCGACGGCGCTGCGACGCGGCCTCCGCCGTTGCGGCGGCATCTGTGTGGACCGATGCGCGCCTTCCCACGATGACGCTGCACGGAGCTCGCTCCATCAGCGTGAACACGAGGTCGCGCATCTCCTCCTCACGCACCTGGTCAAGCGGAACCGCGATCACAACGTGGGTCGCGTTATGCTGGCGGGCGGCCTGAAGGATGCCTTCATGGGTCTCCCGCACACGCTCCATGCGGCGAACGCACGCCAACCCCTGCTTGCTCGCGGTGGCGGCTGCCTGCTCCAGCCACCCGTTCGCCTCGGCCTCCGCTTCGGGCAACGGCGCTCCGATAGGCACATTCCGCCCCACCTCCAGCAGCGCATGGAGCGTCACCGGCAGGTGCAGGTCGCGCGAGAGCTTGCCGGCGATCGCCACGGCGTAGTCGATGTCGAGCGAGCCGGTAAGGGGCACAAGCACGCCGGGCGCGGCGGCCTTGCCGTTCGCCTCGGGACCGGCGGTCTCGCTGCTGAGCTTCAGGGAGGCCCGGGCCTCCTGCAGGCTGCCCGCGATGGGGAGCTGGGAGCGGACGCCCGGCACGCTCCGGATCACCTTGAGCACATCGCTCGGCAGGCCGAAGACCATCATGCGCGCGCCGGCCGCCTGGATGTCCCGCACGGCGTCCAGGAAGGTGCGCGCCCCTTCCTCCGACACGCGCGTGAGCTCGCTGCAGTCGATGACGATGCCCTGCGGGTATGACCGCATGAGCAGGTCCGCCGCCGCCTTGATGGTGAGCCACTGGTTCTTGGCCAGCGAGCCGGACAGGCGGACGATGTCGTCCTTCGTCGACACGATCATGGGGACGCTGTCTCCCCTGCCGCGACGGGCGGGCGCCCGGGCAACGATTCCGCGCCGACGAGGCGGCGCACGTCGCCTGGCGACAGGCCCGGCTTACGCGACAGGCAGTTCTTCATTTTCACGAACAAGCGGTTGACGTTGTGCTGCAAGGAGGGCGTGGTTCGCACCTGCACGGAGTCAGGGACGACGACCGTGACCGTGTGGGTCTCGCACCCGCGCGCGGCTCGGTGCACGGAGGTCATCAGCGAGCCGATGGTCGACCGGTGGGGCGAGGGGGTTCACGTGACGGCGCTCACGGCGGCCAGCCTGCCGCCTGCCGGCGCGCCTCCGGGTTCGGCTGTCCATGCGGGGTCGGGTCCTTGCGCCCGCGTGAGTATATCCGCGAGTTCATCGCGAGTCAACGCGGGCGGAGCGGCTTGCCGGCAACGCCCCACTGCCCTGGCTCGTCCTCCCCCACGGGCTTGGAGAGGTCCCACGCTCGCCGGTCTGGCTGCTGCTCGAAGCGCCCTGGCAACCGGCCCCGCGCGAGGTGGAGGTCCGCGACCACGGGCCGGTGGTCCGAGGCTTCTTCGCCGCCGACCGATGCCCCGGTGATGACCCAGTGGTGGCTCACCAGCACGTGGTCGATGCGCACGAATGAGTAGCCCCGGCTCAGCCGATGCCCGTAGGTGAAGCCAAACCCCGTGCCCGCCGTGCTGAAGGCGTTGCGGAGGCCCGTGGCGGTGAGATAGCGGAGGACCATGGAGGGCGGCGGCGCATTCATGTCGCCGGCGACGATGCGGGGGCCCTGATCCCGCTTGAGATCGCGCGCCAGAAGCGCGACGTGGGCGAGGCGGTCGTTCGTGCTGAGACGCCAGGCGCCGGCGGCGGCGGCGCCGTCGTCGAGAAGCGGCTGCAGGCCATCGCGCGGGGTAGGAAGGTGCACGTTGTACACGCTCACCGGGACGCCGTCGACCTCGATCTGGCACCAGAGGTACGCGTTGGCCGTGTCCACGACCGGTATCTCGCGCACCCGCCAGTTGAGGATCGGGAAGCGGCTCGCCACGAAGAGCCCGGCTCGCGGCCCGGCGGTGTGCCAGCCGGGGAAGCGGCTGCGGGCGTCTCGAGTCCACGGCGAGGGTCCGGCCTCCTGGAGCAGCACCACGTCCGGCCGCAGTCGTCCCAGCTCCTCGAGCGCAAGCGGCGCGAGCGCTCCCGCATGGACGTTGTAGGTCACCACGCGGACCGGCGTGGTACCGGGCACCGGGGCGGCGGCGCCCCAGCCCCAGCCGTAGCCCATGAGCGGGCCCGCCACCACGAGCATCCCGGCGAGCGGCGCCCAGACCCACAGCCGCGCCCACAGGGCATTCGCCAGCAGCAGCACGACGCCCGGAACCGCCCAGTACCACTGCGGCAGGTAGAGGTTCAGTGCGGTGAGCGACGACAGCTCGGGGCCGGCGCGGTTGGCGAGGAAGAGGGCGCCGAGGAGTGCGAGGTAGGCGCCGTTCGCCGCTCCGAAGCACAGGTGATGGCGTATCCGGATGGCCCGATCGGGGTCGTGGCGCGGCGCGGCGGCGGCGATAGTGTGCCCGGCAGGCGGACCGATGAACGCGCGCCAGAGGACGTCGAGGTCGAGCACGCCGACTCGACGGTGATGCGCTTTTCGTACACGGTGGGTGCCGGGCATCGTTGTCCATCCCGCCACGCTTCGGGCGGCCTGTCCGGACGTCCATAACATGGCGTTAGGACGCCGCCGCAGCGCGGCCATGGGTCCTTTCGCCGCGACAGGGGCCGATGCCTGCTCTGGGCGCCCGATTGCGGCGTAGGAGCGCTAGCCGCGCAAAACGCCGGCGACGGTTCGCAGCAGGATGGCCAGGTCTCCTCCGAGCCAGCGCGAGGTGACGTACTGGCGGTCGATGTCCAGTTTGAGCGGCATGATGTGCTCTATGTAGTAGCGCTCCACATCCGAGCGCCCGGCCAGCAGGGCCTCCTCGTTGCGGAACGCGAGCTGCGTCAGGCCGGTCACTCCCGGACGCACCGAGAGCACCTCGCGCTGCTCGGCGGTGTAGAGCCGCACGTACTCGGGAACCTCCGGCCGCGGCCCGACGAGCGCCATATCGCCGCGCACGACGTTCCAGAGCTGCGGCAGCTCGTCCAGCTTCCACTGGCGGAGCGCACGGCCGACTCGCGTGACGCGCGCATCGTCGCCCGCCGTGACGCGCGGCCCCCCGCCCGTGGCGTGCATCGTGCGGAACTTAACCAGCTCGAAGAGCCGTCCGTCGCGCCCAACCCGGCGCTGTCGGTAGAGCAGGGGCCCGGGCGACGAGAGACGGACCAGCGCCGCGATCACGAGGAGCACCGGGAGGAGCGCGATCAGCAGCGTCAGCCCGCCCACCACGTCCACGATGCGCGAGACGACCTCATGCCATGCCCGGCGGGGGCAAGGCGCCAGCGAGGGAAGCGCGGAAAGCCGCACCTCGCCGGTCTCCGTCTCGCGCGACGCCGCCTGGGCGGCAGCAAGCCCTGGGCCGGCGGAGCTCATGTGGCGCGGCCCCTTCCGAGAAGGTCGCGCACCGTATCGATGACACGCATCTGCGCCTCGGCCGGCATGGCCGTGTACAGCGGCAGGCTGACGGCGCCCTCGTAAGCGCGGAGGGCGCACGGGAACTGCGTGGGCCGGAGCCGGTACGTGTCGCGCCAATACGGGTGCAGGTGCAGCGGGATGAAGTGCACGCTGGTGCCGATGCCGTGCTCCGCCATGCGCGCGATGAACTCGTTGCGGCTCATCGGTGCGTCGGGGGTCAGGCGGATGACGTACAGGTGCCAGGCGTGCAGGTCCCCGAGCGCGGCGGGCGGCGGCAGGATCAGCGGCAGGTCCATCAGGCCGCGGTCGTAGCGCTGGGCCATCGTCTCGCGCTTCTGCTGGAGCGCCATGCACCGCCGAAGCTGGTGGATGCCGACCGAAGCGGCAAGGTCCGTCATGTTGTACTTGAAGCCCGGCGCGACGACGTCGTATTGCCAGCCCGGCTGCTGAGAGGTATAGCGGTCGAAGGCATCGCGGTCGATGCCGTGGAGCCGCATGATCCGGCAGCGCTGCGCGATCTCGGCGTTGCGGGTGACCACCATGCCGCCCTCGCCGCACGCCAGCGTCTTGGTGGCGTAGAAGCTGAATACGGTGGCGTCGCTGTCCAGCGCGCCGACGAGCTTGCCGCGATACGTGGACGGGATGGCGTGGGCCGCGTCCTCGATGACCCACAGCTTCTTCTGCCGCGCGATCTGCAGGATGGGGTCCATGTCGCAGGCCCGGCCCCCGAAGTGCACCGGCATGATGGCGCGCGTGTTCGGGGTGATGGCGGCGCGCAGCTTGTTCGGGTCTATGTTGAGCGTGGCAGGGTCTATGTCGACGAAGACGGGGTGCGCACCGAGGTAGCGGACCACCTCCGCCGTGGCGGTGAAGGTGTACGGCGTGGTGATGATCTCGTCGCCGGGGCGGATGCCCACGGCTTCCAGCGCCAGGTGCAGCCCGGCCGTCGCCGAGTTGACGGAGACTGCCTCGACGCCATGGCCGATGAACTCAGCGAAGTCGCTCTCGAAACGCCGGACCTTCGGCCCGGTCGTGAGCCAGCCGGAGCGAAGGGAGTCGACGACTTCGGCTATCTCCTCTTCGCCAATATCCGGCACGGCGAAGGGTAGGAACGGCTTGAGCTGCGTACTCATCAATATGGACCTGCCAACGTCGCTGCAAGGCGGCGTACGCGCCACGCGGCAGCGCCGGGGGGATGGCGGACTGTCCGGGACACCGTCGCGGGTTCCGCACCCGCTGATGGATGCAAGAACTGTGCCAAGGCCAGGACGCGCGGCGCTGTCACGACTACCGGTTTCCCCGTGCCCGGAGCGCGGCGCGGGCGGCCGCGGGCGGCGTCAGCGGGTCAACGGCCTGGCGCAGGCCCGCGGCGCTCCCCGCTACCAACTTCAGCGCATGGGATGGACGCGGGCGGAGGGAGGCGCGGAGCGGGTCATCCGGCCCAGCGCACGCCGGGGGCGCCCCCCGCTACCAACTCCAGCGCGCGGCATGGGCCCGGCTGCCCGGTGCGCGACGCGGGCGGCGTCAGCGGGTCACGCGGCCTGCCGCAGGCCCGGTGCGCGCCCCGCTACCAACTCCAGCGCGTGGAATGGGCCCGGCAGCCCGCGGCATGGGCCCGGCTTCTCGGTGCGCGGGCCGGGCCAGCCCCCCTCTTCCCGGTGCGCGACGCGGGCGCCCTCAGCGGGTCACGCGGCCTGCCGCAGGCCCGCGGCGCGCCCCGCTACCACCTCCAGCGCGCGGGCCGGGCGTGGGCCGGCGCACGAACTCGGCCAGCACCATCGTGTAGGCGGCCTGGTAGTAGATGGCGGGCTCGTTGATCGTCCAGGGGTCCTCGGTGCTCTGATGCTGGGCGTTCCACGAGGTGTTCCACTCGCGGAACGCCTTCGCGGGCGGCTCGCCGTAGGGCGGCGCCACGAACGGCTTGTCGAAGAAGCGGTTGGGCCCGCCCGTCAGGAAGCCGGGCGCAGGGCCGTAGCGGCTGCCGGGGCCGTCATAGAGCGGGCTGCCGTCTTGAAACCAACCGTGGAACATCTCCATCACGCTGCGGGATGCGCCCAGCCTCGCGCCGCGAGCGCCCATGTTCGTGAGGTAGACCAGCGAGAGCGGGTTCCTGCCGTGGATGTAGTGCACGAACTCCTCGGCGATCGCCAGGTAGCGGGCGCGGCGGCGCGGGCTGGCCTCAAGCATCGCGGCGAAGATGAGGATCTGCGCCCACCGCATCTTCACGCGGTTCGAGCCCCAGCAGTAGTGCCCGGGGAACATCCAGGCGCGGTACGGGTCGTCGTCGGTCCTCAGCAAGTAGTTCTCGCGGAGGGACCGGGCAAGCACCTCGCGGAACTCGCGGGCGAGGCGCGCGTCGTGGCCCGGCGTCGTGGCGTAGATCACGAACGCGCGGGTGATCTCATCGCCATTGAGCGGGTCGATCGAGCCGTTGAGCAGCGGATGGTGGGTGGTGGTGTCGCCGGGAGCGCGTCGCTTGCAGTTGGCCTCGAAGTAGGCGCGGTAGACTGGGTTGCCCGTGGTCTTCCACATCTCTGCCGCGGCCAGCACGCGCAGGTAGAGGTCGGTCGTGGCATCGCTGCTTGCCGCTGCCGAGGCGGTGCGCCCGGCGCCGTCAAGGCCATCGGCGGGGTGCATGGATGGGTGACGCGCGAGGTAGCCCCATCCGCGCTCCGCGGCTGCCTGAAGCCGGGCCGCGTAGCCCGGCAGCCGACCCTCCAAGGCGCGGAAGGTGCGCGCCGCGTGGGCCAGGCTCAGCACGGCCGTCGAGGTCGCCCAGGTGGTGACAGGCGTGTAGAAGTACTCCTGCGGGTCGAGATGGGGCCCCGGGCCGGTCTCGTGGGAGCGGCTGATCACGCGGTTGTGGAAGCCGCCGTCATCGGCCTGCATCTTGAGGAGCCAGTCCAGCTCCCACTTCACCTCGTCCAGCACGTCCGGGATGCCATTGCCGGACTCCGGGATGCCGTAGTCGTCCCCGAACGCGGCCGGGTTGCGTCCGTAGGCGACGAGCAGGTCCCAGAGCACCGTGCTGAGGAACGGCACGTACTTGTTGTGGTCGCCGGCGTCATGCCAGCCGCCGGATACATCGCGCAGCGGACCGCGTGGCTCGTCCGCCACGAGGGCGCGGGCCTGCCTCTGCGCGGTGTGGCACACCGACCGATTCCAGGAGCCCCCATAGCGCGCCTCGATGGCCACACCGCACCGCTGGTAGTAGAAGGTGCGCATGGAGGCGCGGAGCACGCTCAGGTAGACATCCTCGGCGATGGTGAAGGGCGCCGACTGCACGTTGTTCTTCGGGTCGAACACCACGTAGCGGCCCGGCGTGCGCAGTCTGGAGAGATCGGCCCACCAGACGCGGTCTCCGGAGACCTCGTCAATCTCGCCGTTGCGCCATTGCCTCAGTCTGCCGCGGAGGACGGCCCGCCCGCCCGCAGCCGGGCGCACCTCGAACGTCGCGCCCGGAACGAAGGACCTGTTCGCGTTCTGACCGCGGCGCGGGTCCGCGAAGATGGCCACCTTGGTGGCCGCCGGCCGCCAACCGAACTGATCGACCATGATCTGCGGCGTCTCCGGGGCGGACGCGGCGCTCGGCGCGCACCCGATCAGGAGCGCTCCGAGGGCCCAGGCCACCGGCGCGAGGGCGCCGCACTTTGGCTTCGCGGTGGTCATTCCAGTCTCCCTCCATGCCGGCGATGGCGCGAAGCCCGCCTGCGCGGGCTGGGCGGCAGCAGGCAGGCCCCCAGGGGGGGCGCGGCCCCTGCCCGCGGCGCTCGGTGGTTCGGTGTAGGTACGACGCGCGGCGGGCGCATTACTGCACGCGGGGAGGCGAGTGGGCGCGGCGTCAGTCGCGGGCGCGGCTGGGCCGGCGCGGCATCTGCTCGCGCACCGGATCCGCTCGGCGCACCATGCGAGACGCGCGCCCCACCAGCCACAGGTAGTGGTCCGGGGGCAGGCCCTCGTAGGTGACGAAGCGCGTGGGCCCCACGGGCGGGTCGTTCGTGACCTTGAAGATGGCGGTTGCCTCGTCCACTTCGTCGAACATCGCCTGGTAGACCATCGTGGCGCCCGCGCGCACGGCTGCGACGTACTGCGCCCAGAGGAACGCGCCGCCGCGCCGGGGGATGAAGTTGAGCGGCGACTCGGGCCTCATGTTGTGCCAACTGAACCCGGGGAAGACGACCGGCATGTAGTCCAGCCCGCGCTCTCGGCACCACGCGATGTCCGGCGCCATCACCTCGCGTCCTATCCGTGCGGCGTCCTCCGGCGTACCGAACCGGCCCACGAGCCAGGGGCTCACCACGTCCGCCATGGCGATCAGCCGGTGGAGGTCGGGGTCGGCGACCGCGTCGCGGTTCAGGGTGCGCCAATAGGTGGGCACCCCGAGCATCACGGTGCAGCCCCCGTACCTCGGGTCGTTCTTGAGGAACTCGACGAGTTCGATGCCCTCGCGCAGCGTGTAGCGCCGCCCGTCGCTGAACCCGAAGCCCCAGATGGCGACCACCGGCTTGCCGCGGTGACGCAGGTAGGCGCGGTCCTGGGTGATGCGCATCCGGTCGACGAGGAGCTTCCAGTCGTCCTTCACGCGCTGCATCTGCCCCGCGCCCATGCCGGAGAGGTCGTACATCACCGCGTAGGCGCGGCCGTAGCGGTTGGCGCCCTCGCGGCAGTGGCCGAGCACGGTGGTGCTGTGGCGGAGGCCGAGGGTGTGGAAGGTCTCCACCGCGAACCGCTGCACGAACACGCCGTCGATGCCGTGGTCGCGCATCCAGCGGAAGTGGCGGAGGACGGTGTTGCGATTGAAGGAGCTGAAGACCTCTGCGACGCGGCCATCGGCGTGGCGGAAGCCCGTGGGGTAGCGCTCGTCGGGGCCCAGCTCGGTCATGTCAGGCCACATGTCGACCGTGCTGTTGCCCGGCTCGAAGCCCCCGCGCCCCCAGTGGAACCAGCCGCGCCCGGAGCCGTCGCCCGGCGTGGTGAACCAGCCCTGGTAGCCGGAGAGCACCTTGCCGGTCATCGTGGAGCGGTCCACGCCGCGCACGCTGGGCCCTGCATAGGGCCGCATGGTCTCCTCGATGACGGCCTCGCGGGTCGGCGGAGTCTGTGCGCTCGCGGCGCAGGCGACTGCGCAGAGCGCGCAGAGCGCTGCGAAGGGCAGGTACATCGTGGCGCCTCCTGGGTTCGCCGCGCGCCTGCGGGCGGGGTTTGCGCTGCCCGGCTTGCGCGCACGGCCGCGCCGATGTTCGGCGCGCGCGGCGGCATGGCCTGCTCCGGCGCCGCTATGCGTTTGCGCGGCGGGCTGCGGGCTGCGGGTTGGGCGCCCGTCGCGGCGGGGTCCGGGGGCTGAGGGGCGCCGCGAGCAGGGGAAGCGCGCTTCGAGAGCGAACTCTCCCGCAAGCACGCACGCGCGCCACTGCGGGCCGCAAGCAAGCACGCAGAGGATGGCAGGGCCAGCCAACAGGAGACAGCATCATGAACCGCCGCACGTTCCTCGGGGCCAGCGCCGGCCTGGCCCTCCTCCCCACGATGAGCCGCGCCGCACGCCAGTCACCCGCCAACAAGCTCAACGTCGCCCTCATCGGCGTGTACGGTCGCGGCCTCGCGTTCTACCACCCGCTCTCGGAGGAGAACGTGGTCGCCCTCTGCGACGTGGACGAGCGGCGGTTCCCGGAGGCGCTCAAGCACTTCCCGCAGGCCAGGACCTACGTGGACTGGCGAAGGTGTCTCGATCACCCGGGGCTCGACGCCGTCGTCATCTGCACGACCGACCACACCCACGCCTTCATCGCCAACTGGGCGCTGAACCGCAACCTGCACGTCTACTGCGAGAAGCCGCTCACCATCACCGTGGAGGAGGCGCGCGTGGTGCGCGCCAACTGGCTGCCGAAGAAGGGCAGGATCGCCACGCAGGTGGGCACACAGCTCCACGCGAACCCGAACTACAACCGCATCCGGGAGATGATCCACGACGGCGCCATCGGCACGCTCGAGGCCGCGCGCGCCTGGGGCAACCGCCAGATCCGCAGGGCCGGCAACCTGCCCGCCGAGGGCAGTCCGCCCGCTGGCCTCCACTTCGACCTGTGGCTGGGGCCGGCGCCCGACCGCCCGTTCAACCCGGGCTACTTCTCGGGCGTAGCCGGCGCGAACTGCCTGAACTGGAACATGTTCTGGGACTTCGGCGCGGGGCAGGTCGGCGACATGGGCAGTCATACCATGGACCTGCTCTGGAGTGCCGTCGACGCCACGCTCCCCACCTCCGCCGAGGCCAGGGGAGAGGCGTACAACCCGGAGGTCACGCCCGTCGAGCTCGAGTGCCACTTCGAGCACCCGGCGAACGACTGGCGCGGGCCCATCACCACAAGCTGGTACCAGGGCGGCCTGATGCCGGAATCCCCGAGGCCCTTCCTCGACCTGAAGAAGATCGACCACGGCGTGATGTTCGAGGGCACCCAGGGCTTCCTGGTGGCCGACTTCGGGTCGCGCATCCTGCAGCCGCTCACCGACCGCTCGGACATGACCTACTACAGGCCGCGGCCCAAGGAGGCGGTCATCCCCAGCATAGGCGACTTCGTGAAGCAGTGGCTCGACGCCTGCCGCGACCCGCAGCGCAAGACCGCCTGCGACTTCGAGTACCACGGGAACATGATCGAGCAGCTCCTGCTGGGGCTGGTGGCGTACCGGGCCGGCAGGAAGATAAGCTATGACGGGGCGACCGGCCGCGTGACGGACAACCCGGAGGCCGATGGGTTGCTGCGGCGGACCTACCGGCGCGGCTGGACGCTGAACGGGTAGGTACCGGGGGCCAGGCGGCTCGAGCCGATCGTCTGCGAGGGCGGGTGCGGGCTCGCTGGCGGACCTGCGCACCTGGCCGACGCAATGTTGCTGCCGTACGACGCTGGCAAAACCTGCGCGCCGCGACAGGCGTATGGTCGCTGTGGAGGTGCGCCAGATGGCGGAGTATCTGCGCGGGGATCAGGACGAGGGCGCGGCCTGGCAGACCGGGGAGGACCGCGAGCGCCGGCGCCTGCTGGCGGAGCGCGTGCTTGAGGTCGAGCGCTCGAAGCAGGCTGCTGCCGACGCCGAGCTGCGACGGTGGACTGCGGCGCTCGAGGCCGAGATCGCGAGCTACCGCCGGTGGCTGCTCGCCCGCTGGCTGGGCGTAGCCAAGCGCGCAGCGCTCCTCGCGGCCATAGTCTATTTCGTGTTCGGGGCGCGCTGGGGCGACTTCTGGTGGATGTGGCTGGTGTTCGGCGGAGGCGCGGCTGCTGCAGACGTGGCAGCCACGAGCCGCCGGAGAGCAGCCCAGGAGGTGGCGCGCTTCGATGACCCGCGCGCGGTGAACGCTCTCGCGGTGGCTTGGCGCGACGGCGACAGCGCCACCCGGAAGGTGGCCACCGACGCGCTCGAGCGGTTGCTTCCGCAGTTGCGCGCCTCGCACGCCCCCCTCATCACGGAGGCCGGCATGGCCGGGCTCCTCTCCATCCTGACGTTCCACAACGTTACCCCGGCGCTGTGGATGGGGGTCCTGCGCGCCCTGGAGCAGGTGGGCGACTCACGCGCCATTCCGGCGGTGAAGCGGATGGTGAACCTGCCGGTGCAGGTCAGCGTGGCGATGCGCATGGCGCGCACGTTCGAGCCGGCGCGCATAGACCGGGTGATGGAGGAGTTGCAGGCCGCGGCGCGAGAGACGCTCGCCGCCCTCGAGGAGCGCGCCGAGCTGGAGCGCCAGAGGAACCTGCTGCTGCGGCCCGCGCAGGCGGCGGTCGACGACGAGCGGCTGCTCCGGCCAGCGACGGGCGGCACGGGGTCGCCGACGGAGCAACTGCTGCGGCCCGGCGAGGCGAGCGGGTAGCCGCTTCCGGGGCCGCGCGGGCCTACAGCGGAGCGGGGGCCTGGGTGTCGGCGCCGGACCCACCGTTCTGCGCGGGCGCGGGAGGCTCGTCCTCCGGCGGAGGCTCCGGCAAGGGCTCGCCCATGTCCGCGCCGGGCTCCTCGAGGGGCGCCATGTCCGGCGCGGTCTCGGCCGCTGGAGCGGTCTCAGGCGCTACTGGCGTCTCGGGGCGGGCATCGCCTCTGCGGCGCCCTGCTCGCGTGTCGCGGCCGTTCAGGGAGCGCACCACGGCGGGGTCCGGCAGGTCTACTCCCAGCGCCACCATCTGGTTCGGGAAGAAGAGCCGGCGGATGGTCTCCGCGGCGAGAGCCGGATCCACGCTCACGAAGCTCCGCCCGCCGGAGGTGGGCAGGGTCTCGAGGACGATGGCCTCCCTCGGAAGGCCGCGGGCGAAGTTGGCGAGTGTGTACATCTGGTCGCGCGTGAGGTTGTGGGTCCTCAGGCTGTCGACGAGCGTGTCGGCGGCCTTCGGTAGCCGGAGGAACGTGGCGGGGTGCTGGAGCCTGGTGCGCACCGCCTCGAGGAAGGTGTGCTGGCGCTCCGAGCGGTGCACGTCGCTGTCGGAGTGGCGCATGCGCACGTAGCCCATCGCCTCGTAGCCGTCGAGGTGCTGGTAACCGGGGTGCAGGTCGACGTGTAGGTT
>DATIKM010000116.1:0-32679 GCA_035477595.1 Chthonomonadales bacterium
TCTACGATTGGGGGACGCCGGAAGCCGACGGCCTGGTCGGGTGGACCGCATTCTTCACACACGGCGGCGGCATCTCCAACTGGGGATTCGTGGACGGCCATGCCAAGGCACTGCGCCATCAGGCGGTCGCCGGTTCCGGAAACAGGAGCATGTGGCGGAACGAGGAAGTGACTGATCCGGTCTGGATCCAGAACCTCGTTCGCCAGGTCAACCGGATCCGCGAGCTCCGGTAGCATTAGGTCGGCGCTCGGCGAGCGTTCACGAGAGGGCGGCGGCCGGAAACGGCCGCCGCCCTCTCGTGTGTCGTTCCGGCGCCGGTCCAGTCGGGGTATAATGCCCGGTGCCGGCGGGGAGGCTGTGGTTGTCCCCGAGGCGCTGCTCGAATGACACTGGACCATCTGCCTCATCGCGCCGATCGCGTGCCCGGTCTGGACCGGCTTGCGGCGGCGCTCCTCACGACGACCGGCGCCTCGCAGATCGAAGGGCTCGCGGGTCCCGCCCGAGCCCTCGTAGTCGCGCGCCTCCGCGAGCTCCGCGGCGGGCCCATCCTCCTCATCACCCACCAGTTCGAGCAGGCGCAGCGGTTCTGGGACGACTTGCGCGCGTTCGGCGTGCCCGAGGCCCTCCTCCACCTCATGCCCGCGCCGGAGGGGATGTGGTTCTCGGCGCAGGCCGTGGACCATCGGGCCGTCGGCGAGCGGATTGGCGCTCTTGCGGCGCTCGGGGCAGGCGGTCCGTGCGTGGTGATCGGCTCCGGCGAGGCCGCGTTTCAGCGCACCTGCGCGCCCGAGGAGCTGCTGGGCGACGCCTTCACGCTGCGCGTGGGCGAGACGGTGGCTCTCGAGGAGATTCTGCGGCGGCTGGTCGACCTGGGCTACGATGCCGACACGACCGTCTCGCGGCCCGGCCAGTTTGCCCGAAGAGGCGGCATCCTCGACATCTTCCCCATCACCGCCAACGCGCCCGTCCGCATGGAGCTCTTCGGCGACGAGGTGGAGAGCCTGCGTCGCGTCGACGTTAGCACCCAGCGCTCGACCGGCGCAGTGGATACCGCTCTGATCTACGCGGCTCGCGAGCTGCGGCTCGCGCCCGAGCGCGTCGAGCGGGCGCTCCCACTCCTCAGCGCAGCGATCGAGCGCCGGAAGATCGAGCTGGTGAAGGCGCGGAACCGCGAGGCGTTCGAGGCCCTGGTGCGCACGATGGAGCGCGACATCGAACGACTGCGCTCCTGCTGCGCTTTCGACGGCGTCGAAGAGTATGCGCCCTTCCTGCTCGCCGACGAGTTCACCGCACTCGACTACCTGGCCGCGGGCGCCCGGGCGGGCGGACCACCGCCGCTCGTCGTGCTCGACGAGCCGGGCCAGATCGAGCGGCACGCGGAGCGCCTGCGCAGCGAGCTCGCGGCGGTGCGTGAGCGCCGGCACGATCGCGGCGAGCTGCTCCAGGGCGCCGAGCGCGTTCCGGAGCGACTGGTGCGCCCTGCGGACGCCGCCGCGCGCTTCTCCACGCTCGTGCTCTCGCACCTGCCACGCGTCTATGATGGACTCGAGCCGCGCGAGCGGCTGTCGGTCTCCTCCGCGCAGATGTCGTCGTACCGCGCGCGGCTTCCGCTGCTTGTGACCGAGGTGCAGACCTGGCTGGCGAACGACGCCGAGTGCCTGATCGTCAGCGACCAGCCGCAGCGCGTTCGCGAGATCTGCCGCGAGCTGGGCCTTCCGGTCGCTTCGCCCGCCTCGGACGAGCCTGAAGGCGGCGCGGTGCACGTGATCGAGGGCCGGCTGCGCCAAGGGTTCAAGCTCGCGGATGCCGGGTTGTTCGTGGCGACGGACGCGGAGCTGTTCGGCAGCGCGCGCGCCGTCGACACCCGCAGGCGCGCGACCACCGCCGTGCCGATCTCCACGCTCCTCGACCTGCGCGAGGGCGACTACGTCGTGCACATCCACCACGGGATCGGCATCTACCGCGGGCTGGTCCGGCGAAGGGTGGACGACGCCGAGCGCGACTTCCTGGCTGTCCAGTACGCCGGAGCGGACCGGCTATACGTGCCCGCCGATCAGATCGATCGCCTGCAGCGCTACGTCGGCGCCGAGGCCGCACCCCCGCCGGTGAACCGCATCGGCGGCAACGAGTGGCAGCGCACCACCCGGCGGGTGCAGGAGCAGGCGCGCACCATGGCGCGCGAGCTCATCGATCTCTACGCGGCGCGGCAGGCGGCGGAGCGTCCCTCCTACGGCGCCGACACGCCCTGGCAGGCCGAGATGGAAGATGCCTTCCCCTACGAGGAGACGCCGAGCCAGCTCCGCGCAATCGAAGACGTCAAGGCCGACCTCGAGGAGAGCCGCCCGATGGACCGCCTGGTGTGCGGCGACGTCGGGTTCGGCAAGACCGAAGTGGCGATCCGGGCCGCATTCAAGGTGCTGGAGGCCGGCAAGCAGGTCGGGGTCCTCTGCCCGACGACGGTGCTTGCGGCGCAGCACTACACCACGTTCTCGGAGCGCCTCGCGGCGTACCCCGTCAAGGTGGAGCTGCTGAGCCGCTTCCGCTCGCGCGCGGAACAGCAGCGCACGGTCGAGCGCCTGAAGGCGGGAGTCCTCGACATCGTCGTCGGTACGCATCGCCTGCTCTCCAAGGATGTGCAGTTCGAGAAGCTGGGACTGCTCATCGTGGACGAGGAACAGCGCTTCGGAGTGGCCCAGAAGGAGCGCCTAAAGCTGCTCCGCAAGTCGGTGGACGTGCTGACCCTGACCGCCACGCCGATCCCGCGCACGCTCTCGATGGCTCTCTCCGGCCTGCGCGACATGAGTGTCATCGACGATCCGCCCGCAGGCCGTGTGCCGATCTCCACGATGGTGCGCGAGCACGACGACGAGCTGGTGCGGGACGCCGTGCTGCGCGAGCTCGAGCGGGATGGGCAGGTCTACTACGTCTACAACCGCGTCGAGTCCATCGAGTACGTCGCCGAGCGCCTGCGGAAGCTTGCTCCCGATGCCCGCATCCGTGTGGGTCACGGGCAGATGTCCGAGGACGAGCTCGAACGCATCATGGTGGACTTCTACAGCCGCGAGTACGATGTGCTCGTCTGCACCACGATAATCGAGAACGGGCTCGACCTGCCGAACGTGAACACGATCATCGTGGACCACGCCGACAAGATGGGCCTGGCGCAGCTCTACCAGCTTCGCGGCCGCGTGGGCCGCGCAAGCCGGCAGGCCTACGCCTATCTGCTCTACCGGCCGCATAAGCAGCTAAGCGAGATATCGGAGCGGCGCCTGCTGGCGATACGAGACTATACGGCGCTCGGCTCCGGCTACCAGATCGCCATGCGCGACCTCGAGATAAGGGGCGCTGGCAACCTGCTTGGGGCGGAGCAATCGGGGCTGATGATCTCGGTGGGCTTCGACCTCTACTGCCAGTTGCTGGCGCAGGCGGTCGCCGAGCTCCAGGGAGAGGAGCCGGTCGAGGACACGCTTCCGCCGGTCGATCTGCCGGTCACGGCGCATATCCCGAACGACTACATCCCCAACGAGGCGGAGCGCATCTTCTTCTACAAGCGCATGGCGGGCGTCCGTTCAGCGGGCGACATAGCCAGCCTCCACGAGGAGCTGGACGACCGCTACGGCGACCCGCCGCGCCCGGTGTGGACGGCGTTCGAGATCATGCGGCTCCGGCTGAAGGCGCGCCAGGCAGGGATAGCGTCGGTACGCGGCGAACGAGGGTCGGTCTCCGTGCGCTTCCGGCCCGACGTGCGCCTCTCCGCGGAGGCGGTTCGGTTGTTGACCCATGCGTTCCGCGACCACCGCTTCCTCTCGGATTCCGTCACGATCGGCATCGCCGGGAGGAACGTGATGCGCGAAGTGGAGGAGATGCTCGACGTGCTCGAGAGGGCAGTGGCCGAGAGCCGTGAGGGCAAGGTCGTCCGCCGTTGAGCGGGTCCGACGCACTCACTGGCTGGAGAGGATTCACGAACCGTATGGCTACAGCGTCCCGGTCGACCGAGGCTCCGGTGGAGATGAGCAACCAGACGGTGCGGGAGCTGTACCGGCTCATGTTGCTCACGCGGCGGTTCGAGGAGTCGCTCTACCGCAAGTACCGGGAGGGCAAGATCGGTGGCTACCTCCACCGGTACGACGGTCAGGAGGCCCTGGTCGCCGGCATCGTGCCCCTGTTGCAGCGTGGCGACTTCCTGCTCTGCACCTACCGGGACCACGGGCACGCCCTCGCGTGCGGCACGGAGCCGCGTGTCGTCATGGCGGAGCTGATGGGCCGCGCGACGGGGTGCGCCGGCGGCAAGGGCGGCTCGATGCATCTGATCGACCCGGACCGCGGTTTCCTCGGCGGCGATGGGATCGTGGGCGGACCGGTTCCGGTGGCGCTTGGCGTCGGCTACGCGCTGAAGTACCGCAACAGCGGCAACGTCTGCGTGTGCTATTTCGGGGATGGCGCCATGAACCAGGGCGGCGTCCACGAGGCGCTGAACATGGCGGCCCTCTACAAGGTGCCGGTCCTCTTTGTGCTCGAGAACAACGGCTACGCCATGGGCACGTCCGTGGACCGTTCGACGGCGCAGCCTGAGCTCTACCGCAAGGCCGAGGCCCACGGGATCGCTGCCCGCAGGATGGACGGCATGGATGTGCTCGCGGTTCGTGAGGTGGCCGAGGCTACCCTCGCGAGGATGCGCGAGACGAGCGAGCCGTACTTCCTCGAGATGATGACCTACCGCTACGTCGGACACGGTGTGGCCGACGGTCCGCAGCAGCAGCGGTTCTACCGCACCGAGGATGAGATCGATGTGTGGAAGCAGCGCGACCCGATCCTCAATATCTCCCGGACCATCCGGGAGCGAGGCATCCTGTCCGCCGAGGAGCTCGGCCTGATCGACCGGGAGATCCAGGAAACGCTCGACGAAGCCATCGCGTTTGCCGAGGCCAGCCCGGAGCCGCCCATCGACAGCCTGCACGACCACGTCTTTTCGCATCCCTGACGCCGCGAGGAGTCCACCACATGGCCTTGATGCGCTACTCGGAGGCGCTGCGACTCGCGCTTCGCGAGGAGATGCAGCGCGATGAGCGAGTCTTCATCTGCGGCGAGGAGGTCGGCCGCTACCAGGGCACGTTCCGCATCACCGAAGGTCTACTGGACGAGTTCGGCGAGCGGCGCGTGGTGGACACGCCGATCAGCGAGATCGGCATCGCGGGGATGGCAACCGGCGCCGCCATGGCCGGCCTGCGACCCATCGCCGAGTTCATGACGTGGTCCTTCGCGCTCTCCGCCATGGACCAGATCGTGAACCACGCGGCCAAGATCACCTACATGTCGGGCGGGCGCATCCGGTGCCCGGTGGTCTTCCGCGGACCCGCGGGCACGGGCAACCAGCTCTCGGCCCAGCACTCGCAGAGCCTGGAGGCATGGTACGCGCACACGCCCGGCCTCAAGGTCGTTCTGCCGGCGAGCCCTGCGGACGCCAAGGGCCTGCTCAAGACCGCCATCCGCGACGACAACCCGGTCATCTTCATGGAGCATGCCGGGCTCTACGCCCAGCGCGGCGAGGTGCCGGAGGACCCGGATTTCACCGTGCCATTCGGTGTGGCTTCCGTGGTTCGCGAGGGGTCGGACGTGACCGTCGCAGCCTACTCGCTGATGGTGGGCAAGTGCCTGGCGGCGGCAGAGACCCTTGCGGGCGAGGGCGTCTCCTGCGAGGTGATAGACCTCCGCACCCTCGTGCCGCTCGACATGGAGACCGTGCTGACGTCGGTGCGCAAGACCCACCGCGCGGTCGTGGTGCAGGAGGAGTGGCGCAACGTCGGCTTCGCGGCCGAGGTCGCCGCGCGGATCGCGGAGGAGGCGTTCGACGACCTCGACGCGCCGCCGCTGCGCGTCGGCGGTGCGGACGTCCCCATGCCCTACGCCCGCAACCTCGAGCGCGCCGCCATCGCCTCGGCGGAGGACGTGGCGACCGCCGTCAAGCGCGCCATCGCCTGAGCCGCACACGGGCCAGGACGAGGGGGTAACGATGGCCGAGATACGCATGCCGAAGATGGGCGACGGGATGGAGGAGGGAACCATCCTGCGCTGGCTCAAGAACGAGGGCGACACCATCGCCGTCGAGGAGCCCATCGCGGAGGTGGAAACCGACAAGGCCAACGTGGAGATCCCCTCCGAGGAGGCCGGCACGCTCCTGAAGATTCTCGCGAAGGAGGGCGACACGGTGCCGGTAGGCGTGGTGATCGCCCTGGTCGAGGGGCCGGGCGGCGGCGTTGCGGCGACGTCCGAGGCGAAGAGCGCCCCGACGGCTGCCGAGGCGGCGCCCGGAGGCGTCGCCGGGCAGGCCTCGCGCCCCGCCACCGCGGGACCGACAGCGCGTGTAAAGGCGTCCCCGCTCGCGCGACGCATGGCGGAGGCGCTGGGCATCGACCTGTCCCGAGTGGCGGGCAGCGGGGGCGGAGTGGGCCGGATCGTGGCGCGCGACGTCGAGGCGGCGCGCGCTTCCGGCGCCCAGGCCCCAGCCGCGCCGGCAGCACCTCGCGCCGCACCGCCCGCGACCGCCGCACCCCGGCGGACCGCTCCGAGGGACGCGCCCGGCGTCGTGCCCACCGCAACCGACACCGACATCTCGAAGATGCGGCGGGCCATCGCCCGCCGGGTGGTGCACAGCAAGCAGACCGCGCCCCACTTCTACGTGACGATGCCGGTCGAGATGGACCGGGCCGTCGACATGCTGGCGCAGCTAAACACGGCGGCGCCGGATCGCAAGGTGACGCTGAACGACCTCGTCGTGAGGGCCTGTGCGGTCGCGCTGACCGCGTTCCCCGACGTCAACGTTTCGTTCACCCCGGAGGAAAAGGTCCGCCGCTACGACGCGATCCACATCGGCATCGCCGTCGGTACCGACAACGGGCTGATGATTCCAGTGATCACCGACTGCGGCCACCGCACGTTGCGCGAGGTCGCCGATACGGCCAGGTCGCTCGTCAGGCGGGCGCGGGCCTACGAGCTCACCCCACAGGAGATGTCGGGCGGCACCTTCACGGTGTCCAATCTCGGCATGTTCGGCGTGGAGGAGTTCGCCGCGATCCTGAACCCGCCCGAGGCGGCGATCCTGGCCGTGGGCGCCGCCGCGCGCGAGGCCGTCGTCGGCGCGGACGGCACGATCGCGGCGCGGACGCGGATGCGCCTTACCCTCTCGTGCGATCATCGCGCCGTCGACGGCCTTCTCGCGGCGCGCTTCCTGCAGGAGGTCCGGCGCCTTCTCGAGTCGCCGGTGCTGCTGCTCCCGTAGCCGCCGGCCGGCAGCCCACGGGCACGCGGACGCCTCAACTGCCGGCGCATCGAGGCGGCATCCCCGGCCCGGCCAGTCAGAAGGCCGCGCTGGTATACTGACCTCCGCGAAGGCGCGCGAGCGTTCGCCAAGGAGGCGGCGACCCCGATGAGCGAGTTCCGTCTGCGGTCGGACTTCCCGATGCAGGGGGACCAGGCGGAGGCCGTGGAGCAGCTCCTGCGCGGGCTGCAACGGGGCGAGCGGTGCCAGACGCTCCTCGGAGCAACCGGTACGGGCAAGACCTTCACTGTGGCGAACCTCGTGGAGCGCATCCAGAGGCCCACGCTGGTCATCGCCCACAACAAGACGCTCGCCGCCCAGCTCTGCGCCGAGTTTCGCGAGTTCTTCCCAGCCAACGCCGTCGAGTACTTCGTCTCCTACTACGACTATTACCAGCCCGAGGCCTACATCCCGCAGACCGACACCTACATCGAGAAGGACGCGCAGACCAACGACGAGATCGACCGGCTCCGCCACTCCGCGACGCAGGCGGTGCTGGAGCGACGCGACGTGCTCGTGGTGGCGTCCGTGTCGTGCATATACGGGCTCGGCTCTCCCGAGGAGTACCGGCGCATCATCCTCTCGTTCCGTCGGGGCGAGGCCTACGACCGGGAGGAGGCTCTGCGGCGGCTGATCGACATGCAGTTCACGCGTAACAACCTCGAGCTGCAGCGCGGCACGTTTCGGGTGCGCGGCGACATGCTGGAGATCCAGCCGATCGACGAAGAGATCGTCATCCGTGTGGAGTTCTTCGGCGACGAGGTGGAGCGCATCACGCTCGTGGACCACGTGACCGGCGAGATGCTCGGGACGCGCGACTTCGTCACCGTCTTCCCCGCCAGCCACTTCGTCACCTCCGATGAGCGGCTCGGCCAGGCGATCGGCGCCATCGAGCAGGAGATGCACGAGCAGGTGGCGCTCTTCCAGTCGCAGGGGAAGCTGATCGAGGCGCAGCGCATCGAGCAGCGCACGCGGTTCGACATCGAGATGATGCGCGAGCTAGGGTACTGCTCCGGCATCGAGAACTACAGCCGCCACCTCGACGGGCGTGAGCCAGGGACCCATCCCAACACGCTGCTCGACTACTTCCCCGAGGACCTGCTGGTGATCATCGACGAGTCGCACCAGACGATCCCGCAGCTCCACGGGATGTACAACGGGGACAAGCAGCGCAAGGACACGCTCATCGAGTACGGATTCCGGCTGCCCTCGGCCGCTGACAACCGCCCACTCAAGTTTCACGAGTTCGAAAGCAAGATCGCGCAGGTCGTGTTCGTCTCAGCCACGCCGGGCCCCTACGAGCGTGCGCACTCGTCGCGCGTCGCGGAGCAGATCATACGGCCGACCGGCCTGGTGGACCCGGAGATCGTGGTGCGCCCGACACGCGGTCAGGTAGACGATCTGATCCATGAGATCCGTGAGCGCGCCCAGCGCAAGGAGCGGGTGCTCGTGACCACGCTCACGAAGCGCATGGCGGAGGACCTGACGGACTACCTCGTGGACATCGACATCAAGGTGCACTACCTCCACAGCGACATCAAGACGCTGGAGCGGTCGGAGATCCTGCGCGACCTGCGCGTGGGCGTGCATGACGTTGTGGTGGGCATCAACCTGCTGCGGGAGGGGCTCGACCTGCCGGAGGTCTCGCTCGTGGCCATCCTGGACGCGGACAAGGAGGGGTTCCTGCGCTCGGAGACCGCGCTGATCCAGACTATCGGGCGCGCTGCGCGAAACGTGAACGGACAGGTCATCATGTACGCGGACAGCGTGACGGGCTCGATGGCGCGCGCGATCGAGGAGACGAACCGGCGCCGCGCCCGGCAGGTCGCGTACAACAAGGAGCACGGCATCACGCCGCAGACGGTGCGCAAGGCCATCCGCGAGCTCATCACGGCGGACTACGTCGCGGACGAGAAGGGCAGCTACCGGCTTCGCGCGGAGGAGGCGCAGACGCTGCCGCTCGACCAGATCGTTGAGGTGGTGGCGCAGCTCGAGAAGGAGATGAAGGAGGCGGCCAAGGCGATGGAGTTCGAGCGGGCCGCGGAGGTGCGCGACGAGATACGCGACCTGAAGCGCTTCATCCCTTCGGCAGCGATGGGTGGCGGCGCGGACGCTGCTGCCCGCCCGCCCAGGAAGGCCCGCCGCGCCCGGTGACCCGTCCGCCAGGCCGCAGCCCCCGCTATGGCCCTATCGCCTCCGGGTCGGGAGCGGGCGCGACGCCGGGCAGCAGGTTCAGGATCAGCCCCAGCGACTGCGCCCGCGTCGTGTAGGCCAGCCCGATCTCCAGGCAGTCGAAGCGTCGCCGCGCGCTGATGCGGGTGTCGAAGGCCCGCCATCGCTCCATGTCGTAGTGCACGTTGAGGTCGTAACCCCATCGGCTTCCCACGTACGCGTAGCGCAATCGCATCTCGTGGCGCACATCCCGGCGGTCGAAGACGAACGGCGACCGCCCCGCCGCCTGCTGGTACCGGTAGGCCACGCCAAGGGCAGCCGAGCGCGATATCAGCACCGAAACCTCCGCCTCCGGGGCGATGAGCGCGTACCCGTCGCCGGTCCCGTAGCCGTTGAGCCAGCCGGCCACGCCGTACCGGAAGCGCATCCGGTCGCCGATGCCGATCATCGGGCTCACCGCCTCGAGCTGCAGCGAGAGGCGGCCCGCACCGGCACGCGTCGGCCGCTCCTGCACCAGCCCCAGCGAAAGCGAGGCGTTAACCAGGAAGTCGCTCGGCGAGAACAGATGGCTGGCGGACGGCGAGGTCTGCCACCCGCCCCCCTCCTCCTCCAGCGAGACGTTCGTGGCGTTCCGCAGCCGAATGCCGACCTCCGGAAGGCGGCTCACGCGCAGGTCCGTTCTGCTGCGCGTCTCGGTCGCGAGGCGGCTGCTGACGAGGGCGTACACGGTCGCGCGCCGCGGCATCACGCGCTGCACCTCCGCTCCGGCGAGCAACGCGGGGTTCTCCACCAGCGGACTCGACAACGGGTACCTGCCGACCTCCTCCTGCGGCCGCGGGGGCAGGCCGTTGCGCGGGGCGGCCCCCAGGTCGGCCTCCCACGCCAGCAGGCCCTGCGGCACGCGCCGGGCGGAGACCTTCACGTCGTACACCATGGCGGCGCCCGGGGCCTCCACAGGCTCCCCGCGGAAGCGCAGCTGGATGCCGTCCTCTTTCGAGTAAGTCGGCAGGGGGAAAGCGCCCGTGACCGTTCGGCGGAAGGTCCTCTCGAGGACGGGGAAGGCCAGCACCGGCGCGCCACCCAGCCATAGCGCCACGTTCCTCGCCACAACGCGCCCCGCGGGCGTCACCCGCAGGCTGCGGGCCGTTACCCGGTAGTGCGGCCGCGGGCCCGCGCAGGTGGTGAACGACGCGCCGGTGGCGTGCATCGTACCGCCCGGCAGGATCTCGATGCGGTCGCCGACGATGACCAGTCCGCCCACATGGGCTCGCGCACTGGACAGCACGCCGGTGCGCTCGGTCGGATGGAACGTCATGTCGCGACCGGAGAGCATGCCCTCCCGCCCGTACATCCGGAGCGCGCCGCGGACGCGGATCTGCTCGGTCGGGCTACCCTCGGCGTCGTCGGCGAGCAACACCGTGCGCTCGCCGCTCTCGGCGTCGGTGAACGTTATCCGTACGGGACCCGCGGAGCGGAAGTAGTTGGTCTCAGGTCGCCACTGGAGGTCCAGAAACCGGTCGATGCGCACATCTCCCAGCGTGACGGGCGCCTGTGGTGCACCCGGAGCCGCGGGGGCAGCCTGCTGGCCCACTGCGCGCCCGGGGAGGACCAGCAGGGCAAGCGCGACGATCAGACCCCTGCTGCCGGCTCCCGTCAGGACCTGCCGGAGCGACACGCGCATGGTCACGCCGGCGCCAGCAACCGGTCGATGCGCGCGGCGAGGTCCTTCCACCACGCCTCGTCGCCGCCGCCCAACTCCGTGGTGACCCAACCCGTGTAGCCGACCTCGTCGAGCGCGCGGCGCACGCCTTGCCAGTCGATGCTGCCCTCGCCCAGGTGGACGAACCGGCCGTTGCTTCCGAGGCCTGGGCCGCCCTTGTAGTCCTTGAGATGGACCTTCTTGATGCGCTTGCCCAGAGTCCGGATCCAGTCCTCGGGCCACGCGAACGCGACCACGTTGCCCACGTCGAAGTAGGCCTGCACCCAGGGGCTGCCCACCTCGTCCAGATATCGCGCAAACTCAAGCGGGCTGAGGAGGAAGTTGTTCCAGACCCCCTCGACAAGTATGGAGACCTCGAGCTCGGCGGCCACCGGCGCGAGCTGCCGCAGCGCCATCTGGGACCTCTCGTAGGCGTGCGCGTACCGGCTGCCCGCGTTGACCACGCCCGGGACCAGCAGCACGCCGTCCGCCCCCTGCGCCCTGGCACTCCGCAGGGCCGCATCGAGGCCCTTCATCCCCTTCTCGACGACCTCGGGGTCGCCGCTGGAGAGCGGGGTGTGCCAGCCACCGTACAGCACCGAGTGAATGGCAACGCCTGCGCTCTCCGCCGCGGCGCGCATGCGCGCCGCCTCGGCAGGCTCCACCGGCGAGCTCTCCACACCGTCGAAACCGACATCGCGAACCATCTTGAAGCGGTCCTCGACGCTGAGCGTGCCGGGCAGATCGCTGAAGATCAGCGCCTTCTTGAACTCCACGGGGTGTCCTCCTGCGCGGACTGCATGGGCGGCCTGGCCGGGCGCAAGCGCCCCGCCGGCGGCACCCCCGACCAGACGGCGGCGGCTCGACGCAACCGGTGTTACCCGATCATCGCGTCAGTGCGACAAGCGGAGCCCCCGTGATGGGCCGCTTCTCCGAGAAGGAGACGCGCCACCCCTAAGGACGCGCGGACGCCGGCTCGAGCGCCAGCGAATCGCTGCGCCAGCCCCATCAGACGCGCGGAAGTCTCCAGGGCGCGCGGTACGCTGGCGTCAGCAGGCGCGTCGCCTCACGGTCACCCGTCACCTCCCACTTCTCGGCGTCCCACCGAAGGCGCCGCCCAACCTGCAGCGCGATATGCGCCAGGTTCAACGCGGTGTGCATGGGCAGGTGCGCCTCGAAGCTGCAGCTGCACTCCCTGCGCGCTTTGACGCCGTCGATGAACTCCCGCTCATGGCCCGGTGAGCGCTCCGTGGACCGCGGATACTCCACACCCTCTACTACCCGACCGTCCTCGCCGAGCACTTCGCACAGGCCGTAGTTCGCGAGGAGCGTCGCCCTCTTGCCGTGGAACACGATGCCCAGTCGCCGACCGGGGCCGGGACGCTCGACGCCGAAGTGGAAGCTGCTGGCCTGCATCAGAGTCCAGGTCACGTTTCGGTCCGGGTACTCCCAGACCACATCCATGGTGTCCGGGACATCGGCGATGCTGGTGGTGGCGAAACGACCACCGGACGCGGTGACGGCCGTCGGATGGCCGAGGTTCATCGCCCAGAACGGCAGGTCCACGATGTGGGGGCCCAGCTCGTGCAGCCAGCTATCCACGTAGTCCGCGAAGTAGCGGTGCATGCCGTCCCGGAACCGCCCGATATTGAAGGGCCGCCTCGGCGCCGGCCCCAGCCACATGTTCCAGTCAAGGCCGGGGGGCGGCTCGGAGTCTGGCGGCCTGCCGAGACCCTCGGAGTCGTCGTTCATCGCGCAGAAGTTGCGCACCGCGGTGATCTGGCCCAGCGCTCCGGAACGCACCACGTCGGTGCACCGGTGGTAGTTCTCAGTCGCGCGGATCTGGGTGCCGACCTGGGTGATGCAGCGGTGCCGCCTAGCGAGGATCGCCATGGCGCGGCCTTCGGCGGGCCGCCGGCACATCGGCTTCTCGCAGTACACGTCCTTGCCCGCTTCAAGCGCGGCGCAGGCCATGAGTGCGTGCCAGTGCGGAGGCGTAGCGATCACCACGGCATCCAGGTCCCGCTGCTCGAGCAGCCTGCGGTAGTCGCTGTAGCCGCGGGCCCTGCCGCCCGTGTCGGCGACCGCCTGCTCCAGGTGCGGGCGGTGGACGTCGCATACCGCGCCGATCTCCACGTCGGGGAACTGCATGAAGGTGTGCATGAGCGCACCGCGGCCGCGGCCCGCGACGCCCACGAACCCGAGGACCACCTTCTCGGAGGCCTGCATGGGGCGGCGCGGAGCGGCGGGCCCCGACTGAGTCGCCCCCGAGGCGAGCGACGCGCCGCCAGCGGCCAGCACTGCGCCGCCGGTCGCAGTGAGAAACCGGCGGCGAGACAGATCGTCGGACATCGCTACCTCCTACTGCGCCAGCGTTCAGCACCCGCATGGGACCGGTGGCCGCGCAGCATGACGGACCTACCCCGACTATGGCCCTGCCGGCGGCCCCTGAGTCACTCGCCGTCACGCAGTGCAGCACCATTCCTCGGGGCGCCCTGCCGCGCGCGCTGCGCGCGAACCGCTCCCGGGAGGCCGCGGGCACGCTCCACCTCGCCACGGGGCCATTGGTCCGGCTGGCCTTGGCAGGACGAGGCGCCCCGACCACGCACCGTGCCCGCCGGTGGCGACGCGGAGGACCCGTGAATCCGCGCTGGCGCCCGCCGCCGCGGCCCACGACCTAAGGGCGACCAGGGGTCGCGTGGCGCGGGTGGCGGCTCGCGCACATGGCTGATGTCATGTTCGACGCGGACTGCGGCCGCACCTGCCGGATGGGGACGGCCCGGCCCATACGGTGCCCTGGTCTCCAGGACGGGTGGCGCCGCCTGCATCCGTCCGCCGCCGATTCCGACCGCGATCGCGCCGCTTCGCCACCTCTGCCGCCCTGAGCGCGCACGCGCGGGCACCCCGAAACGTCAGACGAGGTGACGCGTGGGTGTGGCGACGCGGGGCATGGTCGGAGCCGAATACGGCGGCGCGGCCAGCCGATGGGCACGCATCAGACCGGGCGCGCCGGACAGCATGGACAACTCGATGACCGACAGCTGCCGCACCCGCCGAGACTTCCTCAAGGGGGCCGCCCTCGCCCCCGTGGGGCTAGCCGCCCTGTCGGCCGAGGGGAGCGTGCTTGCGCAGGCGCGCGAACTCCATCTAACCGCTGGGGGCGCGGGCTCTCGCAGTGGCGTGTCCTGGCAGCACGCGTTTGCCGCCGCCCAGTTGCAGACCGTGGTCAACGAAACCATGGAGCCGGGCGACCGACTCCTCGTGGGCGGCGGCACTTACCGCGGGGTAGCGCTGGTAGTGTCCCGCGGAGGCGAGCCCGGTTACGACAAGCAGATCGTCGGGGTTGACCTGGGCGAGGGCCTTCCCCGACTATGCGGCGACTGGTCGGTCGAACGCCCAGCAGTGGGGCACACGGCCATCCGCATCGAGGCCGGGGTCTCGCATGTCACGCTCCGCGGCGTCCGCATTCAGGGCTATAGGATCGGCGTCCACGCACCGGCAGTCCCGGGCGGCGCCGCGCGGACGCACCTGCGCCTCGACGACGTGAGGATCGAGCAGGCCCGATACGGCCTACACCTCGCGAACTGCGACGATGTGCAGCTCCGCGACTGCGTGGTAAGACGCTACACCAAGCATGGTTTCAGATTTGAGCAGGGCTGTGACCGCGTGACGCTTCGGCGGTGCATCGCCGACTGCTCGGAGGGCGATCCCTCTTGGGAGGCCAGGACCGAGCTGTTGCCGTTCGGGTTCTTCCTCAACACCAGCAGCATCCCACACAGCGCCTTCCTCTTCGAGCACTGCGTGGCGCGCAACAATATGATGCCGCTGCAGCAAGCGAGCTTCAAGAACGGCGATGGATTCGTGGTGGAGAGGAGCGCATCCGGCGTGCGGTTCGTTGGATGCCGATCACTACGCAGTCAGGATGGCGGTTTCGACCTGAAGGCGCGCGATGTACGCCTCACCGACTGCGTGGCCGTCGGCAACTCGCGCGGTTTCCGACTCTGGTCGGCAGGCGTTCTCAGGAACTGCTTCGCAGGATGGGGCAATGTGGGTCTCTGGGTGAACGGCGGCCCGGTTCGCGCATACCGCTGCACCTTCCACGAGATGGCGGATGCCGCCGTAGTGACCGACGATGCGGCAGAGCAGGGGACCACCCTCGTGGACTGTCTGGTCACCGCGGCGGCGGCTCAGCGCAACACCGGGCGGGGCACGGTGACATTCCAGGGAACGGTCGTCCTCGCGGACTCAGACGACGCGAGGTACCCCAGACCAGCGAGGGACTGGGACGGGCTCGGCAACCACATGGATAGCGCGAGACACCCACACAAGGGGTACAGGAGCACTCTGCGCTCGAATTCACAGTCAGGATGACCGCGGCCTTGCTCCGTCCGCCGCGCGACCCTCACGCGCTGCGCCCAGAGGCCTATCCTGTCCCTCCTCGCTGAGCGCGAAGAGGCCGTCGTCCGGCGCGAAAACGCGCTCCACCCGCGTGGATACGCGCCGTAGCGCACGAGCGGGCCCGGCGTCCATAGCGAATGGAGCGCGGCGAGGGCGCACGGCGCTCCTCGCTCTCGGCAAGCGCGCACACCTCGCGCGCCAAGCCCGCCTGCAGCGGGTTGGGCATCCCGTCCACCTACGTCCTCACCGCGCCTTCGCGGGTAGCGCACCTCGGTGCTGCACCGCCGTTCAGAGGGCCGAACCCCGGTGTGCAGACCGTACACCATCTACCCGCGCAGGGAAGCACAACCCGCGCAGGTAGTCCCGACCCTTGGCTCGCTGTCATAGAAGCGTAGGATCGGGGACTCTGTGAAATCTGGTACAATCGTTGTCGGCGGTCTGCACCAGAGCTACCTCGCGCGGCCGCCGCGCATGGGCTCCCAACAGCCACGTAACCTGCGCCGGCCGCTCCTCCACTGAACGGAAGACCAAGGAGATCGCAATGGGGTCTGCTGCCGTCTCTGAGCAGCCAATACCTAAGGGAGCGCCCTCCAAGAGAGGAAGGGCGCTAAGTCGGGCGAGACCACACCCGACGGCAAGTTCTCCATCCTGACCAGCAGACGCATCGGCGCTTGCGTCATCGCGCCGGCGGTCGTATTCGACGGAGCAGTAGCGGCCTTCGTGACGCCCGAGTCAGCGACACAGAGAGTGGGAGGGTGCTTGGCCGATGGGCCCTAACGAACTGAAGGAGCTAGCTGCGCGCGAGCGCGCCGCGCAGCCTGAGATCGTGATCCGCACCTGCATCGCCGCTGCGTGTCTCGCAGTGTCCGGCGAGGCAGTGAGGGCAGCTCTCGACGCCGCCGTCGAGGAGCACGGGCTCAGGGATCGCGTCAGGGTCGCCGGAGTCGGGTGCTTAGGTCTGTGCGGCAAGGGCCCGCTCGTCGCCTTGGATCCGACGGGCGCGCTCTACCAGCAGGTCACGCCCGAGCAGGCCAGGACTATCGTAGCCGGCCTGGTAGGCGGCGAAGTCACCGCCGCGCCTCTGGATCCGACGATCCCCTTCTTCACGAAGCAGCTCCCCGTGGTGCTGGAAAACAGTGGCAAGGTAGAGCCCGAGCGCATCGAGTCCTACATCGCGGCCGATGGCTACGCCGCGCTGGCAGCTGCCCTCCACGACATGTCTCCCACCGACGTGATTGACGCGATCACCGCTAGCGGCCTGCGTGGCCGGGGCGGCGCGGGGTTCCCCACGGGCCTGAAGTGGGCGACGGTCGCCAAGAGCCAGAGCGAGCGCAAGTTCGTCATCTGCAACGCGGACGAGGGGGACCCCGGCGCGTTTATGGACCGTTCTGTCCTGGAGAGCGACCCGCATCGCGTGATCGAAGGCATGGCGATCGCTGCCTACGCAATCGGCGCGAGCCAGGCCTACGTCTACGTGCGCGCCGAGTATCCGCTCGCTGTGACGCGGCTCAAGAAGGCGATCCAGCAGGCGAAGCGTCTCGGCCTGCTGGGAGCCCAGGTGCTGGGAAGCTCGCTCGACTTCCACATCGACCTGCGTATTGGCGCGGGCGCCTTCGTCTGCGGCGAGGGGACGGCGCTGACCGCGTCGATCGAGGGTCGCCGAGGCACACCGCGGTCCAGACCGCCGGGCACGTCTGAACGCGGCCTCTGGGGTTTCCCGACGCTGATCAACAACGTCGAGACCTTCGCGAACATCCCCACTATCTTGCGCAACGGGCCCGAGTGGTATGCCAGCATCGGTACCGAGAACAGCAAGGGAACCAAGGTCTTCGCGCTGGCCGGAAAGGCCGCCCACACGGGGCTGGTTGAGGTCCCGATGGGTACGTCGCTGCGCACGATCGTTGAGGAGATGGGCGGCGGAGTTCCCGGTGGCGAGGCGAAGGCGGTTCAGACAGGCGGCCCGTCCGGCGGCTTCATTCCTGCAGAGCTCTTCGACACGCCAGCGGACTACGAGTCGCTGGAGTGCGTCGGCTCGATGATGGGCTCCGGCGGGATGATCGTGATGGATGTGTCAGACAACATGGTCGACGTCGCCCGATTCCTCATGGAGTTCTGCGCCGACGAGTCGTGCGGCAAGTGCGTGCCCTGTCGCGCCGGCACTGCTCAGATGCTCCGGATGCTCACGCGCATCGCCGATGGCGAGGGGCGCGAAGGGGACATCGAGAAGCTGGAGTCGCTCTGCACTATGGTGCAGTCCGCCAGCCTGTGCGGCCTTGGGCAGTCCGCCCCCAACCCGGTCCTGAGCACGCTGCGCTACTTCCGCCACGAGTACGAGGAGGCTGTCCTCAAGCGCAAGGCCAGGGATCGCGAGGACGGCGCCAGAGCGGGAGGCGCAGAAGCCTAGGAGCCTCGCTGGCGCAGCGGCGTAGGACAGGGGATGATCCGCCGGTGGTTGCGCCTGGGCGGGCGGCATGGGTAAGCACGCCCTGCCATACCTGGGTCAGCCGCATGTCCTTCGCGCGTCTCTGAAGGACTGGATGGCGCCGGATGTTCTGGCGTGCCCTGGGCGGAACCTGGTGGGTGAGCCCGGCCTCTCGTCTATCACCTCTCGGTCCGAGCGCGGGCGTGGCGCCAGACGCCTGTCGATCCGGTTTTCGGCCAGATCAGTGGCGGCCCCGGCTCGCCCGGCGTCCGTCGGGGGCTCCGCCGGAAGCTTGCGACAGCCCGTCAGGAATGGCTCCTCGTCTGCGCCAGGCACAACGCCAAGCAGTTCGTGCGTCACGAGCTTGCCCTGACGTTGGCACGCTAACGCAGAGCAGCGGAAATCGACCGCGAGTCGCCGTGCCGCACCGCCCAGACCGCCCGCAATGCGACCGCTGGCCCGACCCGTGAGCCTAAGCGTGCCCGGATGTCAGGACAACGGTGCCATGTCGCCCTGGCATGCTCGCGTTCGTCGACGAGCTCCTAGCCCGGCGCGCTGGGAGGGACCGGGCGGGGCGGGAACGGTGTACTCGAGGTCTGTCCCGGTGTTTGCGCGATCTGCGCCGGCGTGCCACGCGCAGACCAGCCACCAAGCGGGCGCGTTGGGGCACTCGTTGCCGTTTGGATCGCGCCAGGCGTCCAGCCCCATCTACCCGAAGGGCCGGTGCTCGACGTCCCGGTAGGGCCCGGGCTCCACGGGCGCCATGTCGGGATCGAGCTTCAGGGCCTACTCGACCAGGTCGAGCTTGAGGCCGTCGACCACCTCTCCCGCCGCCCCTCCCAGAGGGCGCGTGTGGTCTTGAAGTGGCTGCGGTAGAGGGCAGGCCGGCTGAGGTCTGCCTCGACCATCCCGTGGTCGGTGGCGAGCTCGCCGGTGGGGACGCGGCCCGGCTCGCGATGCGCGAGCGCCGCGAGCACGCGCTCCTTCGGAGCTATGCGGGCCCTCGCTCCGGTGCGCGCCCGAGCAGGGGCTCCGGGCGGTCAGTACTCGCCGCACCCGCCGCCGGGTCGGGCGCACCGGCGGCCGCGCGTTCCAGGCGCGGGAGCGCCATCTCGAGCAGCAGACGCAGGTTGCGCACGTCGTCGGCGTTGTAGGCCAACAGGCGGTCCCGCGCGGTTGCGTCCTCGGCGTTCTCCCAGCGCCACCAGAGGCGCACGGCGTCCCACCCGGAGAGACCGGCCGTCTCGCCCGGCCTGGCGATGCCGACCTGCTGCTCGATGCTCTTGAGGCCGCCGCGGAGCCCCAGCCGGCGGAGCGCGGGGCAGAGGTCGAGGTGGAGGGGCGGCGGCTGCCAGCGGAACTCCTCCCGGAGGACGGGCAGGTCGAACCCGGTCCCGAAGAAGGTGACGACGAGCGCTGCCTCCTCCAGCAGATCGCGGAACCCGCGCAGGTTCTCGTGGCGCACGAACTGGTGCAACTCGCCGCCGTAGAGCACGCCGACCACGGTGGTGCACGCGCCGGGCCCGCCGCCGGTGGTCTCGATGTCGAGGAAGGCCGTGCGGTCGGCGAAAGCGCCCGCCGCGCGCCAGTGCTCCGCGGCGGGCAGCCGCTGGGCGAACCACAGCGCGTCGCGCGCCGACAGGCGGTCCAGCGACTCCGCTGACAGGTCACGCACCGCACTGCGGAGTGCGGCGCTGAGCGGCATGGCGTGCGGCCGCGCAACGGCGTCGCTCCAGCCGGCGTAGCCAGCGGACCACAGCCGGCACTCCGTCCTGGGCCCCACGCCCTGGCAGTGCAGGAAGGTGCGCTCGAGCATCGGCTCAAGCCGAGGTGGGACGCGGCGGCCCGCTGGCCAAGGACCGCGCCCACAGTCGGCTGTCCACCACCCGCGTCTCGAGCTTCACCACAGTACCGAGGGCCTCGCTGCGGGGACGCTGCTCGACGACATCAACGGTAAGGCGGCCCATCCCGCGCGGGAAGACGTCGAGCGCGGCGATGGAGCCCACCGACAGGCTGATCCCGCCGGTGGGGATGACGGCGGTCATCCCCACCGACACGATCGCCATCAGCGCGATCTGAGCCAGCACGTTCTGGAGGTTCGCACCCCCGCAGAACGACGGTTCCTGCAGGTCCAGCAGCGCGATGAGCGCGATGAGCGCGGCGTACACGCCGAGCTCGCGCCAGATCGCGCGCCGGCGGACCTCGCTGCGCTCCCCGCACCTCACCCGGCGGCCCTTACCGACGCCGCACCACGCGACAGCCAAACAGCCCGCCAGCCGTCTGGCCCGGATGCGCCTGGAGGCGCACCGTCACCCTCGCCTTCCCGCGCGTCACGGCATCCGGGAGCGGGTGGACCACGTCGAAGAAGCGCCCCGGATGGCTGTTGTTCAGTGTCTGCGTGGCGATCCTCTGGCCATCCACCAGGATGTCGAAGGTGCGCCCGCCCGCATCGCTGCCCCAGTAGGTCAGCACGAGGTCGACCGGGGACTCGGGATCCACCTCCACCTCGAATGAGAACCACCCGCCATTCACGGCGTGGCGCCACCTGCGTCCCTGCCCTTCGCCGGCATAGGTGCGCTCGCCCTGCAGGTTGTGGTCGCGCTCCGGCTGCATCTCGCCGATCCGCACGACGTCCACGGTGCGAGCCTCCAGCTCGCGCTGGCGAGCCTCTTCAGCGCGTACCTCCGCCTCGCGCTGCCTCCACTCCGCGTCCGTGAAGAGGTCCCAGTAGATCGAGGTGCGCCGGTGGTGTGTCTGGAAGAACGGAGTGAGCGTCACGTCCGCCGGTCGACCCACCCCGCGGGTTACGAAGGTGAGGGGCTGGCCCCTCACAGGCCTGACCCACGCCGAAGGCGGACGCCCGCCGCTCACGAAGACCGGCACGACCGGAGCGGGGCCGGCCACCGGGCCCAGGTCGCCCGCAAGCACGATGGGTCCCACCATGAGCGCCACGCGGTTCGGGTCGTCCGGCATCGGGTCCGTATGCAACCCCATTGGCAGCGCGATCCGCACCACGTCGCCCGTGCGCCAGGTGCGCCGCACCGACACGAACCCGTCGGCGCCCTGTTCCGCTCGGACCACTCGACCGTTCACCGAGAGGCGCATGGCGCCCGCCAGCCACCAGGGCCTCCGCACCCGAAGCGTCAGCTCAACGGGAGATTCGCACGTGAACCGCAGCCGCGTCGCGGCCTCCTCCGGGAAGCGCGTCTCCTGCCGGACGGTTACGCCGCGTCCGCGCCAGCGCAGCTCGGATGGCACGAACAGGTTAACGAACAGCGTGTCGTCCCCGCCCCGGAAGTAGATGTGCTCATCGTAGCGCGTATGGTTCTCGATGCCGGTGCCAACGCAGCACCAGAACGAGTCGAAGGGCGTGCTGTACGGCCGCGACGTCCCCGGCTGGAGCGACATGTAGTAGCACACCATGCCGGTGGCGGGGTCCTGCGAGGCGAGGATGTGGTTGTAGAGGGCGCGCTCCGCGAAGTCGCCCAGCTCGGCGCTCGGCGCCCACTCGAACAGGTGGCGAGTGAGCTTGAGCATGTTGTAGGTGTTGCAGGTCTCCGCGCTGTTCGTCGATAGGCGGTCGCGCAGCCGGCCCGGCGGCCCGAAGTGCTCGTGGTCGCTGTGGCCGCCCATAGCGTAGGTGTGGTACCGGACCACTGCCTCCCAGAAGGTGCGGGAGATGACCCGGAACCGCGGCTCGCCGGTGACCTCGTAGAGAACGGCTGCCCCGATGACCTTCGGAACCTGTGTGTTCCCGTGCAGCCCCGCGAGCGGCGCCACGCCCCGCTCGAGCGGGTCCATAACGGCGCGGTGGTGGAACCTGCGCGCGAGCTCCAGGTAGCGCGCCTCGCCCGTGACAACGTAGAGATGCGCCAGCGACTCGTTCATCCCGCCGAACTCGCAGGCGAGCATGCGCTGCCACTGCTCGTCCGTCAGCCTGCTGGTGACCCCGATAGCCCAGTCGCCGAGCCTGCGCGCGACTTCCAGCGCCCTCGGTTCGCCGGCCAGGAGGTGTGCGTCCAGCAGCCCGGCGAATAGCTTGTGGACCGTGTACCAGGGCACCCAGCCACCGTTGAGGTCGAAACCGGCCGAGCGGATATCGCCGCGCGCGACCTCCGCGAAGATGCGGTCACCCTCCGGGATGGCGCCGACGTAGCCGTCTGACCGGTGCGCCTGAATCTCCGCAAGCTCCTGCACGATGTACCGGACACGCTCACGGAACCGCTCGTCGCCTGTCACTGCAAACTGCCGCGCGCAGGCCGACAGGTAATGGCCGAGCGTGTGCCCCGACACCCCCATCTGCTCCCATCCGCCATAGACAGGCCCCTTTGGCGTGAGGCCCGCGAACAGGCGGAACCTGTGGAGCAGACGGTCGGGCTCCAGTCGCAGGAGGTAGGCCGCGTTTGCCTCTGCGGCGCGGCGGAACGGTCCCTCGAAAATGGTTACGTCGCCGGGCTCAAATGCGCGCGCCACCGTCTGGACCCTGGTGCGCGCCGCCCTATCGGCCGGTGACGACGACGCCGGCTCGGCGCCAGCGCTGGAGACGATGGCCCCAAGCAGAGAGGCGGCCCAGATGCCAAAGACAGGTTCAAGCATGGTGTTCACCTTCAGGTAAGTGGCCGGACGGCCGAGTCAGCGCGCAAGGATCGGCAGGTTCGCGGCAGCTGCCCAGCCGCGGCCGTCGCGCGCAGTTACGAAGAGGCGATACTTGCCTGCGGCGCGCGGCAGCCGCACGCGGGCGCGGCCGGCCTCGCTCCACTCCACCGCGCCCTCGATGGGGACCGTTGTCTCCTCGCGGTCGCCGCCGACGTTCGGGTTGTCGGCGACGTCCACTCGCAGGTCCCACGCGATCGCGAGCGGGTCGCTGTCGGGGTCCGTGACCGCCACCTCGCACTCGATCAGCGCGCCTGCCGCGAACTCGCCCCACCGCTCCGCGGACCGCGCTTCTCCGGAGCGCGCCGCGATGGTCCCCACCCGCGGCGCCAGGTTGGTCGGGGCGTCTCCGGTCCACAGCCGCTGCATGACCTCCACCGCCTGAGTGGCCGACCCGTCCTGCAGGAACATGCCATACCACGTGTGGGTCTTCTCGTGGTGCCAGGCCCAATGGAACACGAAAGCGCCCAGGCACTGCGGACGGCCCATCACGGCGTGCCGATAGGCCCGCTCGTAGTGCTCCGCCTTCTCCGTGCTCGTGTCCTCGATGGGCATGCCCCAGGGCGTCCTGGGTACCTGCCAGTGCCCGCGGGGACCGAACTCAGTCACCAGATAGGGCCGCTTCCAGCCCTCTCTGGCCACGTCCTCGGGCATCGTCAGCATATCGACGTAGGCGTTGAGGCCCACCGCGTCTAGGTCGGGGCTCTCTGCATCGAGCTCGTGCAGACACGTGCGGTAGAGGTCGCCGACCACGGTGATGACCGGGTGGCTCGGGTCCTCGGCGCGGATTGCGCGAGCCGCCTCGTTCACGGCTCGCCAGAGCGGGCGGCGCTGCTCCTTTGTGGTGAAGATCTCCATCTCGTTGCCAAGCGCCCACATCAGCACCGCCGGGTGGTTGCGGTTGGCGCGCACGATGGCGAGGATCTCCTCGAGCTGCTTGCTCACCTGGGCGGCGTCCGTGAAGTCGAACCCCCACCGCGGCTTGCCGAAGGGCAGACCCACCAGCACCTTGAGGCCCAGCGCGTGCGCCCTGTCTAGGTCGCGCGGGCCGCCGCGGATGGCGTTCCCTCCGGCCTCGACTAGCCGGCGCGCGTCGCGGCCGCCCACCGCGCCGCGCAGGGCGAAGGGCTTCCCATCGACCGTCAGCGTCCAGGCATCGCCGCTGCGCACGATGCGGACGACCGACGGCCCAGGCGGCGCGTCGGACGGGACCGATGATGGCGTGAAGGCGAGCAGTGCAGGCACCATCGCGGACTCCTTAGCGATGCGGCGGGCGATTGGTCCGCATGGCGCGTAGCGCGGCCTCGACGCCGCGCGGGACGCGCACCCCAGAGGGAGTGCTCGTTGCGAGGAGCGTCATAGTGCGCTGAACGCCGCGGCCCGGCGCGTCGGGGTGGGCGGGCTGAGGCAGCGCGTAGGAGGGCGCCTGGGCCTGCGCACCCGGCGCGAGCGCGCGGGGCAGGAACCAGGCGACGGGCAGGTGCATCGGCGACCTCCGACCGGTGGCGTCGCGCATGGGCGAGCCGGGCAAGCGTATGTTCGCGCTCACCCCCTCGCACTCCTGCCGCCGTCGCCCCGCTGGCCGGGAGCCTGGAGGTCTAGCCTACTGCCCTGCGGCTGGGTCCGAGCTGTCGGTCATGCCGCCCGTCTGTCCGGCGCCGGGACCCGAGGGCATGCCGCCCTGCGCGCCAGGCCCCGAGGGCATGCCGGAGGGCATCGCTGCACCCAGCGGGCCAGAGCCCGTATGCATGCCGGGCGGCCCGGCCGCCGTTGGCGCGGGACGCTGGCCGCTCCGCCACACGATGATGCCGATCACCAGCACGACAAGAACGATGACTGCCACCGCAACCCCGGCCGGGACCTGCTTCTTCATCGTTCCGCTCCTCTGTCACCCCGCCGCCGTGCCTGACTCGCGGCGCCCGGCAACCCCTGCCGGCGCCCGCTGCCCGCGTTCGCCCACACCTTTGCGGCGGCTGCGCGGCGCTCGCCAGCTCACCGGCCGCACGCGGCCACAGGCGCCAAGCCACGTGCCTTGCGCCTCAGACGACCTCCGCGGCGAGGCGCCGGAGCCGATCGTCGAGGGCGCCCTGGTCCACTGTGAAGGACTGCAGCGCGGCGAGAGTCATCAGGTCGTCGAGTGCGGCGCCCGTGGCCGTCCAGTTGGCGATCACCGGGATCTTGCCCTCCGCCCGCGACATCGCTTGCTGCTCCGGCGTGAAGCGGCAGAACAAGCGCGCTCCGTGGTCGGCATCCGCCGCGCGGAGGTCGTCGCCCGTCAGGTTCACCCCGCCGCGCGCCGCCAGCTCGTCAGTCACGGCGACGACCCGCTCGTCGATTGCCCAGAGCGGCTCGAGAACGGAGCCGTCCACGCCCGGGTTGACCGTCACGGCGAAGCCCCGGTTGACCTGCGACGCGAGCGATGCAGGATTGACCTCCTGAGCCAGGAAGTCCTTCGCCACTTTGGGGGGCATGGTAAAAACGTCTACGCCCGCGAGGTCCGCCACTTGCGCGGCGGAGCGCATCGAGGCGGCGATCAGCAGCGTGTGCGTGCGTCCCTGCGAGCGCAGGTCGAGCAGAGCGCGCTGCGTGGCCATGGTCGCCTTCTCGCCCACGTACTGGCCGTCGCCAAGCCCATTGTCGGCGACGACGGCGTTCAGCCGGCCGAGGAAAACGTTCACGTAGGACGGGCCCGACACGAGGGCAGCGAGGTAGTTCTGTCGCGCGGAGAACCCGAGCGTGTAGTTCACGGGAATGCCCTGCGCCCGGACGCGCGCCACGGCGCAGTACCCCTCGGGCGTCAGTGGGATCTTGATGATGAAGCGCTCGGGACACACGGCGTGGTAGCGCTGGGCGTAGCTGACGGTCCGGTCGGTGTCCTCGGCGACCGAAGGGTGCAGCTCGACGCTGCAGAAGGCGCCGAACGCGCGGACCAGGCGAAGCGCCACATGGCAGTTGATGACGAACCCGAGCTCCATTACGAGGTCGCCCTCGTCGATGCCGGGCGTGGCGTCGCGGATGTCGCGCACCGCCTCACGGGCAACATCGTCCAGCACGCCGGTCTGCACCACCTGGTTGGCCAGCGTGTTGTTGGTGGTGAGCGCGGAGAACTCGCGCCTCCAGAGCGGCCGGGCCTCCTCGAGGTTGCCCGTATCGAGCCAGAGCTGCGTGCCGAGGTCGCGCAGCCTGGCCAGCGCCGCATCGCCCGGCGGCTCCGCCGCTTCCCCGCTCAGCGCCGTAAGTGCAGCTTCGCGCAGCTTCCCGTCGATCCGGTTAGCCATTCTGTTCGCTCCCTATTGGAGGTCGTCTGGGCGCGCCGCACCCCATTCCTCAGGCGCCGCGCGCCTCCCAGCCAAACCAGTCGCGGACCTCGGGCCGCAACCACAGCCACGCCGCCCCTCCGAAGAGGGCGGCGCGAACGAGCCCCTGCAGCACGTCTTCGCGAAGCGTCAGCAGCGCCGAGATGATGCCGAGCGCTACGATAGCAGCCACGGCGGGCCATGCCCACGACTTCTGGCTCCACGCACCCCAGGCGGCTACCAGCATGGCGATCCCGAGCGGGAGCAAGACCGCCAGGGCGAGCGCGGCGCCCACCACGCCGAACGCCGCGCCGATGTAGTTGAGCTGGTCTTCGCGGAGCGTCTCCCGTGCGCCGAAGGATGGGAGAGCGGCCGCGAACGGGCCGAAGAGCGCGGCGAGAACGCACACGCCCGCCACATACTTCACACCGGGCGGGCGTGTGTCCAGGCGGGCAGCGCGCTCCGCGGAGACCGCACTCACCTCGCCGGTAAGCTGGCCGGAATACGCTGTCAGCGGCTGGTCGCAGGCGCCGCAGAGGGCGGCGCCGTCCGGGTTGTCGCCTGCGCAGGCAGGGCAGCGCATTTGCGCGCCGCCCTAGGCGCCTGGGGCGCGGGACGCGGGCGGCTCGGGCGCATTGATGCGCGACGCGAGCTCGACGAAGGGCTTAAGGATGTCGATCGGCACCGGCAGAATCATGATCGTGGAGCGCTCAGAGGCGATCTCGCGGATGCTCTGCATGTAGCGCAGCTGGAGCGCCGCCGGCTCGCGACCGATGAGGGCCGCGGCCTGAGTCAGCTTCTCGGCGGCATCGAACTCGCCTTGGGCGTTGATCACCTTAGCGCGCCGCTCCCGCTCGCTCTCCGCCTGGGCAGCCATGGCGCGCTTGAGCGAATCGGGCAGTATGACGTCGCGAACCTCGACTGTCTGCACCTTGACGCCGTAGGGCTCCGTCTGTTCGTCGATTACCGTCTGCAGACGCTGGTTGATGCGATCGCGGCTGGCGAGCAACTCGTCCAGCTCCACCTGACCGATGATCGCCCGCAGGGTGGTCTGCGCTATGAGGGAGGTCGTACGCGAGAAGTTCTCGATCTCGAGAATCGCGTGCTTGGGCTCGACGACGCGGAACAGCACGATGGCGTCCACGGTGACGGGAACGTTGTCGCGGGTCATCATCTCCTGGCGCGGCACGTCGAAGGTGACGATGCGCGTGTCGACGCGGATCGGCCGGTCGATGTACGGGATCAGCCATACGATGCCCGGGCCGGTCACACGGTTGAACTTGCCGAAGCGGAGGATGATCGCGCGCTCCCAGTCTGGTAGCACGCGCACAGCAGCGGGCACGAGCAGTACCAGCACCACGATCGAGATGAGTACGGCTGGACCCAGCGCAGTCACCAGAGACGCGATGAGCTGCTCCATGTCGTGCGGTGTCCTTTCTGCGTGTGTTGCGAGATGATTCGAGCCGTCGTCAGTGCGCGGCGCCGTCGCCCGGAGCCGCGTAGATCGGCCCGGCCGCCGAGGGGGCGGCCCTGCGCACCCGCAGCTTCAGGCCTTCGCGCGATACCACCACGATCGGGTCTCCCTGGGCGATCGGCTCCTCACCCACATTGGTGGCCCGCCACAGGCTACCGGCGACGAACACCATCCCGGTGGGGTTGACCTGCGTGCGAGCGTCGCCCTCGCTTCCCACCAGCATCTCCGGCCCGCTGCCAGCTTTCCGGCGCTGGCTGCGCCAGGCCGCCGCCGCAATCGTCGAGAAGAACAGGCCCGTGAGCAGACCGATGGTGATCACGACCGTCAGCGAAAGCTGAGAGCTCGCAACCGGGTCATTGAACAGCATCATGGCGCCGAACACGAAGGCGATGACGCCGCCGCCGGTGAGGATGCCATGTGTGGCCGCGTAGACATCGACGACGAACAGCAGCAGGGCCAGCAGGAGCAGCGCGACGCCGGTCGCGCTCACCGAGAGCACCGAGAGCGAGTAGAGCGCCAGCAGCAGCGCGATGACACCCACGACCCCCGGGTAGATCGTGCCGGGGTTGGTAACCTCAGTGATGATACCGTACATCGCCACGGCGCCCAGGAGGAGCGCCACGTTCGGGTTGCTGATCAGCAGCAGAAGTCTCTCGAGCCAGGTCCGGGCCTGTTCCTCGGTGCGCGCCCCCGCGGTGCGAAGAACCTGCTGGCCTCCGTCAGTGGTGACCACCCTTCCGTCCAGCTTCGCGAGCAGATCCTCGCGGCTCGACGCGATGAGGTCGGCCACATCCAGCCGGACAGCCTCCTTCTCGGAGGCCGACACGCTGTGGCGAATGATCTCGTCGGCCCACCGAACGCTGCGGCCGCGCTGCTCGGCGATCGTGCGCGCGAAGGCAGCGGTGTCGTTCACCAGCTTGTCCTTCATGTCGCCGGGGATGTCGGTGCCCGCGCCCGTCACCGGATGGGCGGCGCCGATGTTCGTACCTGGCGCCATGGCGAGCACGTGGGCGCTGAGTCCGATGATGGCGCCCGCCGAAGAGGCCTGCCCGCCCTTGGGGGTCACGTAGACCACAACGGGGACTCGCGAGGCGAGGAAGAGCTTCACCAGGCCACGCGTCACCTCCAGGCTGCCGCCCGGCGTGTCCATCTCCACCAGCAGGAGCGTGGCGCCGTCCCGCTCCGCACGCTGGAGAGCCCGCTTGAGGTGTCCCTCCGTCGGTGGTAGCACTGGCGTGTCAAGCCTGGCAACGACGATCAGTGGTGCTTTGGATGGCGGGGAGGCGACGGCCGCCAACGAACAGACGGCAGCAAGGGCGGTGAGCGCAACAAGCGCTCGCCGAAGTCGCTTCAAGCCGATGGACATCCTGCACCTCTCATCGCCATGATACCGGCGGTGAGAGGTGCGCGTCAACCGCGAGGGGCGCGTCAGGCGTCGCCGGACGGCGAGCGCACCGTCGCGCCGTCGTAGCGGCCCCAGCGCTGGATGGCTGCCATCAGCAGCCGCATCCCTGTCAGCCGCGACCCGTTGTTGATGGAGCCGGCCGTGGCGAATCGCAGTCCGCGCTGCTCCCTCGCCTGCGCGAAGTCGCGCAGGAACTCGCGCACCATCCCCTCCTCGTCGTTCCGGCTCAGCGTGAAGGGCGCGAGCTGGCCGTCGATGACGGTGCGCGGCAGGTGCTCGCGGATCTCGCGCACCGTCACCGTCGGCCCGAAGTTGGCCCAGGTGAGCCTCAGCCGGCCGAGCGTGGGCAGAAGGTGCGCCATCGCGGAGTCGGAGTGCTGGCCGCGGGCGTCGCCGGGGTCGGGGCTCAGCTCAGCCCACATCCCCTCCAGAATGGGCGCGGCGAACAGCTCGTACATGCCCCGCGTCAGCAGACAGCAGTTGTCGTCCGCGAAGCTGAACCCGCGCGGGCGATCCTCAGCCGTGAGGCCCGCCTCGTCATCGAGCACGCGCACGATCTCCAGCATGGCCCGCAGGATCGCGTCGCGGAACCTGCAGGCCAGATCGGGCTGGTCGCAGATCAGGAAGATCAGGTTCTCCACGCCGTAGACCGACATCGCGAAGGTCACGGGGCCGCGCTGCCCACGGTAGAGCGGCGGCCGAGCGCCGAGCGCGAGCAGCCGCGCCTTCTCCTCCTCCCAGTTCGGAGGCAGGATGGCGGCGCGTACGTCGCGCGCCTCCACCCGGTCCAGCAGCGCCTCCAGCTCTGCGGGCGTGCTCGCGGCGGGCTGGAGCCACCACGACCGGTCGATCCAGACGTTGCGCGCCTCGAACAGGTCGTGGAGCCCGCCAATGGGGGGCCACCGCAGCGCCGGATCGGCAGCCCTCTCCGTCAGAAGCCGCCTGCCCACGACCTGTTCGGCGCGGTCATTGTAGGCCCGGTTCAGCGCCAGCCGCCACGCCTCGTCGTGGTCGTATCGCCAGTAGTCCTCCGCGATGCCGAGCTCGTCGTAGACGCACTCCCCACTCATCAGCATTCCGAGCGGAACCTGCGGGATTTCCGCGCCGAAGGGGTCGTTAGCGGCGACCGCCTGGTCGGCCCAGAACTGCTCCAGATCGACGGGCGCCAACCCGCCGCGACGGTGCGTCTCCTCCACGAGCGAGCGCGCCATGCGCTCATGCTCCGCCAGGTCACGCGGGCTCACGCCGGTCTCGCCAAGCCTCGCGCCGCTCACTGCTTGCCCTCGCGCAGCGCCACGATCTCGGCCCGCCCGATGTCACCCGGGAGCCTCACCCAGTCGCCGTCCACGTCGTTCCACTGCCTCCCGTTCACCATCACGGCCCCCACCGGCCCGCCGCGGCCGTCGCGGAAGCGCACCCGGATGCGTTCGGGCGGGTTGCGGCGCGGTCCGTCCAACCTAAGGGTAACGCGGTCCCGCACACCTTCGTAGATGGCGCTCATCGGCCCGAAGTGGGTGGCGGCGCGCTCCAGGCCGCACCGCTTCCCCTCCGCCAGCCAGCCGGCCGGCACGGCCTGGCCTACGAGCAGATCGTCACCGCTCTCCCGGACGAGGATCTGGCGCAGCCAGCCGGCAGCGTTCGCCTCGTCGGACGACTTGTAGTGGTCCCCGAAGTAGTCGCCCATCCGCGGGAGAGCGTGTTCGGTGATCATCCGCACATCGGGGAAGAGGCCCACGGCGATGGCGTTGAAGAGCGCCCGCAGAGCGTGCTTGGGCTCGTCGCGCTGCAGGTAGGGCTCCACGCCCAGGAGCAGGCACGACTGCATCGACATGCCGCCTCGCCCGAACCAGTGCCGCTCGAAGTCCGGCAGCACGTAGCCGTACTGGTTCGAGAGGTAGAGGTTGTCCTCGTAGTCCTTCACGATCCATTCGGAGAGCGGGCTACGCGGGTCGAGCACGCCCGCGATGAGCAGGTGCAGCGCCCCCTCGAGGGTCTCGCAGATCCAGCCGAAGGACCGCCCGCGCCGGTACACGACGCTGGGCGCTTTCGGCACCCATGTGCCATCCCGGAGCCTCACGACGGGCGTGCGCCGGCTGGCCTCCCCGAAGGCCCTCAGGATGGCGTCGCGGTAGTCCTCTGCCTCTCGCCTCAGCCGCGCCGCCTCGGGGAAGCCGACCCGGGCAAGCGCCCACGCGGCCGTGTCGAGGCCCCGCCACGTGTAGCAGTTGGTCGAGAGCCAGGGCCACCAGTCGCCGATGTCCTCCAGGCTGCCCGCGGGCAGCAGGCCGCGCGCCAGGTCCTTCCGGCTGGCGGTGCGCGCCCGCTCGCCGACGATCCACTGCGCGCCCTTCAGGATGCCCGGCGCGGCATGGCGGAGCCACGCGTCGTCGCGCGTGAAGCGGTAGTGTTCCCCCAGGCACCACAGGATCCAGCCGTGGTGCTGGTTATAGCCGCCATGCTCATAGCCTCCGGCACCGTAGAGGATGCCCTCCTTCGTCGAGAAGTCGCCGGGCAGCTCCACGGTCCCCTGGTAGTGCAGCCACGCCTCCAGGCACTCCCGCGCATCGGCGTGCAGGCCGCGGCGGTCCAGATCGGTCACCATCATGCACGACTCGTTGCCGTAGGCGCCGTAGTGGAAGGACCCAACGCGCGCGAAGCGCCGGCCGCTCACTGGCTCCCGCTCGCAGTTGATCAGCAGATGCGCGGCGTGGGCGCGGTGGAAGCCCGTCAGGTCGTCCTCCGGGGTGATGAGCCGCATGCCCTCGCCGGTGCGGCGCGCCCAGTAGCCCGTTACCCCCTCGCGTTCGCGCTCGAAGTCCAGCGCCGCGAGGAGGTCGCGCTCCTCTCCCGCCCGGAGCGGGACGTACGGCAGCTTCACCACCACTTCGGCGGACTCCCCGGCGGCGAGCGTCCAGCGCCACGTGAGCGAGCCGTCCGGAGCGACTGCCGGCGAGACGCCTGCCACGGCCTGCCCCAACACCGCGTCGCCCGCCAGCAGCGCGCCGGAGGGGTCGGGCCTCGCCCCTGCGTCTGCGTCACCGCGGCGCAGGGCGAGCGTGAGCGCCGCTTCACGCTGGGGCCCGCCCGGGTTGCGCACGGTCAGGCGCGCCATGCAGACCGCGAAGTCGTCGCCCGCCGGTGGCGGATCGCTCGCCCGGACGCCCTGCAGGCGCGTCACGAACGCGGTCTGCTCGTAGTGCAGCAAGTCGCGCTCCCACTCGCTGGTGACCACGGGCAGCGCGCCGTCGGCCAGGCCGCGCATCACGGGGTGCTCGGGCAGCCCGAACGTTGCCGAGAAGGGCTCGCGATCCGGAATGCGGTCCGTATCGCGCCCGGGGTTGGCGAAGAGGAACGGGGTCCCGTACCGCCAGGTGAGGGAGCCGCCCGGGTCGAGCCGGAAGCGCTGCCGGCCGCCGTCGAGGCCCAGGGGGACGTAGATATCGCGCTTCTTCGCCGGCATGCCGCGCCATGCCGACTTCCACGTCTGCTCCGGCATCTCCGCGATGCGCGCGTGGAGTGTCCGCGCGCCGGAGGCGCGCCGCGCCGCCTCGACCTGTGCGAAGCTGCGCGCGTCGCCTGCCGGCAGCACTGCGGCGCCGAAATGGGGCACGAGGACTGGTTCGCGCAGCGCGTCGTCGACCCGGAAGCTGATGGCGTCGCGGCCGCGCTGGAGCGTCACGATGGTGCAGTCGAACGTGCTCGGGTCGGCGTTCCCGGCCGCGAGCACCTGGAGCCGGTGGGCGCGCTGATCCTCCGCCTCCAGCGCCTGCACGAAGCCGTTGAACGCATCGGCGCGAACGCGGGACCGCGGCGCGATGCGCCACACGATGCGCAGCCCGCGCTCT
>DATIKM010000117.1:0-6270 GCA_035477595.1 Chthonomonadales bacterium
TCCGGCGGATTGGTAGGCGGCCATGCTCGCGTGTGCGGCCGCTCGACAGGTCGGCGTCTGGCCCCCAGTATGGCGCATGCTTCCGCCCGTGGGGCTGCACCGTCCGGCGCTCCCCGCGCCAAACGCCTCCGGGTACGCGGCACGTGCCTAGATGTGGTTTCCAGGCAGGATAGGCATTCGTGAGACAGGCGGTGTACCTTCGAGTGCTCCGTGGGGTCGGTGCTCCCCGCAGCAGGCGAGCCAAGGTTCGAGGTAGCGGATACGTACCTGGTCGGTTCGATAGGCTCGGCTGTACGCCCATCCCACGTCGTCAGCACCCAACCAGCCTGGAGAGCACACACACCCCACGTCGCGTTTCGCCGCGGGGTGACGGGGTACCTGCGGGGCCGGGCCGAGCGGAGAGCGCGCCTCTCTCGGGGGCGTTACTCCACGCGGAGAGCGTCGGCTAGACCCAGCTCCGCCAGTACCTGCCGGAGATCAGCTTCGAGACCCGAGGCGTCATCAGCCGAGACCGTAACCGACAAGTCCACGCCGATCCGAAGGTCCGGCCGCCCACGCAGCTTCGGCACGATCTTCGTGCCGAGCCGGTTCCAAGCCTCCGCTGGCACGTTGCCCTTGAGGCAGAGCATCCGGGTGCCTGGGGCAGGCGCGGGACCGGGGCCAGGCGCCGGTCCGGGGCCGGGCGGCGATGGGACCGGAGGAACGGTCGCGGGGATCGGCGAGGGCGCCGGAGTCGCGCCGGCCTTGAGCGCCTCGGCGGTCGCCTTCCGCAGCAGGAACACGCCCGCCTCGAACGCGACCTCGTCTCCAGCGATGGGTTCCTGGAACCAGACGCGCTCGAACGTCCCATCGGCCTTCTTCCCCGATGCGAGCCCGAAGTCCCCGCGCTCCACGAACTCGACGATCTTCGACTTCAGCGCCGCCTCGGGATCGACGAGCCGCGTCAACGATCCGTTGAGGAAGCTCTGCCGCAAGCTCGTGAGCGGCCAAGCGCCCTCCGCCTTCAGGGCCGGTGGCCAGTTGCGGTCAATGTATCCCGCACCCACCGACTCGTTGAGCAGCCCCTCGGACTTGAGCGCGTCGAGCACGCGCCCGCACAGCGTCTGCCCGCTCGACGAGTGGCCGGACCCGAGGTCGATGACCTTAAGGCCGTCGCTTTGCTGCCCATCCGCGACGACCGCGAAGCGGTAGCACCCCCAGACCTCGTCCTTCGCGGCCTCCTCGGCATCGCGCACCTTGGCATGCAGGTCCGCGCGGTCGTTGCGATCAAACTCCCCTCCAAGCGTGCCGTCGGCGACCTCGCGAGCCACGCGCTTCCAGGCGAGCGACATCTCGACCTTCTGGCGCAGGTCCCGCCCGGGCTTCTTCAGGCACCATACGAGCGCGCCCGGGTACAGGCGTGGCGACTTGCCGCATATCTTCGTCCACTCGGCGATCTGCGAGCGCAGCGCCCCGGCGCCCGGCCACTCCGTCTCCGGGTCTCCGACGACGAGCGTGAGCCGCGTTGTGTCCCGGATCTCGGCGCCGTCCTGCGGAAACGCGACCACCGGGACGCTCGCGCCACGACGGAACTCGTCCTCGACGAGCTTGCGGATCGCTGGCTTCACTTCAGTCTCGTCGTCGAGCGACGCGCGGCGGTCGCTCACCACCTTCTTCATCGTGGGCTGGTGGCCGATGCGGAAGCCGTCTGAGCCCAACCTGCGCACGAAGTAGGAGCGGTCCTCGAGCGCGAACGCGGCGTTGTCGATCGAGGTCGTGTCGAGCTCCGGCTCGCCCAGCGCGAAGCGCAGCTCGGGTAGGTGCGCGACCTTCTCCGTCTGCCCGCCGGAGGACTCGAACAGGATCGCCGTGCCGACGCGCCGGTGGATGTCGCGCAGCGGCCCCTTGGTGTCGGCGTCGAGCGCCCGGCTGTGCGCCTGCTCGCCCGCGATGTCGGTGTCGATTGCCGCGATGAGCCGAGACTGGCCGATCTGGCCGAGCAGCACGCCGCGAAAGCCGGGCTCGCCGAGCGGCGCGGAGCCGAGGGTGATCAGCGGCTCGGTGCGCGCATTGCGGAAGGCGTCCTGCGCGGCGAGCGAGATCCACTGCGCCAGCATCGCCAGCGTGCCGCGCGTCTGCTGGTACTGCGGCAGCGACTGCCACTTGCGCTGGAACACGGACAGCGTCGCCGGGTGGAACGGGTAGCAGGCCTCGAAGCGCCGCTGCAGGAACTCGCGCGCCTTGGCCTCGGTTGCCGCCGAGTCCACCGCGGTCCATTCCGGCGGTAGCTGCGCGCGTCGTTCGAAGCACCAGTCGCCGTACGCCTTCGCGACGTTGCGCCGAATCCTGTCGCTGCCGAGGTCCTCGAACAGGCGCCGACGCACGACCTCGCTGATCTCCGTCTCGTCGTTGGCGATCAGATCCTTGGCGACGCGCCGCACCACCTTGGCGATCTTGTCCTGCCATTCCTGGTCCCACTCGGTCATCTCGACCTGGCTGCGTGGCAGCGAGATGACGCACGCGCCGTGCGTGGTGCCGGTCGTCGCCACCGTGAGGTTCTGGATGAAGGCGTGGAACGATTCCGCCCCGGCGCGGTGCCGGTTGAGGTAGTTGAGTACCTCGTCGAAGAGCAGCAGCACCGGCCCGCCCGCGGCCTGGAAGACGCGCGCGATCGACTCCGTCCCCGGCGGCGTGGTCCGGGCCGCGGAGCCGAGCGCCTCGACGCCCTCTGCGCCCGCGAGCTGGCGCGCGATGTCGATCCAGGGCGTCTCGCGGCCCGGCTGCGGGTCCCACGCGTTGCCCACGAAGACGGCGATCTTCGCCTCCGGCACGGACGCAATGCCCGCCTCGCGCACCAGGTCCGCCACGCCGCTCATGCCCGCCGCGGCCTCGCCGCTCTTCGCCAGATGGTAGAGCGTCGTCAGCGTGTGCGTCTTGCCGCCGCCGAACTGGGTGATCAGCGTGAGCACCGGCGCCGTGTTGTCGGTGCGGCCGGAGATCCGCCGCAGCACCATGCCCGCGTGCTCGCGCAGCGCGCGCGTGAAGCAGGTGCGCGCGAAGAATTGGTCCGGCTTGCGGTAATCATCCGGCGCCGTCCCGGCGACCACCTGCTCGAGTGCGATGGCGAACTCGTCGGGATTGAAGGAGCGGCCCTCGCGGACCTCGCTGCGCGTCGTGGCGACCTTGTACCAGGGCTCCACTTCAAGACCTCCATTCTTGCGGCGGCCACGCCAGAAGTCTAGTGCCAGAAGCCCGCAGCAGGGCACCGAACGCTTCAACGAGCTTACGAAAGCTTCGACTCGCTGAGTATGCCGCAGGGAGATCGAGCCGAGCAGTGAGTCGGACTTGATCGGCGGTGGCCAGGTAGCTTGCTCCCGATCGCATCATGCTCTCCAGTGCGCCCTTGGCATCTCGGGGAGTTTCTGGGGAAGCGTACGCGGCCGCATCCGGTCGGATGCCGGCGGTGCCTCGCAACGACTCGATCGCCGCCAAGAACCAGGCTTCGTACTCGCGGTTCGCCATCACGACAGCGCAAGGGATCGGATCAGCGGCTTCCTGTGCCCAGGCCGCAAGTGCGGGCGCAATCTCCATTGGGCAGCTACCGTCGGCGTCAAAGAGGATTAGGATGGCGCTGCAGCCTGGAGTGAGCCGTGCCACCCGAACGGACTCCTGCAGCGTATCCTTCCTTACGAGCTTTGTCCGCGGGCGGCGATGGGGGCGCGCGACTCGCACCTCCCGGGCATCGGCAACCTCAGCAAGACGGCGCAGGAGCACGGGTACAGCCGCGACATCACCCTGCCCTTCGACGATCGGCTGCAAGATCATCGAAGGTCCTCGAAGAGACGCGCGGAATCGATCTGCTCATCGAAGAGTGCCTCGGGCTCCAGGGCGTTCGATCGAAGGAGGTCGCCTGCACCCATGAGATGGCTCTCCAGGGCTTGCCGGTTTGCGCTGGAGACTGTCGCAACGCGCGTTGCGCCCTCACTCCAATCCACGAGACGAAGGTGGCTCTCCTTGATCCACTTCGCGTCAAGCAGGTCGGGGCTGTGGGTGGTCACTACCACTTGTGTGCTGTTGCTTGAGGAGCGCAGCAGATCGAGCACGGACTCAAGCGCGCCAGGGTGGATCGTAGCCTCTGGCTCCTCGACTGCGATCAGCGAGGGGCGCGGACGTTGGTACACAGCCGCTAGGAGGCCGATCGCGCGCAGAGTGCCATCGGACATGCTGAATGCCTCGAACGGGAGGCGCTTCGGCTTCTCCTCTCCCCACTCCTGAATGAACCGTAGCGCCAGGCTCTTGCCATGGGGCTCCACCATGACGCGCTTCGTGTTCGGTACGATCGTGGCGAGGATCTCAGAGACTCGTTCGAAGTCAGAAGGCGACTGCCGCTTGATCTCCTTAAGCACGCTCGTTGCATTCGAGCCATCAGACTTCAGGGCAGCACCGCTGTCGGCTTCCTGCATGTCGCGCAGTTTCCCAGGCTCAATCGAGTAGACCCTCATGCCGGCTAGCGCCCGGAGCACCGGCGCGAAGCTGGCTTGTCCCCCGATGATTGGGAGGCCGAGGGAGGCCGGGTCGAGGGCTGGCTTCAGGCCTTCCACATTTGTCCGGAAATCGCCGCCGCGACGATCGAACCAAGCGCGGGTTGCACCCTCCCCAACCGAACACTGCTCGTGAAGCACTGAGAAGCCGTAGTTTTCGAGGGCCTTGATCTCGAAAGCGAAGAACCCATTGCTGGTCTCCCCATTGAGTCGACCGAAATCCACACGCATTCCCATGTTTGGGGGGTAGCTTCGCCCTGAGGTGCGGTTCCTGACAGCCGCAATCCCACCAGCGCGATCGAAGACGGCTTGGAGAGGTGACGCCATGGCTTCAGCTAGGAACCGGAAGGCACTCACCAGGTTGCTCTTCCCGGAGCCATTGCGACCGACCAGGATCGTCGGGTTGTCAAACTCGATGCGCGCCGTCGGGATGCTGAGATACCGCTTCAGGACAAGTCGGCGGACTATGGGTTCCATGGCATTACCTCGGTGCCGCCAGCAGCATCGCGTCGAGCAGGCGCTTCTCCTCGCTGCCCTTCGGGTAGAGCGCCGAGAGCGCGTTGGCGAGGCGCAGGAAGTCGGGGCCGCGCTCCTGCTCGGCCTTGAGCAGCGCGCGCAGGGCGTTGGTGCGCCCGCCCAACTGGAGCAGCATGGCCGCGTGCACGCGATCGAGCGTCGTGGCCTCGCGAGCGGAGGCGAGTTGGGCGTCGGAGACGTCGGCAGCGGATCGGCGGCCGCGACCCCGCGCGCCGCGCACCTTCGGCGCGGCTTCCATCTCGGGGAAGAGCACGCCCTGCATCGATGCCGGGCCGCGTGCGGCTTCCTCTTCGAGGCGGGTGGCGACGGCGGACGCGCCGTCCTCGCCGAAGAGCTGCTTCGCCCGCTCGGCGACGGGCAGCAGGCGCACGACGCCCTTCTTGGTCTCGATCACGCGGCCTTCCCACTTCGGCAGATCGACGCCGAGCGGCTGCGCGAACCGGCGCACCACGTCGTAGACGAGCGAGAACCCCTTGCCCCGCTGCGAGGCAGATGCCTCATCCTCGGTCTCTTCCTCGTTGTCCGGCACATCATCACCCGCTCCCGCTGGGAGAGGACCGGGGTGAGGGTCGCCGTCGGTCGCCTGCAGCGTCCAGAGGAAGAGCGCCGTGAGCCGCGCGTCCTCCTCCAGGGCGCCCGCCGCGCCGTTCCTGGCCCTGGCGTCAGCGGTGCCGAGCACCTGTTCTAGGGCCGTGCGGCCGACCACTTCCCACACCTTCTCGAGATACTCGTCGAGCTTGACCTCGCGGCCCTCGGCGGTCTCGACCCTCTCGTAGCGGCTGAAGATCTCCAGCGCCGGGCCGATGCAAGCGAAGACGAGGTCCGCGCCGCGGACGCCCTCGTCCTGCAGGTGCTCCATCCAGTCACCAACGCGCACCGGCATCTCGCGCAGCACGTCGGCCCAGTCGCCAGTGGGACCGGCAGCGGGACCCGCAGTAGGACCCGCAGTAGGACCCGCAGTAGGACCCGCACTGGGACCCGCACTGGGACCGGCAGCGGGACCCGCACTGGGACCCGCACCGGGACCGGCAGTGGGACCGGCAGTGGGGCCCGCAGTGGGACCGGCATCCTGCCGGTCCAACAGGCTGGAGGCCTGCACCACCCTGGGACGGCAGATGAGGTGGACGCTGGTGGCGAGCGCGGCGGAGTCCTGTGAGCGCAGCCGCCCCGGACGTTCGGTAGCGATCGGCCACGAGCCGGTGATGGTCCAGCC
>DATIKM010000118.1:0-5331 GCA_035477595.1 Chthonomonadales bacterium
TCCTCCACGCCCCAGCCCTTCTCGGCCATCGCGCCGGTCGGGCAGGCCTGCACGCATTTGCCGCAGGTGGTGCAGGTGGTGGCCTCGCCCCAGGGCCGCTTCAGCTCGGAGACGAGGAGCGACCGGATGCCCCGGCCAGCCACGTTCCACACGTGCGCGCCTTCGATCTCAGCGCACGCGCGGACGCAGCGCGAGCATAGGATGCAGCGGTTGTGGTCGAGGACATAGCGCGGGTGCGAGGTGTCGACGGCGAGCCGCGGGAAGCTGTACGGGTAGCGGACGTGCGTCACCCCATTTTCCTGGGCCAGGGTCTGCAGCTCGCAGTGGCCGGAGGAGACGCACACGGCGCAGATGTGGTTGCGCTCTGAGAACAGCAGCTCGAGCGCGATCTTCCGGTAGGACTGAAGCTGCGGGGAGGTGGTGACGACCGCCAGGCCCTCCTGCACGGGGGTGGTGCAGGCCGGTTGCAGCCGCCCCACGCCCGAGATCTCGACCATGCACAACCGGCAGGCACCGACCGCGCTGAGACCCTCCATGTAGCAGAGTGCCGGGATGTAGACGCTGCTGGCCCGGGCCACCTCCAGGATCGTCTGGCCGACGCTGGCCGGGATCACCTCGCCGTCGATGCGGACCTTCACCTTCTCGGTCACGGCCGATCCTCCCTAGCGCTCGGCACTGCGAATGTCGCAGCGCAGGCAGCGGGACGCCTCCCTCACGGCTGCCACGGAGGTGAGGCCGAGCGAGACCTCCGCGAAGCCGAGCACTCGCTGGGCGGCGGGCATCTCGGCCGGCACGTGGCGACCGCCCTCGTCGGGCGTCTCGGGCGGCTCCATCGCGTACGTGAACTCGGGGAAGGGGCCCGTGAAGCGCTCCTGCCCCATGAGCTTCTCGTCGATGGCGCGAGCCGCGTCCTTGCCGTAGCCCATCGCGTTCGAGACGTTCGAGGCGCCGCTGATCAGGTCGCCACCGGCGTAGAAGCGCTCACGGCTAGTCTCGAGCGAGTAGCGGTCGACCTCGATCGTGCCGCTGCCGGCCTCGCGCAGCTTCAGGCCCGAGGCCCGCAGGAAGTCGGGGTCGACCGTCTCGCCGACGGCGAGGATCACGGTGTCGCAGGCGAACCGGATCACCTCGTCGGTCAGCACCGGCCGGCGCCTGCCCGAGGTGTCGAACTCACCGGGCTTGGTCCGAACCGCCTCGATTGCGCGCACGTGGCCGTTCTTGTCGCCGACGATCCGATGCGGCGCGGCGCGGTACACGATCCGGGCGCCCTCGTGCTCGGCGCCCTGGATCTCCTCGGGAATCGCCGGCATGTCCTGGCGCTCGCGGCGGTAGACGATCGTCACGTCCGCGCCCATCCGGCGCGCCGTGCGGGCGGAGTCGATGGCGGCGTTGCCGCCTCCAATGACGACCACGTTCTTCCCGACCGGGACGTGGTCGTCGCGCGCCACGGCCTCCAGGAACGGGAGGGCGGGGATCACGCCGCTGAGCTCGGTGCCGGGCAGGTAGACCCAGGCTTCCTTCCAGGTGCCGATCGCCAGGAAGATGGCGTCGTACTGGTGGGCCAGCTCGGTGAGCGTGATGGCCTCACCAACGTTGACGTTGAACTGGAACTTCACGCCCAGGCGCTCGATGAGCTGGATCTCCCTGTCGAGCACGGCCTTCGGCAGCCGGTACTCCGGGATGGCATAGCGCAGCATGCCGCCGGCAGCGGCGCGCGAGTCGTAGACGGTCACGCTGTGGCCAAGGAGGGCAAGGTAGAAGGCACAGGCGAGGCCCGTCGGGCCCGCGCCGACGATCGCGACCTCGCGCCCGGTCGCATCGAGTCGGCGCTCCAGCACCCGCTCGACCATCGCATCGAACTTGCCGGAGAGCAGCACCTGGTCGGCGATCAGGCGGTGCACGTCGCGCATGTTCACCGCCTCGTCCACCCCGGCCCGACGACAGCGGTCGTCGCAGGGGTGCTGGCACACGCGCCCGGTCGACGCAGGCAGCGGGTTGTCGAAGATTACCGAGAGAAAGGCGTCCTCGAGCTGCCCCTCCTTGTACAGCTGCAGGAAGCGCGGGATGTTCATGTGCAGCGGGCAGGAGTTCTCGCAGGGCGAGAGCGCCAGCTCCTCGCACACGCCGGCGCGGCAGCGCTTGGCCACGATGTGGTCCTCGAACTCGTGGCGGAAGTGGCGCAGGGTGGTTAGCACAGGGTTCGGCGCGCTCTGGCCGAGCCCGCACAGCGAAGTGTCGCGGACCATGCGGCACAGCTCGTCGAGCATCTTGAGGTCAGCGTGGGTGGCCTTGCCGAGCGTGCAGCGGTTCAGGATGCGCAGCGCCTGATCGAGGCCGACGCGACAGGGGATGCACTTCCCGCAGCTCTCCGAGTGCGTGAACTCGATGAAGTAGCGGGCGACGTCCACCATGCAGTTGTCTTCGTCCATGACGACCATGCCGCCCGAGCCCATGATCGACCCGAGCTGCGCCAGCGTCTCGTAGTCGACCGGGGTGTCGAGCATGTCCGCCGGGATGCAGCCGCCGGAGGGCCCGCCCGTCTGCACGGCCTTGATTTCGCGACCGTCCGTGCCGCCCCCGCCGATGTCGTAGATGAACGTGGCGAGCGGTGTGCCGAGCGGCATCTCCACCAGGCCCGTATTCCTCACCTTCCCGACCAGGGAGAAGACCTTGGTGCCCGGGCTCTTGGCGCTGCCGATCTCGGTGAACCACGCCGCGCCCTTGGAGACGATAGGCGCGATGTTGTACCACGTCTCGACGTTGCCGATGTTGGTCGGCTTGCCGTACAGGCCCTTCTGGGCCGGGAACGGCGGGCGCGTCCGCGGCCGGCCGGAATGGCCCTCGAGCGAGGCGATGAGCCCCGTCTCCTCGCCGCAGACGAAGGCGCCGGCGCCCCCGACGATTTCGATCTCGAAGGAGAACCCGCGCCCGAGGACGTTGTCGCCGAGGATCCCGTAGGCCCGCGCCTGCTCGACCGCGCGCTCGAGGCGGAGCACCGCGAGCGGGTACTCGGCACGGACGTAGATGATCCCCCGCGACGCGCCCGTGACATAGCCGGCGATCAGCATCCCCTCGAGGAGCGCGTGGGGATCGGACTCGATCTCGTTCCGGTTCATGTAGGCGCCGGGGTCGCCCTCGTCGGCGTTGCAGACGATGTACTTCTCCGGGTCGGTCGCCTTGTGCAGGAACTCCCACTTGTTGCCGGTGAGGTACCCGGCACCGCCGCGGCCGCGCAGCTTCGCCGCCTTGACCTGTTCGATCACGCCGGCGGGATTCTGGTCGATCAGGACCTTGTACAGGGCCTGGTACCCGCCGATCGCGATGTACTCCTCGATGTCGTCGGGGTTGATCAGCCCGCAGTTGCGCAGGACGGTCTTCACCTGTCCGGCAAAGAACGGGACCTCGTGCCAGTCCGGCACGTCGGGGTAGCCATAGCCGTACTTCACGTGGCCGGTGAGATGATCCCAAGCCTCGATCTTGCACAGAACGATCTCGGAGGGCGGTGGCTGGCCGCCACCGAGGCCGGCCAGGATCTCGTCGACGTGGTTCGGCTGGACCTGGCGGAGGATCAGCAACGGGCGGCCGGGCACCCAGGCGTTGACGAGCGGCTCTTCGGCGCAATAGCCGAAGCAGCCGACCGGCGCCAGGTGCATGGCGAGGCCGCGAGCGTCGATCGCGGACGCGAAGGCGTGGTAGACCGATTCGGCCCCGTTGCCCGAGCCGCACGTGCCCATGCCGACGGCGATGCGGGGCCTGCTCGGCAGCAGCTTTGTGAGGCCAGCCTCGCGGACGGCCGCGAAGGCCGCGATGTCCTGGATCCTCATCGCGCGCCTTCCCTGCGCAGCGTCTCGATCTCGCGGACCAGCGCCCGCTCCTTGACGTGGCCGCGAATAGCGTGGTCCACCTCGACCACCGGGGCGAGTGCGCACTGGCCGAAGCAGGCGACGGTCCGGATCGTGAGGTGCCGATCCGGCGTGGTCAGGGTCAACGTGTCGGCCTCCTCGCTGTCCTGCTGGAGGCCGAGCTGGAGCTTCACGCGCTCGAGCAGCGCCCGCGATCCGCGGGTGTGGCAGGCGGTGCCGCGGCAGATCGCCACGATGTGCGTGGCCTGCGGCTCGAGGTTGAAGAGCGCAAAGAAGGTCGCGACGCTGTAGACCTGCGCCTGGGGGACGCCTGTGCGCGCCGCCACGTACTCGAGCGTCTCCATCGGGAGGTACTTGTGGCGGTTGTGCTCCTGCAGCTTCTCGAGGATGCCCAGCAAGGCGCCAGGGCGCCCGACCTGGTCGCCGATGATGCGGTCGATCAGGTCCCGGTCCTCATCGCGCGGCTGTGCCGTCACCAAGCCGGTGGTCATCAGGCTCTCCCAGCGGAGGCTGTGCCCCAGTGGCCGGTCCGGTGAGCCGGCCCGCGTGGGGCACCGTGGACGCCGGTATCATTAGTGTCGTCCCGGTTGCGCGACAGGGCCATTCGGGACCACCCGCGGGCCACACGGCACGGGCCGGCGGGAGCCATTCCGGTACGCGAGCAGGGCAAGATGCCCGAGGTGCCCCTACCATCGCGCTCGTGACTGCCGATCCCCGCGTCCTGTTCGCCGTCGATCTCGGGACCTCCGCCGTGAAGGCGGGCGTCCTCTCGCCGCGCGGCCGCCTCCGGGGCTTCGCCCGTGTTCCCTACGCGCTCCTGCTCGATGGCGCGCCCGGTCGGGCCGAGCAGCACCCGGAGGCGTGGTGGGTGGCGCTCGTGCGCGGGATCGGAATCGCCGGTGCGCAGGCCCTGGGTGACGGTCCGGTCGAGCCGGTTGCCATCTGCGTCGTCGGCCAGGGGCCCACGCTGGTCGCCGCCGCCGCCGACGGCCGGGCCCTCGCCCCGGCGATCACCTGGCTCGATCGGCGGGCGGGTGCACAGACGGCCGCCGCGGCCGCGGCCGTCGGGCGCCAGGGATGGGTCGTCGGCCTGCTCGGGCGGGCGCGGCTGCTGGCGGCGCTCCGGCCGGATGTCGTCGAGGGGGCGGCGTGGCTTCTCGCGGCGTGGGATCACACGGCGCTGCGCCTGACCGGCGTGGCGACGGCGGCCCTCCAGGACCCGGCCGAGGCGATCACCCCCGCGGAGGCCCGGGCGGCCGGGCTCGACGAACGGATCGCCCCACCGCCGGTCCGGGCGGGGACCATGATCGGCGGGCTGCTGGCAGGGCCGGCCGCCGAGCTCAGCCTCCCCCGGGGCCTGCCCGTCGTGGCCGGCGCGAACGACGCGATCGCGACGTTTTTGGGGGCCGGCCTGACCGAGGCGGGCCAGGCCATCGACACGTGCGGGACGTCGGGCGGGTTCGGCCTC
>DATIKM010000119.1:0-15814 GCA_035477595.1 Chthonomonadales bacterium
TGCCGCTGCCGCAGGCGACCTCGAGAACGTCTCGGTCGCGTGCCAGTTCCGCACCAAGGTGGTACCGGGCGTAGAGCATGGCGAGCTGCTCGGGGTTCGCAGGTAGGCCGGGCGTCTCTGTGACGCCGCGAAAGTCAGCGCCGACCGCCGGTGGGCTGTCGTCCGGAGTCCTGGGGCCGCTTGAGGGGCGCCGTCCTCTCCCAAGCGGCACGCGGTCTGCCGGCTCCATGGGCATCTACCCCTCCATGTTGGCCTCGACGAACTCGCCGAGGAGCCGGAGACCCAGGCGGCGCGTCCGCATACAGCGGCCAGCAAGCCGGAACCCGCAGCGCTCCGCAACCCGGATCGATGCGGTGTTCTCCTCGTGCGCGACATACCAGAAGCGACGTCCCGGCGCCGCCATGCCACGCACCGCCGCGCAGAGGGCAAAGCTCGCCAGTCCGCGGCCCCGGTGATCGGGGTGCGTCCACGTCCCGCCCACCATAACGTCCCGCTCGCCCAGGAAGCGATGCCGGAAGAACCTAGGTAAGGCGATCGACCGATGGACCGTTGCGCCGAGGTAGCGGAGCACCACCACGCCGTAGCCCGGTACTCCCCTGGCGAGGACGCATCCTGCCACCCAGTACAGGATGCCCAGCAACCACGACATGCCGGGCGCGATGAACCGTAGACCGCGTGGCTGCCACAACTGCCATGTGTACCCGTCGGGCAGCGGTATGACCGGCGCATCGTCTCCGCCAGCGAAGCGCATCGCCACGTATACGGGCCCATCGCCGTCACGCATGTGCGTCCTCCCGGTGAAGGAGAGGAGGGCAGGATCCCGGCGCGCCGCGCGCGGCCAGCCCCAGCAGGTGGTCTGCCATCTGCGCATACACGTGCTCCGCCACGAAGCGCTCCTCGAACAGGCGCTCGGAAGCCCTGCGCATCGTGGAGGCAGCGGTCCGGTCCGTGTCCAGCCTGCGCACTGCCTCCGCGAGCGATTCCGGGCGACCGGGCTCGTAACAGAGCCCGCATCCGGCATCGATCACCATCTGGCGCAGAGCTCCCCCGACGCCGCACAGGACCGGCAGCCCGGCGGACAGGTACTCGGCTGGTTTGTTGGGAATGTTGGTCCGGAAGTGAGGAACGTCGCGGTAGGGCGCCAGACCGGCGCTCGATCGCCGCATCAGCGTGTAGATGTCCGCGTGGTTGACCCAGCCAGGGAGCAGCACGCCCGGCGCCCGGGCAGCCCTTCGGCGGAGACCCTCGAGCGCCTCGCCAGCGCCGCAGATGACCCACTGCGTGCGGCGCCCCTCGCGCTCTAGAATGCGAGCCGCCTCGATGGCAGTGGCGATGTCGAACTGCCGACCCAACGTGCCGAAGAAGCATACGCGCGTCGATCCGTCGTTCCGGACGCCGCGCAAGTCCCAACGGGTCTCGGCCTCCGAGATGGCCTCCATGTCGGGGGCCTCGGTCGTGTACGCCATCGCGTACGCGCGGTCGTCGCACGTGCGCTGCCGTCCCGCATGCCGCACCCCCCACTCGACATAGGCGTCCGTGATCCCCAGGATCGCGTCAGCGCTTGCGCAGACACGGCGCGCCTGCTGACGCATGCCCCGCAGCAGCGTCTCCGCCGCCCAGTGCAGGGAACCTGGAACCAGGTGTACGAGCGCGTCGGGCCAGAGGTCGCGGACGTCGAGGGCGACGGGAATGCGGCGTTCGCAACCGAAGCGGGTCGCCTCGTCACAGAGCTCCAGGATGGGAAGGGAGCAGAGGATCACGTCGGGCGGCTCCGCCCCGCGCGCCGCCGTCGCGAACGCCGCGGCGACACCCCGATGGTGCCGGATCCGCGCCAGCGATACGTTGCGGGCATACCCTGGCGCATGCAGGAGGCGGATCGTGTAGGCCGTCGACAGATGGACCTCGGTGTACCGGTCGAACCTCTGGACCTTGCGGGTGTGGTCGAAGGCGGAAGCCCAGCGCACGACCCGGTGCCCCGCGCGCTCCAGCGCCGCTGCCAGCAGGCTGTTACGCCACGGCCGGACACCTTCACCGTTCAGCGGCAGCTGCTCACCTATCGTGATGAGCCACACTAGCATCGACGCCTCCTCAGCGCGGCGTCAGCATGCGCCGGCGCTCGGTCTTGGTCGCGGCGCGATCCCGGACGCGCCGCACCACTCGCAGGGCCGCTCGCAGAACGGCCGAGCGCTCCGAGGCTGCCACGAACCCTCTGTACAGACGGTACAGGCTCCTGTTCCGACGCAGCCCTGCGGGCGTCAGCAGGTACTCGGCGTCGGCGATGGTGCGAAGGCGCGTGTAGCCACCCGCCAGCTCGCGGTTCACCTGGGCTTCGTCTCCAGCGAAGACGCCGGCCATGCCGCCGGGGTGATGGGAGTAGTCGTGGTTCTGGTGGACGACGGCGACGCACGGCGTGAGGTCGATCACCGTGGCGCCGCGCTCCTTCGCTGCGCCGACGAACCAGTTGTCCCAGCCGCCGCGACCGAGAACGAACGGCGGGAGCGCTCCGAAGAGTGCGCCGGGAAACACCAGGTAGTCGATGCCGGTGTGGGCATGGAGGCTACCATTGCGGGCAACAAGATCACGGACGCGCCCTTCCCATCCCGACGAGAACTCGATCCGCCCGACGACATCGGTGTCCATCCGCCTGCCCAACAGCAGGGGAGACGGCGCGGACGCCGCGCCCCGGCGAACGGCGTGGAGGAACTCGGGGAGCAGGAGGATGTCGCCGTTGACGTAGCAGAGCAGCGGATGGCGCGCGACTTCCCGTACGCGCGCATAGGCGCCGCTCAGAAGCGGCGTTCCGTGTGGAGAGAGCTCCACGTCCGGAATGTGATCACAGCCGGCCTCGCTGGCGCACTCCGCCACGCCGGCTTCGTCGCCCAGCAGCGCCACCTGGCACCCCGGCAGGCGGACCCAGCTCTGAACCGCGTTCCACTGGATGTCGCCCACGTGTCCGGCGAAGGGCTTGGGGGTGGCGAAGATGGTCAGCATGCTCAGGCCACCGTAGCGCACTCGGGCTTGCGCAGCACGAAGCACCCGAGCGCGTAGTACGTGGCGCTCGCCTCTGTCGCCAAGGCGGCCTCCTCGGAGGCCTGCACCCACCGGTTGTCCGCGTCCTTCGCCCAGTACTCGGTCCGCGCGCGCTCGTAACCTGCCAGAAGACGCGGCAGACGCTGAGGTCCGTACACGCGATGGTAGGGGGCCACCACGGCATCGCGCCCGACCGGGATCGTGAGCAGCATCGTGGCGCCCGTTCGCATGGACGCCAGCAGATATGCCATCGCCTCGATGTCACCCTCGGGCGCCGCACCATCGCCGTACCGCGTCAGTCCGATGTGCTCCACCACGGAGCAGTTGATCACCAGCGAGTAGCCGCCCGCGGGGGGCGACAGCGTCACGAAGTCGCCCTGGACGAGGGCGAGGTCGTCGTGCACGTACGGCTGGCGGATCGGCAGCAGATCGACGGCCCGAGCGCGGAACCCGCACCGGGCGGCGAGCAGCGAGAGGTAGCTTGCGCCGCATCCGACTTCGATGGCTTCCCCGGGTCCCTGAGGCATGTGCGCCGCGATGAAGGTGTACTCTACGTCCCGGTCACCTTCCAGGTTCGGGGGCGGAGGAAGCCTGACGCTTCGGTACCATTTGAGCAGCGCCGGCTCCATCGCGCGAACAAGACTGCTCACCAGACTCCCGCCGCCGCGCTGACAACGCGCAACTCGGTAACTCAAGCCACCACCCTCCTTGCATCGCCGGCGCACACGGAGAGCGTCGCCCGATGCTGCTGCCACTCGTGGTAGGCAGTGCCTAGAAGCAGACCCATGAAGCCGTAGAACGCCGCGCTCGACCGCGCGACCTGCAGCACCTCGAGGCCCATGCCGATCAACGCTGCCGCGGTCAGGGCTCCCACCATCGCATCGATCAGCAGGAACCGCTTGGGAGACCGCCGCGACAGCGCGAAGGTGCGACGCGCAACCAGCCCGAGCACAACCATCCACACCGCCGCGCCGCCAAGACCGACCTCGAACAGGCGGCGGACGTACTGGTTGTCAACATTGAGCGTCATGCTGCCCATCTGGCTTGGAACTACCAGGTTAGGGCTGGCAAGCCCTAGACCGACAACCAGGCTCCAGGGACGCGCCTCAGCATCCTGCGTCTGGCTGTCGTAGACCTCGAGCCAGTTCTGAACGCGTTGCGTGACCGCCACCTCGCGCGCGCCAGGCCCGAAGCGGCGCGCCGCGAGCTCGCCCCAGCCAGTGACCGTCAGCATCACCGCGACGACCACCGCGATGACCCCGTATGCCGCGAGTGCGCCGGGCCGGATCCGCAGCGTCAACGCCCGCCACAGGACCACCGCGGCGAGAGCCCCAAAGGCGCCTGCAATGCCGCTGCGCGAGCCGACCAACAGGACGGCGGCAATGGAGCCAGCGACCGCGCCGTACACCGCGGGCAGTGCCCAGCGCCACTTCACGTGCCAGGCGCGGTGGTTCACCGCGAGGGCGAACGAACCCACGACCAGAAGGGCGCAGAGGGAGCCGTTCTCTGAGGGTGAGGCAGCCACGCCGCCCGGCACCACCATGTCGAACGGCAGAGCGACCCCATAGTACCCGAGGAAACGCAGGGTGACGACTTGATAGGCCATCCCGGCTATCACCACGACTGCCATCGCCGCGAGGGGGCCCACCGCTGCGCGGGGGCTGATGGACGCCCAGATGGCCATCGCCGCCAGGAACACGCAGTACTGCAGTTCCTTGCCGAAGAAGGCCAGGGTGATCGGGATGGGGAAGCCCCGGAACACCGCGTTCAACACCGTCGTCAGGAAAGCCCACGAGAGCCAGACGAGCATGGCGAACGCGAGCTTGCCGCCCAGCAGCGCTCTCACACGGCCGAGGTTACGAAGGACATAGGCGAGCACGAATGGGAAGAGCAGGTCCTCGACACGCACTCGGCCGAGCGGCCCCTCCTCGTGACCGAAGGGCCGTGGCGCCGCATAGATGACCGCCCAGTAGGTGAAGGAGGCGAGCAGCGCGGTGCGCTCGGATCGCAGGCGCATGACAAGTGGGCGCATCAGGGACACCTGCCGATCGGGAGGGCCGGATGCGCGGTTCTGGCCGCAGTGTCTCGGCTCAAGGCTCGAACCGCGAGCGCGCCCATCCAGCGACGGACCCGCATCTCATGATGACCCCCCGCCGACGGGCCGCCGTCGGAACAGCGCCCGCAGCACGACGCCGTCGTTGGACCGGGCGATGGCCGACCACGACCCCGCCTGTCGCGCCACGGCACCGGTGATGAATACGTCGAGGGTGATCCCACCGGCCAACTGCGCGAGGGCGACGCCCGCTGCGCCCCACACCGGGGCCGCATACCAGACGATCGTCACCGTCTGCACGAGAACACCGGCTTTCAGCGCCACGTACCACCAGGGGCATCCCTGTCCGATGAGGAGGCCAGCGTTTATAGCAGCGTGACTGCGGAACACGGCGGCGGCCACAAACAGAAGCAATGTAGGGCCCGCATCCGCGAACGAACGGCCGAGCAGCCCGCTCGCCGCATGCCCGCTGAAGAGCGCCATTGGAATGGCCAGAAGCAACACGGGCGCGCTGGCGAGGCGCGCCACCTGGAGTGTCGTCGTCGCCTCGCTCCTCCCGGTGCTCTGGCCCGCCGACTTGCCCGTCAGAACCGCCTGCAGTACGGTTGCGGGCCTGGTTAGGACGACGGCGATTCGCTGGCATCCGACCACCGCCGCCACCGCCGCGAAGTCACCGCGGTGTGCGAGAAAGAAGATGCCGATGGTCTCGGAACCCACTTCGGCGAGTTGGGTGAGGTAGCTGCGCACGCCTACCGGTCCGGCTCCGTGACGCAAGTCCGATAGCGAAGGCGGTCGGAGGCCGTAGCGCGCTGCGCAGCGGAGCGCAACCACGAGGAGCAGCAGCCCGGCAGACAGCGCTCCCCCCGCGATGGCGCCATGGTAGGTGCGTGTCAGCGCAGCGCCGCCGATCAGGCCGGCAGCGAGGGCCGCGCTGTAGGAGGCGACCAGCGAGTTCGAGTAAGCGAACCGGTCCGCGCCGCGCAGTGCGTTTTCGCCCAGCAGGAACGCGGCGCTGATAGCGATGTGCGCCGCGACGAGGGCGCGGACGCCCGCCGTCTCCTCAGGCAGCGAGATGCCCAGGAGACGGAGGCCGCCAAGCCCGACCAGGGCTGCTCCCAGGGCGCAGCAGACGAGTGCGTAGACGGCCACCAGTCTGAACACGGGTGCCAGCGATGCGCCGCGGCGAAGGCCGCTCTCGTACAGAACCCGCGTGGAGCCGCCGAAGGTGAGAAGGATGGCGCCGGTGGCGGCCACCGCCTGGACGGACCCGAGAGCGCCGAAGTCCGGCCGCGAAAGCAAACGTGCGGTAACGAGAGTGGTGAGGAGCGCAAGGGCCGAGGCGGCACCGGTACCGAGGATCTGAAGCGCGATGCCCTTGCGAAGGCCAGCGAAGGTCCCGCGTCGGCTCTCGAGCGCCGTGGCAGAGCTGTCCGCGTCCGCGCCCGATGCGCCGGCCATGGCGCGTTCGGTCATGCGCCCCGCGGCGCGCCCGCAGCCTCGCGGCGGTACGCCACCAGCGCCCACGCGAGCACGACAGCAAGCCCCGCCGCCATTGCCTTCGCTGTCATCAGCACGGCGCCGGGCCTGCCATGCACCGGCGGAACCGCCTCGTCCACGACGGTCACGCGGCTGTGCGCCGACACGGTGCCCACGCGCAGCCTCGCAGCCTCGGATGCCGTAGCCTTCAGCACGTCGAGGCGCAGCGTCAGGTCGGTGCGCATCCGTTCCATGTCGGCGCTCCGGGCAGTGCCTTGCCGCAGACGCGACTCCGACTCCCCAATCTGCTGCTGCAGGCGGTCGCGCTTTGCCAGAAGCCCGTCGATCTCGGAGCGCGTCAGGATGGCGTCCGTGGTGCGCCGCGTTCGGACGCCAACCGCTTCCTGCGCCATGTCCCGCTCAGCCGCGCGCACCCTGGCCCGGGCCGCCACCACGCGCGGGTGCTCGACGGCGAACTGGACCTCTGCCGCCTGCAGAGCGGAGCGCGCCGTATGAAGTCGGTCGCGAACGCCCTGAAGCAGGGGGTCCTCAGACGGGATCGTCTCCATGTGCCGCAGCTGCTCGTCGATGAGGCGCTCGTTCGTCTCCTTGGCGGCGAGCGCAGCGGCGAGCTGGGCCTCCGTCTGCGCGAGCGCTGTATAACGAGCGGATACCTCAGACGCCGCGACCGCGGTGCCAGCCGTCATGCTCACTCCGAGGTTGGTGTCCGTGCTGTCGCCCGCCATGCCAGTCGCCAGCGGCTCCTCGATGGGCGCCCCTACATGGCGGAGGATGAACTGGTGCATCCGGGCGCTCGCCTCGTCGAACTCCTGGCGAGCCCTGCGCAGCTCGTCCTCGGCTCCGCGGAGCAGCACGGTGTCGCGCTCGTTGTCGGCCTCCACGTAGTAGCGCGAGAGCGCCACCGCATAGGCGTTCGCCGTCCTCGCCGCGGCCGTCGCGACGAGGCGCCTGCGCTCTTCGGCACGGCTCCAGAGCGGTGGGCCGGAGAAGGATACCGTGACATGCACCAGACCGCTGATGGGATCGTCGCGAAGCTGCATGGACTCCTGTATCTTGCGCACCGCGGCCTTGTCCGACGGCGAAGCGAAGAGGCGCCGTATCTCCGCGGCACGGTTGACGTCCTCGGCGATCCGGCGGCTGCGCAGTATGCCGACGTGCCGCCTCTGCGCACCGGCGCCCGCAAAGGCGGCCAGGGCGCCGCCGGCGGCTACACCGGGCTGCTGCACCGAGAGCACCGTGGTGGCTTCGAAGGCCTGGCCTACCGCGAGGAGCTGAAGGGCGAGCAGCGCCGCGGTAGCCGCCGCCGCCGTCAGCAGCCAGAGCAGCCCGTGCCGGCGGACGACGCGCGACAGCGCTGCCGAATCGACGGTGATGGCGTCGTCCAGCTCGGCTGCCGGGTTGTGGGGCGGAGTCGCCATCGTTTCGCGGGGGCCTCAGTCCGATCAGCGCAGATGCGCGCCCGCTCCGCCGGCATGGGCGATAGGCTGGGCGCAGGACGCACAACTACAAGCCGAGAAGCCTCTTAGCGACCATCACCAGAATGGTCGAGTTCGTGAGCGATCGGAGGACCGTGTCGATCTCGCCCATGCGGTTCGTGATGCGCTGAGCCATGACTTGCGTCGGGATGACGATCACGTCTCCAGGACGGATCTCACGAGCGCGCCGGGCCTCGACGACCCCGCCGCCGATCCTCACAATGATGGCGCGGTCCAGTGCGGCGTCTGGGGCCAGACCGCCCACTTGCTGCACATAGTGGTCTATGCGGGCGCCCGGCCGGTAGAGAACGCCACGCGCGTGGACCACCGCGCCGACAACCTGAACGGTGGTCGGCGTCTCCGGCACCGTGATGACATCGCCGTCAAGCAGCACGATGTCCTCATCCCCGGCGGGGCGCCGCATTGCCGCCTGCAGGTTGACCGCCACGTTGCCCTGCGGCGCCAGCTCGTCGGCGCGCAACCTGCGTGGCTCGGTCACTAGCTCTCGCCGGAAGAGGCTTGCAGCCGCCTCGCCAGGGGCCGGCGTGGCCTGCTCAGGCGCCGGGGCGCCGCCGAGGCCGGGCACTTCGATGGGGATCAGCGCCCGCACGGATGCCCCGAGGGTTCGCATCTTCTCCACATCGGAACGCGCCAGCTCGCGCTGGTAGGCGGCGTCGTTCACGATCTCGTTGAGCCGGGTGATCACCGCCGTCAGCTGTCTCTGCCCTGCGGTGGCGAGAAGGCTGGGGTCACGGAAGAACTCCGAGCCCTCCGCGAAGGCATCGTGCCGCAGGCCACCTGCGAGCTGAAGCGCGTCCGTCAGTCGCGCCGTGCGGCTGGTCAGTGCGACCGGGCCAGGCTTGTTCACGGCGCCGCGCACGGTGACCAGGATCGGGCGCTCCATGAAGGCGCCCCGGCCCTGCACCGTGACTATGTCGCCGTCCGTCAGGGCAGGGTCCGGTTCGACGTTGGCCAGGCCGCGCGCCACCGAGGCTGTGGTTACGGGCGACCTCTCGTCCGAGCGGGCACGCGTGACCTGTACTGCGTCGCCCGCCGATGGAGTGAGGCCGCCCGCAAGCCGCAGTGCGTCGCTCAGCCGCATGCCTTCCCCGCGCGGGTAGAAGCCGGGCGCGGTTACCTCGCCTCTGACCTCGATCTGCCGCTCAGGAGCGAAGGCCGCTTCGCCCGCGCGGTAGACGGCGAGGACGTCCCGGTCCTGGAGGATTGGATTGTGCTCGGGGTCCTCCGCGAGTGTGCGCGTCAGGCTCAGGAATCGGTACGCGAACCTGCCGTCGGGCTTCTGGTGCAGCAGCACCAGGCCATCTCCGGCGGCATCCGGAGTGACGCCGCCGGCCTGCAGCAGGAGGTCGCTAACCCGCATGTTCTCGCTGCGATAGTAGACGCCCGGGTTCATCACGGCGCCGCGTACGCTGACATCGCGTCGGCCAGTCCAGGCGACCTCGGCCCGCGTGTAGACCTTAACGCGATCCCAGGGGCGGAGAGCGAGATTGGCTTCCGGATCGCCCGCCATGGCGCGGTCCAGCAGCAGAGGCAGCAGCTCAAGCGAGTCGTCCGGCCGGTGCCGGAAGAGGTCTGCGCGGCTCGCATGTGCTTCCGGGAGCAGGCCGCGCGCCCTCTCGATCAGGTCGCGCACGCGCATGCCTGGCTCGATCGCGTACTCGCCGGGCTGATCGACCGCGCCCTCCACCGTGACCATGTTCATCACCGTGGGCCGAACGGAGAACACCTCCAGCACATCGCCATCCAGCACCTGGGGTTGGGGGCCGCTGCCAGGCGCAGCGAGGTCGACGTCGCGCGTCACACGCGCGGCGCCAGGTATGACCGTGGTGAGCTGCGCGCGCTGCGTCACTCCGGCAGGCATCGTGCCGCCCGCGAACCGCAGCGCGTCCGCGATCGTCTCATCGGGCGCCAGCTCGAACCGAGCCGGACGCCGAACGAGACCCTTGACCGCGACGCGCGTCGAACGGTCGGGGATGAAGAGCATGTCGCCGGGCTGGAGGGAGATGTCGCCGGTCTGATCCCCCGTGACAAGCAGGCGATACAGGTCCAGCGTGCCGACGGTGGCGCCACGGCGCCGCACCTCGATCCGCCGGTAGGAGCCATCGTCGGTCGGCCCGCCCGTGGCGTACAGCAGGTTGAACGCCGACGCGACCGCCGGGACCGTGTAGGTGCCCGGGAAGTACGAGGCGCCGGCGACGGTAACCTGGATCGTGCGCAGATCATCAAGCGTGAGGGAGACCTCGACCTCGCGGAAGTTCCGGCGCATGCGGTCTCGCACCGTGGCTTCAGCCTGGGCCAGCGTCTGGCCGCGGACCACGACGCGACCGGCAGCGGGCAAGGTGATGCCCCCGGTCGAATCTACTGTGACCGTTGTCTGCCGGGCCTCGATGGTCGGGCTCCAATAGCGGAGGGTCAGGCGATCATCCGGCCCCAGCTCGTAGTTGGGTGGAGGGGAGGCGATGACGGCCTGAAGAATGGCCGCGAGGGGATCGGCCACCTGACGAAACGCATCGACAGTGGGCAGCGTCAGCGGTTGCGCCAGGGCGTACGCATCCGACGGGTCCAGCCCGTCTGCGACCACATCCCGCGGAGCGACCTCGTCCCAGGGGTCAGCGCCCGTCCGAGGCGCCCGCCGCACGGCGCTTCGCAAGGAAGCCCTCCGGGCGTCAGATGCGCGGTCACCGTCGCCGAGGAAAGCGCCAGGACTCCGGTTCGGTCTGGGCGGCGCGGCGCGAACGGGGGCTGCGGGGTCGAGGTAGGGCTCATCCGCCGCCGGCAGCGCGCCACCCGCCGCGAACCAAGGGTACGTCGCTCGCTCCGCCGCGGTGAGGCGCCCTGCCTGGCGCCGACGCTCCAGGTCCTCGCGCGCCGACGAAGACAGACGGCGCAGGGCGGCGGCCTCGGCGCCAGACGGCCCGGCTGCCACGGCGCCCTGCGGGAACCGGTTGAGAAAGGCGCGATAGAGAGTGCGCTCCTGTGGGGTAAGCGTGCCGTCGCGAAGGCGCAGTACCAGATCGACCCTTCGCTCATCGGTCAGCGCATCGATCGCCCGCTGCTCTTCCGCGGTCGGTGGGCGATACTGCTCCCAGAGCCCGGGCGTGAGGAGTAAGCGGTAGCGAACGATCTCCGCGGGCCCCAGCTGGCCCTGAGCGTGCCGTTCCAGAATGCCGAGGCGCCCGGCGTCCGTGAGTCCGGCGACCGCATCGATCTCCGACTGAGAGGGTGCCGGCTCAGGTACGTCTGCCTGGCGCACCGGATGCGCAGGGGTCTCAGGTATACCGGCGCCCAGCGTGTCGCGCAGAAGGCGTCGCCGCGCCGCTATTATGGAGCGCGGCGCCTCGAAGAAGCTGGCGCCGAACACCGGCACGTCGTAGCCCGTCGGCGCCGTGTGGCGCCGAAGTCTCGGGTCCACATACTGCCGGAAGTCAGGAAGCGCCTCATCCGCGGGCGGACGCTGCGGCCGCGCCCCGAAGGTCTCGAGGATGGGGTTCCGCCCCGGGATCGTGCCGCCTCGCACCTCGCCAACGCGCTCCTGAGCCTCTGACGAACTAGCCGAGCTCGATAGGGCGACCGCCAGCATGAACCAGACGCAGGCGCGACCGGCCGCGGCGGCAAGGGACCGCGCGGTCGACGACCAGGGGAGGTATCCGACGGGGAGGGGCACCGGGTCTGGCCTCCGGTCCGGCCCTAGGAGGGCGCCGTGATCAAGAGATTGTAGCATTGCCCTATCGGCCAAGTCAAACGACCAGCGCGGCGAGCGCTCGCGCGTTGACATAGCCCCGGAGCGACGCCTATACTACGCCCGGGCCCGGGTGGTGGAACTGGCAGACACAGGGGACTTAAAATCCCTCGCCGCAAGGCATGCGGGTTCGACCCCCGCCCCGGGCACAGCCCGCAGGAGCCGCGGGCAGGAGCGCCGACGGATGCTCGTGCCGAGCCGTGATCACTTCATCGCGAACGCACGGCAGGGGGACCTCATCCCCGTCTACCGGGAGATCCTGGCGGATCGGCTCACGCCAGTCTCGGCCTTCGAGAAGCTGCAGGGAGGGGCGGGCTCCTTCCTGCTGGAGAGCGTCGAGGGCGGCGAACGTCTGGCACGCTATTCCTTCCTTGGATCCCAGCCGTTCCTGACGTTCCGCGCCGTTGGGTCGCGCATCTCGGTCGAGGATGCCAGCGGTTCCCGGCCGATCCCTGCTGCCGACGGGGGCGATGCGCTGTCGGTTCTAGGATCCCTGCTGTCCGGCTTCCGGTTCGTCGAGACGCCGGGGCTCCCGCGGTTCTGCGGCGGCGCCGTTGGCTACGTCGCCTATGATATGGCGCGCCAGATAGAGAGGCTGCCGGAGATCGCTCCCGACGACCTTGGGCTCCCGGACTGCGTCTTCTACCTCACGGATACGCTGCTTATCTTCGACCACGTGCGCCACCGCATCATGGTGCTCAGCAACGCGCGCGTCGGCGAGCAACCTGCGGAGGACTATGACCGCGCTGCCTCCGCGATCGACGCGCTCGTGGCCCGTCTGCGCGGCCCCGGGAACCTGACCGAGGCAAATCCCGCGCAAGGAGCGGGGCCGGCGCCAGAGCCAAGTGTCCCTCAGGCGGAGTTCGAGCGCTGGGTGCGTCGATGCAAGGAGTACATCGCCGCGGGCGATGTGTTCCAGGTCGTGCCCTCGGTGAGGTTCCGGGCGGAGCTTCGCGCCACGCCATTCGAGGTATACCGCGCTCTCCGCTTCCTGAACCCCTCACCTTACATGTACTACCTCGACCTGGGCGACGCGCAGGTCGTTGGGTCGTCCCCCGAGATCCTCGCCACGGTCGAGGACGGGAAGGTATCGGTGCGTCCGATCGCGGGCACGCGGCGCCGCGGCGCGACGCCCGCGGAGGACCTCCTCCTCGAGCAGGAGCTCCTGACCGACGAGAAGGAACGGGCCGAGCACATCATGCTCGTTGACCTGGGCCGAAACGACGTGGGCCGTGTCGCCGAGTACGGTACCGTGCGCGTCGACGAGCTGATGGTAATAGAGCGCTACTCCCACGTAATGCACATCGTGTCCCACGTGTCGGGCCGCATGGCGGAAGGGAGGGACGTGTTCGACGCCTTCCGCGCCTGCTTCCCAGCAGGCACGCTGACTGGAGCGCCGAAGATCCGGGCGATGCAGATCATCGAGGAGCTGGAGCCTTCCCGGCGGGGCCTCTACGGCGGCGCAGTCGGGTACTTCAGCTACAGCGGCGACATGGACTTCGCGATCGCGATCCGGACCATGTTGGTCCGCGGCGGGACGGCCTACGTGCAGGCGGGTGCAGGCGTGGTGGCGGACTCGTCGCCGGAGATGGAGCACAGCGAAGTCGCCAACAAGGCGCGCGCTCTCTTTGCGGCTCTCGGAATGGCGGAGGCTGGCCTTGACTGAGCAGTGCAACCACGACCCACCCCTGCAAGTGGTGCCGCAGTTGCGCGTTGCGGACATGCATCGGTCCATCGCGTTCTACCACGATGTGCTGGGTCTGAGTCCCACGGTTCTGGACCCACCCGACGCGCCGGTGTTCGCGTCGCTCGAGGCGGGCGACGTGACGCTGTTCCTCGTCGCGGATGAGGATATGCCATCGGTAAAGGGCGCTCCCGCGGTGCACGGCGCCGGTGTGCGGATCTTCTTCGAGGTCGACGATGCGGAAGGGGTCTACAACCGCCTGGTCGAGTCGGATGTGCCAGTGGCCGGACCGCCGGTGCGAAACGAGGAGGCGGACTACGTGGAGTTCCGGCTGACCGACCCTGACGGCTACGAGATCTGCGTCTACTCCTGACGGAAGGGCTCCCGGCCGTGGTGCTCATCATCGACAACTACGACAGCTTCACCTACAACCTGGTCCAGTACCTGGGCGAGATGGGCCGGACCGTCGAGGTCCATCGGAACGACGCGCTGAGCCTGGACGACATTGCCGCCATGGGTCCCGAGCGCGTGGTCATCTCCCCCGGGCCCTGCACACCGACCGAGGCAGGCATCTCGGTCCCGCTGATCACGCGTTTCGCCGGAGCGTTCCCGATCCTCGGGGTCTGCCTAGGGCACCAGTCGATCGGTCAGGCGTTTGGCGGCCAGGTGGTCCGCAACAACCGCATGATGCACGGCAAGACGAGCCTGATCCGGCACGATGGCCGAGGCGTCTTCCGCAACCTGCCGAATCCGTTCGAGGCTACCCGGTACCACTCCCTGATCATCGACCGGCCAACGATGCCGCCCTGCCTTGAGATCACGGCAGAGACCGCCGAGGGTGAGGTCATGGGCGTACGGCACCGCGAGTGCCCTGTCGAGGGTGTGCAGTTTCACCCGGAGTCGGTGATGACGCCCTGCGGGAAGGACCTGCTCCGCAACTTCCTGCGCCTGTAGCATGGCGTTGGTACCGGTCGACGGAGCGTCAGTGCAGTGTGGTATGCTGACCCTACTGGCGTTGGACGCCCCGTGAGACGGGGGAGCAAGCTCCATGTCTGGCGAATGCCCGCGATGCAGGCGCACAATGGAGCCGCTGAGGGAGTACCTGAGCCTCCGCCGCGAGGAAGGCTACGTGCTGGACTCGTGGCACGACGCGGACTCTCTCCTCCGGTTTCTAGACGTGTGGCTCAGCTTCCCGCGCCGGTTGGTTAGCTTACTGCTCGCGCCTCTGTTCTCGCGCATGATGGGAGATCGGCGACGACGCCGGCTCGAGCGGATCCAGCGGCAGTTCCCCCGGAGCCTTGTCTGCCCCGAGTGCGAGCACGTCTTGTGCGTTGGAGGGATTGTGACGACTCGATCTCACCGGGGGAGATAGAGGTTGGCGTGCTACGCGGAACGGATCGCCGCGGCGCAGCGGCGGATGCGGGAGTCGGGCGCCGGTGCGCTCGTAGTCGGTCCGACCGACAACATGCGCTACCTGACGGGTTGGGCAGAGGCTGGCCACGAGCGCTTCCTCGCGCTGGTGGTGACGGCCACGGGCGAACCCGCCTTCGTGGTGCCGGCGATGAACGCCGCGCAGGCACGCGCCAACCCCGCGGGCATTGCACGGGTCCGTGGATGGGCTGACGAGACGGGCTGGCGGGACGACGTAGCCGCCGTGCTGGGCGGCTCGGTAGGGCCAGATGCCGCGCTGGTGGTGGACGAGGAGCTGCACAGCGTCCATCTGCTGGGCCTGCAGGCGCTCTACCCCGGAGTGCCGTGTCGCGCCTCCTCCTACCTGCTCGGTCCGCTGCGCGCCGTGAAGTCGCAGGACGAGGCGGAGATGCTGCGGCGGTCGGCCGCGGCGACGGACGCCGTGTACCGCCAGACGCTCCCGGTCCTCCGTCCGGGTCTCTCGGAGGCCGAAGTTCGGGATCACGTGGCGAGGGGGTTCAGCGCGCTCGGCGCGGATGCGCACTTCGCGCTCGTCTGCTTCGGCGCGAACTCGGCGCTCCCGCACCATCGCAGCGGCGAAGCCCGCCTCGCCGAGGGCGACGTGGTCGTTCTCGACATAGGCTGCCGGCTCGACGGGTACTGGTCCGACATCACGCGCACCGTGTCTTGCGGGCCCGCGCCCCAGGGCGCCGAGCAAGACTACGCACTCGTCCACGCGGCGCACCGCGCAGCGCATGGGGCCACTCGACCCGGGGTCACGTGCGAGAGCGTGGACGCCGCAGCGCGCGGGGTCATCGAGAGCGGCGGGTGTGGAGCCCTCTTCATCCATCGGACGGGCCATGGTATCGGGATGTCGTGCCATGAGGACCCGTACATCGTGCGCG
>DATIKM010000120.1:0-3654 GCA_035477595.1 Chthonomonadales bacterium
CGAAGGCTTCTCTCATCGGCCTGCCTCCAGCTCGCGTACGGCCGCCACGTACTCCTCCCCGCGTGCCGTTCGGTAGTGCCAGAGCACCGAGTCCTCCATGAACGAGACGCCCTTGCCCTTGACGGTGTGAGCCAGCACGCACGTCGGAGATCCGGGACGTGGGGGTATACGAGAGAAGGCGGCGTCCAGCGCTTCGTGGTCGTGGCCGTCGACGTCGACCACCTCCCATCCGAACGCCCGCCACTTGTCGGCGAACGGCTCAAGCCCCAGCGTGCTCTCGACCGTAGTGAGGCTCTGCAGCTTGTTGTGGTCGACGATGGCGACGAGGTTGTCCAGCCGGTGGTGGGAGGCGAAGAGCGCAGCCTCCCAGACGGAGCCCTCGTCGCACTCGCCGTCACCCATCAGCACGACGGTGCGCCACGCCGCGTCGCCGAGGCGAGCGCCGTAGGCGAGGCCCGCCCCCACGGAAAGACCGTGGCCCAGCGATCCCGTCGAGAGCTCCACACCGGGAATGCCCCGGTGCGACACATGCCCGCTGAGGTCCGACCCGTTGGCGTAGTGCGTGTCCAACTTTTCGATGGGGAAGAAGCCGCGCTCGGCGAGGACGGCATAGATGCCCGCGCCCGCATGTCCCTTGCTCAGGATGAAGCGGTCTCGGTCGGGCCAGTCTGGACGCTGCGGGTCGATGCGAAGCACGCCGCCGTAGAGGACCGCCACGATGTCCGCCATCGAGAGGATGGCCCCAATGTGCGAGCTGCCGCCCTGACTCGTCATCCGCAGCGCGTGGAGGCGGATGCGCAGCGCAAGCTCGCGTGTATCGGTGGGCGGCGTAGAGCCGGAGTGGACTCGGTGCCCGCTCAGCACAGGGCGCTCCCATAGAACGCAGCGATCTCTCCAGCGATCCGGTCGACGTCGTCGACGGTCACCGTCATGTTCATGGGCAACATCAGGCAGCGGGTGAACAACCGGTCGGTGGCTGGCAGGGACTGCGTGAAACCCAGAGCCGCGTACTGGTGCACGGCTCTGCCGCCCCACTGAATGAGCGTGCCGATGCCTCGCGCTGACAGGTGTGCGCGCAGCTCATCCCGTCTTTCGGCCTCCACCTCGTAATTCTGATATACGTCGTAGTGGCCGGTGTCTTCGTCCGGCCCCGGTGGTAGTGTGACCTGCCGGACCGTGCGCAGGCGGTCCTCGTAGCGGCGTGCAAGCGAGCGGCGGTGCTCGATGACTTGGCCGTAGCCACGGAGCTGAAAATCGAGAACGGCCGCCTGCAGGTTGTCAAGGCGGGAGTTCAGGCCCCACAGCTCGACGTCTCCGTGCTCGTTCCTGCCGTGATCGCGAAGGAGCCGAACTCGGCGCGCCACCTCGTCGTCGTTGGTCACCACGGCGCCGCCGTCACCCAGGCAGCCCAGAATCTTGGCGGGATAGAAGCTGAAAGCCGCGCCGCGCCCGAACGTACCTGCTGGCCGGTCTCGGAACCTCGATCCGAGGGCCTGGGCTGCATCCTCGATGATCACGAGTCCACGCTTGTCGGCGATGGCGCAGATGCGGTCCATGTCGCACGTGCGCCCGTTGAGCTGGACCGGCATGATCCCGCGTGTGCGCGGGCCGATCGCGCGCTCGGCCGCATCCGGGTCCATCAGGTGGTCCGGCCCGCAATCCACCGGGACGGGAACGCCGCCAGCATGCACTACGGAGGCGGGCGACGCCACCATCGTGTGAGAGGGGAACAGGATTTCATCGCCGGGCTGAAGCCCGACTGCCCGCCACAGCATGGTCAGGCCATCGGTGGCGTTGGCGACGCCGAGGGCGTGGCGCACGCCGAGGTAGTCGGCGAGGCGCGCTTCGAACTCCTCGAGGTCCCGCTGCATGATGAAGGCGCCGCGGTGAATCACATCGCGCACAATGGCGACAACCTGCTCTTCAATGGCCTGGAATGTACGCGGGTAGTTGAAGAACGGTATCGGGTGCAGCGGCTGGGTCGACATGGAGCACCTCATCTGCGCTCGTGGAGTAGCGGCTATCGCCAGCCGGCGTCGGCGCCACAGGGATGGCCGGCTCCAGCCGCTGGACGCGCGGGTGGCTGACCGCAAGCCGCTGGGGCGCGGCCAGCGCCGCGCCCGTTCGGGTAGTCCACCTCGCCACGCATCTGTGCTGTCCGGCCTTACCGTCAGATGGCCTGCTCGTCCTGCGCTCCAAGCGCGGCGGGCGCGGGGGCCTCGTCCCGAGACTCGGGCGGGAGACACCAGTTGGGGTCGGCCCCCAGCACCGCCATTGCCGTCGCGACGAAGATGGCGATGTCGGTGCGCGCCGACATCGTCCGCACATAGTGCAGGCCCAGGCGCATCTTGCCCGGCGCGATCTTCTCGAAGTATGTCCCGTCCGGATCCGTGCTGCCGCGCAGGATCTCGCCCTCGTTGCGGTAGCGGATCGAGGCGTAATCCGTGATGCCCGGCCGCACGTCCAGCAGAGCCCGTTCGTCCTCCGTATACAGATCGACCACCCAGGGAACCTGTGGTCGAGGGCCTATGAAGCTCATGTCTCCGCGCAGCACGTTGAAAAGTTGGGGCAGTTCGTCGAGCTTGTACCTGCGCAGGAACGCGCCGCTCCGCGTGATCCGAGGATCGTCGTCCGCCGTGGAGGATGGGCCCTGGCGGTCCGCGTCGGCGACCATGCTGCGGAACTTCAGCATCCCGAAGCGGCGCCCACCGCGACCGACACGCTCGCCCCGGTAGAGCGCGCCACCGGGCGAGTCCGCACGCACCCATATCGCCAGCAGCAACATCACTGGCCCGAGGAGGAGCAGTGCCACCAGAGAGACAGCCACGTCGGCGCAGCGCTTCACTCGTGGGTACATGGCGCCTCCGGGAGCGGCCCGCCGTCAGCCCGCCTTGCGGCCGACAGCGTAGAGCACCTTGAAGTCGCGGACGGGCGCATCCGCCGTCACCGGAACGCGGGGCTCCAGGGGCGCGATGCCATCAGTTAGGACGGCAGGTATGGGCCGTGAGTTCCTGTAGAGTAGACGCTTCACAATCGACTTCCCGCGCATCGTCCTCGGCACGAGCCGCCAGCGCACCGCCAGCCGCCATGCCGCGCTCATCAGGCTGCCCTGAATGCCATCGGCTCGCTCTGGAAACGCTGCCGAAAGGCCTACCTCGAACCCCTGCTCGCGGAGCATCGCGCCGAGCGTCGACGCCGGGTAGTACCGGACGCTCATCGGGCTCGGGTTGAAGGCCTCGCGTTCGCAGTTGGCGGAGCAGACGTACAGGTAGCCGCCGGGCCTCAGAACGCGCCTTGCCTCCTCCACGAATCGCGGTGCGTCCCTCAGATAGTAGACAGCCTCGAGCAACACCACCACGTCGAACGCTTCGTCGTCACACGGGAGCGCGAGAGCGTCCATCAGACTGACGTCGGCGAGGCCCGCACAGTTCGCCTTCGCGATCGCAAGGAGCGCCGGGTCCACGTCGCCCCCAACCGCCCGCCGCGCCCGCCGCGCGATGTAGGCGAGGCCGATGCCGCTGCCGCAGGCGACCTCGAGAACGTCTCGGTCGCGTGCCAGTTCCGCACCAAGGTGGTACCGGGCGTAGAGCATGGCGAGCTGCTCGGGGTTCGCAGGTAGGCCGGGCGTCTCTGTGACGCCGCGAAAGTCAGCGC
>DATIKM010000121.1:0-14032 GCA_035477595.1 Chthonomonadales bacterium
GACGCCGGGTTCGGGTTCGGGGGCGCCATCGACGAGGTGCGGCTGACGGCCCGGGCGATGGACGAGCGCGAGATCGCGGCCTCCGCGCGCGCAAGGGCCCGCCGTCCGCCGGAGCCCGCGGGGCTCGTGCGGGCTTGGAGCTTCGACGACCTCACCGGGCTGCCCGCGCAGGCGCTTGCCATCGCGCGTGAGGCGGGCCCTGAGCCGGAGGGCCAGAGGGCCAGCGCGCCATAGGCGACGGCGCCGACCGCCGCCTGCTCGCCCTGCAGCGGCGCTCGGACGCGCCAGCACAGAGGAGGGGACAACGCGTGAGACGGTTCGGTATGGCCCTCAGGCTGAAGCCGGGCGCCCTGGACGAGTACGCGCGGCTGCACGCCGCCGTGTGGCCGGAGGTGCTCGCCACCATCACGGCCTGTAACATCCGCAACTACTCCATCTACCACAAGGACGGCTGGCTCTTCTCCTACTGCGAGTACGTCGGGGATGACTACCGGGCCGACATGGACCGGATGGCGGCTGACCCGGTTACGCAGAGGTGGTGGAGCGTCTGCATGCCGCTGCAGGAGCCGCTGGAGACGCGCGCCGAGGGCGAGTGGTGGGCCGAGATGGCGGAGCTCTTCCACCACGACTGACCGGCCGGCCCCGGATCAGCCCTCAGGCGTGAGATCAGAGCGTGCGGCGCGTACGGCAGCGGCCCGCGCAGCCTCCTCACCTCGCCATGCGCAGCCGAGGGCGTCACGGACGCGGGCACCGGCGCTTGCGGGACGGAGGAGCTCCACGCCGGCTGGCGGAGCACCCGCAGCGGGTCGGAGGAGTCTGCCCTGTTCGCGCTCCGCCTCGACGAGCGCTTCGAGCCGGCCGATGCAGCGGCGGAGGGCGCGCCGCACGAACGCAGCTTCCGGCGCCGCGTCCGGCAGGTGCGCCGCGTAGCGGCGAACCGCCGGCAGTGCGCAGGTTGCCCCGACTGCCTCCAGGGCGCCCAGAATCGCGATGGAGAGGTCCGGATCGCGGCGATGGAGGAGCATCGCGAGCGCCTCGGCGCCGTGGGGCTCGATGGCGGGACCGTCACCCGCGCGCACTTCTGCAAGCAGCCGCCGCAGCGCCAGCCGCGCGATCGAGCTCGTGCGCTGGTCGGCGCGCAGCACGACCTTGGCGAGCACGTCTGCCACCCGCCAGTCGCGCAGGAGTGCGATGGCAGCCGCCGCGCGGTGGAGCCGCCCCGATCGCTGGCGCAGTCCCCACCAGAGGGCACTCGCCGCAGCGACGCCAGCGCAGGCGACCACGATGGCGCAGAGCAGCGTACCCGACCCGAGGCGCGCCGCGACGGCCAGCAGCGCCACCGGCAGCAGCGACCAGAGCGCTGCCTCGCGCCAGCGCGCGCGCTCGGCCTCCACGTCCGCCGTAAGGGCGCGCACCTCGTTCTCGGCGTCGAGAGCTGCCTCGCCCGGCTGGCCGCCGAGCACACGTCGGCGCCTCATCGGCGCGCCCTCACCGAGCCGGAAGGACTCGCCTCGGGCGCCGGCGAACTGCCCACCGGAGCGACGCGGAGCGACCCGCGCGAAAGGAGGCATACGGCATGGCTAAGAAGCCGCTGAACATCGCGCTCATCGGTTACCAGTTCATGGGCAAGGCCCATAGCAACGCCTACCGGCAGGTCGCGCGGTTCTTCGACCTGGATGTCGAGCCCGTTATGAAGGTCCTCGTCGGCCGGGACGAGGCGAAGGTGCGCGCCGCGAGCGAGAAGTTCGGGTGGCACGAATACTCCACGAACTGGGAGGATGTCGTCAACCGGCCGGACATCGACCTCGTGGACATCGCCACGACGAACAACGTGCACGCCTCCATGGCTATCGCCGCCGCCAGGTGCGGCAAGCACGTCCTGTGCGAGAAGCCGCTGGCCACCAACCTCTCGGACGCCAAGGCGGCTCTGGCCGCGGCCGAGAGCGCGGGCATCGTGCACGGCATCTGCCACAACTACCGCAAGGCGCCCGCCATCGCGCTGGCCAAGCGCATCATCGACGACGGGCGGCTGGGCCACATCTACCACTTCCGCGGCGTCTACCTGCAGGACTACATCGTAGACCCTAGTTTCCCCGTCGTCTGGCGTCTTGACAAGTCTGTGGCCGGATCCGGCTCCCACGGCGACCTGAACGGGCACATCATCGACGCGGCCCGCTGGCTCGTGGGCGACGTGACCGAAGTCTGCGGAATGCTGGACACCTTCATCAAGAAGCGCCCCAAGCTCGCGGAGATAGACGACCGCCTGGGCGGCAAGGCGTCCGACGAGATGGCGGACGTGACGGTGGATGACTCGGCCATCTTCATGGCGCGGTTCGCCAACGGCGCCGTGGGCAGCTTCGAGGCAACGAGGTTCGCGCTGGGGCGGAAGAACCACCAGCGCTGGGAGATCAATGGCTCCAAGGGCAGTCTGGCGTTCAACCTGGAGCGGATGAACGAGCTGGAGGTCTACTTCAAGGACGAAGCGCCAGACGTGCAGGGCTTCCGCCTGGTCCAGGCGACCGACGGCGTCCACCCCTACGCGGGCGCCTACTGGCCCGTGGCGCACATCATCGGCTACGAGCACACCTTCGTCAACCTGGTGAAGGACCTCCTCGAAGCCATCGCGGCAGGCAAGCAGGCGACCCCGAACTTCGCGGACGGCGTGAAGAACCAGGCCGTGCTCGAGGCGGTGGACCGCTCCTGGGAGACCCGGAGCTGGCAGACCGTCGTGGAGTAGTCTCGGGGTCTGGGAGAGCGCTGGCACGGGGCCTGCGTCGCCACCCGGCGCGGGCCCCGCGCTAGTCTGCGGCGCCGGTCGCCGAGCGCGTCTGCGGCGTCAGTCAATGTGGGCGAACGCCCTGCTGCGGCCATCGTCCTGCGGGTGGACTCGATGGTGCGCAGCGTTCGGGCGGGCGCGTGAGCGCGCCGGGCGGCATGCCGCGCGCGCAGGGAAAGGCGCGGGGTACCCCGAAATAGGCTCGCGTTCGGCTCGCGTTCGGAGAACCCCCGTTGTCCCAGCCAACCGCGCCGCCCGGCGAGGGCGCGCACCACCCCGAAGGCCACCGACCGCGCGGACCGATCAGCCTGCGCGTGGTCGTTCTAACGCTCGTCCTCATCCCGGCTAACGCCTGGTGGCTGACCGAGATCGAGTTCGTCCGCTACTCCGACAACGCGACGACGCAGGCGCTCTTCTTCAACGCAATAACCATTCTGCTCGCCCTGCTTGGCATCAACACGCTCCTCGAGCGATGCCGGCCCTCGTGGCGCTTCTCCTCCGGCGAGCTGGTGATGGTCTACGTGGCGGTCGCGGTGGCCAGCAACCTGGGCGGCCACGACATGCTGCAGATCCTCTTCACCACCATCGCTTGGATCACGCGACAGGCAACGCCGGGCAGCACGTGGGAGACGCGCGTCATGCCCCACGTGCCTAAGCACCTCATCGTGGACGACGAGGTCGCTATCCAGGCGCTCTTCTCGGGGAACACCACGCTCTACCGTTGGGACCACGCCGGACCCTGGCTGGAGCCGCTCGCGTGGTGGTCGCTCTTCGCCATGCTCGCGGTGCTGACGATGCTCTGCCTGGCGTCGCTCTTCCGGCGCCAGTGGGATGCGGAGCGCCTGAACTACCCCATCGCCGAGATACCGGTCCAGATCATCACGCAGACCGGGCCGTTGTTCCGCTCGCCCGCGCTCTGGGCAGGCTGTGCGGTCGGCGCCACCGTGCAGATCGTGAACATGATCCACTCGCTGGCGCCGGCGTTCCCCCGCGTGCCGATCGGCGTGCAGTACTTCCATGCCGCCCACTACCCCTGGAACGCGGCCGGGCCGCTGCCGGTCTCGTCGTTCCCGTTCGCCTACGGCCTCACGTTTCTGCTCCCCACGCAGCTCGGCTTCTCGTGCTGGTTCTTCTTCCTGCTGAGCCGGGTCCAGTTGGTCGGCGCCGCGATGATGGGCCACACGGACTGGGGCGGGTTCCCCTACGTGCAGCAACAGGGCGTGGGTGCGATCCTGGGGTTCTTCCTCGCCATCATCTATGCGTCTCGCAACCATCTGGCCTCTGTGTGGCGCTCGGCGACCAGTCTGCGGGCAAGCCGGCGCGATGGCGAGGCGATGAGCGACCGGATGGCGGTCTTCGGCACGGTGGCGGGCATGGCAGGGATGATCTGGTTCGCGACGAATGCCGGGATGAGCTGGCAGGCGGCCCTGATCTTCTTTGGCATCCTGATGGTCATCGTGCTCGTGGTGGCGCGCCTGCGCGCGGAGCTGGGGCTGCCGACCTACGAGCTCTATCAGGCGGGCGCTGACCAGGTGATGCAGCGCGTGAGCGGAACGAACGCGTGGTCGCAGGGCGACCTCACGATGATGACCCTCTTCTTCTGGCTCACGCGGACGCACCGGCAGTTCCCGATGCAGACCCATGTGGACGCCCTGCGTCTGGGTAAGCGCACCGAGACTCCGCTCCCGGCGGTCGCGCTGCTCATCGTGGGCGCGAGCGCGGTGGGCATCGTGGCGGCGTTCTGGTCCTACCTACACTCGATGTACCAGATCGGCTTCACCTCCGCGCACTTCCGCGGTCCGGCGATCTGGGCGTTCGGCGCGGACCCCTGGACGAGGCTCGACTCGTGGTTCCAGTCTCCGGCGCCGCCGGACCACGGTACGGTGTGGGCCTACGTGTTCGGCTGCGGGTTCACGCTGTTCCTCGCCGCGATGCGTGCCCGGTTCTCGTGGTGGCCGTTCCATCCCGCCGGCTACCTGGTGAGCGGGAGCTTCGGGTTGTTCCGGCTGTGGGTGCCGATCTTCGTGAGCTGGCTGATCAAGGTGCTCGTGCTGCGGTACGGCGGCCTGCGGCTCTACGTACGCGTGCTGCCGTTCTTCCTCGGGCTGATCTTCGGCGAGTTCGTGGCGGGATTCTGCCGGACGATCATCGACCTCACGTTCCAGCTCCACCTCCCGCCCGCGTCGGGCATCGGGGGGCTCTGAGCGCGCCTCCGCGGGAGCCTGCGCCCCGATGGGGCGCCGTGGCACGCGCCGAATGGACTGCGCCATGACCAGCGTGCTCTTCGTCTGCGTGCACAACGCGGGACGCTCCCAGATGGCGGAGGCGACCCTCAACCGCCGCGCCGCGGAGCGCGGCATCGCAGTGCGCGCCGAGTCGGCAGGCACCGAGGCAGGTCAGGGCTTGAACGCCGCGGCAGCGGCCGCGATGGCAGAGGCGGGCATCCCGCTGGACGGACACCGCCCCAAGCAGCTCACGCAGGAGATGGTGGATCGCGCCAGCCGCGTCATCACGATGGGATGTGGCGTTGACGCGGCCGCGTGCCCCGCGCGGTTCCTGGTGACCGAGGACTGGGGTATCGACGACCCTGCCGGTCAGCCAATCGAGACCGTGCGGCGCATCCGCGACGAGATCGCGGCACGGGTGGACGCGCTGTTGAACGAGCTGCAGGAAGGCACGGACTGATGGCGGCTGTCGGGGCAGGACGCGCGCGGTGCGGCACTTGCCACGAGCTCAGTGACAGCGCATCACGGGGAAGGCGGCTTAGGGCTGACCTGCTGGACGAGCGAGTCGGTCCATACGCGGACGAGCAGCGCCTGGACCTCCTGCTCGGTCGCCGTCAGCTCCGCCATGAGAGGCTCCCACGCCGAGGTGTCGGCGTTCAGGCAGGCCTCGCAGATCGTAGCGCGGAGTGCCTTGCAGGCGGCGATGACCTGCTTGATGCTCGTCTCGGACGCGCCCGGGGGCTGTGGGCCGGCCGGCGCCGCCTGGTGAGCAGCGGGAGGGGTGGCCTGCTTCCGTCCGGCGCCCTCCGCCCGGGGGCCGCCCAGAGCGCGGACCCGCTCCCGCAGCTCGCGGAGCGGCATGCCCTCGCGCCGGATGTGCTCGGCTAGGGCGCGGCGGGCGTCCGCGTCGCGCACGCGCTCCAGCTCCCGCACGTGGGTTAGCGTGTCCGGACGGGACTCCACCAGCTCGCGCAGGTCGTCCGGCAGGCGGATGAGGCGCAGGCGATCTTCGACGTGGCCCTTTCCCTTGCCGAGGCGGACGGCCAGCCGGCGGATGGAGTACCCCATCGTCTCCACCATGCGGCTCATCATGCGCGCCTGCTCCATCGGGGCGAGGTCCTCGCGATGGAGGTGCTCGATGAGCGCCACCTCCATGGCCGCCTCGCCAGTGAGGTCGGTGACGATCACCGGGATGGCGTCGAGGCCGGCGATACGCGCAGCGCGCCAGCGCCGCTCGCCGGCGACCAGCACATAGCCCTCGGCATCGGCTCGCAGAAGGACGGGTTGCAGGACGCCGTGGCGACGGATCGACTCGGCCAGGACAGCGAGCGCAGCGGAATCGAGGGCGCGACGAGGATGATCCGGCGCCAGCCGGATCGCGTCGAGGGACACCGTGCGGCTGTGCAGACCGCCGCGGCGCCCATCCCCGGAGGCTCGCGCGGGCGCCATCGCCTGCGCGGCGGAGGCGGGGGGAGGCGCCTCCGGATCGGGGCTCACTGTCACCTTCGTGTTCCCTGCGGGACGGAGGAAGCCCCCGTAAGAGGATGCGCCAGGTCGAACGGGCGGGCCGGCCGTTACGCGGCCCGGATGGCCCGCGCCCCGTTTCCGTGTTTCGTACCATCATTATAGCGGCGTGGCGGCGCGCGTCAAGGGACTGGCTACGAGACACGGCGCCGGGCGCGTGGAGTGGGCCGGAGGATCAGCGGCCCTGCCAGCCAGGGAACTCGGCATCGAGGAGTGAGCGGATCGCCGCCATGCGGTCCGTGGCGGACTGGCGCACCGCGGCGGCCTCCTGGACCTGTCTCCAGGCGTCGGCCTGCATCGACGTGGCGCAGTTAATGTCGAGCTGACACTCGTGGTACAGGGCCAGCAGCTCGCGCTGCAGCAGGGCGCGGTCGGCCGGCCTCATCTCGAGCAGCAGCTCCGGGTCGCGGAGGTTCATCGTCGATTGCCCCCTGCCGGCGCGCGGCGCCGGCCTGTCACAGCCCCCACAACTCGCCCAGCCCGGCGCCCCGCACGGCGGCAGCCACCCGCTCGCGGGTGAAGCCCGCCGCATACCGCTGCCATGCGCCTCGCTCCCAGACCTCTACCTTGCGCCCGAGCCCGATCACCGTTGCCACCGACCCCGCCTCTATCCCGGCCCAGTGCCGGAGCGGGGCCGGCAGCGTCACCCGGTGCTGCCGGTCGAGCGTCGCCAGCGTGCGGCCGAACAACATGCGTTGCAGGAGCGCATGTTCGTCCCCGGCGGGCGCGCCGACGAGCTGCCTCTCGATGCGGCGCCAGTCGTCGGCGGCGAATAGGAGGATGGCGGCGTCCGGCCCGCGTGTGAGCACGACGTCCCTTCCGAGCGCGCTGCGGAGTTCGGCGGGGACGACCAGCCGGCACTTATCGTCGAGCGCGCGCTCATACTCCCCCCACGCGCTGCCGGCCCCCTGCTCCACCAGCATCCACTCCGTCCGCGGTGCTCCCATCTTCTCCCACCATCTCCCACCTTATAGCACTCGGCCAGCCCCGGCGTCAACAGCCGCGGCGCGGTAAGCTCGGATGGAGTGGAAGACGGAGGGGAGGATCGGCGTGACGTGCCGCCGCCTGGTCACGTGCGGGAGGGAAGCGCACGTCCCGGTGCAGGGAGGCGTCTGGCGCGCCGCGGCCAGCGCCGCATTGGCCGGGCGGTTCGTGTCATAGCTGAGGCGGGCGCCTCAGGTCGCCGTCGGACCTACCAGCCGCGGGACGCGAGCCGCTCCGCATCGCCCAGCGTGCGCGCGTCCATGGAGACCATGGCGTCGCCGAGACCGGCGGACACGTCGGCGAGCACGTCGGGCTTGTCGTAGTAGGTGCAGGCGGTCACGATGGCCTTGGCTCGCGCCCTCGGGTCGCTGGACTTGAAGATGCCGCTCCCCACAAAGATGGCCTCGGCTCCGAGCTGGCGCATGAGCGCAGCATCCGCCGGCGTCGCGATGCCGCCCGCCGAGAAGTTGGGGACCGGGAGCCTCCCCGTGCGGTGCACCTCGACCACCAGGTCGTAGGGCGCGCCCATCTCCTTGGCGGCGGCCATCAGCTCCTCTTCCGGCAGTCCCTGCAGGCGCTTCATGCCGCCCATGACGGCGCGCATATGCCGCACCGCCTCGACCACGTCGCCGGTGCCCGCCTCGCCCTTCGTGCGCATCATGGCGGCGCCCTCGCCGATGCGGCGAAGCGCCTCCCCAAGGTCCCGGCAGCCGCACACGAAAGGCACCCTGAACGCGTGCTTGTTGATGTGGAACTGCTCGTCCGCCGGCGTGAGCACTTCGCTCTCGTCTACGTAGTCGACCCCGAGCGCCTCGAGTATCTGCGCCTCGACGAAGTGGCCGATCCGCGCCTTGGCCATCACCGGGATGCTGACGGTCTCCATGATCTCGCGGATGAGCTTGGGGTCCGACATGCGGGCGATGCCGCCGTCCCGGCGGATGTCCGCCGGCACGCGCTCGAGCGCCATCACCGCGACCGCGCCGGCCTCTTCCGCGATGGCCGCGTGCTCCGCGGTCACCACATCCATGATGACTCCGCCCTTGAGCATCTCGGCCAGGCCGACCTTGGTCCGCCAGGTGGACTTCTGGGCTTCGTAGTCGCTCATCGCGGCGTCCTCCTGAGGGTCGGTTCGTGGCCGCGCGCGGGCGCGCGCAAGCCTGCACGACAGTATACCTGCGTGGCGGAGGTCTGGCGGGAGGGAGGGGCGGTGGGGGCGGCGGCAGGCAACGGCGCCGCCCCGTGCGTGCTATCTGCGGCGGCGGGTACGGTAGACCACGTTCGGCATCGCCCGGCGCGGTGCGGCGCTCACTTCCTCGGGCTCCGGCAGCGGATCGGGGATGACGCGCACGCCGTCGCGCATAACGGGGAGCGGCTCGCGCAGGAGCTGCTCGATGGCGAAGAGGCGCGCGCGCTCCTCGTGGTCGCAGAGGGTGAGCGCCACGCCAGTCGCGCCGGCGCGGGCGGTGCGCCCGATGCGGTGCACGTAGGTCTCCGGCTCCATCGGCAGGTCGTAGTTCACCACGTGCGAGACGCCGTCGATGTCCAGCCCGCGCGCGGCCAGGTCGGTCGCGACCAGGACGGGGGTCGCCAGCGTGCGGAAGTTGTGGATGGCGCGCTGGCGAGCGTTCTGGTTCTTGTCGCCGTGGATCGCTTCGGCGCGCACGCCGGAGCGCTCGAGCTGGCGCGCGAGCCGGTCCGCGCCGTGCTTGGTGCGGGTGAAGACGAGCGCGCGGGTCACGTCGCTGTGGTCCAGGAGCTGCCGGAGCAGGTCTGACTTGCATGCCTTGGGCACGAAGTAGACGGTCTGCTCGATGCCATCGGCGCGCGTGGCAGACTCGGCCGCCTGCACACGGATGGGATCGTTCATGGCGGTGGCGGCCAGGTCGCGGATCGCGACCGGCATTGTCGCCGAGAAGAGCAGCGTCTGCCGCTCGCGGGGCGTTGCGTCGACGATCCGCCGCACGTCGGGCAGGAAGCCCATGTCGAGCAGGCGGTCGGCCTCGTCGATGACCAGCGTCTCCACGCCGGTCAGGTCGACCCAGCGCTGCTGCATCAGATCGAGCAGGCGGCCAGGCGTGGCGACCACGATGTCGACGCCGCGCTCAAGCGCCTGCGTCTGCGGGCCCTGGCTGACGCCGCCAAAGATGGTGACGGACTTCAGCCGCAGCCGGCGGCCGTAGTCGCGGAAGGCTTCCTCGATCTGGACGGCAAGCTCGCGCGTTGGGGCGAGCACGAGAACCCGCGGGCGGCGTCTGCGAACGGACGGCACCGGGGACGAGATCAGCCGGTGCATGATGGGCAGCGCGAACGCCGCCGTCTTGCCCGTGCCGGTCTGGGCGCAGCCGAGCACGTCGCGTCCCGCGAGCACGTGCGGGATGGCCTGTCGCTGGATCGGGGTGGGAGCTTCGTAACCTGCCGCTGCAACCGCTGCAAGGAGGGGCTGGGAGAGGCGAAGGTCGTCGAAGGAAACGGGTGTACTCTTGGGAGCCTCGGCGAGACACGAACCGGAGTCAATGGTAGTCATCTGGAGACAGTATACCCGCGCAACGTCCGAGAACGTTCCCGCTCGCGGGGAATCCCGCAGCGCCGGCGCGCCGCGGAGGCGCTGTCGGACGCACCCGAGGTGCTCCACGGACGCACCCGAGGTGCTCCACGGACCGCAGCGCCAGTGCGATCGCAGCGCCAGCGCGCCGCGATGGGGCCGCGGTCCGTGGCATCGTCCTACCAGAAAGAGGGCGAGAAGACCCGGTCCCCGTACAACGTCTGCAGGTAGCAGATCTGCCCCGTGTGGTAGTTCATGTGCAGCGCGGGCAGCACCATGCAGAGGGCGGCCGGCATCGCCCCGTAGGGCGTGGGCAAAGCCTCGCCGATCCGACTGGGGTCGAGAGCGCGTACGGCGGCCGCGTGGGCCGCCGCGGAGGCCAGAAGCTCCTCGATCAGCGCCTCCACTTCCGCGATCGGCTCGCCGGCCTCCGGCGGCGCCTGGCCCTGCAGCGCGGCGCACAGAACGCGGTTGGAGTGCGCGCACTCCTGCACCTGGTCGATCACGCTGCGGCCCTGGTGCGGCGCCTCGGCCTGGGGCGTCCAGCTCAGCCGCTCTGGCGGAGTCTGACGGACGAACTGGACCAGCGCCTTCGCCGCGTACTCGGTCTGTTGCGCCTGCCACTCGGTGACGGTCATCGGTGCGTCTTCCTCTCTCCCCAGAATGCCGCAGACGCGGCGCGCCGGCGGGTACTATGGCTTGTGCCAACCACCCATTCCAGGAGCGCCGCCATGCCCGACGCCGCCATCCCAGGGACCAGCGGGAGCCTGAAGGCTCTCTGCGTCCGTAAGGACCTCTTCGAGGGCGTCCAGACGGTCGGCCACGCCGTCTCTGGGCGCACGTCGCTGCCCATTTTGAGCCATCTCCGCATAGGGTCCGAGGACGGCCGCCTGCGGCTCACGGCGACCGACCTAGAGCTGTCCATCTCGCTCACGATCCCCGCCACCATCGAGGAGCCTGGCCAGATGACCGCGCCGGCGAAGCTCCTCTCCGAGCTGCTCGGGTCGCTCCCGGAGGGGGACGTGGCGCTCTCCGTCGACCGGAGCCACGCGGTGCGAATCCGCTGCGGGCGGTCGGCCTACAAGCTGCACGGGCTGCCCGAGGAAGAGTACCCGAAGCTGCCCGAGGCGCCGGACGAGAACAGCTTCAGCATCCCGCAGAGGACCCTGCGGCAGGCCATCCGCCAGACGATCTGCGCGGCGTCGACCGACGAGACGCGCGCCATCCTGACCGGCGTACTGGTGGCGCTCGGGGAGACCGGCGTGTCGCTCGTGGCCACGGACACGCACCGGCTGGCGTTGCGCGAGGCAGCGGTCACCGCGAGCAGGGGCGCCCAGCAGTCCATCGTGCCGGCGCGCGCCCTGAACCTGGTCATGCGCACGCTCTCCGACGAGGACGGCGACGTGCTCGTCCGCCTCGCGGAGAACCAGGCTATCTTCCAGACGCCTTCCGGCACGACCTACATATCGCGCCTCATCGATGGGCAGTTTCCGAACTACCACCGGGTCATTCCGTCCCCTGAGACGCTCGACAAGCGGCTCACGCTCCCGACCGAGCCCTTCCTGAGCGCGGTGCGGCGAGCTGGCCTGATTGCCCGGGGCGCCGCCCACAAGATCATCCTGCGCACGGTGGACGACGCACTGCAGATCACCGCCGAAGCGACCACCGAGGGGTCGGCGCACGAGGAAGTCGAGATGGCGCGCGAGGGCGACGACATCCACATCGCGTTCAACGCGCAGTACCTCCGAAACGCGCTGGAGGTGGCGGAGTCCGAGGGCGTCTACGTGGAGGTCAGCGAGTCGCTCAAGCCGGGCATCGTGCGGCCGGCGGCGGACGACGGCGATCGGTACCTCTGCGTGCTCATGCCGATGCAGATCGCGTAGGGCCGGTCGGCGCGCGCCGGCGCCGCGAGGAGGGCAGCCGTGCTCCGTTTCCTTCACGCCGCCGACCTGCATCTCGGCGCGGCGTTCCAGGGCGTTCGCGCCGGGAACCCCGCCGTCGCCGAGCGCCTGCGCCGCGCGACCTACGACGCGCTGGACCGCATCGTGGAGATCGCCGAAGAGGAGCGCGCGCAGTTCGTGGTTGTCGCCGGCGATCTCTTCAACGCGGCGGAGGCCAACCTGCGGGCGCAGTTCCATCTGCAGAAGGCGGCGGTGCGGCTCCACGAGCATGGCATCGCGACGTTCGCGGTGCGCGGCAACCACGACCCGCTCGGCGGGAATGAGCCGCCCCTGAACTGGCCGCCCTCGTTCCATCTCTTCCCCGCCGAGCCTTCGACGCCTCTCGACGCACCGGGAGGCGCCGTGGTCTACGGGCAGAGCTACGGCCAGCGGACGCGCAGCGAGAACCTGGCTCAAGGCTACCCCGAGCCCGGCCGCGCTGGGTTCGCCGTGGCGCTCCTCCACACGAGCTGCGCCGGCTCTGCCGACCACGACGTCTACGCTCCCTGCTCCCTGAACGACCTCTCCGCGCGCAACTACGACTACTGGGCGCTCGGGCACGTCCACCAGCACGCGGCGCTCCGGCCCGGCGGCCCGGCGGTGGTCTATCCCGGATGCCCGCAGGGGCTGAACCCGAAGGAGACCGGCCCGCGCGGCTGCTGCGTCGTCACCGTGGACGACAGCGGGGTCCCCTCCATCGAGTTCCGCGCGACGGACGCCGTCCGGTGGCACGCGCTGGTACTGGACATCGGGGCGATGGACAGCGCGGACGCGCTGCGGGACGCGCTGGACGAGCGTCTGGCGGAGACAGAGCGCTCGCTCCTGCCCGGAGGCTCGGCCGTGGTGCGCGCACGTCTGGTGGGGCGCGGACCGCTGCATCGCCTGCTTCGCGACGAGTCGGCGCTCGCGGCGGTCCTGGGGTCCCTGCGCGACGCCGCCGGCGACGACCCCGCCGTCTGGCTGGAGGACCTTCGCGTCGAGACGCGCCCTGCCATCGACCTGGACCACCGCGCCAGCACGCAGGACTTCGTGGGCGACTTCCTGCGCCTGGCCGGCGGCGCGGCCAATGACTCCGAGGCGCTCGAGGCGCTGCGGAAGGAGCTGGCGCCGCTCTGGGGACCCAGCGGACCCGCGCGCAAGGCGATGGCCGGCGCGAGCGGACCCGGAGCCGGCGCGGGCCGGGCCCTTCCCTCCGACGACGAGCTGCGCGCGTGGATCGAGCGCGCGCGGGTGCGCGGCGCAGACCTGCTGGTGGGCGAGGAGGCCTGAGCGCGATGCGGATCCTGGGATGGCGCATCGACGGTTTCGGCGCGCTGCGCGACGTGGAGGTACAGGGCCTGCCCGACGGGCTCACGCTCATCGAGGGGGAGAACGGGTCCGGCAAGACGACGCTCCTCGCCTTCCTCCGCGCCGTGCTCTTCGGACTGCCCGACGCGCGTAGAGCGGAGAATCGCTACGCGCCGCCGCCAGGAGCGCGCCACGGCGGCCGCCTTGATGTGTTGATGCGCGATGGGCGCCGGTTCCGCATTGAGCGCCATGTCACCAGGGCCACCGTGCGTGGGCAGGTGACCGTCACGTCGCTCGATGGCGCCGGTCCGGCGGTCCTGGCCGATCTCCTTCCTGGGGCGACGGACGACCTCTTCTGCAACGCGTTCGCCTTCGGCCTGAAGGAGCTGGCCTCGCTGGAGGGGAGCGTGCAGACGCGGCTCCACGCGGCGGCGGCAGGGTCCGGCGCGCTCGGGGTGTTCGAGGCGCTGAGGCGGCTCGACGACCAAGCGGCGAAGCTGTTCTTGGCTGGCGGAAGGAACCCCGTGATCAACGGCCTTCTTAGCCAGCACCGCGCAGCGGAGGACGAGCTCCGGGCGGCACGGACGGCGGCCCAGGAGGCGCCCAGGCACCAGCGGACCAAGGAGGCGCTCACCGCCGGGCTTCGCGGCGTGGAGGACGAGCTTTCGGCGGCGCGGGCGCGCGAGCGGCGCCTCGATACGCTCTCGCGGGCGCTGCCGATCTGCGATCAGCTCTGGCAGGCGCGCGCGGAGCT
>DATIKM010000122.1:0-1921 GCA_035477595.1 Chthonomonadales bacterium
CGCTGCCACCGCGCGCCGCTGCTCCACCGCCAGCAGGGGCTTGCGCCCTTTAGTGCTGCCCGTCGCACGCGGTGTGGTCGATGCGGGGGCTGGGGCGGCCGCCGAGCGCGGCATACCGGATGCGCAGCTTCCGGATCTCGCTCTCCGCTGCGGCCACCTCGGCGCGCGATATCCAGGCTCTCCCGCGACTGCGCCACGATGCCTCCCGCGTTGTCGGCCAGCAGGCCCCTCTTCGCGCTCTCCCTCTCCCGCGTCAGCGGGAGAGGGTCGGGGTGAGGGTCACCGCCCAGAGCATGCGGGCACGCGCCGTGCGTCGCGGGCGCGGTACTGGGCGGAGTGAGGCGCAGACCTCTGCAGGCTTCCGGGCGCGGTGCGGCGTAACTGGCGGCGCGCCGCCCGGCGAGGGGCCGACACGCCAGGACCCCGCCGCGCGCCGGGGAGTCGCCATGGGCTCGAACGAAGGCAGGCAGGCGCTCGAGGGGTTTCGCGAGCCGGTGCGCCGGTGGTTCGCCCAGACGTTCGGCGAGCCGACCCGGGCGCAGGAGCTCTGTTGGCCGGCCATCCGCAGCGGCGCGTCGACGCTCCTGCTCGCGCCCACCGGTTCGGGGAAGACGCTCGCTGCCTTCCTGGCAGCCATCGATGCCGTCCTGTTCGACCCCCCGCCCCCCGTGCTCGAGCGCTGCCGAGTCCTCTATATCTCGCCGCTCAAGGCGCTTGCGGTCGACGTGGAGAAGAACCTCCGCGCGCCGGTCGCCGGCATCCTGCAGCAGGCCGAGGTGATGGGCTGGACCGCGCACGAGCCAGCCGTCGCCATTCGCACCGGAGACACGCCCGCCTCGGAGCGCGTCCGCTTCGTGAAGCGCCCCGCGGACATCCTCATCACGACGCCGGAGTCGCTCTACCTCCTGCTCACAAGCGCCGCCCGCGCCGCCCTGCGATCCGTGCGCTCCGTCATCGTGGACGAGATCCACGCGACGGTGGGCACGAAACGCGGCGCACACCTAGCGCTCTCCCTCGAGCGCCTGCAGGAGCTAACCGGGAGCCCACTCCAGCGCATCGGCCTCTCCGCAACGCAGCGCCCGCTCGAGGAGGTGGCGCGCTTCCTGGGAGGGTTCGAGGACGACGGGCCCGCGGAGGGGCCCGGGGTGGAGACGGTGGAGGAAGGTCTCGAGGTCGTCCTGGAGCACGCCGCCCCAGTTGCCGCGCGGCGTGAGCGGCCCGTGCGCATCGTGGATGCCGGTGCGCGCAAGCACCTCGACCTGCGGGTGGAATCCGCGGCGGCGGACCTGGTCGATGCGGGGCGGGCCAGCTCGGGCGCCGCGGGCGCCTCGGCGGCGGACCGGCGCGGTGTGTGGCCGGCGATCCACCCTCTCCTGCTCGACCTCATCGGCAAGCACCGATCCACGCTCATCTTCGTGAACAGCCGGCGTCTGGCAGAGCGGCTCGCGGCCTCGCTGAACGAGCTGGCGGGGAGCGAGGTGGTTCACGCGCACCATGGCTCCATCGCGCGGGAGCAGCGGCTGCAGATCGAGGGCGCCCTGAAGGCGGGACGGCTGCCTGGGCTCGTGGCGACCTCCTCGCTTGAGCTAGGGATCGACATGGGCGCTATCGATCTGGTCATCCAGGTGGAAGCGCCGCCGGGCGTCGCCAGCGCCATGCAGCGCATTGGCCGCGCCGGGCACCGAATCGGCGATGCCAGCAAGGGCGTCATCATCCCTCGGTACCGGGCTGACCTGCTCGCCTGCGCCGCGATCACAGAGCGCATGCATGCGGGGGCCGTAGAACCCATGCGCTACCCGCGCAGCCCGCTCGACGTGCTCGCCCAGCAGATCGTCGCGATGGTCGCAGTCGAGGACTGGACGGTCGATGGGCTGGAGCGCGTGGTGCGGCGGGCGGCGCCCTACGCCAGCCTGCCGCGCTC
>DATIKM010000123.1:0-13517 GCA_035477595.1 Chthonomonadales bacterium
TCTCGAGCATTGATCAGGGCGGCGCACCTCAGCTCTCGCCGATCTTGAGCACGCTGAGGAAGGCTTCCTGCGGGATCTCCACCGCGCCGATCTGCTTCATACGGCGCTTGCCCTCGCGCTGCCTCTCCAGCAGCTTCCGCTTCCTGCTGATGTCGCCGCCGTAGCACTTGGCGATGACGTTCTTGCGGAAGGGCGCCACGCGCGACGCCGCGATGATCTTGCCGCCGATGGCCGCCTGCAGCCGGACCTCATACTGCTGGCGCGGCACGACCTCCTTCAGCTTTTCCACCAGCGTGCGCCCCCGCGCGTACGCTTTGTCGCGGTGCGTGATGAAGGAGAGCGCGTCGACCGCCTCGCCGTTGATGAGCACGTCCAGCTTCACCAGCCGGGATTCCTGGTATTCGGCGGGCTCGTAGTCGAGCGAGGCGTAGCCGCGCGTGCGGCTCTTGAGCTGGTCGAAGAAGTCCATCAGGATCTCGCCAAGGGGGAGCCGGTAGATCAGCATGACCCTGTCTGTAGCCGGGTGCTCCATCTTCTCGAACTCACCGCGGCGGTCGCGCGCGAGGTCCATCACGGTTCCCACGTAGGTCGAGGGCACGAAGACGGTCGCCGTTACATACGGCTCTTCGATGCGGTCGATCATGGTGGGGTCCGGAAGGTCGGCGGGATTGTCGATCTCGATGGCCGCGCCGTCGGTACGGTGGACCCGGTAGATCACGGAGGGTGAGGTTGCGATCAGCACGAGGCCGAACTCACGCTCGAGCCGCTCCTGGATGATCTCCATGTGCAGCAGCCCGAGGAAGCCGCACCGGAAGCCGAAGCCGAGCGCCGCCGAGGTCTCGGGCTCGAACGAGAGTGCGGCGTCGTTGAGCTGCAGCTTGAGGAGCGCCTCGCGGAGGTCCGGATAGTCCGTGCTGTCGACCGGGTAGAGCCCGCAGAAGACCATCGGCTTGGCGCGGCGGTAGCCGGGGAGGGGCATCGTCGCGGCGTGGCCGGCCAGGGTGATCGTGTCGCCCACGTTGGCGTCGCCTATCGTCTTGATGCCGGCGGTGAGGAACCCCACCTCGCCGGTGAGGAGCTCCTTACCGGTCTCCATGCGCGGCCGGAAGACGCCGACGGTGTCGACCTCGAACTCCTTGCCGGTCGCCATGAACCGCACGCGGTCACCGGGCCGGACGCACCCGTCCACCACGCGCACGTAGCAGACGACGCCCTGGTGCTGGTCGAAGTGGCTGTCGAACACGAGCGCGCGCAGGGGCCCCGCCGGGTCGCCAGCGGGCGGCGGCACGCGGTGGACGATGTGCTCGAGTATCTCGCGGGTGCCGATCCCCTCCTTTGCGCTGGCGAGGACGGCGTCATGCGCCTCGATGGCGAGCACCTGCTCGATCTGGTCGCGCACGCGCTCCGGCTCGGCGGCCGGCAGGTCGATCTTATTGATGACGGGGACGATGGTGAGCCCGTTGTTGTAGGCGAGCGTGACGTTGGCGAGGGTCTGGGCTTCCACGCCCTGGGCCGCGTCCACGACGAGCACGGCGCCTTCGCACGCCGCGAGGGAGCGCGAGACCTCGTAGGTGAAGTCCACGTGGCCCGGCGTGTCGATGAGGTTCAGCTCCCACTGATCGCCGCTCTCGGAGCGGTAGGTCAGGCGGACTGCGGTCATCTTGATGGTGATGCCGCGCTCCCGCTCGATGTCCATCGTGTCGAGGAGCTGGTCCTGCATATCGCGGGAGGAGATGGCGCCGGTGAGCTCGAGGATGCGGTCCGCGAGGGTGGACTTTCCGTGGTCGACGTGTGCGATGATGCAGAAGTTGCGGATGTGGTCCTGGGTCCGCCTGGTCATCGGGGTCGCTCCGCCCCGCACGGGGCCCTCTGGCGCGGCCGCGGCGGCCCTGAGTGCGTTTCTGCGCGGCGCAGCTCGCTGGATTATAGCACAGGCGCGCCCGGCGGGCCGGGCCGCGCCTTGACTCGCCCGGGCGCTCACCGTACTATGGGCGCGCCATGCAGGGGGAGCGCTCCTCCGGCGTCGGCCTCCCGAGGGGCGCGACTGCTGCGGCGCGTCCGCGGCGCGGCGCCGGGTGGCCGACGCATGCCGGGCTGTAAGGAGAGGCGCCATGCGTGCCGTTCGCATCGTCGACTCGCGGAAGGTGGAGGTACGCGACCTGCCGGACCCCGCGGCGGAGGGCGACGAGGTCGTCGTGCGCGTGGAGGCCTCCGCCATCTGCGGCTCGGACCTGCACAGCCTCTACGAGCCGCCCGGCGAGAAGCCTCGCGTGCCCGGCCACGAGACGGCGGGCGTCGTGGTGGCGGTGGACCGCCCGCGCCGCGCGAAGGTGGGCGACCGCGTGTGCCTGTCGCCCGCCCGCTTCTGCGGCGTGTGCGACCTCTGCCGAGCGGGCTACGTGCTCTACTGCCGCGCGAGCGAGGGGACGCACGGTTTCAGCCACGACGGCGGCCATGCGGAGCTAATCCGCGTTCGGGAGCCGTCGCTTCTCCCGCTGCCCGACGCGGTCTCGTTCGAGCAGGCCTGCGTGCTGCTGGACCCGATCGGCACGCCTTACCACGGGCTCAAGCGAATGGGAACGAACGCGACGCACACGGTCGGCGTGTTCGGCCTGGGGCCGATGGGTCTGGGCGCGGTGCTTGTCGCGGCGGCTCTCGGCGCGCGTGTGGTGGCGCTCGATCCCATCGCCTACCGGAGGGGCCTGGCGCTGAAGCTCGGCGCCGCCGTGGCGCTCGACCCGAACGCGGGCGATCCGGTGGCGCAGGTGTGGGAGGCGACCGGAGGGTATGGGCTGGACCGCGCCCTCGAGTGCTCCGGGCGGCCTGAGCCCGTGGGTCACGCGCTGGACCTGGTCCGCCACCTCGGTCACGTGACGCTCATCGGCGAGCAGCAGGTGGCCACCGTGCGCCCGTCCGACCACTTCATGCGCAAGGAGATCACGCTCTCCGGCGGTACCTGCTTCCCGCTGGGCGAGTACGCGGAGATCGTGCGCTGGGTCGAGCGCGGCCTGGGGCCGGAGCGGATCATCACGCATCGCTTCGGTCTGGAGAGCGCTGCGGAGGCCTACTCCCTGTTCGCTGCCGGGCAGACGGGCAAGGTCATCCTCACGCCCGGAAGCTGACCGAGGCGCCGACGGGTGGGCACTGCGGCGGCGGGCGTGCGTGGCGGCGGGGCGGAACCAGGCGCCGTCGATGGAGAGCGTGCGTGCGCCATCCGTGCGACAACGCCGCATCGGCCCTCACGGATGCGCCGCGCCGCATTTGGGGCGAGAGGAGTGCTCGGTATGAGAGCATGGCATGTCATCGTCTGCCTTGGCGCTGTCATGGCGTCGCCAGCAGGAGCACGGGCCACATTCGAGGCCGAGGCCGCCGCCGCCGAAGCGGCCAAGGCTGCGGGCAACATGGCCGCGATGGAGCAGGCGCTGACGCGCGCCCATCGGCTGGGCCCGGGCAACGAGTACACGTGGCGCAGCCTCGCGTGGGCCCAGATGCACCAGGGAAGGTGGCGGGAATCCCTCGCGACGGCACGGGCCAACGTGCGCCGCAACGGCGCCACAAGCTGGTCCCTTGCGCAGCTCTACGAGTCGGCCATGGCGGCGGGCGACACGGGCCTGGCGCAACGCGCTCTAGCCGACGAGTTGGAGCTGCCTGCCGCCTCGCGGAACCGGTGTCTCGGCGGCGAGCGGACAGCCTTGCGCGCGCTCACGGCGCCGACGGTGTACGAGCTGACGTGGAAGATTCGCGTGGCGGACTACAAGGTGCAGCGTGGCGAGCTGGTTATCAACACGCCGGCGCGCCGCCACGGGTGGCAAAGGGCTGAGGTGTGGGTCGAGGGCGCTCGCACCTGGCGCATCGAGGTGGTGGACCGGCGCGACGTGATGTTCATCGATCCGGGCGGCGCCGCGGAGCTGACGCTGCGTGCCAGGGTCACGCACACGCCCGAGGTGCGTGGCGGCGGGTTCGCCGAGCGGGCGAGGCATATCCGGATCCCGCGCGACGAGCGGGCGGAGCTGCTGCTCGGGCCGTTCCGCAACCGAATCGACTACGACCCCGCCGACCCGGCGCTGGCCGAGATCGTGGCGCCCATGCGGACGGGCACGCCCGGGCAGCGCGTGCAGGCCGTGCTTGACTGGCTCGCGGCGAACGTGCGCTACGTGGAGGGCTATCCCGACGATCTGGCCTCCATCCTGAAGAACCGGAAGGGTGTCTGCCACCACCAGAGCAACCTGATGGTGGCCATGTGCCGCGCGCTCGGCGTGCCGGCGCTTGTGTCGCACGGCGTTCGGCTGGGCGCGGGCGACGGCGAGATCAGGGATGTGGTGGCATCGCACGGGTGGGTCGAGGTGCTCTTGAACGGCAGGTGGGTGGGCGTCGAGCCTCTCGACCCGCACTCGCTGCGGCGTTTCGGAAGCGGCTACCTCGTCGTGGATGCCACGGGCCGAGGCGCAGGGCCCGTCGACGACCACTTCCTGATGTACACGCCCGACGGCCGCCACATCGAGGGTATCCAGGGCCTGCCCGTGTCGGGCTCTTCGCGGCTGGCGGGCTGAGCGCAGCGGCAGGCAGTCGCCTGCGGCGGTGTCGGCGCTGAGACCTAGACGCCCGGCGGGCGCCGGCGCTGTCTGCCACCCGCGCCCGCATCGCACGCTGTCCGGGCGTCTTCGTATCCGGCGCCCTGAGTCGCGCCGCGGGCCGCGCCCTACGTCTCAGCGAGGGAGTCGAACTCCTCAAGGGTCACCGCGGGCGCCGTGGTGAACGCGATGCCGAGCGCCTTCGTCAGGCCGATGGACGCCTTGAGGGCGTCTTGAATGCCCGGCAGATCGGCAACGATCACCACGTCGGACTCGCCCAGCGTGGCGTAGCCCGCCAGTATCTTGCCGCCGCACCCGGCGACGATGTCGGCAGCCTTCAGGGTCCGCTGCTTGCTCACCTTCGACAGGGAGTCGGCCGTGTACTTCCCACACATGAGGAACAGCGCCATGACAGCACCTCCTTGGTTGCGCTCCGCAGTGACGCACGCACGGCGGGTTTCGCCGCCTGGCGCGGTTCTCCTCCTTGCGGGACCGACGATGGCGCCGGCTATCGGTGCGCCGGCACGCCTGTGGAAGCCGGCGCAATGAGCGCCCGGCGCGCGCGTCTGGAGTGCCGGGCGGAGCGCCGCGAGGTGGCGCGCTTTCTACGCCGGCTCTACCGGATGCGTCTGACGACCACGACGGGCGGCAACGTCTCCTGTCGCACGGCGGACGGCAGTGTGGCGATCACGCCCTCCGGCGCCGACAAGGCGCGGGTCCGCGCGGCGGACGTCGCGCTGCTCAGCGCGGACGGCGCCCTCCTCACGCCTGGCCTGGAGCCGAGCTCCGAGGGCTCCATGCACGTGCGCATCTACGCGCGCTGCCCGGAGGTGCGCGCCATAGTCCACGCGCACCCGCCGGTCGCCTCGGTGTTCGCCTGCGCCGACACGCCCATCGACCTCGGGCTGCTCTGCGAGACGCATGCCCTACTCGACGAGCCGATCGTCACACCCTACGCACGCTCCGGCACCGCGGAGCTGGCGGAGGTCGTGGCGGAGAGCGCCGCGCGCTCGTCGTGCATCATCATGCGCAGCCACGCAGTGGTGACCACCGGCGCAACGCTGCTCCAGGCCTTCAGCCGGCTGGAGCTGTTGGAGGAGGCGGCGCGCGCCACGCTGATCGCGCGCCAACTGGACGGCGTGCGCCGCCTCACTGCCGAGCAACGTGCCGAGCTCGATCGCCTGGTCGGGCGAACCGGGCCGGACGAGCGCCCGACCGGCCACGAGGGCTAGGCCGAGAGCTCCGTCAGCTTCTCGATGATGGTGAACTCCGGAGGGGCGGTGGCGCCGCTCGACTCCATCATCTCCCGCACCGCGGGGTCGGCGAGCAACCCTTCGAAGGCGGCCCGGCTCTCCCAGTCGAGCAGGAGGACGACTGACGTCTCCGCGCCGCTCACACGGAAGACCTGCGCCCGGCGGCCGCCATGCGACATGCCCAGGCCGGCGCCGCGAGTCGAGAGGACCCCAAGGAACTGCGACACATCTCTGACGCTGACCCGCCCCAGTATCTGCACCATCGGCTGGCTCCTGTCGGCCCGGCGCTCCGAGGGCGCCGGGCGAGTGGTGGCGATGCGTTCCGCGATCACCAGTCCCGCACCCTGAGAAGACGGCTCGCCCTGGCTGCGGTTCCGCCTCGCCCCGGCGCGCGCGCTCCGGAGCGGCGCGATGGCGGGCGCTGTCGTGGCTTCGGCGCGGCATCCGCTACAATAGGGTCGAGCATGAAGTGGCCACAGGGGCCACCATCTGGAGGAAGCGACTTGCACAATCTGATCGTCAGCCGCGCCGTGCCACTCTCTTTGCCGTGGTTCGCCCATCGGCTGGAGTGCCGCACTCCGGCGCCCGGCGACCCGTCCTACCGGCCGGAGATGGGCAGCCTGACGGCGCGGCTCCCCGCGGCGCGGGAGGGCAGCCGATGACCGAGATCAGCCGCCGTGAGCTGCTGGTAGGCGCCCCGCTCCTGCCCGTTGCGCTCGCGCAGCCTCAGCCGAACTGGGCCATCGAGGCGGCCTTGCTCACCGACCGGGTGCAGACCTTGTTCTGGGACCCGCGCTCGGCCATGTACCGCGCACCGGTGCACGGACCCGAGACCGTGCCCTCGGGCCCTGCGCACGACCGGGGCTACGTGCTGTGGCCCTCCATCGAGATGTTCCACGCGCTCGTCGAGGCCGAGCTGTGCCGCCCAGGCAGATGGCGCGACCAGATTGCGGCTGTCTACGATGGGCTTGAGAAGTACCGCCATCCGCCCGCCCACGCCTACAACGCCTGGCTCGACTTCCCCGGCAACGTGGACCGCTACTACGACGACAACGCGATCCTCGTTCGGCTCCTGGTGAAGGCGACGAGGGCCACGGGCGACCCCCGGTACCGCGCTCGCGCCCGCGACGTGCTGGAGAACTTCGTGCGCCGCGGCTGGGACCCGAGCGGCGAGCCCGGCGGCATGCTGTGGGGCGTCGATCCGTCTAGGCAGGGCACGAGCGACCGCGTCGCCTGCTCTACCTCGATGACGGCGCTCGCCGCCCTGGAGCTCGCCGGCGCCGGCGTCGACGTGGCGCGCAACGTGGAGTGGGCCGAGGCGCTGATGGACTGGCTCGTGAAGCGGCTGCTCGACACCGACGGGCTCGTGATGGACGGGCTTGTCCCGCCGGACTACAGCGTGCGCCGGGTCAAGTGGACCTACAACACCGGCCTGGCGATCCAGGCTCATGTCCTCCTCTGGCGGCGCACGCGCCGGCGCGAGCGGCTGGAGCTCGCCCGCACCATGGGCGAGGCGGCCATCCGGCGCACGGGCTCGCTCTACGACGGGCTCGTGCGCGACCCAGAGCGCAACTTCTGGTGGGACTCCAGCTTCTTCACGGCCTATCTGGCCGACGGCCTCACCGAGCTGTGGCGCGTCACGCGCGACGCCCGCCTGCGGGCAGAGACCCTGCGCAACGCCGCGTTTGCGTACCAGTATGTGCGCGACCCGTCCGACAACCTCTACTTCCGCAACTGGCGGCTGTGGCGGATCGACCGTCCGAGGTGGGAGCTGTGGCGCAGGCGCACCGGCATCGACCATCCGCTGGAGCCCGATGAGGACGAGCGCGGCAGGTCGCCGGACAACATGCGCAGGCCGGTCGGGGAGCGCCCGGTGGTGAAGTCTCTCCTCAGCAACGCAGGCGCCACGCGGCTGCTCTGGATCGTGTCGCGCCTCTAATCCGGCGGCCGGGCCAGATGCTCGCCGGGCTCGCCCGGGCTCACGTGCGGCCGCGATCGCGGGAGGCGAACACTGCGGTGCGGCCGCTCGTGCAGCCTGGCCGGCAGGCCCGCGATGGCGCGTGAGCCCGCGTGGTCGAGGGGGCTGGCGATGGCGCGTGAGCCCGCGTAGTCGCGTGAGCCCGCGATGGCGCGGGGGCTGGCAGGAGCGCGAGGAGGGCACGCGAGGCGACGCATGCCATGGGGGCGGACCCGGGCGACGTGGGCGCCCACGAGGGGCGCCCCTACATGCCGCCCGCACGCGGAAATGGACCGCGGGAATCGGCCCCCGCGCCCCACGCGCGTGATGATCGATCACCGTAGGGGCGCCCCTTGTGGGCGCCCGGCCCCCGCGCCCCACGCACGTGGGGATGGACCGCCCGGTGGCGCCCACGAGGGGCGCCCCTACTCACGCACGTGGGGACGGACCGTCCCGGCCCCCGCGCCCCACGCACGTGGGGATGGACCACACGTGGCGGCGGGTGGCGGATCGACCGGCGGCACGCACCCCGCGCACGTGGGGATGGACCGCCTCATGGGGGCGGTTCGCGGATTGACCGGCGGCCCGCGCCTCACGCACGGGGGGATGGACCGTCCCGGCCCCCGCGCCCCACGCACGGGGGGAGGGACCTCTGCGCGGCCTGGGGCGCTCTACCAGCGGCGCAGCGTGAGGCGCTCCAACGTGAAGGAGCGCGGAGGGCGGCCGTGGCCCGGCGCGTCGTCGGGCACGTTCGCCACCCGCACCCATGCCACGCGGGAGCGGAACGATGCGAAGACGGCGATGCGCTGCACGAAGGCGGGCTGGCCCGCAAAGCGCCCCGGCTCGCCCGCATCGGCGATCCGCAGGTAGAGCGCCCGCCCCCTGGCGAGCTCGGCCGTCGCGTCCACCATCCGGATCATCGCGGCGCCCGGAGGCAGGCGCCCGCTTCCACCGTCGGCGTCCTGCGCGGTGGCGACGGTCCGCCACCGCCTCCCGTCCCGCGAGAGCTCCACGCGGTAGTCGTTGCCCACGATCAGCTCCAGCCGGCACACCGCCGCGGCGGCGGGGAGGCGGAGCCGGTACACCAGCGCGTCGCCGGCCGGGGCGGCGCGCCGCTGCTCCGCCTCTGCCAGCGTGCCGGCATGGCCCACCAGGTAGGCCGCGTCGGCGGGCGGCATCACCGTCAGCGCTCGGACCAGCTCCTCGCGCGAGCCGCACAGGAATGAGATGTCGGTGGACTGGTCGGCGGTGACCGGGTCGTAGGTGTCGATGCGGTCGAACCACTGCTCGCCATCTGGCGAGACGCTGACGCGGTAGCCGTCGCCCCGGATGCGCAGGTCCAGCGCGGCCCCGCGGCTCCCATCGAGCCGCACGCGCCGCACGATCCCTTCGCCGGCGCCCGCGACCGTGACCGGCCGGTGGACCAGCGTCTGCGCACGGATGCGCGCGGCCGGCGCCGGCCGCTCCTCCCCCGGCAGGAAGAAGGGGTTGCGGACCATTGGCGGGTTGCGCGGCGTGACGTGGCCCGCGCCGTCGTAGCTCGGGAACGCGCCCACCGGCGTGACGGCCTTCGGCTCGGTGGGAAGCCGCGCGCCCTTCAGCGAGAAGCCGAGGAACTTCGGGTTCGCGTCCACCTGCGCCCAGGGGCCTGCGCCCGCGTCGTTCCACGTGTCGCGGACCGGGCGCGCGGGCTCGTGCCAGCCGTTCGGCACGTCGAGGTCGATGAGCTGCTGGACCCAGTCCATCCGGCCGGAGTGGCCCCACACGGCGAGTGGCAGGGCGCCGGAGTAGGTCTCGAAGCCGCCGGGCGCGGCCATGGCGGTGCCGTAGCGGTAGATGCCCCTCGGGTCGATCGTGTAGACCTCGAGCGCTCGGCGGTAGGCCTCGAGGAAGGCGGGCCGGCCCGTCGCGTCGTGCGCGAGCGCGAGCGCCTTCATGCTGTTGAAGTGGTCCCAGCCGCTGGCCCAACCCTTGCCGTCGTACCCCAGCTCGGGCGCGCACATCCGCTGCACCGCGCGCTCCACGAGGGCGGCGTAGCGGGCTTCCATCGGCGCGTCGCCGAGCTCGCGCGCGGTCTTGACCATCCACGCCGCGGCTCGCACGGTGAAGAAGCAGCGGACGAGCTTCTTGCCTTCGTCCTCGGCGGCGAAGAGCCGGTCCACGGCGCGTATAGCGTTCACCCGGGCGGTCTGCGCCAGGGGGTCGCGGTGGCGCGTGAGGAGGTATGCGCCCGCGGCGAGGCCCGCCGGAACCGCGTTCAGCATCTGCTGGGTGGGGAACCCGTTTTGGAGGAGCGCGCCGCGCGCGAGGAAGCTCTCGGCGCTCCGGTGCACCAGCTCGAGGTCGTCGTCGTCCAGCCAGTAGTACGGGTTCAGCCACACCCTGCCCTCGCGGCCGGCCCAGCGGACGCGCACCTCGCCGAAGCCCTTGTCCGCCACGAGCCGCACCTGCTCCGGCTGGCCCTCCCACATCACCAGCAGGGCGGCCGAGTAGCCGGTGGCGGCGAAGGCGCCGCCCGTCTTGCGCAGGATGAGGTAGCGGAATGCCGGCCGCTCGATCGTGCGGTCGCCCTCGTCGGAGCGGAAGCTGGTGACCCGGTCCGGCAGGTGCGCGGTGGTGGGGAGCCGGTAGTCGCCGAGTAGCGGCATCGGGGTCGCGGGCTCGCCAACGGTGATCTCGAGCCCGTCGCCCGCATCGGCCCGGAAGGCGTACTCGAAGGGCCTGTTCTCGTCGCTCAGCCCGTAGCGCCCCGTGAACCGCACCCCCATCCCGTCCCCCGCGTAGTCGCGCTGGACGGTAACTGGGGATGCGTGCCACCAGCGGTCGCCTCGCGCCTCCGCCGCGGTGGTCATTGCGCCAGGCGGGTCCGTATGGCGGAAGGCGTCCATCCCGACCCACGCGCCCTCGCGTCGGAGCCGGAAACCCACCTTAAGCGAACCGGTCAGCTCATCGCCCCACATGGAGAGGAGCATCCGTCCGTCTCGGCCCTGGCGGTCGCCGAGCACGAGGAAGGTCTTGCCGCCGCTTCGGTGCCGGAAGTAGGAATCCGAGAAGGAGCCGGGGACTCGGGCAGCGAGCGCGCCCTTGACGAGCCGCCTGGCGAGCTCCAGGCGCACGATGGGCGAGTACTGGTCCTCCCACGCGAGGGACTCGAGGAAGCGGGCGCTGTCGTCGTGGAACTGGAGGTGGAAGCCATCGCCCCCCGGAGTGTCGGCGTTCAGGTGCGTGTAGCTAGTGGCGTTCACACGGCAGTCGAGCATGTTCTCGCCGTAGGCCGCGCCGAGGACGTTCAGCTCCACCAGGTCGTAGGGCCGGAACAGATGCCGGAGCGCGTCCCTGGGGCCGAGGGGCGGCGCGCCGCCGAAACCCGGCCCGTCGTCCGCCATCGTGCCCGCGAGCGCCGCCGCCACCGCCAACCACAGGACTGTCATCGCCTACCTCCGATGCAGCGCCGTTTCGGCGCCGTGCGGCTGCCAACCTGCGCGGCCACGCCCTGTTGCCGCGCTTCGCCTCGCGGCTCGCGGCTCGCCGGGGGGGCGGGGCAGGCCGTGGCACGCTCCCGGCGTGGCGCGCTCCGCGAGGAGGAACCCCGCCTCCCGATGGGCGAACCGCAGGGAAACGCTGCACGGCTCTCCGAGGAGGCATCCCATGGCGCCACCACCCGGCCCTCTCCGCACGCACCCGGCCAACCCGCGCTACTTCGCCGAGCCCTCCGGCCGGCCGGTCTACCTCGCCGGGTCACACACCTGGGCGGTTATGCAGGACATGTGGCTCGAGGGCGCGCCGCGGCGCAACACGGACTACGCCGGCTTCCTGCAGATGCTGGAGGACCACGGCCACAACTTCCTGCGCTTCTGGCAGTGGATGCACCCGAAGCGCGCCGCCTGGAACCAGACGCCCACGCTCTTCTGCCCCCAGCCCTTCGAGAGGACCGGACCCGGCGAGGCGCGCGACGGGCTCCCGCGCTTCGACCTCTCCCGGCCGAACCCCGCCTATTACGCGCGCCTGCGCGAGCGTGTGGAGCAAGCCGGCGAGCGCGGCATCTACGTGAGCGTCATGCTCTTCGAGGCGTGGACGGTTAAGTGGCCTACGCCGGAGACCGACCCGTGGCCCCTCCACCCGATGCACCCGGACAACAACGTGAACGGCATCGAGGACGACCCGCGCGTGCCCGAGCACGGCTGGGCCTGGAACCTCTTCTCGCTCGCCTGCCCGCAGCTCCTGCGGTGGCAGGAGGCCTACGTCCGCCAGGTGGTGGAGGCGCTGAACGACCTCGACCACGTGCTCTACGAGGTCTGCAACGAGGTGCCCCATCGCGGCGAGGCGCTCGCCTGGCAGGACCACATGGCCGCCTTCGTCCACGACCTCGAGCGCGGGCTCACGAAGCAGCATCCGGTCGGCATCACCGCGGAGGGCGGCGACCAGGACAACTCCGAGCTGTTTGCCACCTGCGCCGACTGGTTATCTCCCAGCAACGGCCGGCTGTTTGAGTACCGCTACAACCCGCCCGCCGCTGACGGACGGAAGGTGATCCTGACCGACACCGACCACCTCTGGGGGCACGGTTGCGAGGTCGCATGGATCTGGAAGTCCTTCACACGCGGCATGAACGTGCTCTTCATGGACCCGTGGGAGCGCATACCCGGCGAGCTCGACTGGTGGCGGGATGGCGACGTGAGCCGCAACCAGCGACACTATTGGGCGTGGGACGACGTGCGCCGCAACCTAGGGTACACCCGGCGCGTGGCAGAGCGGATGGACCTGGCGCGGTGCACGCCGCGCGGCGAGCTCTGCACGTCGACCTACTGCCTGGCCGACCCGGGGAGGGAGTACGCCTGCTACTTCCCGACCGGTGGGCCGGAGGGGCTCGACCTGTGGAACGCGGCGGGCGAGTTCTGCGTGGAGTGGCTGGACCCCGCCACCGGCAGGACGACGCGCGGCGGCGCCATCCTGGGCGGCACCCGCCACGCGCTGCAGGCGCCCTTCGCGGGGCCTGCGGTACTCATCGTGCGACGGGTCTAGCGACCATGGGCGCGGCATCGGAGTCGGCCTGCAGCCGAGGGGAACAGGCGATGGCCGCGACACGGCAGGAGACGGCAACGGCGGCGCACCCGCCGCAGGCCGCCTCTCCCGAGGGCGCGGGGGCCGCGGCTCAGGAGACGGACTGCGGGCCGGCGCGCGCCGCGCTGGGCCGGAGCGACGTGCTCACCATCCGGGGCAGCAGGTTCTGGCTGGACGGCCGGACCTTCGCCGTGATCAGCTTTCGCTAGCTCGACCTCTTCTGGCGCCTCTACGTCGAGCTCGCCGCGGGCCGGGAGCTCGACGACCCCAACCCCTATGGTGCGCGCGCAGGAGCGGGCGCTGCGCAACCTGCGCGGCATGGGCTTCCGGTCCGTCAGCTCCTTCGCGCTGCCGTGGGGACCCGCGGGGTTGGCCTCTTGCGCCGTCCCGGACAGGTGGTGGAACCTTTGGGCGGCCCTGGACCGGATACTGGATGTGAGCGAGAAGCACGGTATTGGCCTGGCATGGTCGCTCGCCGCAGCCATGGTGACCGACCCGTGGCTCACGGACCCGGGCGGTGGGTCCATGGCGAGGAGCACGTGCGCGAGGTGATCGCCGACCGGCGCTCGCGCGCTCGCCGGCCCCATGTTCGCAGCAATGACGACATATTCGCAGCAATGACGACTTCGTGGCGAGTTACCGGGGCCGCGATGCCGTACTGATGTGGTAGACATG
>DATIKM010000124.1:0-10069 GCA_035477595.1 Chthonomonadales bacterium
ACCGCGGCGGAGGTCTCCTCAGGCACGCCATGCCGGCGCAGGCTCTCCGCAAGCTTCCGCACCCGTCCGTTGCGATAGGTCGTCAACACCGTTCGCCTCCATGACGAGCAGGCACAGCGGCCATGCCCTATCGTCCCGCACCCCTTCGTGCGGCAGGAGCGATCAACCTTCAGCGTCCTGCGGCGCAGCCCGTGCTGCATCCAAAAGCGCCGGCAGATCGCCCCTCACCGTCTGCCACACGATCTGCAGATCGGCATCGGCGCCCTCCGCACTGTCGCGCAAACTGGCCTGGTCGCGATCCCTAGATGACCTGTGCCGTGCTCAAGATAGCGGCGCTCCTGTACGGGTTCCGGCCCGTCTCGATCGCCCGCCACGAGAGCGGATGGACCTCCCTACCGGACAGGGCGATCGGCTCCTGGCGCCCAGATGCCACGTCGAACCACGAGCGCCGGGCGCCTGGCGCGGATCGCACGAGCACGTCGACGTCGCTCTCCGGGCCAAGGGCGTCGCGCGGCACGGGGCCGAACAGGGCCATCCGCTCGACCCCCCGGCGCTCGCGGAATGCCGCGACCTCCTGCTGCGGCGCCGCCATCCATGTCATCGAGCGCCCCCCGGCAGTTGGGAGGTCACTCCAGCGGCCGGGCAGCGCCGCCGCTCCGGCGTTACCGCAGGGCGTCCGCCACGGCGGCGAAGAAGTCGGCCGCGTGCTCGCCGTAGCGCGCTCCCGCCGTGCGCCGGATCATGGCGATCACCACGCCGGTGTCCGGGTCCACCCGCAGGATGCAGCTCGTGGCGGAGCCGTGGCCGATGGTGCGCGGCCCCAGGCTCAGGTCGCGCGGCGCCATGGAACCGGCCGGCGCGCCCGGCCGCCGCTCCGGCATGTGCGTCAGTCCGATGCCCCACTCGACATCCACCGCGGGCCAGAACTGCTTCAGCGGGACCGGCAGCAGCCTGGCGTGAGTGGCCTCCGAGTAGAGCTCGCGGTCACCGTAGCTGCCGCGATTGGCCAGCACCTGTCCCAGCGTGGCGAGCTCTCGCGCCGTGAGTCGCGCACCAAACGCCATGTTCATGATGGGCACGTCAGCGAGCCCGAGCGGCTGGAAGAGCGCCTCGTCGAATATGCGCATGATGGGCTTGCCCGCGATCATCTCGAGCGCCCGGCCCACCAGGTCATAGCTCACGCCGTTGTAGATGTGCCTCGTGCCGGGCGCCAGCGCGCCCAGGTGGTTGAGGATCACGTTGTCCAGGTGCATGTTCCAGATGCCTCCCCATTCGCCGTGACCCTCGAGCGTCGCGGTATGGGTGAAGCACTGGCGGAACGTGATGGCCTTCGGGCCGGTGGCGGGGAAGCCCGTCAGGAAGCGCGCCACGGGGTCGTCGATCTGCGCCAGCCCCTGGTCCACAAAGCGAGCGAAGAGCATGCCAGAGATGGCCTTCGTGATGGAGGCGACCTCGAAGCGGAAGTCGGGCGTGCAGGGCTGTCCCGGGGCGAGGTCGCCGAACGCCGCCTCGGTGACCACGACGCCCCGCCTCGCCACCACCACGGCGAACGGCTCGCCGGCCTCCTCGGCCCACCTGCGGCACACCGCCTCGATGCGCGCCCTGGCGTCTGCCGCGACGCCGGCCTCCTCCGGCGTGCCCTCGCGCAGGACCGGTGCTGGCGCGCCCGCCTTCCGCCGGGGCGGCGCGGGCATGGCGCCGGGGCCGCTCGCGCCCAGCACCTTGCGCTTCAGCGCCAGATGGCGGTCGCAGTCCGCCACGGCGGGCGACTCCACGAAACGGGGCGCGCGGCCCAGGGGCCTGGCCTCCGCCATCCCGGCGAGGAAGATCGCGCCGTCAGCCATCGTGAAGAGCGAGTCCCGCACGAGGCGGCCCGCGAAGGTGGCGGTCTGCGGCGCGCGCTCCCGCCAGGCGACCGGATTGAAGGGCGGTCCCAGGTAGGGGACCTCTGCGTCCCAGTCTGCCAGCCAGAGCTGCAGCGCGCCCGGCGGCTTGCAGTAGACGGTGAGAGAGCGACGCACTGGGGTCCCGTCCCGGAGCCGTCCCTCGGCGTACGCCATGTACCGCCCGGGCCTCGCCGCGGTGGTCACCTCGTTCAGGTCCGCGTCGAACCATCGCACCCTCATGCGCACGTCACCGGCGACCCGCTTCACGCCTTCCGGGTCGCGCCAGCCGACCGCCGGGAGCGGGCCGGGGTCGATGACGTAGCTTGGGTAGGTCTGGAGCGGACCGAACTCGAACCGCAGGAACGCGCGGATGCGCTCCTGCCGCGCCTCCTCGGCCAGGACGGCACGCGCCGCCGAGCCGCGCAGGCCCTCCACCTGGAGTTCCCAGCCGCCGGTCAGGTTCTCCACCTTCACCAGCAGCGTGTTCGCGCCGCGCCGGAGCGGGGCGCGGAAGCGGTTCTCGCGCGCACGGAATGCGCGTCCGGTCAGCGGGAAGGCGTCGAGGGCCAGCGCGCCGTTGAGCCATACCTTCGCGCCGTCGTCCGAGCCAAGGAAGAAGAGGGCTTCGCCTCCAGCAGGCGCGTCCAGGACGGCGAAGGCGTAGACCACCCGGTTCGTGCTCTCCGGGAAGATCGCGTTGAAGTCCAGCCGGCCGGTCGTCGCCTCGACGGTCCGAGCAGTGAGGGCGGCGCCATCCGGTGCGGCCACAGTGGCGCCCGGCCGGAGGACGGCTCTCGCCTCGCCTCCGAGGGCGGTCAGGTAGTCGATGTCGTGCCCGCCACGCGCGGTGGCGGTGCGGCCTCCCGGCGGTTGGGGGTTGGGGAAGGCGCCTAGCACCACCCAGGACCGGATAGGTCCGTCCGGGCGGTTGGGGGCGGCCGTCGCGGGGTTCAGGGCGGCGGCGAGAAGCAGGAGTGCGAAAGCGGTGGCGGCGCGGCGCATCGTTAGGTCCTCCTCGCGGCCCGGCTTGGGGCCGAGTGGCGAGTTCGCGGGCGCGCCCGACATCTCCTGCCCCGGTTGGCGACCTTAGGGCAGCCGCTCCAGGTCCGCGAGCGCGCCATACGCCTCGGCCTGGGCCAGGTCAGGCCCGAACGCCAGCCAGGCAAGCGACTCCACGTGGCTCGCCGGGGCGATCTCGACCCGTCCGAGCACGGAGAAGTGCGCGCCGTCGGAGGCCAGGTCGTCAACCGTGATGCGCATCAGCGGGTCGCCCGTGGCGATCGCCACAGCGTGCCCGGTCTCCGGGTTCTCGATGGCTGCCCATCGGCCCGACTGCAGCTCCGCCGAGAACGGGCCGCGCCGCCGGCGCTCCCGAACGCCCTCGCGGCTGGTGTGCACGACGCCCTGCGCGTGGTCGCCACCGACGCTCATCCAGGCCGCCACGCCCACGTCGTCCGGGCTCGCCATCCGCGCGGTCGTGCGGTTCGCCCACCGGCTCACCACCGCGATGACCTCGGCGCCCGGCAGCGTGAGATACTCGGTCTCGATCCGCATCCACCGGCGCTCCCGGTGCGCGAGGTCACACCACACCCGCACCCCGCTCCAGACAAGGCCGCGCTCGCCCGTGCGCTCGGTTGCCTCGCCCTCGAAACGCTCCGCCGCGAGCTTGCCGTGCCCCATCGATTCCATGCATGGGTGTACGCCGCCGAACCACGGGCTCGACCACGCGAACGGGCGCTCCTCGGGGTGCGCGCTCATCAGGTGGTCGGCACCGTGGCAGTGCGCTGAGACGATGGATCCGAGGAAGGACGGGGCAACCCGGAAGCGGAGTCGGCCGCTGTCGACGCAGAAAAGCCCGTCCGCCTCGCGAGTGACAAGCACCGCGGCGCCATCCCCGAAGTGGATCGCCGGCACGCGGAACGCCATGGCGAGCACGCCGATATCGACCTCGGCCTCGATCGCGTAGACCCCCGCCGCGGGTGGGCGCTTCACCCAGGCCTCGCCGGCGAAGGGAGCGCCACGCCGCAGGCCCTCGAACCGCTGCAGGTAGGGCTCGACCGCGAGGCCGCGGCCATGCAGCCGAATGGAGCCGCTCGCGGCCGCACCGCGCCGATGGTGCAGCGCCAGTCGGACCGCCGTCGTCTCGCTCACGAGCACCGCAGGGCACGGGTCCGCCCGGAGGTCGACCGCGCGGACGGCCTCCGGAGCGCGCTCCTCCCGCACGCTTGAGGGGTGCTGGAGACGTCGCCACCAGCCACGGACGGTGCGCCAGTCGCCGGCTCCGCACACGATGTGATAGACCGGCGCCTCGGCGGACCCGTGCGCCGGCACCTCCCCCACGTCGAGAACGAGCGCCGGGAACAGTGACCACTCGCGCTCAAGCCGGCACGCGCCGCCCCACACGAGCCCGCACACCTCGCCGGCGTGCTCGGCTGCGATCCAGCCCTCGCTCAGGCTCTCGCCGCACTCGCAGAGGTCTCCCTCGCTCGAGGACAGGCCGCCGTGCGGATGGATGGGCTCGTGAACGATGGCCCCGTCGATCAGCGCGGCGATGGCGCCACGCAGCTCCGGTCGTGTCGCCATGCAAAGCTGCACTGCCTCGGCCCGGTCCGTTTCGTTGCGCACGCGGTAGGCGACGCGGATCAGGTCGCCCGCGACGACGCTCACCTCGCGCTCCACCACGATGCCCGGCCGGCTTGCGGGCGACGTGCGCAGCGTGACGCGATCCCCGTCGGCCGCGCGGTCGATGCGCTCCTCCAGGCGCGCCGGGCGCAGGCTCCACCCCTGGAACGGCGGGCCGGCGGCGGCGAACTCCTGCCAGAGCGCCGTCCGGCCCCCGGGGGCGCGGTCTACCCAGATGCTGCCCCCGCGCAGCGTGGCGCCCACGGCGAGGCTCGGGCTCTCGAGCACGACCGTCTCGCCCTCGGGGTCGAGCGACGCGATGGCGCGAGGACCGTCCCATGCCCGGAATGCGCAGACGCGCTCGAGCGCCACGCCGTCAGCATAGACGCGCCAGGCGGACCGCCACTCGCCCGCCCCTTCGGCGGTCACGTCGAAGTGGCACATCGTCCACGAGCCGGCCTCCGCCTCGAAGCGCGCTTCCGCCGGCTCGCATCGCAGACCGGGTGTCGGCGCCAGCGAGAGCGTCCCGCTCACCGGCTCGTCCAGCCGGTTACGCAACCTGACCTCGACGCGCTCGGGACGGCGTGGGAACAGACCGCAGCCGGCGTGGTGCACCTCGACCGGCCACTGCACCGTGACACCGACAGCCAGAGGTAGCTCGAGGCCGCCCAAACTCACCGTCGATCGCACGCACCGTGGCCGCTCGCCCTCACGGCGCGGGAACGCATCCGCTGCCACTCGGAAGTCCCGCAGGAGCGTGCACTCGCCGCCGCCCTCGAGCCGCTCGTCGAGCGCGCCGTCAAGGCCCTCGTCGCACACGACGCGCATGCGCGCGCCACCCGACGCGCCCTCCAATGCGCGAACCTGCCACCGCACGGGGAACAGTCGGCCCGCGTGGGCCTCCTCGACCGGAACCCAGCAGGCCGCCGCAAACTCGGGCGTCTCCACTGCCGCGATCTCGCCGGAGGCCGCGTCCACGATGACCTCCAGGGCGTCCACGCCGTCGCGGAAGCGGTACCTGTACGCCCGCATCCCGTTCCACCGCAGGTCGTCGGGAGCGACCGTCAGGTCGCGCTCCTGGCAGGCGTACCAGTCACGCCCCGCGAAGAAGTCCCGGCCGACGGGCGACCGCAGGATGGCGGGGATGAAGCACCGCATGAAGACATCGCTGTCCGGCTCCCACTGGAAGCCGCACTTCTTGTAGAGCGGCACCGCCTTCGTGTTGCCGGCCCAGGTATGGAGCGTGACCTCGCGGCAGCCGGCCTCGATGGCACGCTCCAGCGCGGCGCGCAGTAGCAGACGGCCGGCGCCGCTCCCATGATGCGCGCGCCGGACGCCCAGCAGGTCCACGTAGGAGAGGTCCGGGTGGTCCGGCCACGCGACCAGGTCGCAGTAGCCGACGAAGTCGCCATCGTGCTCCGCGAGCAGCACTGCGAGCCGGTCCCGGCGGGCCATGCGATCCTGGACGCGCGCGCCCGTCTCGGGCACGCCGCGCGTGAACCCGCCCGGCCATGCCGAGTTGAAGTCGTTGAACATCTCCGCCATGCGCATGGCGTGCGAGGGGTCGCCGGGGTCGTAGTTGATGATGCGGGTGGACATCGTGGCTCCCGCAGCCCGCCAGCGGCAGGACTGTCAGATGGGATCGGAGTCGAAGCGGCGCACGAACAGCTCGTCGACGGCGATGTAGGGCGGCGTGGTGAGCAGGTAGACGATGGCGTCCGCCACGTCTGCCGGCTGGATCCAGCCGGTCTTGTCGCGGTGCGGGTGGATCTCGTCCGCCAGGCGCGTCACGACGCCTCCCGGGCAGACGGCGCTGACCCGCACGCCGTGCGGCCGAAGGTCGGCGGCCATTGCACGTGCGAGCTGGTTCACGCCGGCCTTCGAGGCGCAGTAGGCGCTCTGCGTCGGGTAGGGCCTGCGAGCAGAGCTGGACGAGACGATGACGATGTGCCCCGACCGGCGCGGGATCATCCGCAGCGCCGCGGCCCGGCTCAGGATAAACACGGCCCGCAGGTTCACGTTCAGGTTGGCGTCGAAGTCCTCTGTGGAGAGCTCCCAGAACGGGGCGAAGCGCGCAACGCCGGCGTTGTTCACCAGCACGTCCAGCCGGCCAAGCTCGTCCTCGGCGCGCGCGATGAGGGCCTCGCACTGGGCCTCCACTGCAACGTCGGTGGGCGCCACGATGCAGCGACCGCCTGCCGCCCGCACCTCCGCGGCGGTCCGCTCCAGCTCCTCCGCGGTGCGCGCCGCCGCCACGATGGAGGCTCCGCGCTCGGCAAGCGCAATCGCCGTGGCTCGGCCGATCCCGCGCCCAGCTCCCGTCACCACCGCCACCTGCCCGTCGAGCCGCTCTGCCATGCGCCGCCGGTCCTCCCGCGCCATTGTACCGCGCGGTCCGGCGCGGGGGTTGCCTGGACCGCCGTGACCGCGGCCTGCCACGGGCATCGCCAGCCCGCCGTCCGAACCGCCGGCGCCCGGGGCTACGGCGCGCTGATGGCGATCGGCGCGCCCTTGCCGCCCCGGAGGCGCAGGCGGTGCAGGCCCGGGACCGCTCCCGCGAGGAGGCCCGCCGTCTCTGGATGGCAGGTGAGGTAGAGGACCTGGTACTCGCTGGCAAACCTGGCGATAAGCTCGGCGGCTCGGCGCGCGTGGTCCGGGTCGGAGTTCGCCAGAATGTCGTCCATCACGACGGGCAGCGGCTCCGCGCCGCGCACGTACTCGCCGATGAAGCCCAGCCGGAGGCAGAGGTATATCTGCTCTAGCAGCCCCTGGTTCCAGCGCGGCTGCTCCTTACGGAGACCGTCAGGCGCAACCACTTCGATGGCGTCCTTCTCCGTGTGCGAAGCGACGAGCCCCTCGTATGCGCCGCCCGTCACGGCCCGCACATACTCTCCGGCTCGGCGCATGACCTCCGGCTGTCGGTCTCGCTCGAACCGCTCGCGCGCCTGCCCGAGGAGCCACGCGCAGACCTTCAGCTCTGCCCACGCGTCGGCTTCGTGCGCAATCTGCGCCGCCAGCCCGGCGCGCTTCTGCCCCAGTTCCTCGATCCGCTCGCTCTGCAGCAGGTCGCGGAGAGTCTTGCCCACCTCGCCCAGCTCGCCAGCGATGCGGCGCTGTTCCGCCTCGCGCTCCGCGATCCCCGCGCGGAGGCGTTCGATCTCCATCCGCAGCGCGCCGGCGTCCCATTCGGCGACCTCGGCCTCAAGCCGTTCGCGCTCCCCGGCAGGCCCGGCGACGGCGCCGAGCTGTCCTTCGAGCTGGCGCACGCGCGCCTCGGCATCGCATCGGATGCCTGCAAGCCGCGCGCGCTCCCGGAACGCCTCCTCGGTCTCGACGCCAGCCTCCTCCAGCAGCGCGCGGAGGGCTGCGTCGGCCTCCCGCTCCTTGCCGCTCCAGTGGGCGAGCGCGGCCTCCAACCCGGGAAGCGCGCGCAGAAGTTCGTCGCGCCGCGCCGCCGCCTGGTCCGCCGCCTCCAGCCGCCGGCGCGCCTGCTCGCAGGCAGCTACCAGCGCCTCCACCGGCGCGTCCGTGGCAACCGTGCCATCGATCCCTTCCACGCCCTTTCGGAAGTCCGCTATGCACCTCTCCATGGCGTCGATCCGCTGGCGCAGGGCGTCGCGCTCGCGCACACGCTCGCGCACAGCTCGGACCAGCCCGATGAACTCGCGCGCACCCGCGGGTTGGAGGCCGCGTGGCAGCGAGCGGCTCGCGAGCCAGCGCTCCCAGTCGGCGCTCCCGGTCTGGACATCCGCCTCCGCCGCTGCCAGCGCTGCAGCCGCCTGGTCCGCAGCTCGCGTGGCTCGCTCCTCGGCCTGCTCCAGGTCGCGCAGCCGGCGCACCTCATCGTCGCGCTTCCGCGCCAGGTCGCGCTCCTCCTCCAGCGCGCGCTCCCGCGCCTCCAGGTCCGCTGCGCACGCGTCCGGTGGCAGGCCGAGCGCCTCCAACAGGGGCGCTAGCTCGGCGCGCTGGCGCTCTCGCTCATCCTCGACTTCCTTCAGGTCGCCTTCAGCCTGACGGAGGGTCTTCTCCGCCGCCGACACTTGCGCGGCGTGCGCCTCAATCGCGGGCGCGCTCGCGGCGCGGCGCGCAAGCAGCGCCGCGAGCACCGCCCCCACCGCCACGACCGCCGTCGCCGCGATGGCCGCAGTCCCCTGGCGCAGGGCCACCATGGCCACCAGCGCGACAGCGGAGAGGGCCGCGACCGCCCAGAGCGCCGCCGGAGGGGCTGGGACCCGCGGCCCTTCCGCGCGTATCCGAGCCAGGTCGGCATCGGCGGCACGGCGGGCCTGCTCCTTCGCCTCGCGCCGATCGTCGCGCCCGAGATCCGCTGCGAGCGACCGGGCGCCCGCAGTCCGCTTGAGCTCGTCGTCGATCGTGGCGTGGTCTCCCGGCGGCTGGGGCCAGCGCGCGTCCAGATCGCGGCGTGCCTGCACTCGCTGGTCGCGCTCCTCCGCCGCCCGCGCGTCCGCACTGCGCTTCCCCGTCTCGTGCTCGTGCCGCGCGCGCTCCAGCACCTGCCAGCGGGTCTCCGCCGCCGCAATGGCTTGCTCGACGGGCAAGCTGTCGTCGAACGCAACCGCCCGCTCCTCAGTCCAGCCCTCGCCCAGGCGTCGGAGGCCCTCGGCGACCTCCTGGGCCTTCTGGCGCTCCTCGGCGCGCCGCTTCGGCAGGTCGCGCTCCGCATCGCGGACCTGCCCCACCCGGCTCTGACACTCGCCGATGCCGGCGCGGAGCGCGAGCACGGCCCCGTCGACCTCGATGGCGTCTGCGTCGGCGCGCTGACGGGCCAGCGCTTCTTGGGCGTCGGTCCTCCGGTCGCGCGCGTTCTTCAGGTCGGCCAGCATCCGCTCGAGCCGTTCGACGCCGCCCTCCGGCACCTGGGCGGCCAGCGGGAGAGCCTCGAGCTCCGCGCGCGCCTGCCAGAGCTGATCGCAGATCGGCAGCGCCCGCGAGAGCGTGTCGAGGCGCCGCTCGCGCGCTCGCGCCGCCGAAAGCTCGTCCTCCACGCCCCGAAGCCCGGCGGTGAGCTCCTCCTTGGTCCGCTGGTGCCTGGGCGCCTCCTGGGCCGCCGTCCGTGCCGCCCGGAGCTCGTCCTCCGCTGCGCGGTACTGGCTCAGGAGGCCGTTGATCACGGGGTTCCTTCCGCCAGGCGAGAACAGCTTCGCCGCTTGTTCGTGGAGCCGCGTCTGCGCCTCGAACACCCCGAGCGCGCCGGACCCTGCCGCCGCCGCATGGAGCCGCGTCTGCACGGGCCCCACCAGCGAGGCCAGCTCCTTCAGGCCGAAGGCGAACGCGTTGCAGAAGAGGTCGTCCGTCGCCCCAGGAAGGAGATCGGCCAGGACCGCCGGACCGGCGCCGTCGAGCGACGTGACGGTCACCTGCCCACGCTTGGCGGCCCAGGTGACATGGCGCTCAATGCGGAACCGGCGCCCATCGCGCATTAACACATCAAGGCGGCCGCCGTGGCGCGCTCCTGGCGGCGGCGCGTAGCGATTCTCCGCTCTACGCGCGTCGGGCAGTCCGAAGAGCACGGCGCGGAGGAAGGCGAGGAGCGTCGTCTT
>DATIKM010000125.1:0-10282 GCA_035477595.1 Chthonomonadales bacterium
GGTATCCTTCGGGGATTGGGCACCCGCAACCAATGCCGGATCGGGCGTCAAACCGTCGATCATCGGCCGCGCCCCGTTTCTGCCCCCGAATACCCCGTGTGTGCCCTGGTCACGCATCCCGCCACCGTAGGGGCACCCCTCGTGGGTGCCCTCGTCCCGCATTCCGCCACCGTAGGCAGGGCGCCCACAAGGGGCGCCCCTACAGGGGTGGAACCGGTATCCGCCGGGGATTGGGCGCCCACACCCAATGCAGGATAGGGCGCCAGACCGTCGATCATCGGCCGCGCCCCGTCTCTGCCCCCGGATACCCCGTGGGTGCCCTCGTCCCGCATTCCACCGTAGGGGCACCCCTTGTGGGTGCCCTGTTCCCGGATCCCGCCACCGTGGGCAGGGCGCCCACAAGGGGCGCCCCTACAGGGGTGGAACCGGTACCCGCCGGGGATTGGGCGCCCACAACCAATGGCGGATAGGGCGTCAAACCGTCGATCATCGGCCGCGCCCCGTTTCTGCGCCCGGATTCTCCGTATCCTCGGCCCAACGCGGTGGATTGTTGGCTATGTACTCGCGGATCTGATTGAGCGATGTTTCGTCGCGAATGACGTGTTCGTAGAAATTGCGTTGCCACAGTCTGCCGCGGAACCGCGGCCAGCCGAGCGTTCTCACGCCACGGATGAATGCGAACGTGGTCAACGATTTGTACACACCAACCACCGATCCCACCGTAGGGGCACCCCTTGTGGGTGCCGTGGTCACGCATTCCGCCACCGTAGGGGCACCCCTCGTGGGTGCCGTGGTCCCGCATTCGACCACCGTAGGCAGGGCGCCCACAAGGGGCGCCCCTACAGGGGTGCAATCGGTATCCGCCGGGGATTGGGCACCCGCAACCGATCGGGTTGGGATCGATCCGGGGTGTGCGTCGACGGGGTGTTCGTCGACGGGGTCGGTCAATACGATGATGCCGTGGATGTGGTTCGGCATGACGACGAACGCATCCAGAACCACATGCGGGAACCGCGAAGGAAGGTCGTCCCACAGCTGGGCCACCATCTTTCCGGCATCGCTCAACAACATGTCGCTGCCGTCCACATGACCTAATAGGCACGCCCGGTCCTGGGTGCAGATGGTGACGAAATACGCGCCTGCCGAGGCGTAGTCGTACTCCTTCAGGCGCATGGAGTGCCGGTGGTGCTGATCAGGATCGTAGGCCGTCACGAATCGTGGTCCCCAATGATCTCGCCCAGCAGCCCCTCGGTCTCCTTCTCCAGCGCCAGGATGTCCGCGCGGATCTCCTCCAGCGTGCGCAGCGGCTGCGGCTTATAGAAGTAGCGCGTGAAGCTGATCTCGTAGCCGATCTTCACGCTCTCCGGCACGTACCAGGCGTCGGGCGCGTGGGGCAGCACCTCGCGGCGCAGGAAGGCCTCGATCCCGCCTTCCTCCAGCAACGGCACCTGCTCGGTGTCGCGCAGCTCCGAGTCGGGCTCGTACTCCACAACCATGCCCTCACCGCCGGCGCCTCTCCCGGAGGGAGAGGGGCGCAGGAACAAGCCACGCAGCGGGTCAGCGACGGCGCCTCTCTTGTGGACCCTCTTGATCACCGGCGGCGCGTGCTCGTCGCGCTCGGCGGTCTCCTTCAGCGCCTTGATCTCCTTCGGCGTATACGCCCGCCCGGGGTCGATGCCCTTCAGGCGCAGCGGCCGCTCCACGGTCACCTTCCAGTAGCCAAAGGCGGCGTTCGGGAAGACCTTCGACTGCTCGGTCTCCTCGAGCTTCAGGAACGCGTCGCAGATGCGCGCGATGTCTGCCTCCGAGAGCTCGCAGTTCTTCTTGCCCAGGTTCTTGCGCAGCGGGGTGAACCACTGCGTGGCGTCGATGAGCTGCACCCGGCCCTGGCGGTGCTCGGGCTTGCGGTTGGTGAGCACCCAGATGTAGGTCGCGATTCCAGTGTTGTAGAACATGTTGAGCGGCAGCGCGACGATGGCTTCGAGCCAGTCGTTCTCGATGATCCAGCGGCGGATGTTGCTCTCGCCCTGGCCGGCGTCCCCCGTGAAAAGCGACGAGCCGTTGTGCACCTCGGCGATGCGGCTGCCGAGCCGGGTAGCCCGCTTCATCTTCGAGAGCATGTTGGCGAGAAACAGCATCTGCCCGTCGCTCGAGCGCGTGACGAGCGAGTACTCCGGGTCGCCGGCGTGTTCGATGACGAAGCGCGGGTCCTTGATGCCGTCCTTGCCGCCCATGCGCTCGAGGTCGCTCTTCCAGCTCTTGCCGTAGGGCGGGTTGGAGAGCATGAAGTCGAACTCGCGCGACGGGAAGGCGTCGTTGGCGAGCGTGGAATGCTCCGGGCCGCCGACGATGTTGTCCGCGGCATCACCACCGCCCTTGAGCAGCAGGTCGGCCTTGCAGATCGCGTAGGTCTCCGCGTTGATCTCCTGGCCATAGAGGTGCGTGGCGACCTGCTTGCCGCGTTGCCTGGCGAGGTCCTGCAGGGTCTCCTCCGCCACGGTGAGCATGCCGCCGGTGCCGAGCGCGCCGTCGTAGAGCAGGTACGTGCCCGACTCGATCTCATCCGCGATCGGCAGGAAGATCAGCCTCGCCATCAGCTTGACGGCGTCGCGCGGCGTCCAGTGCTCGCCAGCCTCCTCGTTGTTCTCCTCGTTGAAGCGGCGGACCAGCTCCTCGAACACCGTGCCCATGCCGTGGTTATCGAGGCCGGGGTGCTTGACCGAGCCGTCGTCGTTGAGCACCGGGTTCGGGCTGAGGTTGATGTCGGGCGAAAGCAGCTTCTCGATCAGTGTTCCGAGCGCGTCGGCCTTCGAGAGCCGCGGGAGCTGGTTGCGGAACTCGAAGTTCTCGAGGATGTCCTGCACGTTCGGCGAGAAGCCGTCGAGGTACGCCTCGAAGTCGGCCCTGAGCTGCGGCTGGCTGGCGCGAGCCATGAGGTCGCGAAGCGTGAACCGCGATGCGTTGTAGAACGCCTGACCCGCGGCCTGCCGCAACGCCATGTCCTGGTTCGTTACCCCGGCCTCGTCGAGCCTCTGCTTCATGTCCCGCACGGCCTGTCTGGTGGGCTCGAGCACGGCGTCGAGGCGCCGGAGCACGGTCATCGGCAAGATCACGTCGCGGTACTTGCCGCGGACGTAGAGGTCCCGCAGGACGTCGTCCGCGATGCCCCAAATGAGGCTCGATACCCACTGGATCTGGCCGTTGTCCATGCGCCGCGCTCCTCCACGCCGTGCAACCCGCCGCCTAACCCGGCCTGCAGCTCCAGCACAGCCGGCCCCGCGTCGTCCGCGCGTCGAACGCCTCGCCGCACCGCGTGCAGCGCCGCTCCCGAGGCGGCACCCGCAACGGCGGGCGGTACACCGAATGCCGACTGAAGCTCTCGAACGACACGGGCAGCGAGTCCAGGCACGCCGCCAGCGCCTGCCGCAGCACCTGCGAGACCCGCTGCTGCGAGCACCCCACCACCGCGGCGATCTCACGCTGCGTCCAGCGGTCCGCCCACAGGCGCGCGCAGAGCCGGTGCAGCCTCGGGAGCGGCGTCACCGACAGCAGGAAGAGCATCTCGTCGCGGTCCGTCTGGCAGAGCGGCGCGCGGGCGCGCTCCAGCGCCTCGGGCGAGGGGCGCAGCGCCGGCCCACCCGCGCGGGCGAACTGGCGCTCCGTCCGCCAATTCCGCGCGCGCCCGGCCACGGCGCCCGCCAGCAAGGCGTCCGCCTCGCGCTCCAGCCGCGCCTCGTCCTCACTGGCGCGCCCCGCCCCCGCGCCCCACCAGTACCCCTGTCCCATCCTCGCGGCCTCCTGTAAGTAGACGTATGTACACTTATACGCCTACCAGGACGCCGAGTCAACGCCTCCGGTTTCCTCCCGAAGCCTGCCGGAACCTCAGCCCAGCGCCGCCACGCGCTCGATTACCGCCAGCGTATGGCGCGTCATGTCCGCCAGCCGCACCGTGTGGTAGCCCGCCACGCCCGTGTGCAGAGTGTCGTTCAGCACCCCGGTCCACGCCGTAGGCAGCGTCGCCCTGCCCAGCAGAGCGCCCATCACGCTCCCGGCCGTCGCACCGTTGCAGTCCGTGTCGAAGCAGGGCTGCACCGCCCGGCAGACCGTCGCGCCGAAGTCGCCCTCGCCCCACAGCAGCGCGATGGCCACCACGACTGCATTCGAGATGGTGTGGCACCAGTCGTGCCCGCGCGTCTCGTCCCACGCACGGTGCAGGCGCTCCACCGCCTCGTCGTAGGCCACCCCCGAGTCGAACCATCCGAGTGTCTCGCGCAGGGCCTCCGCCAGGCGGCTCCGCGCCGGGATCTCCCCCAGCCCCGCCTCGATGCACGCGCGTGGGCTCGTCGCGGTGAACGCCGCCGATACCATCGCAGCCGCCCACATCTCCCCGTAGATGCCGTTCTTCACGTGCGATATGCAGGCATCCCGCCACGCCAGGGCGGCCGCCTTCGCCGGGTCGCCCGGCGCCGCGTAGCCGAAGAAGTCCGCGCGTATCTGAGCCCCGATCCACTCGCGGTACGGGTTCCGCACGGTCGCCGAGGCCGGCGGCGGCACCTCGTTCACCAGGTTCCGGTAGGCCACCCGCTCCGCAGTGCAGGTGTGCAGAATGGGCAGGTTGCCGAGCCAGAAGTCGGCTACGTCCTCCGGCGTGAAAGCCGGACCGCACCGCCTCATGAGCGCCAGGCCCACCGTCGTGTAGTTCGTGTCGTCGTCCTCCGGCATCGAGTCCACGCGGTCGCCCCATGCCGCGTGCTCCCGCATCCCGTGCCGCTCCCGCACCTCCGCAGGCGTCGCGCTCCAGCGGAAGTAGTCCGACAGCGGCCACCGGCCCGACTCCTTCAGCAGGCCCCACATGGCCGGCCGGCGCCAGCCCTCCACTGGCTTGCCGAGCAGGCAGCCCGCGCACCGCCCCAGCCACGCGCCATACACCCGGTCCTCCAGCTCCGCCGCAGCCAGGCGAGAGGGAGCGGTAGCCATCACGGCGGCCCGACGCTCCGCCAGGATCCCCTGCAGGTCCGAGGGCTCGACGTACGGGAAGCGCGCCCGCACCGGAAGCTCCGCCGCCCGGTCCATCAGCTCCCCGAACGCGGCCTGCTCACGGGGGTCCGCAAGGTCGGCCGCCGATAGCCGGTCGAACTCGCCTGCAAGCTCCCCGATCTCCTTGCCTTCCTGCTCGCACTGCAGGCGCTCCGTCTCCACGTCGCCCCGGTGGAATACCAGCCAGGCATGCTTCATGGGGTGTCGCTCTCCTTATTCCCGGCGTCGTACGCGTCAAGGCACTCCTCCGCCACGCGGTCGCTCGACTCGCGCGTCAGCGTCCCGCGCTCCACGCGGAGGACCGTCGCTTCGCGCAGCACCTCCGGCGGGAACCCGCGCAGGTTCGTGCAGCTCACGAACGCCTGTCGCCGGCGGCGCAGCCAATGGACCAGGCGCCGGCGGCGCAGGTCGTCGAGGTCCGACATCACGTCGTCCATCAGCATCACCGGCGGCTCGCCCGTGTACTCCTCCATGAGCCTGAACTCGGCAAGCTTCAGGCTCAGCACCACGGTTCGCTGCTGCCCCTGAGAGCCGTAGATGCGCGCGTCCATCCGGTCGACCTCGAACCGGATATCGTCACGCTGCGGGCCCACAAGCGTGGCGCCGCGCCGCATCTCGTCCTGCGCCGCCTGCGCGATGCAGGCCCGAAAGGCCTGCTCTATCTCGCTCAGCCCCGCCCGCCTATCGATCGGCACGTTGGGCGCGTACTCCACCCACAGCCGCTCCCGCCCACTGGTCAGCTCGTCGTGCACCTCAGCGGCGAGCGGCGCCAGACGCTGCACGAAGGTGCGCCGCTTCTCCAGGATGGGAACGCCGTAGCGGACCACCTGCTCGGTCCATGCCTCCAGCGCCTCCGCGTGCCGAAACCCGTCCCGCATCTCGCGGAGCAGGCGGTTCCGCTGCTCCAGGGCGCGCTTGTAGGCGGCGAGGTCGAAGCAGTACTTGGGGCTGATCTGGGAGATGTCGAGGTTCAGGAAGCGCCGGCGCACCGAGGGCTCTGCGTTGACCACGCCCAGGTCCACCGAGCCGAAGAACACGGCGTTCAGGTGCCCGAGCAGCTCGATGCCGCGCTGCGGACGGCTGCCGTTGATGCGCACGGTCTTGCGGTCGTTCGGCGCCACGCTGAGGAGCAGGTGATGCTCCCCGGAGTCCTCGCGGACCACGGTTGCCTCGACCTCGGCCTGCGACGCGCCCTTGCGAATGAGCTCCGAGTCGCGCCCTGCACGCAAGCTCCTAGTGGTGGCCAGCACCTGAATGGCCTCCAGCAGGTTGCTCTTGCCCTGGGCGTTCCGCCCCACGAGCACGTTGACGCCGTGGCCCGGTTCGAGCGTCAAGGTGGCGTAGTTCCGGAAGTCGCTGAGCCGGATCTCCTGAATGTGCATTGTCTCGGGTTCCCGCTCAGCCAGCCGTCTCGCGTCGCGTCCTTCTGCCTTTGGGGATTCGATAGATAAGGAGGTGGTGATGATGAGTGTGTGCGCTTCGTGCGTTGCGCGCTCGGCCACGAAGGGATTCATGGTGCGCGGGCCCTGCAGCGGCAGTGCGCCGCGCCAGGCGCTCCGCATCGCAGCGGCCCGCGGCGCCCCGCTATGCACAGGCACACCGGCCACGCACAGCCGGGCGCTGTGTGCTGTGCGTCAGCGCTCCAGCTTCGCCCGCAGGCTCATCACGGTCGCGTGGAGCGTGGCATCCTTCGCCATCAGGTCCGCCACTCGCGCTACCGCCCGCTGGACCGTGCTGTGGTCTCGCCCGCCGATCTGCGCGCCCACCTGCGCCAGGCACTCGCTGGTGAGAGCGCGCGCCAGATACATGGCGACCTGCCGCGCCGCCACCACGGCGTGGGCCCTGCTCTGTCCACGGATGGCGTCCGGCGCCGGGCCGAGCTGCCGGGACACGGCCTCCACGATCTCGTCGATGCTTACGCTCTTGCGCATCGAGGGCGGCAGGGGCTTGTCGATGAAGTACTCGCCGAGCACGCTCTGGGCCATCTCCGGCCCGATCGCGCAACGCATGATGGAGGAGTAGGCGACCAGCTTCGTCATGGCGCCCTCCAGCGCCCTCACGTTGGAGTGGATCGCGCCTGCGATGTGGTCTATCACATCCTTGGGCACCGCCCAGCCCTCACGCAGGCACCGTTGCTCCATGATGGCCACGCGCGTCTCGTAAGCCGGCGGCACGATGTCCGCGATGAGGCCGCTCTCGAACCGCGAGCGCAGGCGCTCATCCATCGCCGTCAGGTCGCGAGGACTGCGGTCGCTGGTGATGACGATCTGCTTGCCGGAGTGGTGCAGCACGTTGAAGGTGTGGAAGAACTCCTCCTTCGTGCCCTCCTTCCCCGCGATGCTCTGGATGTCGTCGACGAGCCAGACGTCCGCGGTGCGATAGTAGCGGCGGAAGTCGTCCATCTTCCGTTCGCGCAGTGCGGAGACGTACTGGTGCGTGAAGTGCTCACCGTCCACGTAGGCGGCCACGCAGTCCGTCTGGCGCGTGCGGAGCGCGATGCCGATGGCATGCAGCAGGTGCGTCTTCCCGAGGCCCGAGCCGCCGTAGATGAACACCGGGTTGTAGGTGCCGCCCGGCGACTCCGCCACTGCCACCGCGACCGCGTGCGCCAAGCGGTTGCTCCGGCCCACCACGTAGCTCTCGAACGTGTAGCGGTCGTTGAGCTGCACACAGGGCACTCCGGACGCGGGCTGGTACTCCTCCGCCGTCCGGCGCCCGGGCGCTTGCACCGGCTCCGGCGCGCTGGGCGCCTCAACCGGCAGGAGGAATCGATCCAGCGGCTCCGCCGGCGCGGCGTCGTTGGTAACGACGAGCCGGAGCTCCACCGGGAAGCCCAGGATGGACTCGAGGGTCGAGCGGATGAGGCCGGAATGCCGCTTCTCCAGCCACTCGCGCGCCCAGTTCCCCGGCACCGCCAGCGTGAACACGCGGTCGGAGAGGTCGATGGGCCGGCTGGGGCGGATCTGCCCCTCGTAGGTGGGCTTGCTGACGCGGTTCGCGAGCTGCGCGAGGGCGCGCTCCCACACACGCTTAAGCGTGACGGCACGCTCATCGTCGCCAAGCGTGAGCTGCTCGTCGAACATGGGGTAGAAGTACCTCTCGGAGACCGCCCGGGGCCGGGCAGAGCGGCATTATAGCACCGCCCCGCAGGGCCGACAACGCCGACATTCGGCCCCACACCACGATACCATGCCGCTCGCGAGGCCTCCTCGACAACTCCCGCGGCCCGGGGAGCAGCCCCGCCCGCCTGCGATCAGCGTGCAAGGCATTTCACCATAGATCGCAGCATTGCACGCTCGCGTCAGGCGGGCGGGGCGATTCGCCTCTCTTGACGCTCGCAAATGGTGGCGCCCCACTTGGCGATGGTGGCGCCGCGATCCTCTCTGCGGGCGCTCCCACCGGTCAGTCGTTCGCGTGCTCCGGCGCGCCGAGCACGCCGAGCTATCGTGTCCCGATGAGGATGCACGAAGGAGGCAGGAGCCGATGGGCGCGGCGGCGGCAGCGGCGCTTCGGCGGCAGGCGGCAGGCGCACCTCCTCTTCTCCCAGCAGGCTGCGGAGGCGGCCACGGAGACTACGCCCGCGCTCCCGCCGCCGCCGGGCAGCGCTCGTCCCTGGATGGGCGGACTCCCCGTCCATTCCGAGACCCTCAACCTCTCCGCCGGCAACCTGCGGATCGAGTACGCCATGTACGGCTGGACCGGCGGCGGCCAGGCGAGCCTGGAGACGCACCCGAACGGCGCGCGCAACAAGGGGCTACGAGGCGGCGGGCCGCCCGACCCAGACCGTGCATCGGCTCGCCGCGACGGGCGCGGGCGATGCCGTTCGGCGAGGATGGCGTGGCGCGCTCCTGAGCGGCCCGATGCCCGCCACGCCTCCCGGGTAGCACCCCCCGCGGTGCCGCGGTTCCTTGACGCGCGCAAGCAGCCCGTGCTATACATGCGGCGGGCTTGCGGGCATGGCGCCCGCGAGTCGCGCGCCTACGGTCATGCTGGCGCGACGGGATCAGGCTTCATGCGCGACAATGTAGAGGAGCAGGACGCGAAGCAGGCCCAAGCGCCGCCGCGCGTGACCGTGACGGGCGCCGCCAGGCAGCGCGCGCGCGCCCTGCGGGTCGCTGCCGTCACGGTCGGCTGCCTTGCCTGCGGGCTCTTCATGGCCATCGGGACTGCCTTCGGCCACTTCTACTGGAACAGCGCGGCCGTGAACGAGGCCCTGCGCTCGCACGGCTGGCAGATGGCCGGCAAGGTCCTCACCGGTCGCTCCCCTCTCGAGGTATGGGTCCCCAAGGAGCAGTTTCGGGAGCGCTCCTCCATCAATGTCCTCGTCATCGGCGTGGACCACGACTACGACAACCGGGCGCGCATCCTGAAGACCCACGGCCGCAGCGACACCATCCTGCTCGCCCGGATGGACTTCGCCGGAGCGCGCATCTCCGCGCTCAGCATCCCGCGCGACACCGCGGTCCGCATCCCCGGGCGTCGCGGCATCCGCAAAATCAACTCCGCCCACCAGCTCGGCGGGCCCGAACTGCTCATCGAGACGATCGCCTCCTCCTTCGGCGTACGGGCCGACGCGGCCATCACCATCAACTTCGAGGGCTTCCAGAAGCTCGTGGACGCCATCGGCGGCGTCAGCCTCAACGTGGAGAGGCGCCTCAAATACGACGACCACTGGGGCAACCTACACGTCGACCTGCACCCCGGTTACCAGCACCTCGACGGCTACGAGGCGATGGGCTACGTGCGCATGCGCCACTCCGACAGCGACGTGCACCGCTCGGAGCGTCAGCACACCTTCCTCGAGGCGGTGCGCACCAGGCTCCAGCACCCCGCCACGTTCCTCCGGCTGCCGAAGGCCGCCGACACGCTCGTGGACAGCCTGAGGACCCACAACCTGACGCGCGACCAGATGTACACGCTCGCAAACTTCGCGCGCGGCCTTCCGAGGGAGGCCATCGTCCTCGAGACCCTGCCCACCTCCGGCGGGCGGAGCCTCCTGAGCGTGGATCCGGCTCTCGCCGCGGAGACCATCCGCCGGCTCTTCTTCCCGAACCAGATGGTGGCGCTGGGAGTCGACCTGCCGGACCCCGCCGCGGTGCGCTCCCTGAACGCCCGCGACACGCGAGCAGGGCGCCGCAGGGGCGATGCCCGCCCCGAGACGCCAGTAGCGCCTGAGACCGCTCCAGCGGCCGAGACCGCGCCGGACATGGCGCCCCTCGAGGAGCCCGGCGCGGACATGGGCGAG
>DATIKM010000126.1:0-10188 GCA_035477595.1 Chthonomonadales bacterium
AAGAACCAGATCCTGCAGAGCGCGGGCAACCAGGTGCTGAGCCAGGCGAACATGGCCCCGCAGCAGGTCCTCGCCCTGCTCCGCTAAGAGCACAAGAGCACAACCTGACCGGCCGGCCGGGGTCACCCCGGCCGGCCCTTAACCCCTCCCCAGAGGGCCCCGCGCGAGGAAGCAGCTCCCGCGGGGGCTTCGGCACGCCGGTCTCCTCTACAGACTCACCAACCTCCATCCGATAATCGGCCAGTGATCGCCGCATGAACGGCGACGAAGCTGTGAACAGGCAGCCGATGCCCAACCGCGACGGCAGGATGCCCAAGCGGACCCCGGGAGGCCTTTTGCCCAGGGCGCAAGCCCGGCCACCCGGCCGTTTCAGGGAGGAGACCATCAGATGAGCTTGCGCATCAACACGAACACGACCGCGCTCAACGCTCTGCGGAACCTGCAGAACACCACGGCCGCGGTCACCACGTCCATCGAGCGCCTGTCCTCCGGTCTGCGCATCAACCGCGCCGCCGACGACCCCGCCGGTCTGATCATCTCGGAGAGCCTGCGCGCACAGATCGACGGCATGAACCAGGCCGTCGCGAACTCGCAGGACGCCATCAACCTCATGAGGACGGCCGAGGGCGCCCTGAACGAGATCAACACGCTGCTGCGGTCCATCCGAACGCTCGCAGTCCACGCGGCGAACACCGGCGTCAACGATGCGGGGGCGGTCCGCGCCGACCAGAGTCAGATCGACTCGGCGATCGCCAGCATCGACCGCATCGCCACGCGAACGCAGTTCGGCAGCAAGCGCCTGCTCGACGGGACGTCCGGCATCACCTCCTCGGTGATCGATACGCAGCGGGTGGCTGGCATCTTCATCGGTGGCACGTTCGATGCCGCCCAGACCGCCACCAGCGACGTCACCATCACCCTCACACCGGGCTACTCCGCGACGCGCGCCGAGTTTGTGGGGGGGCGCACGTTCGCCGGCGTCAACTCGGTCATGGGGACCGGCAGCGGCACCGTCGTGATCAACGGCCAGACCGTGAAGGTGGACGCATCCGACACGGTCCAGTCCGTCATCAACAAGATCAACACGCTCTCCGGTGTGACCAACGTGTCGGCCAACTGGTCCGGCTCCGGGACCAGCGGCAGCGTCGTGCTCACGCAGCTTCGGTACGGCGCCGGCAACTCCATCAAGTTCTCGGAGAGCGACGGGATCATCGCGGGCACGCAGGCTGGCGTCTACGCCACCTCGATGGCGGGACGAAGCGCGGCCGCGTCGGTCCAGATGATGACCATCGACCCGCGGACGCGGATGCCGGAGGTGACCACCGTCGCCTTTACCGCCTCGGACCTCGAGGGCGCCGACGGCCTCAGGCTGTTGGACACCGATGGTAACACGATCTACCTGACGGAGGACGGCAACACGACCCTCGTCACGCCGACGCGCGTGGCGACGGTCACCGCCGCGAGCCTGCAGTTCCAGGTCGGTGGCAACGCGAACCAGTACGTGGCGATGTCGCTCGGGAACGTTCAAACCAACCTGCTTGGAAACACGGTGATCCCGGGTACCACGCTGCGCACCATCAACGTGACGAGCGGCCCGGGGGCGACGGCGGCGATCGAGGTGGCGGATGAAGCGATCGAGCAGATCTCGGCGCTGCGCGCCCGGCTGGGCGCCTTCCAGAAGAACACGCTCGAGAGCACCGTGCGCTACCTGAACATCGGCATCGAGAACCTGGCCTCCTCCGAGTCGCAGATCCGCGACACGGACGTTGCAGCCGAGGTGGTCGCCATGACGAAGAACCAGATCCTGCAGAGCGCGGGGCACAGGGTTCTGTCGCAGGCGAACATGGCGCCCCAGCAGGTGCTCGCGCTGCTGCAGTAACACGGCGGCGAGGTGCGCGAGCGCCGCGCCTCCCTCGGTGCAGACGCTCTCTCGCATCCACGGCAGGGCGCCCCGCGGGGCGCCCTGCCGGACCGCGGTCTGGGGCCGCGCGCCGTATGTTCGGTCGGCACGGCATGTGTGGAACAACCGGTGGGGCGACCGCCGCGGTCGTCCGCCTGTGCGTAGTGTGAGCCGGAGCAGACGCATGCGCTGCTTCGAGCGGCGGTGGTGACACGCAATGAGCACCAGCGGGATCGGCTTCAGCGGAATCGGCACGGGGCTCGACACCGAGTCCATCATCCAGCAGCTGCTACGGGTGCAGCAGCGCCCGATCACCATCCTGCAGAACCGCAAGGCGGAGATCGAGCAGCAGCAGGCGGCCATCGCCCAGCTCAGCGTGCTCGCCGTCGGGCTGCAGTCGTCCGCCGGCGCTCTCGCCGCAAGCGCCGGCTTCGCGGGCGTCACCGCCAGCAGCTCGAACAAGGATGCGGTTGATGTCACCGCGGGCCCCGGTGCGCAGGCGGGCGCGCACACCGTCGAGGTGCTGGCGCTGGCCCGCCGGCAGCGGATCGCCGGGGCCGCCTTCACCTCGCAGACCGATCCGATAGGCCTCGGGGCGCCCGCGCAGATCGTGGTGAACGGCAAGACGATCGCGTTCGAGGCCGGCGAGTCGCTGCAGTCGCTGGCGGCGAAGATCAACTTGGCCAAGGCCGGCGTGAGCGCCTCCATCGTGTCGGAGACGACGGGCAGCTTCCGCCTCGTGCTCTCCAGCACCGACACGGGCATCGAGAACGTGATGCGCCTGTCCGACGTCGGGTCCGGGACAGTACTGGCCACAACGCTGGGCCTGGTCTCGGGGTCGATGACGAGCGAGACCAGCGAGCTGTTCACCGACAGCGCCACGTCCGTGGCGACCCTCCTGGGCCAGAGCATTCCTTCGCAGGGCACATTCACCATCAACGGACACGCCGTCGCGGTGGACTTCGGCGCCGACTCGCTCTCGGCGATCGCCATCAAGATCAACGCGGTCGCAGGCATCGGGGTGACCGCTTCCGTGGAGACGGTGAAGGACCCGGCGACCGGGGTCGACCGCTCGCGCCTGCGCATCGCCGGCGCGGCCGCCGCCACGGTCAGCGACCCAGGCAACCTTCTGGCCAACCTGGGCATTGTGCGCAACACAGCCGCGAACCAGGTCGAGGCCGCCGCAGACGCGTCGTTCAGGCTCAACGGTCTCACGGTGACGCGCGCATCCAACACGGTGACCGATGCGCTTGCCGGCGTCACCATCGCGCTGAAGGACGCCACCGGCAACCGGTCGAGCGACGTCACGATCGCCGCCGACCTGCAAGGCATTCGCGGCTCCATTCAGTCCATGGTCGATAGCTTCAACCAGCTCGTTCAGAAGGCCGCTGACCTGATGGCGTTCGACCCGCAGACCTACAGGGCGGCGCCGCTCTTCGGCGACTCCAACGCGCAGAACCTGGTGGACAGCCTCACCGACATCATGACGACCCGGGTGGATGGGCTGTCCGGACCTTACAGCGCCCTCGGGGGTCTGGGCATCACGCTGGACCAGACGGGCAGGCTCGTCGTGCGCGAGTCGGAGCTCACCCACGCGCTGGAGACCGACCTAGCGTCGGTTGCGCGCCTATTCCAGGCCGTGGGGATGGCCACGAACACCCAGGTTGCCTACGTCTCGTCCACGCAGGCGACGCGGCCCAGCCCGCCGTCGGGCTATGCCATTGAGATCACCCGCGCAGCGGAGCGCGCGTCGGTGCTGGGAGGCACGCCGGCCTCGGGGGCGCCATCCGAGACCCTGACCTTCACGGGAGGCGAGTTCGGCACACTCGGCCGCATCGTGACCATTGCCGCCGGTAGCACGCTTGCCGACGTGGTGGCCATGATCAACGCCGACACCTTCACATCGCCGCTCATCACCGCGAGCCAGGAAGGCGGCCTGCTTCGGCTCCTGTCCACCAGGTACGGGTCCGCCGTCACCTTCACGGTCCGATCCTCGCAGGCGCTCGCCACCAGCGCCAGCGGCATCGGCAGCACGCCTCTGACCGGCGCTGGCACGGACGTGGCGGGGACGATCGGGGGCGAGGCGGCCACCGGAACAGGCCAGTTCCTGACGGGCGACACCGCGAACACGCGGACCGCGGGCCTGCAGCTCCGCATCGATGCCACGGCGCCGGGCTCGTTGGGGCTGCTCCACTTCACAAAGGGCATCGGCGCGCTCGTGAGCCAGTTCGCCAAAGGCGCCACAGACGTGATCGGCGGCTCCCTCACCACCCACACGACCGAGCTGACGGAGCAGACGCGCCAGATCGACGACCAGATCGCCCGTTTCCGAGAGACGCTCGCCTCCGAAGAGGAGCGCCTCCGCCGGCAGTTCACCGCCATGGAGTCGGCGGTCATCCGCATCCAGTCGGCGACGGCCAGCATCACGAGAATCGGAATCACGTAGTACGCCCGCGGAATGGCCGCCGTCCGAGCGCGGCCACCGCCCGAGCCAACGGCGGGAGCCACAGCAAGACACAACATGACTCTGCCAGCATCGAGGCGGTCCGCCCGCGAGTACCAGCGCGCCATGGTCGAGAGCGCGAGTCCCACCGAACTGGTGGTCATCCTCTACGATGGCGCCATCCGCTTCGTCGCGCAGGCGCGCGCGCTCATGCCCGACGGCGACCGCGAGGCGCGCAATACGGCGCTCGTCAAGGCGCAGCGCATCGTCGGCGAGCTCCTCTCCACCCTAGACCGCGAGGCCGGCGAACCGGTCGTGACGAACCTCTCGCGCGTCTACGCCTACATGCTGCGACTGCTCGTGGAGGCGAACCTCCATGACCGCCCGGAGCCGCTCGACGAGGTCGCGGGCCTGCTCCGCGAGCTGCGCGAGGCCTGGAGCCAGATGGAGCAGCAGGCGCGGACGGCGTCCAATGGCAGCGCCTGAGCGGTTCGCACCCGAGGACCGGCGCGCGCTCGCGCGCTTGCGGCAGTTGGCGGCGGAGGAGATGGCCGCCGTGCGCGCCGGCGACGTGGAGGCGCTATGCCACCTGTCAGCTCTTCTGACCGATGCGACGGCGCGGGCCGAGCGCGCGATGAGATCGGGCTCCGCGGAAGCGCGCGAGGCGGCTCGCGATGCCCGCGAGGCGCACGCGGCCGCGGAGGCGCTGCTCCACTCGCGGATGGCCGCAGTCCGCGAGCGGCTTCGCGACCTGGCGGCGACGCGCCGTGCAACCACCGCCTATGCGCCTGCGGGGCCGGCGCACTCCGCGCTGCTGAACGACCAGCGCTGACCGCTCCCCGTGCCGGAGCCGCTGCCCCTTCGCCCTCTGCACTGATGCGCCCCCACCACCAGGACCGCCGCTTGCCGCATGGCGCAACTGCTCCCTGACGGCCACCTGAACATCCAATGCGGCTCCCCGGGGCTGTGCTCGCGAGGCCCCTTGACAGCCGCTCCTTCCTGTGATAGCGTTTGGCACCGTGGCGATCCGGCCCGCCAGCAGCTCCCCTCCGGGGCGCGGATCGCACTCGACCCGGCCCGAACGCCGGCGTCCGGCCGCCGGGCCGCGCTTTCGCTCCTCCGCAGGTGGAGAGAGGGAGGTCGGCATGAGCCGCACCGTTGCACCTCGTCGCGCGTTCACCCTCATCGAGCTGCTAGTGGTGATCGCCATCATCGCCATTCTCGCGGCCATCCTGTTCCCCGTCTTCGCACGCGCCCGCGACTCCGCTCGCAGGACGGCGTGCTTGAGCAACACTAAGCAGATCGGCATGGGTCTGCTGATGTATGTGCAGGACTACGACGAGCAGTTCCCCGCGTGGAGCAGCGCGTGCGCCCACGACCCGTTCGGCAGCATCAATCCGCCGGGTCTGTGCGGCAACGACACGGAGATGGCGTTCTTCCGGTGGGCCTTCCTGACCCAGCCCTACGTGAGGAACGTCGACATCTACCGATGTCCGTCATATCCCGACGACTTCTGGAAGTGGGGAGGATGGGTCTACAGAGGCTGCTACCCTCAGTGGCCGCCTGCCGGCTGGCGGGGGCTCTCGTACGACATGAAGCTCGGTATAGGCGTCTCAGCTACATGCGGCAGAGGCTTGGCCGCCTTCGCGCGGCCTTCCCAGACCATGATGGTCTACGAGAACAGCACCGTCCATGGCGATACCCTCGTCGGGTTCTGGCAGTGCACCACGGTCCCGGAGTTCGGCCGCATGCCTTTCAACGCGGTCTTCGTAGACGGTCATGCGAAGATCGTGCGGGCGTCGCAGACCCGCTTCGTCCGGATGCGAGGGTTCGATCGTGGGTATCCGTGCCCGAACTTCGACCCGCACTGGTTCGTGGATGACGCCGGCGGCAACACGAACCACCCAGGGTTCGGCTGGTGCGTAGACTAGCCCTTGCGCAGATGGCCCGAAGGGAGGGGTGAGCCTCGATGGAGCAACGCAAGAAGGGCATCGTCGCTCTGGTGCTGATCATCGTCGCGGTCGGGGTCTTGGGTTACTTCGTGTTCCAACAGCACGACAGGGCAGCTCAGGTCAGGCAGGTGCTGCCCGCGGAACCGCCGGCGTGGTTCGGCGCCGGCGCACCAGGGGCAACCGCCACTCCGGCGGCCCCGGGCGGCGCACCGCCCACAGCCACTCCGCCGGCCGGCGCACCGCCCAACTAGCGCCGGGCGCGGCAGACCGGGCGCAGCACGGCCGGCGGGAGCAGGTCCCGCCGGCCGCGCTGCGCTATCAGGAGTTGCCACGCGCACCGGCGGCTGTCCGCCGTCGCGTCGCCGATTCCCTCCCGCGCGATCAGTGTAGGTCGTGCATGTTGTCCGCGGCAGACCGCACCGTCTGGCCCCAGCGGAGCGCCTTGGCGTGGCCATCGAGGAAACCGTAGTTCGCCCCGCCACTGTGACGCTCGGTGTCGAGCATTTCACCGTAGACCGGCGGCCATGCGGCCACGCCCGCGTGCCAGTCGCCGTTCGGCAGCCAGTTGTCGTAGCAGAGGTCGTAGTACGCGCTGAACTGGTCGTTGGGATCGTGTCCGGGCCTCCCCGCCCAGCCCCGGCCTCGCTCCGCCATCAGGATCGTCTCCGACGGCCTCGCGGCGGCGCTGAGCGACCGCGCACCAGCCGTCAGCAGGCCGTTCATCAGGTAGCTGCCCCAGAGGTGCGGGTCGGCCCGGTCGGGGTCCGACGGGCAGAACTTGATCTGCCGGTTGCGGAGGTAGGACTCGAGGCCGGAGTTCCAGAGGTGGAGCACCGTCGACGCGCCTAGCTCATCCACCTCCATGGTGATGGGCAGCATCTCGTCGTAGTCCTGCGTGTACATGACGATCCCCAGGCTGTACTGCTTCATGTTGCTGAGGCAACTGGTCTGGCGCGCCTTCGCGCGTGCCTGGGCGAAGACCGGGAAGAGGATCGCCGCCAGGATCGCGATGATCGCGATGACGACGAGCAACTCGATGAGGGTGAAGCCACGCCGTGCCGGCATCATGCCACCTCCTGAAGTGGTGCGCCCCTGCCCCATTTGACAGGGGCTGAAGGAGACGGTAAGATGCCGGTTGGTTCGGGATGGCATCTGCCGTCTCGTCTCGATGCGCGGGTGGTGCAACACCCGCGCATCGTCATATCTGCTCCGTCGCTATGTCTTGGCCGCTCCGACCCTCCTCCGCCGGCGCTCCGACCCCTGGCTCGCTGGAGGGCGCCTCCGGCGGCTCCAGGGAGAGCCGGAACGTACGCATGCACCCGGGACCCGCCACGCCGCAGAGGCGCAGGGCCGTGGCGAACCTGCGCAGGCGCTCCAGCGTGACCTCGCTGATGCTGTGCTCCAGCCGACAGGCCTCCTTCTCCGCATGGCGGGGGTCCAACAGGAGAACTGCCTCCAGGAACGCACGGAGCTCCTCGTGTCGGCGGTCCACCCGGGCCGCGACCTCGCGGCCCGCATGGGTCAGACTGACGTCCTCGTAGCGCTCGTGGCTTAGCAAGCCACGCTTCTTCAGCGTCTGGACCGCTCCCGTCGCCGAGGAGGGCGCGACCCCCAGCAGGTTCGCGATGTCGCGTATACGGACGACCCGCTGGCGCCGCGAGAGCCTGAGCACCGCCTCAAGGTAGTCCTCCATCGTCGACGTCAACTCCATGTCGCTCGAATGCCCCCCGGTCAGCTTCCCCGACGGCTCCCTGGCCCCGCCGACGCCCACTTACGATACCACAAACAATGTCGCCATGAGTGACTTTTTTCGGCTATCCGAAACCGTCTCTCGTGTGGCCCCGGAGGTCGGGGCAGAGCGACCCGGCGCCCGGGGGAGCGCTCGCGCTGGCCGCGCCGTTGACGCCGAGACCGGCGGAAGGCAGGCGGAATGGGCTTCCGACACACCGATGTGTTCGCACCCGACCGGATAGTCACGTGTCAGTTCTACGATACAGCGCTCCTGATGGCGGTCGACGCCGTCTGGAGCGGGCGGTGCGTCTGGCAGCAGTGCGCAGAGACGGAGATAGATATGCGTTTGGGTTGTGGGGATCCGGGCTCTGCGTGATGACAACGTCCATCTGCGTCCATGGAACCCCACAACCTGTTGGTCTCTACGTAGCTGCTCTACTGCCGCTGGAAGCGGTTAACCTGCTCCACGAATAGCCGTGCCAGCAGTTCGGTCTCATAGGGCCAGGCGTAAGTGATGCGCACGCCCGGGTGCTCTCGCTTTGCCTCCTTCACTTTGCCGAGGATGTCGCGCTCGGAGTGCGCGCCGCCCCTGATCGTCATGACAGACAGCACGTAGACGCGGCGGGCGCCCTCGCTGATGACGCTGTCAACCGCTTCGCCCACGTCCAGCCCGCTGAACTCATTGTGGGCTACCTCCACAATGTCGTAACCGCCTAGCCTCTTCATGGAGGCTGCCACCTCCCTCACGGCGGCATCGTAGGGGTCGTTCTCGGGCGTACGCTTCCAACGACGCATCTCGCGCTCAAGGGCGTGCTTTCGTTCCACCAACTGCGACGGCGCTGACTCCTTTCCTCCAGCCTCCATGACCTCACTGTGGAGGCGACCCAACTCGCGCAGTCTGTCACGCGGGAAGTCCTTCGGCGGGGTTCCGTGTCCCACCACCACGACCGCCACCTTCTCTCGTGCCGTGCGGGAGCTATCTGCGAATGCGACACTCAACAACGCCATACCGACCGCAGCGACCAGCAACAACGCGATTAGCGTCCCACCTCTCACCACGCCTGCTTTCACGGCTCCTTCCTTTCCCCTGGGAAGAGACGGCTCACGCCAGGTCGGTCCGTCCCTCTCACCAGAATGAAACTCGTTCGTGGTCACGCAGGCCACTAACGCCCCTGCGCACGGTTGGGCACTGCGAGCTCAGTGTCTGCGAACTCAGGGTCAACGTAGCGAGGGTGACTGCCAGCGGGGACCGATGACGCGTTCACCTGTCCCTGTCGGACCACCAGCACGCGCCACAGCACGGCAACGATCGCCACCAATGCGACTGCCGCTACCACGTAGTGCCGCCAGTCGACCGGCTGTCCGAGCATGCCCCTCACCTCACTCCTCCAGCGTCCAGCGCACGCCGCTGCGCAATGCCTCGACGGTGAGCCCCTTGACGTGCCCGTCCACAAAGGCAACGTTAGCCCGCCCGTGATGCCGCGGCCAGCAGCGCCCGAAACTCATGCCGGTCAATGGAGGGTTGCCAGCCCAGAAATGCGGTGGATAGACGCGGTAGAAACCCATGACGATCATTGCCGGACTGCTCGGAGGACTCCATGTGCTCTCCACCAACAGCGGAACCTCGGCGGGACGACCGACGGCTGCCAGAGGCCTCCCGATGCTGGGCAGTGGGACGGGCGAGCCGCCGTCAGCAGTGGGCGCGAGCACGTCCGCGTTGTAGCCGTAACTCGGGAATAGACCGAACAGGTAGCCCCAGAACGGATTGCTGCGGTCGCGGAAGCCCAACTGCCCCGGCGGCGCCCAGTCGGTCTGGTCCGACGGGCAGTAGAAGACGTCGAAGCTCTGCACGTAAGGCTGAACGGCCCAACCCCAGCGCCACGCGCCGCGGTTGCACGGCTGCGTCTCGCCTCTCGCGCCCAAGTGACGGTAGAAGAGCATCGGCAGTGTTTCGGCCCAGTCCTGCGTGTACATGTGGAAAGCGACCGCCAGCTGCTTCATGTTGTTGAGGCAACTGGTCTGGCGCGCCTTCGCGCGTGCCTGGGCGAAGACCGGGAAGAGGATCGCCGCCAGGATCGCGATGATCGCGATGACGACCAGCAACTCAATGAGTGTGAAGCCCCGTCTCATAGCGCTATTGCCTCCTCGAATGATCGCCGGCC
>DATIKM010000127.1:0-12676 GCA_035477595.1 Chthonomonadales bacterium
GGTCCTCCGGCCTCGATGGCTGCGCCGCCCTTGCGTGCCCTGACGCCATCCGCGCGACGGGAGCCGCGCGCTGGGCCCGCAGGCGGTCCTCCGGCCTCGATGGCTGCGCCGCCCTGGCGCGCCCTGACGCCATCCGCGCGACGGGAGCCGCGCGCTGCGCCCGCAGGCGGTCCTCCGGCCTCGATGGCTGCGCCGCCCTTGCGTGCCCTGACGCCATCCGCGCGACGGGAGCCGCGCGCTGGGCCCGCAGGCGGTCCTCCGGCCTCGATGTCTGCGGGGCCCTTCGGGCGCGCGATGCGTCCGCTGGGCTTGCTCGCCGAACGGGTCTGCGTCGACTCGGCGAGCAGCGCCTCCACCTCTCGCGGCCGAAGCTTGCGCCAAGTGCCCGGCGCAAGTCCGGTCAGTCGCAGGCTTCCGATGCGCGTGCGCGTCAGCGCGAGAACCGGGTGCCCCACCGAAGCCAGCATCTTGCGCACCTGGCGGTTGCGCCCCTCGCGAATGGTCAGGTCGAGCGCCGTCACGTTGCGCGCTGCGTCAACCTGAACGTCGCCCACCTCGGCGAACGCGTGCGGTCCGTCGCCGAGCGCCACACCCCGCCCGAGGGCGCTCAGCGTGCGCGCCCCGACCTCACCCCGCACGACGGCGCGGTAGGTCTTTGGCACCCCGTGACCGGGGTGCGCCATCCGTTGCGCGAAGTCGCCGTCGTCCGTCAGGATCAAAAGGCCTGCGGTGTCACGGTCAAGGCGCCCGACCGGGTAGACGCGGCTGGGCACGTTGCCCACCAACTCCATCACGGTGTGCTCTGCGTGGCGATCGCGTACCGTCGTGACGTAGCCCGTCGGCTTGTTCAGGAGGAGATACAGGCGCGGCGTCCACGCCGCGAGGGGACGGCCATCGACGCAGATCGCGTCCGTTGCGGGGTCGGCCACGGAGCCGGGCTCCGCAACCACGACTCCGTTCACGGTCACCCTACCAGCCGCAATAATACGCTCGCACGAACGCCTTGAGGCGATCCCCGCCGCCGCAAGCGCCCGTTGCAGTCGCTGCCGCATACGCGATCCCCCCGGTGAGCAGGACAACAAGAAGGTAGAGCAAGAGCGGCAACACCGGTGCGGCCGCCAAGGCGGGTGTGGCACGCGGCACGGCCAACGCACTGACCACGGGCGCGGCAAACGCGAGCCGGTCGCCGATCCACACCTGCAGTGTACCCGCGCGCTGTCCCGCGAGGACGGGCGCCTCGAGGGGTTCCGGCGCAACGGCAAGCCTTGCCTGCTCCGTGCTGCCTTTGCGTGTCGTCACCATCACCGGTGCGGCCACGCTCAGCCCGACGTCGCGCGCCTCCCCGCCGCTGACGGGCGTGCGCCCTATCTCGGTCCCGGGCGCCGCGAGCGCCGTCCGCTCGAACGCGCGGAACCCGTAGCGCATCAGCGCGGCGGTCTCCCCATAGATGTCGGGACTGTGCAGCACGACAGACAGCAGGCGCCGCCCATCCCACGTCGCCGAGCCCACGAAGCATCGGCCAGCCGGCGCCGTGAAGCCGGTCTTCACGCCGTCGGCGCCTGGGAACCGCCGCAGGAACCTAGCGCGGTTCCTGAGCAGCACGTCCTTGCTGTCCGTCGAACGCGTAATCGTGTGGCGTTGCGCGCGCGTCACCTCGTCGAAGCCGGGCAGCGTCACTGCGTGGCGCGCAATCGTGGCGAGGTCCCGCGCGGTTGTGCTGTTCGGCGGCTCGTTGAGCCCGCTCGCGTTGCCGAAGCGGGTGGAGGTCGCTCCGAGCTCCGCCGCCCGCCGCGTCATCATCTCGGCGAAGGCTGCCTCGGAACCCGCGATGCGCTCGGCGACCGCCACACTGGCGTCGTTGGCGGAACGTAGCATCAACGCATAGAGAAGGTCCCTCGCGCTGACCTTCTCGCCGGGCTTTAGGTGAAGAGAGCTGCCCTGCGTTTCCGACGCGCGCTTGCTGGCAGAAACCTGCTCCTCCCCGCGAAGGTGCTCGAGGAGCAGGATTGCAGTCATGATCTTCGTGGTGCTCGCCGGCGGCCGGGGCGTGTCGGCGTTACGCTCGTAGAGCACCTGCCCAGTGTCCACCTCCACGAGGATCGCTGCAGAGGCCTGGATGGATGGGCGGGACGGCGGCTCCGTCTGCGCCAGCGCTGGCGTAGGCCAACCGGCGCTGGCGGGCGCCAGCGCGATCGCGAACCAGCCGAACGTGCGCCAACGGCTGTAGCGAGCGCGGAACCGGATGACACGACCTCCTGCGACGCCTCGTCACGGGCACGGCGAGGCGCATTCTACCAGAAGCGCCACCCCCGCGCAACAGAGCCGAGAGCGCGCCGCGCAGGGGCGCCCCTCAGGCGCCGCTCCCTGTACTGGGCGTCAGACGCCGCGCCACGGTGCTGGGGCGGGCCGTACACCCCTCACTCCGAGGCTGCCAGACGCGCAGCGACGCGCAGCGCGCCGAGCTGACGCGCCTCCGCGATGACTGCCCGGCGCTGTTCGAGGTCAACGCCGGCCTGAACGCTTTCGACCGCCATGCGCGCAGTATCCGCGCCGGCAAGCCCTCGCGCCTCGTACTGGCTCTCCGCTGCCGCGGCTGCAAGGAGCGCGTCCGCCGACCTCCCCGTGTGCGCGAGCGAGCGAGCGCCGTCCGTGAGCACATCGGCGGCCGAGAGCGCGCTCGCGGTGAGTGCGGCCACGCGAAACGCAGCGCGGTAATGGACCATGGCGCCCGCGTGGTCCCCCTGCGAGGCTGCGAGCAGGCCGAGGGTGTGCTCGGCGGCCAGCTCGCATGCTCTGTCGCCAAGCTCGCGTGCCGCCCTGAGGCCCTCCTGCGCCATGCTCTGGGCCTCCCCGGCGTCGTCAACGAGGCGCGCCACGCGGACGCGCGCCAGAGCCGCATTGCGCCTCTCCCCTCCCTCCACCGAGAGACGCAGCGACGCGCGGGCCGCGTCCAGCGCCTCCGCCGGGAGGCCCTGGCGCGCGCGAAGGTCCGACAGGTTGCACAACGCCATCGCCTCACCGACGGCGTCGCCGCGCCGCCGGTGCGCCTCGAGAGCCTCCTCCAGCAGGGCCTCCGCGCGTTCGCGCTCGCCCATGTCCATCGCCGCGATGCCAAGGCACATGGTCAGCACGGCCCGGTGACCGTCATGGCCCTGCTCGCCGACGAGCATCAGGGCCCGCTCCCATGTGGCCTTCGCGCCGGCGACGTCCCCTCCACCCCACTGAACGTTGCCAAGGTTGATCAGGGTTGGGAGCAGGACATCCCAGTCCCGGAGCTCGTCGCTGATGGCGAAGCTCGCGTGGAAGAACTGCTGGGCGCGGGCCAGCTCGAAGCGGTCCCATGCTGCCAGGCCGTGCTGGTTCAGCAGTCGCGCCAGCCCACGCCGATCATGGCAGCGACGCGCCGCTTCCTCCGCGCGCGCGAGCCGGCGCTCGCACTCGTCGTAGAGCCCACGCGAACGCAGGAAACCGAACAGCGACCGCGCGAACGCAACGAGCGCCTCGTCGTCGCCGGCCTCCTCGAAGCTGTCCATCGCGGCCCGAAGGTTGTCGATGTCGGCGGAGAAGCCCTCCATCGCCCTACGCGCCGCCGTGCCCGCTGACCCGAGCGCGCTTGCCAGCTCGCTCGCTACCGCCAGGAAGTGGCGCGCATGTCGTAGCCGTGCTGCTGACGCGCCCCCGCCAGCCTCCAGTCGGGCCGCTGCGAAGTCGCGAATGGTCGCCAACATCGCGTACCGGGTCTGGCCGCGGCTCTCCGTGATGCGCACGAGCGACTTGTCCCGCAGCGAGCACAGCAGCTCGAGCGCACTCACCGACTCGCTGACGGCTTCCGCCGCCTGCAAAGTCCAGCCGCCGCGAAACACAGCCAGCAACGCAAAGAAGGCGCGCTCCTCATAGGAGAGGAGCTCGTACGACCACTCCAGCGCGCCGCGCAGGCTCCGCTGGCGCTCCGGAAGATCACGACGCGCAGACGCCAGGAAGTCGAGGCTGACCGACAGGCGGGTGAGTACCTCGCGCACGCTCATCGCGCGGACCCGCGCCGCAGCGAGTTCGATTGCCAGGGGGATCCCGTCGAGCCGACGGCAGATCTGGAGCGCAAGCGGCACCTGATCGGGGGCCAGCTCGAAGCCCGGCCGCGCCGCCGCGCATCGCTCGACGAAGAGATGCAGGGCCTCCGACTCGTCCGGATCGTCCTCGCGCACCTCGAGCGGCTCCACGACTACCTCGCGCTCTCCCGTCACCCGCAGCACCTCGCGGGAGGTCACCAGGCAGCGTATGCCGGGGCAGCGATGAGCCAGTGTGACGACCTGGTCCGCGGCGTCTACTACCTGCTCGAAGTTGTCCAGGATGAGTAGAGCACGGAGCTCCCGCAGGAAATCGGCAACCCTGACCAGCGGATCCGCACCGGCTGGCATCTCGACGCCCAGCGCCAGGGCGATCGCCGGAGCGAGCCCCTCCGCCGAGCGCACGCCTGCCAGGTCGATGAACCAGACCCCGTCCGGGAACTCGTCACGGATGTCGGCCGCAGCTTGGAGCGCCAGGCGCGTCTTGCCGCATCCTCCGACACCGGTCAGGGTCAGGATGCGCGCGCCCGGCTGAACAAGGAGATCGCCGAGCTCCGCAAGCTCGCGTGATCGGCCCACGAACGTGGTTAGCTGCGCGGGGAAGTTGTGAGGAAGCGAGTCGAGGGTCCGGAGAGGCCTGTTGGGCGGCGCCGGAATGCGCGGGCTCTGCAGCGCCCGCAGGTGCTCCGGGTCACCAAGGTCCTTGAGCCGGTGCGAACCGAGATCGTGGAACGAGAACCCGCACGGAAGCTCGCGGCTCGCGTGTAGCCAGGCGGTGTCCGAGACCAGCGCCATGCCGCCGTGACCAGCGTCGCAGATCCGGGATGCTCGGTTCACCGGAGGCCCGAAGTAGTCGCGGTCACGACACTGCGGCTCGCCGGTGTGAACACCTATGCGTACCCTCAGTCCACCGACTTCGCGGAACTCCGCGCCCGTCCGGTTCTCGGATTCGAGGTCCGCCAGGGCCCGCTCTGCGCACCGCAGAGCGCTTATCGCGTCCGGGAAGGCAACCATGAAGGCGTCGCCCGCGCCCTTCACAAGGTAGCCGCTATGCTCTCGAACGGCCGCGCGTATTATCGCCTCGTGCCGCTGGAGCGCCGCGGCGAACCGATCACCGTACGCTTCCCAGCCGCGCGTCGATCCCTCGACGTCGGTGAACATAAGCGTGACGACGCCCCTTGGAGGCGTCATGGCCTCATCTGCGTTTGCCATGCCAGTCCCGAGCCGCCGCAGTCGCCGCCAGCGCCTCTACGCTCTAGCCGTGATCTTCTGCGGGCACAGAGAAGACACGGATAGCCAGCCGGCCGTTGCGCTCGACGCGCAGGGCGTCAACGGCAGCGAGCAGCAGCTCGTGGAGCTCTGCTGGCAGACAGGTTATCAATACGCTGTTCAGGCCGGGCCACACCGCCGTACCCTCGCGCCGGCCGTGCCGGCCGTGGCCGATGGCGCCCGTGAACCGCGTGAAGCCTGGCGCGCCCAGCCGCTCGAGGTGCTCGATCACCCGCTCGTCCACGCCCGCCTCACACACAATGATGAACATCCGCATGCGCAGCCCTCTCCCACAACGTAGTCCCTATGCCCGGCGCGCGCCTGGCGCCCTGCCTCCCCGCCTCAGTAAGCCCAGCGCCGCCGCCAGACCGCCCGGGGTGGGCTCGACCACCTCCACAGGCCGCTCGCACGCACGCGAAAGATCGGCGGGCGACCATTCGTCAAGGAATATCCCGTCCGCGCTCAGGCAAACGGACGGCACCCACACAGGCCCCGTGCCACCGCATTGACGCACCGATGCCACGATGTCCTGCGCCGTCAGCAACCCCGCCACGCCGATGCGCTCGCCGAAGAAGCGGTTCGGCGCCACGCAGAGGTCGAGCGACACGCCCTCGACCACGTTCAGCCGCTCTACCCATGCACGCACTGCGCCTGCGGCCAGAGCGCCGGTCACCACCGTGCCGTGCACCGGACGCGGCGTGGCAGTCGGCAGGCGGCGCGCCAGCCGCGCCGCCTCGTCCAGGAAGAGGCGCGTCGTTCCCACGCCGTCACCAAGCTGAGGGAACGTCTCGTAGTGGCCCCGGCTCGGCACCGGGCGGTCCGACAGCCAGTACCACTCGTCCGAAAGCCACACGAACCGAGAGCCCAGCTCGCCCCTCAGCCGGCGCGCCAGGCCGTCGACAGCCCCGATCGCCTCTGACGCATACGCCGCATCGACCGGAGACAGCGACGTGAGGCGCTCCCGGTACCGCGTCAGGCCGACCGGCACGATGGCGACCGACAGCACTCCGGCACGCAGCCCCGTTCGTGCCGGGTGCTCCGCCGCGAGATCGCTCAGCGTGCGGTCGAGCGCGGCACCGTCGTTCCAGCCCGGACAGAGCACGATCTGCGCGTGGACATCGATTCCGTGGCGTATGAGCTCTCGGAGCTGGTCCAGAACGGGCGCCGGCTCCGTGCGGCCGAGCAGCCGCGCGCGGAGCACCGGGTCCGTCGCATGGACCGATACGTACAGCGGCGAGAGGCGCTGACGCAGAATCCGGCTCCACTGCTCGTCCGATACGTTGGTTAGCGTGACGTAGTTTCCGTGCATGAAGGAGAGGCGGAAGTCGTCGTCCATCAGGTAGAGCGACTTCCTCATGTGCCTCGGCAGCTGGTGGATGAAGCAGAAGACGCAGCGGTTGTTGCAGGTGTGGACGCGACCGCCCAACTCGTCCTCGAACGTCAGACCGGGGTCCTCGCCGTTGGCCACGTGTAGCGGCAGGGCGTGTTGCCGGCCGTCGCGACGCAGGCTGAGGACCGGCTGGCCAGCGGCCACGCGGTAGCGGAAGTCCAGCACGTCGGCTATGGACTGCCCGTTCACCGCAACCAGCACATCGCCCGTGCGCAGCCCTGACTGCTCCGCGGGGCTCGCGGGATCCACCGCCGAGATCACCAGACCAGCGCCGGCGCGGCACGATAGCTCGGACATGCCGCTCATTCTACCAGAGGCGCCAGAACCACGGTGGACATCGGTAGCGCGAGGCCGGCGCGGCGCAGGAATGCCCCCCTGGCGCGCCGTACCTCGCCACGCGGCCCGCCAGTCACGGCGTGCCTGGTGAGGCAGGCCTCCATGCGCGCCCGACGACCATGCTACGCGCTGTTGCTTGCTGGCTTGCTCGCCGCGCCGTTCACGACTTGCGCTGCGGACTCCCGCTCGGCGCCCGCGGCCGACCCGCCCGCGGCCGGCGTCGTATCCGACACGCTGGTGCGGCCGTTCGAGTGGGTGAGAGGCGAACCAGGGCCGTGGTCGTCCGCCGAGCTCGCTGACCGGCTCGCGCGGGCCGGCTTCCGCGTCCGCATCGTCGAAGCCGGCGACCTCACTCCAGACGGGCTCGCGCCCCTGCGGGTGCTCGCGATCCCGGGCGACCACGTCTATCCGGAGCGCGGCCGGTGGGGCGGACCCGTCCTGCAGGCGATCGCTCAGTGGGTCCGCGCTGGCGGCGTCTACATCGCACCGATCGGTGTGTCGCACTTCGTGGCGCGCGATATCGCCACGGGCGCCCGTGATTCCGGCCACTTCGGCCCCGATCCACTGGGCCTTTCCTTCACGGTGCAGGACGGCATCGGCCCGCTCACCCTCACGGGTCAGGGGCGCGCAGCGGGTCTGCCCCCTGCCGCTGGAGTGCAGTCGTCCCCCATCCGCGCACTGCGGCATCCCGCAAGGACGGCGATCCTCGCGTGGGACAGCCGCTTCCAGCCAGCCATCTCCGCGGCGCCCGTGGGTCGCGGGTGGGTCATACACAGCTCCTGCGGCGAGACGATGGAGCCCGCCTACGCCGAGTGGTGGTACGCCGCAGCGGCGGCCGCAGCCCGCGCGGCGATCGCCGGGCGCCTCGTGGCCTATACGCACGCCGAAACGCTGCGGCGGGAAGGCCTGGCGGGCGTATCGCTCGACGAGCTCGACAGGCGCGCGTTCCGGCCCGGGCCATCGCCGCTAGCTGGACACCCGAAGGCCGCGGCGCTGCGGCCGGGCGCGGCAGCGCTCCCCAGCGGGCCGCTGCGCAGATCGCTCGATGGCGTCTGGGAGATGGCCGGCCGCGACCCCGGCAAGGGCAGCGAGCGCCAGATGCTCGCCGCCGGTCCCTGGAGCGATGCCGTGCCCGCGCGCGTCCCTGGCAGCGTCCATACAGCCCTGCTCGCCGCCGGCCGCATCCCCGACCCAATGGTGGGGCTGAACGCAGACCGTGCGCGCGAGGCATCCAGCCGCGAGTGGTGGTTCCGCCGCACGTTTGCGCGACCGCGCGGCGCCGGGAGGTTCCGTCTCGCATTCGACGGCGTCGACTATTCGTGCACCGTCTGGCTGAACGGCGAACGGATCGCGCGTCACGAGGGCGCCTTCGGCGGACCCACTATTGACGTGACCGGACTGCTCCAGGAACGCAACACGCTCGTTGTCCGCCTGGACCCCGCGCCCGCCGACTGGCACACCGTCCTGAAGACGAACGTGGTCTACGGGTGGCGGTACGTCAACCTCCCGTCGCTCGGCATCTGGCGGTCCGTACGGCTCGAGCAGGTAGCAGAGGTCGAGGTCGTCGACCCGTTCGTCGCCGCGCGGGATGCCGCGCTGGGCATCGTGGACATCGCGGCAACGCTGCAAGGCCCGAAGGCCGGCTGGCGCGGCACGCTGACGGGCGTGGTCTCACCGGACAACTTCCGCGGAGCGTCGCACACGTTCCAGTTGGCTCTGCGTGGGGCGGGGTCGAGCCCTGTCCACCTGCGCCTGCGGGTACCCTCTCCGCGGCTGTGGTGGCCGGTTGACCTTGGCCCGCAGAACCTCTACCGCCTGCACATCGCTTTCACACCCGATGGCGGGGGCATCCCGGACCGGCGCGAGACCACCTTCGGTATCCGCACGGTCACCACCCGGCCCCTTCCGGGCGGCCCGCAGGCCTCACTCTACAACTGGACCTTCGTGATTAACGGGCGGCCGGTCTTCCTCAAGGGCGCCAACTGGTGCCTGATCGACCCGCTGCTCCGCCTGGACCGAGCGCGCTACGAGCGCTTCCTGCGCCTGGCGCGGCTCCAGCACGTTCAGCTCCTGCGCGTCTCCGGAGGAGGCCTGCTCGAGACCGACGCCTTCTACGACCTCTGCGACCGGCTCGGAATCATGGTCTATCAGGAGTTCCCGCTCACGTGGCAGCGCACCGACGCGCTGAGCCCCTCCGTGGTGGACGAGACCGCGGTCCGCAATGTGCGCCGACTCCGCAACCGCCCCTCGCTGCTCATGTGGGGAGGCGGAAGCGAGCACTCCGGACAGGGGCGCACCGTCGAGCAGATCGGGCGCATCGTGCTTGAGGAGGACGGGACCAGGCCGTTCCGCCGCACCGACCCCTACGGCGGCAGCCTGCGCAACGACGACGTCTACTGGGGCGGCCAACCCCTCGACCGCAACCTCTCGCTTGTTGCACCGTTCATCAGCGCATTCGGCCTCAGCTCGCCGCCCGCTATCGAGAGCATCCTGCGCTACCTGCCGCCAGGGGAGCGCGGCGTCTGGCCGCCACCCCCCGACGGTAGCTTCATCCGTCACACGCCGACCTTCAGCCGCCGGCACCTCGACATCATGACTCGCTATGCACGCGAGTTCGCCGACACGAGCACGATGGAGGGCCTCGTGACCGGCATGCAGCTCGCTCAGGCCACCGGGATCCGGCACACGCTGGAGCTCGCGCGCAGTCGCTGGCCGGAGGCGACCGGCGTGTGCTACTACAAGCTGACGGACGTCTATCCGGGTTGCTCCTGGTCGACGATCGACTGGTACGGCGTCCCGAAGCTGGCACACTACGTCATACAGGATGCTTACGCTCCGCTCGCCGCGGTGGCCCTCTTCGAGCGCCTCTCAGCGCCTGCAGGCAGGGACTGGCGTATCCCGGTCCGACTTCTGGACGATGCGGGGCGGCTGCGCGACGGATGGTCAGTCGAGGCCAGCGCCTACGACTCCGACCTGCGTCAGGTGGCGCGGTCCACGTGGGTGGGGTCTGGGCCGGTCGGCCGCGTTCATCGGCTGGGTGAGCTGGTCGTGCCGGCCGCTGGCGCTGCGTCCACGCCGCTTCTCGTGGTCGCGGACGTGCGCGAGAGCGGGCGCGTCCTCCATCGCTCGTGGTGGTGGCTGAACTTCGCTGCGAAGCCCGGCTGCCTCTTCGGCCTGCCGCGGACGACCCTGAGCGTGCGTCGATTGCCGGACGCCATCGCCGTCCGGAACACAGGGCCTGCGCCGGCGGTCGGCGTTCATTGGATTTACCGCGCGGTCTCGGACCGCGTCATTGCGGAGGATGGCCTCTTCTGGCTGCAGCCGGGGGAGGAGCGGATCGTGCCCGTCAGCGGCCCCGCGTCCGCAGTCAGGGCGGCTGCCTGGAACGCTGACCCCGCCGGGTAGCCTCGGAGACAGCTCGTGAACGCAGCCGTCGTGCTCCGAGGCGCCCGACAGCGCGGCGGAAACCGATCAAGTGATCGGTATGGCATCGACCACAACGCCTGCTGGAGCGCGCGGTGACCGGCGATGTCCTCGCCGACGAGGATGTCCGGCAGACTTGCAGTCCCGCGGACACCGCGTCAGTACCGACACCGTCAGGGCCAGCCGCGAATGCGGCAGCGCTAAGGAGACACCGACCATGATACTTCTGGGAGGCCCGGTATTCGGCGACACCAGTACGCCGGAAGCCTGGGTGGCCGCTGTGGCGAGCAAGGGCTACCGCGCCGCCTACTGCCCGCTGGACGCCTCAGCCAGCGCAGATGCGGTTCGAGCCTACGAGGAAGCGGCGCGCGCCGCCGGTATCGCGATCGCTGAGGTCGGGGCTTGGAGCAACCCGCTCAGCGACGACGCCACCACGGCGACGACTGCACTCGAGCACTGCAAGCGGCAGCTCGACCTCGCCGACCGGATCGGCGCGCGCTGCTGTGTGAACATCGCCGGCTCGCCGGGCGAGCAGTGGGACGGTCACCACCCGGACAACCTAACGGAGCCCATGTTCGAGAGGATCGTAGACTGCGTCCGCGACATTATCGACAGCGTGAAGCCGTCGCGAACGCACTACTCCCTCGAAACGATGCCCTGGATGTACCCGGACTCCCCCGAAAGCTACGCGCGGATGATCTCAGCGATCGACCGCGACCGGTTTGCCGTGCACCTCGACCCAGTGAACCTGATCTGCAGCCCGCAGCGCTACTACGCAACGGGCGCACTCATACGAGAGTGCTTCCGCCTGTTCGGTGACCGAATCGTCAGTTGCCACGCGAAGGACATCCTTCTCGCGCAGCGTCTGACGACGCACCTCGACGAGGTCCGCCCTGGCCTTGGCGGCCTCGACTACCCGACGTTCCTGCGCGAGCTGGGCGAGCTGCCCGCCGATGTGCCGCTCATGCTGGAGCACCTCGCCGAGGAGGCCGAGTACGACGCCGCGGCCGCCCACATCCGGTCGGTAGCCGATCGAGAGGGGGTGCGGCTGTGAACGCTGCGTCAGGGGGCTGGGCAGTGGCCGTCACCGCGCGCGAGAAGGCGGAGCTGCTGCCAGTCGAGGTCGACTCTTCGCCGCTGGGCCCGCGCGAGGTGCGGGGTCGCACGCTGGCCTCCGTCATCAGCGCAGGAACGGAGCTTCACTGGTGCTACACCGGCAACCGCTTCCCTGCCTATCCGGGCTACGCTGCCGTCTTCCAGATCGAGGAGTGCGGCGCCGAGGTTACATCGATCAAGCCGGGCGACCGCGCGCTCTGCATGGGCGGCCACCGATCGCATCAGCGCACCACCGAGGAGAAGGCAGTCCGCGTGCCGGATGGCCTGGACCCGCAGCAGGCCGCCTTCGCACGGCTGATGAATGTCACGATGAGCACGCTCGTCACGACCACGGCGCGACCGCCAGACCTCGTGCTGGTTACCGGCCTGGGCCCCGTGGGCCACCTTGGCGCACAGGTATTCGCCTCCTGTGGCTACAACGTGGTTTCGTGCGATCCGTCGTGCGCCCGGCGCGCCATCGCCGAGAGCGCCGGGCGTTGCGGACGCGTGCTGCCGGCGCCGCCACGCGATGACCCGACCGTGGCGGGGCGCGTGAGCCTCGCGCTCGAGTGCGCGGGACACGAGGGAGCGGCGCTGGACTGCATCCGAATGGTCCGCAAGCGCGGCGAAGTCGTGCTCGTGGGCACGCCGTGGAGGCGCTACACCGATGCATCCGCGCACGACCTGGTGCACGAGATATTCCACCGGTACGCCGTGGTGCGGAGCGGATGGGAGTGGGAGGTGCCGCTGCACGGCCAGGAGTTCTGCACGGGCAATATGTACGGCAACCTCGCGGCCGCCCTCGAGTGGCTCGCTGGGAGGCGGGTCGCGGTAGAGGGCCTGTACGAGGCGACTGCGCCTGCCGACGTCCAGCGGACGTACCAGGACCTCCTTGCGGGACGCTGGCCGCGGCTGGCCGCTGTTCTCGACTGGTCGCGGCTCTAGTTGTGCTCTCCATGCAGGTTGGGTGTTGACGACATCGAACGAGCTATCGTAAGATAGGTCCGCCTACACCACACCGGAGGCACCCACGCATGACCATGCACAAGAACGCAGCTCTGAGCCCGGTGAAGCGGCGTGAGATGGTTACGATGATCGG
>DATIKM010000128.1:0-2888 GCA_035477595.1 Chthonomonadales bacterium
CCCGGGCGATCGAGTTGCGCCGCCAACGCCGCACCATCTGTTCCATCGCGCAAGAGCTGTCCATCTCCAAGAGCGTCGTCGCCCTGATCGTGAAGGCTGAGGGCCTCTCCAGCCTCAAGGCGCTCGACCCCGAGGAGCCCCACAACCGCTACGAGCACGAGGCGCCGGGCGGCATGCTGCATGTCGACATCAAGCCTCTCGCTCGCTTCAACGCCCCCGGACATCGGGTCACCCGTACCCGCCCCGCCGGAGCCGGAGCCGGAGTAGGGGGCGCGTGAGCCCGCAGCCCTCCTCCGTGTGGCCCGGGGCGACGCACCTTGCCCTCGCGCAGCGGACGGCTCGCTCTGGCGTGCGGCGTGTGCCTCGACCTCACCCCCGCCGAGCGGAGCAAAACGCCGGCTAGAGGGGCTGTCAGGCGTTGTCGCGCCCCGCGCGCTTCCTCACATCCTTGACGGCACGTCAGCGTGGCGGTGGCTCGTGACGTAACTCACGCTCGACGCTGCAACAGAACTCCGCCAACTGCGTCTCCTCGAAGACGCGGACCCATTGGTCGCCATTCCGTTGTGGCCTGGGGAGCTTGTCGGACTGGTCCCGGAGCAGCCGGACGGCGCCAGAGTACTGACGCTCATGGTCTGCACGGCTGGGCTTTCCGAGGAGGTACCAGACGCTGCCGAGCTCCTCTTCAGAGCGGAGAGCGACTAGCTCTCCGAGCTTCTCGGTGACCCTGCGTCTGATGTCTCCGGAATCGAGGTAGTCGAGCGACAACGGCTCGATGACGTGCTCGCGGCCGTTACGGATGCTGTGATCGAACTCGTAACGCTGCTCGCTCACTGTGAACGTCACGCGACGCTGTATGTCGGTTCTGTGTTCGGGGGGTAGTGCGTCTGCGAACGTGTTGAACACCGCGGCATCGTCTCTGCGTTCACGGCCGGAGGCTGGCAGGTTCGAGCCGACCATGCGATGGAAGAGAGCCTGAAGCTCCTTGCCGAGGTCATCGGTCAGGCCAGGGAGGGGATCGGACCACTGGATCGCGAGGTCGCGGTCGGGCAGCAGCTCCGTCAGCAGGTCGGTGAGACCGTAGTCCGCGCTGAACAGCCCCGGCGCGCTGCGGTCGTTCAGTTGGAGCTGCAGTGCCTGAGCGAACCGGCGGAAGTGGTCACCGTCCATGCGTGGGAAGGCTGCGGTCAGGCGTCGGTAATGGGGATCTATCTGGGCCAGCAGACGCCCGCTCCTGGTGCCGCGCAGAACGACGCCGATGTTTAGCTGCTCGCCGGCCCCACCATCGGGCACGTAGCGGAACACGCTCCATTCGTACGGTGTGGTTAGCATCTCACAGCCGCCTCCAACCATGATGGCAACGACTTGGCGTGGGTCTGCATGTCCGTGATGTGCGCGCAGGTAGCTTCGACTCTCTTCGGTGTGCTTCCTACTGCCGCTGCCAGCACATGCCCAAGGGAGGTGGTGTCCAATGACATGATAGCGCCAACTACGGGGTCCCAGTCGCATCCACTCCGGGCGTTACGAAGCGCGCCCTGGAGGAGGTTCTTGCGGCCTGCGTCGAGCCGCGCCTGCTGCAGCTCCGCCGAGGTGGACTGTTGGTCGAGCATCCGAAGCGAGAGGCCGAAGTCAAAGGCAACGATGCGACCGTTGAGCAGGCCGCAGTTGGGCTTACCCTTGGTGCGGTCGCCGTTGAGGAACAGCACGTCGAAGGCGAAGATCGCGACGGCGTCACGAAGGGCGTTACCCAGGTCCTGCTTGGTTGATCTAGGTGGCAGCGGCGAGAGGCCCTCCAGGTAGTGCGACCCGACCGCCAGTCCCGGCGGCACTGGCGGACGCTCATGTTTGACGCAGAACCTGCGGGCGAGGCACGCCATGTCTTGGCTCACCGAGACAAGGCACGGCTCGGGTGCCTCGACACCCATCGCGCGCGCGATCAGTGCGCCTGCCGTCTCCGCGAACAGGTCCCTGTCGCTGCCGCCAAGGACGCTGGCGAGATGCTTCGTCACGATGCGCGCGCTGCTTGTCGGATCGTCCAGAGCGACGCAGCGGAACAGGATGGGCTTGGTGATCCCGTCCGTGAAGACGTGCTCCGGCGCCCGGGCATCCCACGTACGCAAGCACTGGAATGTCCCCCGGTCGGCCAGCATCAGGGGGCGCTCTCGTTCCGGTGCTTGCGGGCTTTGACGCCGAGGACGATGGTCTCGAGGGCGGAGGCGATCTCTCGCTTCTCCTCGTCGGAGAGCTCGTCGTCGTTGTAGAAGGCGAGGTGCTCTGACGGGACGAAGGGGGCTGGTTCGCTTGGCGCGTCGCGGTGGGCGGTGGCGGCGGCGGAGTCCTCCGGCTCGGCGATAGCGTCCTGGGCGTCCTCGCTCGAGGCGCCGGCGATCATGTTCCCCACGTAGTCGTAGCCGGCCCACCGCAGCCACGCGGCGGGATCCTCTCGGATGGCCTCGGCCCACCGCAGTAGCACCTCGGGCCGCGGTCGCTGGCCGTGGCTCATGTACTGGACCACGCTGTGGTGCACGTCCGTGGCGATCTGGGCCTTCCTCAGGCTCCACTTCCGCGCTTGCAGCACCCTTCGGGTGTTCTCCGCCAGTTCCTCGTAGACGTTGCGTCGCATGCGCGCATTGTAGGACTTCCCCCGCGAGGCGTGTTGAAAAAAGTCAAGCGATGGACGAAAAAGCGCTTGACACACTTGTACAGGGCCTGCTATCATCCTGGTGCTGCTGGAGTAAAGCACCAGCAGCACCAGGAGGCGGAGATGGTGCGACGGCCGGTCGGACGACCGCGGCGTGAGATGCGCGAGCTGGACCGTGCGCTAGCGGACTACGGCGGGGTCCGGGTTGTGGTGGAGGGCCTCGTGCGGAGCGGTCACAGCAACGCGGAGG
>DATIKM010000129.1:0-12406 GCA_035477595.1 Chthonomonadales bacterium
GACGGACAGCGGCCCTGCAGCAGGCTCGGCCATCAGAAGACCTCCCGCCTCGGGACTGTGGGGCAGTATACGTGCCTGGGCTCGCTTTGTCAACGGTTTTCCGTGCCATTTTTAGAGTCATCTGGCGCTCCGCAACCGAAGTCCGAATTCCAGATGGCAGGTCCTGGCGCCTTCGTGTGCGAGCATGAGCATCCCCGGGGCAGCGCGCTGACTGCGTCGTGGATGAGCAAGGAGGACGGCAAGCACTCGCTTCCCGTCCGCGCGGCGCCGCGCCCGGCTCGGTGGATCCCGGCGCTCAGCTTCGGCCCCTAAAGTGCGAGCCTTTCGGCACATGGCGCCAGGCCGTCACCTCGGCGCCAGGCCCTCACCTGGGCGTCGCCTGTCGCGTTAGCTCGTGCCGCATAGCGAAGATCGGCAGCGCGAAGAGCAGCCTGTCGCGCTCCTGCTCTGGGGGAATGACAGCAACCATCCAGTGGACCACGGTCCGGCCCACTCCGCGCGTGACCCGTGGCTCGCGCCTGACGCGGTCGGCCATCTCCGTGCGGTTGGACGGCAGGACGCCATGCCCAAGCGCCCAGGTCAGAAGGCGCGAGAGGCACGCCCGTCTGCGGGCGCGGGGTTGCCGGCGCGCAATCCCCGACCGCATGCAGGGACGCCCGGGGCAACCCGACTTCGGTGCGCCATTCCCGCTCGGCGCCTCCTGACGCCGGGCATGGCGGTGAGGACGAGGCTTGCGTTCCTGCCTGGGACGCTCCGGAGGGATCGGCCTCACGAACGGCGGGACAGCCTGAGCGAGCGGCCGCACCGCTTGAGGGGCTGACGACGGTGGATCGCCGCCCCTGCCCGGCGGGCAACCTCCTCCTCCTACTGGCGGATACGCGCCCGGTGCATCTCGACGAGGGACAGCAACTCCTCCATCTTGAGACTTCGGATGAGTTCGATGCGGCGGGCAGCACGCTGCTGCACCTGATGCGCCATGGCTACATCCCTATGCCGCGGACGCACCCCCAGCTCGCGCTACTGCCCGGTAGTCAGGGGCTCCGAACGGCTCATGGAACCCCGATCTGACACACACTACTCGAGCGGCTCCGTGTCCTGAGCCATCGTTGCCACCTTTCTCATACTCACACATCTTGAGCTGCCACTGCTGCACGGTGTGTGACGCTTCGGTTCACCCCGACGAGCTGCCCATCGTGGTGACGGATCGCCCGGGTCTAGTCGTCGGTGAGCGGCACGTGCGTGGCGACCAGGAGGAGGCTGCGCGTCGCGATGGTCATGCGCGCGTCGTCGGGGTTCACCCCGCAGGCGATACCGCGGTTCCGCCCGTGCGATTCGCTCGGCCTGGGTAGGCGACACCGGCTACCGCGAGCGCCGACCATGCCGGCGCCATGGCACATCGGCACAATCACGCCGCTCCTGTGGGTCCGAGCAAGGGCCAGCGTTTCGCGCGGCCGCATGGCGCGCAAGCTGGCGGGCATGTGCGTGCTACCGGCCCCACGTCGTTGATCGGCGTCGCGACAGGCAGTCTCTGCGCCCCGACGGCGGCGGCGGTTACTCGTCGTCATCCCGCGCCGGGCGCAGCAGCGCGCGGTCCTCGACGTCGGCGGAGCCAGCCGGGCGCAGCAGCGCGTCGTCGGGCTCGCTGGCGGGGCGCAGCAGCATCGGTTCGGCCACGTCAGGCGTCGACTCTATCTCAGCAATATCTGTGACCTGATCGCGCACCAGGCTGACCGCCTCGCCGCTGAACCGCTGGAGATAGAGCCATCCGCCGTCGTACGCCTGCAAGCGCCCGAACTCAACCTGCCGGCTGATGTAAGGGTTGGTGGTCAGCAGGACCACCTGAATGGCTCGCCCCACGAGGGCGTCGAGGTCCGTGCCCATCATGCGCCTCCCCTGCTTCTGCGTGGGCCAACAGACCCGGTAGACAGCGCGGCCGTGAGGGCAGCGACCGCGACGAGCAACCCGTAGACGCCCGTGCGATAGCTGGCCGGCTGGTATGCGAACACGACTTCGTGGTCGCCCGCGGGCAGGCGCACCCTCCGGAACACGCCGCTGTCCGGCTCGATGTCTGCCAGGCGCCCATCGACTGTGGCGTGCCACCCCGGCATTCGCTGGTCCGCCAGTCGCAGCCACCCGGCCACGGGCATGCGCACGCGCAGAGCGACGCGGTTCGGTCCGTCCTCGAGCCACTCCACCCGCCCGCGCGGGGGCTCCGTATGCGCCCTGCCCGGCGCGCCCGGTATCTCCGTGAGCCACGCGCCGTCCAGCGGTTCCTCACGGGCGCCTGCCATGCCAAGCGGTTGCAGGCTCAGTATGTGCCGCACGCCCATCGAGGCCAGCAGGGCGGCATCGGCAGCGCGCACAAACACCATGTTGCCCACCTCCGGCGGGCTCGGGTCCGCGCCCAGAGCATCCGCGAGGAATCGCTTGTACTGTCCCGGGAACAACGAGTCGTAGCCCTGGACGTCCCGCAGTCCGTAGACCATCGCCGCGTTCGGCGGGAGGACCGCCGTCGGGCCGCCGAAGCTCCAGCCGCGGTTGATCGGCGCCACCCGGTCGTGTCCGGCCAGTTCGCGCGCGCGCTTGATGAGGGGGGTCTCCGGGAACAGCTCGCGTGGCTCGGCGGTCCGGACGGCTGGCACGCCCGCCGCGATAAGATCGACGGCGACGACCACGACCAGCAGACAGGCCATCCATGAGCCACGCAGCCATCCGGCCGCCATCGCCAGGAACGCGCCGGCGGACAGCGCCAGAAGCGCCGCCTGCCGAAACGCGCCGGCATCCCAGGCCGTCCCGTCGCCGAACACCGCCTGTGCCCGCGTGGCCGCCACAAGGAACGCCAGGCCGCCGGCGACCGCCACCGCTACCGACACGGCGCCGGCGACCCCTGCGGCGCCGCGCACGGGCGTTGCCTCCTCCCGCGCCAGCCTGTCGTAGCCGATCGCCGCCAGAGCCGCCGCCGCGAACGCCCAGAGCACGAGCGCGCGGCCCGGCGAGCCTGACGCGGCGAAGCCTGGCACCCCGAAGTAGAGCAGTGCAACGATCGGCGTCGCGAGCGCCACCGCGAACGCCAGCAGCCCCGTGGTCGCGAAGTACCCGAGCAACCGCCCGGACCGCCGCCGGCGCACCACCGCGTAGCCGGCAAGGAGCAGCGTGCCCAGCCCCACGTACATCGCGCCCTCGGCCGGGTGGAACAACATCCCGCCGCTGCTTCGGCCGAAGTACGGCGCCTCCGGGCGCGCCGGACCGCCGAACGCCTCGGGCAGCAGGAGCGTCGCCAGCGCTTCCGGATGGACCGCGTAGGAGGCGTAGGCGGCGAGGCCGTCCGCCGTCGGCCGCCCGGCACGATGGGACTGGCCGGCGAGCTCCACCGTCGGCAGGAGCTGTGGCGCCGCCAGAAGCCCTCCTAGCGCAAGGCTCGCGCCCACTGCGAGAAGCGAGCCGGCTGCGGCCGAACGGTCGCCCAAGCGCCACCTGCCCGCGGCGAGCCACGCGCCCAGCAGCACGATCGCCAGGACACCGAAGAAGGCGATCTGGAGGTGGCCGGCCAGCAACATCATGCCCATCGTTGCGCCGAGAGCGGCAACACCCCGCAGGCGGGGCGACTGGGCGACGCCGACGACACACCATGCAGCCAGCGGGATCCAGCACGACGTGGCCAGGAAGGTGGGCAGATGCAGCCACGACATCTGCCAGCACGACAGCGCATAGACCGCGCCCGCCAGCGCGCACCCCGCCGCGCCCACGCCGAGGCGGGCCATCAGCAGCCACATGAACCAGCCCGCGAGCGCCAGGTGAAGCGCGGCCGACCAGCCGACCGCGCGATCGGGCGAGAGTACGGCGTACAGAAGGTTCGGCGGGTAGAACACCGCCGACTGGCTGTTCGCGACGAAGGGGGTTCCGCAGAACTGGTAAGGGTTCCACAGTGGCACCCTGCCCGCGCGCAGGTTCTCAGCCGCGAACTGCCTCCATGGGTGGAACTGGCCCACGGAGTCGTAGAGCAGCGGGTCCCACAGGGGCAGGGTGTCCGGGGCGTGCGCGGCCGACCACGGTGAGAGGCCGCGCAGCAGATCCGCGGGCACGAGAACGCGGCCGCCCAGCGTGGCGGGCGCAAGGAGCAGCACGGCCACCGCGAGGAAGGCGAGCGGCGGGACGAGGAGCCGTACGGTCCGCGTGTGGCTGGTCACGGCTGGGTGGCGCGCTAGCTCGCTACTCGAAGAGCGCGAGCTGCTTCTTGGCGGCGTCGTTGCCGGGCTCGATCGCCAGCACCCGCTCGAAGGTGGCGCGCGCCTCCTCGTACATGCCGAGCATCGCCTCGGTCTTGCCGAGGTCCAGGAGCGTCAGGACGTGATCCGGTTGCATCTCGGCAGCCTTCCGCAGGGCTTCGAGCGACTCGTCGAACTCGCCGGTGAAGCAGAGCACGAGGCCGATCTGGTGCATCACCTCGCCGCTGTCGGGCTCTTCCGCTAGCGCCGCTCGCAACTCCGCGAGTGCCGCGTCGTACTCGCCAGCCAGCTTGTGGGCGATGCCGCGCTCGAGGTGGAGGTTGCCCACAGCAGCCATGTCGTCGCTCCCAGATCGAGGCTGAGGCGGCGCCGCGCGACTAGTGGTGCACGCGCCAAGGTGCCGCCAGTTGCGGCGCCGCAGGCTGACTGACATCATAGCACGCGGCCCGACCAAAGGCAAGCATCGGTGGCGGTAGTGCCCACGCGACGCGCCCGCCCGCGCGCGGAGGGGGCGGCGGGCTGCTCGGGGGCGCGCGCGAGGCCGATGCGGAGCCCTTCATCGCGCTGCGCCGAAACGCCACGCTGTGGGGCAACGCCACCTCCCACCCGAAGCAGGCGCGGAACTGCCCGCCGACGGGGATCACGATACATGGTCACAGGGGTCATCTGGCATGATCGGCCACACGGTCCCACAGTGCCGCAGGTCCGCGGGCCCCGGAGGTCCCGCACAGCCTTCCCGGCGAGCTATCATCCGGGGCCCGGAGCGGATGGCGCGACGGCGGCCGCTTCGACATCTTGACACCACCCGGTTGGGCAAGTAGCATCCATATGCATGAGGTAGTTGGGAGTGGCAGGCGAATGCCCCGGCCACCGCCAAGGAGCCCACGGTGGGAAGGAGTGCTGCCCGCCAGGGGGGCGCGGGTGCGAGGGTTCGCTCGCTGTTGGCTTTCCCATCCAGACCGCACGGGGCCTTGGCCGCTGTGGGATGGGACTGCCTCCATGCTTGATCGGTGCACGTTCGCCGGGCCCGCGACCGGCTTGATCGTCTTCTCGACGGCTGCGGCGCCCTGACGCAAGCAAAAGGAGCTGAGAGAGATGCACGGACAACATCCACACGCCCATGCCGGCAAGTCCATGGCCCACCCGACCCGCGGCTGCTGCTGCAGCGGCGGTTGCTGCTGCGGATGCAGCGGCGGCTGCGGTTGCGGATGCGGATGCAGCGGCGGCTGCTGCTGCGGATGCGGATGCGCGCCCACAGCCCACTCGATGCACGGTTGCTGCGGACCTAAGCCGGCTACCCATCATGGGAGCGGGTGTTGCGGCATGGAACAGAGCACTGGGTTCCACCGCCGCTTCGTGAGCCGCGCGGAGAAGATCGCCAAGCTCGAGGGCTACCTCGCCGACCTGCAAGCCGAGGCGCAGGCCGTGCAGGAGAAGCTGACCAGGTTGCGCCGCGCGGAGTGAGGCCCGGCTGACACCCAGCCGGGGCGGCTCGCGTCCCTCACCCAGTAGCTGGCGTGGGCTGTCGGGTTGCCATGCCTCGCCGTGGGCGGGTTCAGCCATCTCGTGGGAGAGGGATAGAGGGGGGGCGGCCGCCCTGCCGCCCCCCCTCAAATGGCGGTTCGCCGCATGGAGCGCGGGTCATCGCGCCGCCGAACGCGCGCACCGCGCCGTGGACGCCGGCTCTGGCGGCCGCTGCACACAATGTGACCATAGGCTCCAGCGGCTCAGCCGCCATCCCGCCGCGGATCCATCGCGACGGGATGGTCGTGCCGCGCGGCGCCATCTGCGTGCTGGCGGCTCGCTTGGAGACCGCCGTCCACTGGTCCGTGTTGCACACGCCCGAGGCGTCATGCGAGGTGTCCTGCCACAACGGCGTGGCAGACCGTCCTGTGCTGCTTCAGCTCCTAGAGATGTGCTCGGTGCGCGTCACTCCGACGGTGACCCATACGGCGCGCCCATCGCCGAGGCGTGCGTCATCTGCGCGAAGCTCAGGGACACGCCGGTCCGCCCTCCCGGCGTGGCGCTCGACTGGCCGGCGTGAACAATCCAGGCGCTGGAGTCGACTAACGACATGATGCGCGCGCACGGCGCGAGCGTCCCGAGCGACGGGCACTGCCACCCGCCGCATCGGCATCGAGGGGCGGGCCCGACGCGCGGCTCGCGGCTGCTCGCTGTGGGGGAGGGCGCCGCGGAAGGGCGTGGGGCCCGTCCCCACTTTTCCTGTGTGCCCCGCGCAGGCGGAGGGACCGCGATGGGCGTGATGGTTGGCAAGTGGCCCGCTTCGGGTGCGCTGAAGGTGGCGCTCTCTGGGCTTGTCATGTGGGTTCTGGCCGGCTGCGCCCACGATCGGCCGGCTGCGCCCTACCATTCGGTGGGCGCAAGCGTGGCGACCGAGGCCGAGGCGCCGAAGGCCATGTCGAGGGCGGCGCCTGGAGGGTTCGCAGGAGGCGCGCCCGCGCCCGCGCCTGCGGATGCCGCGGTTTCCCCGGACGCCCAGGTCACACTCGCCCGGTTCGAGGCCGCGCGCCCGGACCGGATGCTGATTCGTAACGCCAGCGCCATCGTGGAGGTGGCGGACGCTCGCAAAGCCCTTGCAGACCTGACTGCCGCGGCGCGCGAGCTAGGCGGCTACGTGGGGAACCTGCAGGAGCATGTTGACCCGCTCGGCGCGCGCTCCGTGACCGTCGAGGTGCGCGTGCCGGTCGCTCGCTTCGAGGAAGCGCTGCAGCGCGCGGAGAACCTTGGCAAGGCGCTTCGCAAGGACATAACCGCCGACGACGTGACGGAGGAGTTTTCCGATGCCGACGCGCGGATGCGCAACCTGAAGCGCGCCGAGCAGAGGCTGCTCGAGCACCTCGGGCGCTCCGGCCGACTGCGCGACACCCTCGACATCGAGCGCGAGCTCACCCGGGTGCGCGAGCAGATCGAGCGGATCGAGGGACGGCTGCGCTACCTGTCGCACCGCATCGCATTCTCCACGCTCTCCGTGACGCTTCAGGAGGCGCCACGGCAGCGTACGCTCGCGCCGCCTGAGACTTTCAGCACCGCCGGCGTGGTCGGCGAGGCGACGCGGTCTCTGGTTGGCTTCGCGCTGGCGCTGTGGAGCGGGGTGGTCTGGATCGGCATCTGGGCGGCCGTCTGGCTTCCACTGGCACTGCTGGTCTGGTTCGCTGCACGCCGGTTCGTCCGCCGGCCCGCGCTGGCAGACGCGCCTCCGGACAGTCACTGAGGGCACGCGAGCGAGGAGAAGCGCATGTCGAGCGTCCGAATGGGGCGCAGGAGGGCGTTGCAGGTGCTTGGTCTTGGAGTTGCAGCAGTTGCGAGTGCGCGCACGGAGGCGGAGCATGCCGACGTTCCGCCGGGCCCGCGGCCCACCCGAGAGCAGCTCGCCTGGCAGGAGAGCGAGTTGACCATGTTCTGCCACTTTGGCATGAACACGTTCACCGGGCGCGAGTGGGGAGACGGCACCGAAGCCCCGCGCATCTTCGACCCATCGGAGCTCGATGCGCACCAGTGGGCCTCCGCGGCGCGCGACGCAGGCTTCCGCTACTTCATCTTCACCGCCAAGCATCACGACGGGTTCTGCCTGTGGCCCAGCCGGCACACGGAGCACTCCGTCCGCCACAGTCCGTGGCGCGGGGGCAGGGGCGACCTCGTGAGGGAAGTGGCCGACGCCTGTCGCGCTGCCGGCCTCCGCCTTGGCATCTACCTCTCGCCGTGGGACAGGCACGAGCGCACCTACGGCGATTCGCCGGCCTACAACGCCTACTTCCGCGCGCAGCTCGAGGAGCTGCTCACGCAGTACGGCCCGGTCGCCGAAGTCTGGTTCGACGGCGCCTGCGGCGAGGGGCCCAACGGCAAGCGCCAGGAGTACGACTGGCCGTCTTTCTATGAGGTGGTGCGCAGGCGCCAGCCCGGCGCGCTCATCGCGGTAGTCGGCCCGGACGTGCGGTGGGTGGGAAACGAAGAAGGTGTCGCGCGTGAGACGGAGTGGAGCGTGCAGCCAGCGGTCGCGGGCTCGCGGGCCATCGTCGGCGACCAGTGCTGGTACCCCGCCGAGAGCAACACCTCCATCCGGCCCGGATGGTTCTGGCACGCCGCCGAGGACGACAAAGTGAAGTCGCTCGACCACCTGACAGACATCTACTACCGCTCTGTGGGCCGCAACAGCGTGCTGCTGCTGAACGTGCCGCCGAACCGTCGCGGCCTCTTCCCGGATCCGGACGTGACCAGGCTGAGAGAGCTACGCCAGCGGCTCGACCGCAGCTTTGGCGTCGACCTGGCGCGAGGGGCGCGGGTGGTTGCATCGAGCACGGGCACCGGCAGCCGGCCGGGCGCGGTTACGGACGGGCGGCCGCGCACGCACTGGGCCCCTGCCGAGGGCCAGCGCACCGGGTGGCTCGAGCTGACGCTGCGTGCCCCGGCGACCTTCGACGTGGTGATGCTTCAGGAGCATATCGCGCTCGGGCAGTACGTCGAGGACTACGCGGTCGATGCGTGGGACGGCGCGGACTGGCGGCCGGTCTGCCGCGGCACGACTATCGGGCACAAGAAGCTCGACCGGGTGGCGCCGGTCACGGCCGCGCGCATCCGGGTGTCGATCGGCAAGTCGCGCTCGCGACCGCACCTGCGCGCCGTGGGGCTGTTCCGGAGCGCGACCTAGCGCCGCTGCAGCCGCGCGTCCAGCTCCTCCATTCCCAGGCGGACGGCCATGATGTAGGGCTGCTCGCCCGCCGTCCAGTGGCCGTAGGTCACGGTCACGATGGTCCCGTCCGGCAGCACCTCGACGCCAGGGTAGGCGCAGTCGGAGTCCCGCGTGTTGTCCATCAGCCGCACGCGCAACTGGCCCGGCGTGCCGCGCTCGATGTCCTCCCACGTTCCGACCCAGGCGCACCAATCGCCCCACGTGGGGCTGCCGGCGGCCATGTCGCGGAACGAGATGAATAGCCTGCCATCGGGCGTATAGCGGGCGGTGTGCCGGTCGCCGGTCAGCTCGCGGGGCAGCTCGCGTGGGGCGGACCACGTGCGCGCCTCGTCATCCGAGAACATGACGTGGCTCTCGCGCCGGCGTCGGTCCTCGCGCAGGAGGATGGCGAGACGCCTGCCGTCGGGCGATCGGATGATGCCCGGCTCGCAGAGGTGCACGTCACTCGCGGTGTGGATGACCTCCGGCGCGCTCCACGTGAGGCCGCCGTCAGTCGAGAAGGTCTGGTACAGAGTGAACGTGCCGGTGGGAGCGCCGCCCGCGCGGAAGAAGCGGCCGTCGTCGTGGAAGAGCGCCACGTATCGGCCGTCCCGCAGGCGCTCGACCGCGCTCATGGTCACGACGCCGCCCCAGTCTCCCACGGGCGCGAGCGGCGACCACGAACCGCCGTCGTCCTCCGACACCGCCATGCGCACCGGGTGAAGGCCCGAGAAGAGGATCAGGCGCCGCCGCCCGTCGCGCGGGTCCACGGTGCGGTGGATGGTGGGCGTCTCCAGTGAGGTGGCCCAGTTCTCCGGGGTCGGCAGGCGCGTGCTCCAGGTGAGCCCTCCGTCGCCGCTGCGCTTGTACACGATGGCGCCGCGACCGTGCCCCTTCGGATAGACGGTGAGGATCGTGCGGCCGTCCTCGAGAAGGACGGTGGTGGGGTGGCCGAGGTACTGACCTGCCTCACGGTCTACGAGGATTTGCCGGTGCGTTTCTCCAGCCAGGTCCACGAGCGGGATGCGGAAGTCGACGGTCTGTTCCATGAAGCCCTCTCCGATGGTCGGCACATTGCGGCGCGCCCTCGCCTTTCAACGCCTTGTGCTTTGGCTCCTGCCGGGCGATGGCGGAGCAACAGCCCAGGTTGTGATAGAGTGACGTCGGTGGGCGGAGGATGGCGCGCTGCCGAACGCGAATCGTGTGCGGTCGGGACTGACAAGGGGGAACGCCATGGGCAGGCCCTACGGACGCATGGAGGAGATGGGGCCGGACGACTTGGTGCGCGTGCTGGATGAGGCGCCGGTGGCCTACGTGCCGCTCGGTACCTTCGAACACCACGGCTACCACCTGCCCGTCTGCTTCGATGGCATCAAGGCGCACGCGCTCTGCCTGCGCGCCGCGCGCCGCACCGGCGGGGTGGTGCTCCCCTGCTTCTTCTACGGGACGGGCGGCGGCCACGTCGGGTTTCGGTGGACCATCATCCAGCCCGAGGCCCACCTGAGGCCGATCCTCGCCGACACCCTGTCGCACCTGGCGAAGTGCGGCTTCCGCGTCGTGGTGATGCTGTCGGGTCACTATCCCGGAGAGCAGGTGCAGATGGTGAAGCACCTCGCCGCCGGGGCGCAACAGGCCAACCCGTCCACTCGCTTCTTCGGTCTCACGGAGCCGGAGATCACCACGCCTCTCCCCGGCGACACCTTCGGCGGCGACCACGCCGCGAAGTACGAGACGAGCATCGCCCTTGCCCTCAACCGCCGCTGGGTTCGGATGGACCGCCTCACCGACGGTCGCGACGCTGCCCGGCATGCCCTGCCGGAATCGCCGCGCGGCGACCACGGGCCCTTCGAGCCGGCTAGGGCGCTCTACGCGATCTGGGGGCAGGACCCGCGCGTCCACGCCTCGGTCGAGACAGGGCGGCGGCTGGTCGCGGAGATTGTGGGCCGGCTGACAGCGCTCGTCGAGTCTGCCCTGTCTACTCCCGCTCCGGCGACGCCCGCGTGACCGGCGTTGCGGGCTGGTCGCGAGACGCCCTCGTCACTCGTTCGGTCTGTGGTGCGACATGAACAAGCTCACACACGCAGAGGGTCCCCAGCAGGCCCTCACCAACGACGTACTCGAGAAGCTCGGCAGCCGGAAGGAGACGCAGCGCGCCCAGGCGGAGGCCGTGGTCGGCGGCCTCGGCGCATTCGCGCCCGATGCGCTGATGGCGGTGCTCCGAAAGGAAGGAGAGCAGCGCAGGCGCCGGCGCAAGTGGGTATGGGTTGCTCTCGCCGCGTTCGTGGTCCTGATGGTCGTTCTGGCGTCTGTCGGGATGGCCCACAACATCGGCGTGTTTGGAGGGATGTTTTCGGCGATGTGCGCGTGGGCGGCGGTGAGCGCCGTGCAGAAGAACGCCGCCCGCAAGCTTGCCGAGTTCGACGACATCCGCTCCACCGGTTTCCTGCTGGAGGCGCTCGAGTACGACGACGGGCAGCTTCGGGAGATCGCGGCGGCGAAGCTCACGGTCCTGCTGCCTCGCCTCAAAGCATCGGACGCGGTGCTGCTTACCGAGGAGCAGCGCGCGTGTCTGAACCGCCAGACCGGGAAGGTCCGGATCGACCGCGAGGCTCCGCTGCTGCTGGCGATGCTGAAGGCGCTTGAGCAGGTGGGGGACGAGCGTTCCGTGCCGGCCGTTCGGGCTCTGGCCAATAGGCCTGGCAACGGCGAGGTGGCGGCTCGCGTACGCGCAGCAGCGCGTGAGGCCCTCCCCGCTGTGGAGCAGTCCGCCGAGCGGTGGAGGAACGCGACGACGCTCCTGCGGCCCGCATCCGGCGCAGCGGCGGACCGTGCCGAGGAACGGCTGCTGAGGCCCTCTGCCTCCGACACATGAGGCGCTGCGCACCGAACTGCCCCTCCTCAGTCCACCACACCTCCCGCTCCGGCGACGCCCGCGTGGCCGGCGTTGCGGGCCGGTTGCGAAACGCCCTCGTCACTCGTTCCGTCTGTGGTGCGACATGAACAAGCTCACACACGCAGAGGGTCCCGAGCAGGCCCTCACCAAGGACGTCCTCGAGAAGCTCGGCAGCCGGAAGGAGACTCAGCGCGCCCAGGCGGAGGCCGTGATCGGCAGCCTTGGCGCATTCGCGCCCGATGCGCTGATGGCGGTGCTCCGAGATGAAGGAGAGCAGCGCAGGCGCAGGCGCAAGCTGATATGGGTTGCTCTCGCCGCGCTCGTGGTCCTGATGGTCGTTCCAGCGGCTACCGGGTCGGGCCACAACGTCGGCGTGTTTGGCGGGATGTTCACGGCGATTTGCGGCTGGGCGGCGGTGAGCACCGTGCAGAAGAACGCCGCCCGCAAGCTTGCCGAGTTCGACGACATCCGCTCCACCGGTTTCCTGCTGGAGGCGCTCGAGTACGACGACAAGCAGCTTCGGGAGATCGCGGCGGCGAAGCTCACGGTCCTGCTGCCTCGCCTGAAGGCATCGGACGCGGTGCTGCTTACCGAGGAGCA
>DATIKM010000130.1:0-45121 GCA_035477595.1 Chthonomonadales bacterium
CCACCTTGAACCAGAGGGAACGGTTCGCGCGTGTCGTTCGCGGTGAGCCCGTGGACCGGTTGCCCCGCTTCTATGGCGGCCCGCGCGCCAGCACCATGGCGGCATGGAGACGCCAGGGGCTCTCGGAAGACCTCGAGCGACGCTTCGGGCAGTGGATCGGCGCCGAAGGGTTCGCCGGCATCGGGAAGATCGACTGCGGACCGATCCCTCGTTTCGAGGAACGAACGATCGAGGAGCGCGACAACTTCCGCATCTGGGTCGATCACTGGGACGTGAAGAGACTCGATGCGGTACGGCAGGCGACGGCAGGCTTCGCCACGCGTCGGTACCTCGAGTTCCCCGTGAAGACGCGCGCCGACTTCGAGGCCATGCGCCACCGCTTCGATCACCGGTCGCCGGAGCGCCTGACGCCCCAGCCTGACGACAACCAGGCGCGAAGCCTGAACCCCGATGGGTACCGAGTCCACCAGGCGGCAGAGTGCTGGCGCGACCGCGTTGCACGCTGCAACGACGGCGAGACGCCCGTCTGCGTCACCGTGCCAGGCTTGTTCTGGACGGCACGCGACTTGGCCGGATTCGAGGGCCTCTGCACCCTATGCGCCGACGACCCGCCGCTGGTCGAGGCGATTATGGAGCACTGGACCGACTTCCTGATCGGACTGCTCGAGGAGCCTCTCCGCCACATTCAGGTCGACCTGGTGATCCTGAACGAAGACATGGCCTACCGACACGCGGCCATGATCTCGCCGGCCATGATGCACAGGTACATGCTGCCAGGCTATCGGCGGCTGCGCGGTTTCATGCGAGACAATCGGGTCGGCTGCCTCTGCATGGACACTGACGGGCACTGCGCTGAGGTGCTCTCGGTCTTCTATCCGGAGTGCATCGACGGCATCACGCCCATGGAGATCGCGGCCAACAACGACACGGAAGCCTACCTCCGAGCCCACCGCGGCCTGTTCGTGATGGGCGGGATCGACAAGCGCGAGCTGCGCGGAACGGCGGAAGAGGTGCGGACCGAGGCGCTCCGCTGCTGGTCGATCGCTCGCGAATATCCGACGTACATCCCGACCGTGGACCACGGCGTGCCGCCGGACGTGCCACTCCGCAACTACCTCACCATGGTGGAACTGCTGCAGGCCCTGGCCGATGGGGCCGAGCCCGCCACGATCCGCGCAGCCGGCCGGCTTGAGCGTAACCTGGGACCGATCGAAAGCCTGTTCGACCCGCACGCGGCGATCGAGGCGGCCTACGCGGCGCAGTGAAGGTGTGCGTTCGCGGATCCGCCGGGCGCACGGAAGGCCCTTCCTGCCGTAGCAAATCCGCCCATGGACGACCGCGGACCGACGCGGACTACAACCTTTCCGGGAGGACCGAAGGATGCCTCGAACCAGCGCCGTGATGCTCGCCGTACTCGCACTTCTCGTTGCCCCCGTTGCGCAGGCGCGAGCTCAGAGCGCACCCTCGGTGGACCCTTACGCGTCGGAGACCAAGGAGCAGCGCGACCTCCGGATGCGATGGTGGCGCGAGGCCCGGTTCGGCATGTTCATCCACTGGGGGGTCTACTCCGTCCCGGCAGGCACGCACCAGGGCCGCCGGATAGGCGGAATCGGCGAGTGGATCATGCACCACGCGCGCATCCCCTGCGCGGAGTATCAGCAGTACGCGAAGCGCTTCAACCCGGTGCGGTTCGACGCGGACGCGTGGGTTCGCCTGGCGAAGGCCGCCGGCATGCGGTACATCGTGATCACGGCCAAGCACCACGACGGGTTCGCCTTGTTCCCGTCCGAGGCGTCCCGCTGGGACATCGCGGACGCCACCCCCTTCGGCAGGGATCCCCTAGAGGAGCTCGCCGCTGCGTGCAGGCGCCACGGAATCCGGCTCGGGTTCTACTACTCGCAGGCGCAGGACTGGAACCATCCGGGCGGCGCCGCGGCCGGCGGCCACTGGGACCCTGCTCAGCACGGCGACATGACGGAGTACATCCGGCGCGTTGCGGCGCCTCAGGTGCGTGAGCTCCTCACAAGCTACGGTAGGATCGCGGTGCTCTGGTGGGACACGCCTGTCGACATGACGAAGGAGAGGGCCGACCTTCTGCTGCCACTGCTGCGTCTGCAGCCCGGCATTGTGCACAACAACCGCCTGGGAGGCGGCTACAGCGGCGACTTCCAGACGCCCGAGCAGTACGTGCCAGCCACCGGGTACCCGGGGCGTGACTGGGAAACCTGCATGACGATGAACGACACGTGGGGCTACAAGAGCGATGACCACAACTGGAAGTCCACCGAGACGCTGATCCGCACGCTGATCGACATCGCCTCGAAGGGCGGTAACTTCCTGTTGAACGTGGGCCCCACGAGCGAGGGCCTGATCCCCCAGCCATCCGTGGACCGGTTGCGCACCGTCGGCGCCTGGATGAGAACGAACGGATCGGCCATCTACGCCACGTCGGCCGGCCCGTTCCGGCGGCTTGCGTGGGGGCGCTGCACCCAGCGGCGAACGGCGCGCGGCGGCACGCTGTTCTTCCACGTCTGGGACTGGCCGGCCGACGGCAGGCTCCTGGTGCCAGGCCTTCGCTGCGAGGTGACATCGGCGCGAGTGCTGGCGACTCGCGCTCGGGTGCGGACCAGGCAGACGGAGCAGGGCCTGGAGCTCACGCTGCCCGCCACGGCGCCGGATCCTGTCTCCAGCACGGTCGTGGTGGAGTGGAGGGGCATGCTCCACGTGGAGCAGCCAGCAGCGCAGCAGGCCGCCGAGGGCCCGACCGAGTTGAGGGCCGTCGATGCTGAGGTGCACGGCACGCAGGCGCAATACGAGTCCGGCGCACAGCGGGACAGCATCGGGTTCTGGCTTGACCCGGCGGACTGGGTCTCCTGGCGTCTCGTTGTCCGTCGGGCGGGTCGCTACCGGGTCGAAGCGGTGCTCGCCGGGCCCGGAGGGAGCCTGCTGGACATCTCGTTCGGTGGTCGGCGCGTGCGCGCGACATCGCCCAGTACCGGTGACTACGGCCGCTTCGAGACCGTGCTGGCCGGCGAGGTGGACCTGACTGCCGGCACCGTCAGTGTCGAGGTGCGCCCGGTCGCAGCCGGCTGGCAACCCGTGAATCTCAGAGCGATCCGGCTAGTGCCGGTCCCGTGAGCGTTCGCTCGCCCTGCCTCCGGGCCGAGGCGCACCGGAGGCAGGGCGGGCAGTAGCAGCATCGGTCGGCCTTCTGGCCTACCGGGTCTACTTATCGAACGCGGCGTCGAACGCCACGGCGGAGGGCTTGAAGTCCGCCTTCTTCACGAACGCAGCCGCCTCCGCGGCGCCGTGCTCGCGGTCCATACCACTGTCCTCCCACTCTACGGAGAGCGGGCCCTGGTAGTCGATATGGTTCAGCGCACGAACGATCTCCTCGAAGCTCACCGAGCCGTGGCCCAGCGAACGGAAGTCCCAGTACCGCTCCGGGTCGCCAAACGGCAGGTGGCCGCCGAACACGCCGCTCCGCTTCGGGACCGGAGACCACGCCACGTCCTTCATGTGCACGTGCACGATCCGGTCCGCGAACTCGTGCAGAAACCGCACGTAGTCCACGCCCTGGTACCCAAGGTGGCTCGGGTCGTAGTTGAACCCGAAGCGCGGATGCCCGTCCAGTGACTCCACCGCCTTCGCCGCCGTCACGATGTCGAACGCGATCTCCGTCGGATGCACCTCCAGCCCGAACGACACATCGCACTCCGCGAACACGTCCAGGATGGGCGTCCAGCGCTCCTTCAGCAGCGTCCAACCCGCCTCGAGCTGGCCCGGTAGAACCGGAGGGAATGAGTAGAGCAACGGCCAGATCGAGGAGCCCGTGAACCCGTTCACGATCTTCACGCCGAGGTTCTTCGCCGCCTGAGCCGTGCGCTTCATCTCCTCCGCCGCGCGAGCGTTCACACCGGCAGGTACACCGTCACCCCACACGTGAGGAGGCACGATCGCCTTGTGCCGCTCATCGATCACGTCCAGTACCGCCTGGCCCACCAGATGGTTGCTGATCGCCCACACCTTCAGCCCGTGCCGCGCCAGGACCTCGTGCCGCGACCGGCAGTAGGCAGCGGCGTCCGGACCGGTCGCCGCCGAAACGTCAAAGTGATCGCCCCAGCACGCCAGCTCCAACCCGTCGTAGCCCCACGACTTCGCCTTCGCCGCCAGAGTGTCCAGCGGCAGGTCAGCCCACTGGCCGGTGAAAAGCGTTACGGGTCGTGCCATCCGAGCATCTCCTTCTCGGGCCCGTCGGGCCCGACGCATGAGCGCGCCCCGAGAGGCGCATAGCCGCTCTAGCTAGCCAATCGCCACGGAGGCGCCGGTCCGCGAGGACTCGTAGATCGCGTCCAGCACCTTCATCACCTCCCAGCCCTGCTCGATAGTAGACGAGGGCTGGCGGTCAGTCAGCACACAGTCCACAAAATGGGCGACCTCTGCCTCATGGCCGTCGACCTGAGGCACATGCGGCGCGATATCTACAGGACGCCCTCGATGGTCAGCGAACACCCTCAGAGGCTCCAGCGTGGCGCCGCCCGCATCGCCGTAGACCTCGCTGTAGAGCCGCTCGCCCTGGCAGTGCTGCGCCCAGGACGCCTCGAGGCAGAGCGTGGCGCCGTTCCCGAACCGCACCTGCGCGGCCGCCAGGTCCTCGACATCGAAGGAGCCGCCCGCCACCGCCGTGCCCCACCCGCCCCCGCCGAAGCCCCGCGGGCCGAACTGCGCATAGGTAGCGCCGAAGGCAGCCACCGGCTTCGGATTGCCCATCAGGTACCACGTCAGGTCGAAGGCGTGGACCCCAATGTCTATGAGAGGCCCGCCGCCCGCCACCTCCTTGCGGGTGAACCAGCCCCCCATGCCCGGTATGCCCTTTCGTCGAACCCACCCGCACCGGGCGTAGTAGATGCTCCCGAGGTCGCCGCTGTCGACATACGCCTTCAACACCTGCGTGTCACCTCGGAAGCGGTTGTTCATCCCGAGCATGAAGCACCTGCGCGCACGCCGCACCGCCTCCAGGATCCGCCGGGCGCTCTCGCCGTTCGTCGCGAGGGGCTTCTCACAGAGCACGTGGCAGCCGGCCTCCAGCGCTGCGACGGCCACCGGCTCGTGCAGCGCGTTCGGGGTGCATACCGAGACGGCGTCGAGCTTCTCCTCGGCGAGCATGATCTGGTAGTCGCTGTAGATGCGCTTCACGCCGAACTGCGCCGCCAGCCGCTGTGCGCGGTTGGTATCGAGATCGCACAGGGCGACGATCTCGGCACGCCCGCACCGAGCATAGCCGCGCGCATGAGTGCTACCGATGCCAACGCCAACGATCGCCACCCGGACACGATCAGGCTTCCGCGCTTTCCGAGCCATGGCTCCCCTCTCCTGCTGTGTGATACGAACGGCGTGACGGAGCGGTCTTCCGCGAAGCGGTCAGAGAGAGCGTTTCCCGCCCGATGCCAGGGCGCCAGTGCGTGGGCTCGCTCTGTCCGGGTGCCGCTCTGCGCTCTCGGCGGCGCCGGCCGCCACGGTGTGTTCGCGCCCCGAGCACAGGTCCTCCGAGGTCTCACTGCTGGCGGCGGGGCCAATGACGTTGCGGCGCGAGGGGGCGCTGGGAAGTGTGGCGGCAGAGCGTACGCTGGCGTCGAGCCAAGGCGTCCTGGCGTGAGCCGCCATCGCGCTGTGGGACCCAGAGACGCTCGGCGTGGCGACTGACCCGCTATGGGCCAGTACGTGACGCACGACCGAGGCGATCACCGAGACATGAACAGGGGCGCAGCACCGGGAGGCGACGTCGACGCAGGTGACCGTCATATCGCAGTCGGTCCAATCGCCCGGCGGAGCCATGGCCGCCAAGGCTGCGTGGGCCACCTCGGGACCGATGCCGTCAGCGGGCCTGAGCGTCACGGTGTGCATGCCGAACTCCTCTGTCCGGGTGCGCGAGGCGCCCCATCTTACCACATCCACAGATGCCGGGCAACGACACGAGCGCGGGCGACGGCGAGCGTCCGACCGCTGCAGGAACCGCGGGAGGCGTCGCCGAATGTGAGGAGTTGAGAGATCATCAGGAGTTCACCATGAAACGCACCTATCATCGCGTGGCCCCGGCCGATACCATCCGTAAGGACTTCCAGCGCTTGGACTCGCTCCACACGCTGCGCGCGGCGTGGTCCGTCGAGCAACTGATCCTCCTGCAGTCGGTGCTCGGGCACGTGCACGAGGGCCATGGTGTGTTCCGTGGCGAGCGTTACCCCAACACCTCTATGGACGACATCGTCCGGGCGCTACGGTTGGGCACGGCGGAGGTGCGCCAGGAGCGCCAGGGCCTGATCGATGGGATCGCCGAGTACGTTGGTCGGGCGCTTGCGGGCAGCGCCCCAGCGACCGCTGTCGACGAGGAGGGTACCCCGTGCCTCACCTTCTCACCGTTTCGCCACATGCGCGTCGATCCGGCAGAGGTCCTTGCCGGCATCTTCGTCGGTGGTCTCCGAGACGACATCGATGTGCGCCGCGAGGCTGAAGAGCGACACGGGGTTCGCCTGGGCGGCGGCCGGAGCTACCTCGTAGACCGCGACCGCATGGAGGAGATGCATGTCAGCGGCGAGGACCTCGCACGCGGCGAGTGGGAGACACAGATAGACTGGCTCCGCGATGAACGCCTCATCGTAGAACCCGGCTCGCTCGATGAGCCGCGCGGCATGTACCAGTACATCCGGCATCGCAGGGGTTGCGGCGCGTCGGACGATGCGGCGATCGTCGTCGCCGGGCTCCTCTGGGGCCTCGGCGTGGCCGTGGGCGTGTTCCTTGCCGACGCCATCGACACGATCGAGAAGTACGTGCCCGCCTACCACGACCAGGACCTGGCGCTGGCGCTGCGCGTTGAGCGGGAGCTGGCCTCACTTCACCTGACGCGGGATGATGCCGTACGCCTGGCGTGGCTCGCAGCATCCGACCCTGACGCACCGATCAATGTGCCGGACAGCTCGCTCAGGCACCTCCTCGCAGTTGATCGGCACACGGATCTCTGCGCCATCGAGGCCCACCTTCTCGAGGTGCAGGGCATGCAGGCGCCTCCCGTCCTTGTTGGGCACGAGAGGGTATCTAGCCGTCGGTTCTACGAGTACGTCCGGAACCGCGTCAGCCAGGCGTAGCGCGGGTCTGAGGGCTCATGCAGCGCGGCGACGCGCGCGCTTGTCCCGGTACATAGCGGCATCGGCCGTCGAGCACAAGGGCTCGATGGCGTCGCCGTCCGCCGGGAAGGTGGACACACCCACCGAGACTCCCAGCAGCGGAAACCGCTCGTCCTGCGCGCGGCGACCCTCCGTGTACCGGTCCACCGCGATCCGGACCTTGGTGGCCACGAACTCGGCCTGCTCGCGGTCGCACTCTGGGAGAACGACCGTGAACTCGTCGCCCGCATGCCTGGAGACCAGGTCGTAGTTGCGGACGTGCGTCTTGAGCACCGCGCCGATGTCGCGCAGCACATTGTCGCCCTCGGCGTGTCCGAACGTGTCGTTTACCTGCTTGAAGCGATCCAGGTCGAGCCCAAGCAATGAGAGGGACCGGCTGTTCTTTCGGGCCCTGTTCAGCTCCTGCGCCATGAACTGACGCAGGTAGCGCCCGTTGGCCAGGCCCGTCACCGGATCCGTGTAGGCATCCTTCACGGTCTCCTCGAAGCGACGGGCGTTCTTAAGCGCACGGCCTGCCAGGCTGGCCACGAACGTCAGCATCCGCACATCGTCTTCGGTGAACGCATCAGGCTCGGTATGGTAGAGGTTGATGGTGCCGATGGTAGATGACCCCGTCTGCAGCGGCACGATGAGCGCGGAGCGCAGAGGTATGAACGGGTCGTCGCTGTGCGTCAGCAGCACGTCGTCCGGCATGTAGCTGGCGCGAACCGGTGTGCTGCGCGACGCGACGCGGCCAGTCAGGTACGTTCCGTGGCGCGCCAGGCTGTCCCGGAAGTGCGGGCTGTTCACGCCGTAGGATGCGGCCGCACGGAGGTACTCCCCAGCCTCATCGAGCAGGAACACCACAGTGCTCGAAGGGTTCACGGCCCCGTGAATGCGCGTGGCAACCCTGTCGATAGTCGGATGCACCTCGATCGACTCCCCCACCTCGCAGGCGAGCTCGTAGAGCATGTGCATCTCCATGTGGGCGCGCGCGATCGCGTACGGCGCCGAGTCCTGCCGCATGGGAGAGGAGTTAGGCTGGCCCACGCGAACGCGGTCGACCACACCCTCGAACGCACTCAGAACCGTGGGGTCGAGCTTGGTGCCCGCCATTGACCTCAGCAGCCGCATCGCCTCCTCGTGGGAGTGGCCCATGCGATAGGAGCGGTCGTTCACCAGCGTGGAATAGATGTCGGCGACTGCAAGGATCCGCGCGCCCAGCGGGATCTCCTCGCCCCGCAGACCGTGGGGGTAGCCGCTACCGTCAACGTGCTCCCGATGGTGCAGCACGATCGGCACGACAGGCCAGGGAAAGGGGATCGCGGAGAGGATCCTTGCCCCGAGGACGGGATACATCCGGATGCGCTCGCTCTCCAGGTCCGTGAGGGCGCCTGTCTTCGCGATGATGATGTCGGGAACGCCCAGCCGCCCGACTTCGTGGAGCAGCGTGGCGACGCGCAAACCGTCGACCTCGTCTCTCTCCAGCTCCATCGCCTCCGCGGTGGCTACTGCGAGGCGTTCCGTCTGCGCGAGGTGCCCGAGATGGTACGGGTCGCGCGCCTCCAGCGCGAACGCGAGGGACTCGATGACGGAGACGCACAGCGCACGACTGGCAACCTGCTCCGAGGCCAGCCGCAGGGTCAGCGAGCGTGTGCGGGCATCGAGCACATCGCGCAGTCGCAGAACGGCAAGCGCCGCCACGGCGCCAAGAGCCCCATAGAGGCACCCGCTGATGATGGGCTGCATGCCGTGCGCGCGGCCGGTACCATCACCGCCGAAGAGCTGCCCTGCTGCGGCGGCAGCCAGCGTTGCGAGGCCGACCGCGACCCCGACCGAGATTCGAGACAGCATGACGGGCGCGCCTCCGGGCTTGCCACTCACAGGCTCCCAGAGGTTTGTTCCGCCCTTTCAGCCGCCTCCATGACGGGTTTCGTGCGGGTTTCGGGAGTCACAGCCGATGGACCCGCTCCACAGACTGCCTGCCCCCCGGCTCCGCTTAGGCTGCCCTGCGCCAGGCCGGGTACGACCGCGGATCGACCACGGCCGGTGGGTTGCCCGGCAGTGCAAACAGGCAGCCCTGGAGATAGTCGACACCGCAATCGATCGCCACGCCCATCTGGTCGAGCTGCTCGACGCCGGTGGCGATGACGCGCATGCCGAGCTGAGCGGCGAGAGCCACGACTGCATCGAGCGTCCGCCGCGACGAAGGAGAGGTCACAGAGCTCGCGATGAGGGCGCCATCGATCTTCACGTAGTCGGGCGCCAGGTCGGCGACGAGCTCCAGGGAGGAGTAGCCGTCGCCGATGTCGTCCAGCGCGACCATGGCGCCGTGCGCGCGGACGAAGTCGAGAACCGTGCGCAGGTGGTCGGATCGGACAAGCTGCTCCGACTCGACGACCTCGAAGACCAGTCTGTCCATTGTCACGCCGTTCTCCGCCGCCGTCGCCACGGTCCGTCGCAGGCACACCTCTGGGTCGTAGATGGCCTCGGGATGGAAGTTCACGAAAACGCGGTGGCTGAAGAGGCCCAGACGAGCCCCGTCTCGGATCGCTGCCGCCCGGGCCTGTAGGTCGAACTCACGCTCCAGGTTCAGACGCTGACTGGCGTAGATGAGCTGCCCGGCCCCGACTGCGGAGTTCTGCACGGGGTTGTGGGCGCGCACAAACGCCTCGAAGGCATGGGCGGAGCCGTCCGAGGCGCACATAATGGGCTGGAACACGCTGAAGAGCCAGTCGCTCCGCAACGCCTCGACGAGCCAGGCCACGTCGACGGCGTCGAGGAAGCTCGGCAACGCCTCCGCCTCCAGGGCAGCGGCCGCACCCGAGGGGCCATTCGTGAGCACTGCCTTCACGCGCGACTGCAGCCCGCGAGGCAGCCGGTTCGCCAAGCGTGACGCCAGCGCAGGCGCCTCACGGGCATCCGTCGCCACATGCACGAAGGGCCCTGCCGCCCGGTACTCCAGTCCCTCGCGGAGCAGCGCCGTACAGAGAGCGCGTCCGGCGTCCTCGTCGAGAGGCGCCATGGAGATGGTGAGGGCGGAAGGGCGCGGATCGAGCGCGAGGTCAGCAGACCCACAGACCCCGGCGTGCTCCGCGAAGCGGTCGCGATCGTCCATGCTCGGCCTCCTCGCTGTGGCGGTCGCGCGGATGCCCTCAGGCGACCTCGTGTCGTCCGACGCAGGCTTCCTGCTAACCACGGCCATTATCGGCGCGATGGCCCGCCAACTGGACGCGGCCAGGGCGCGGCATGCCTTGCGTCGGTGGTAGACGGAGGGGCGCGGCGTCAGTTGGGAGTCCAGCGCCAGAGAACGTGGCGGCGCGCCATCCAGTACACCAACCCAAAGGACGCCGCTGTCGGCACGATCTCGGCAACCACGAGAGAGCGCCAGGCACGTGTGCCTGGCGCTCCTGTGTCGATGTGCGGGGGACCGGCCCTCAGGCCGGGATCATGGCCCGGCTCGCGAGGGATGCCTCCATCTGATCGGGCACACTCCGCCTCGAGGGCAGCCGGTAGACGACCGATCCGTCGGAGCAGACCCGGCGCTCGGCGTTCATGTCCAGGTACCGCAGGACGTTCCACGGAATCTCGACCTGCACGGGCCTCGCCATCTGGCCGAACGCAACCGACACCACGATCGTGCGCTCGAACGCGTACATCCTTCAGCACCCCCCTTCGCTCCTGGCTTCACATATACCGACGCACGCACCCCGGCAGAAGTTACGGCCTGTTGTGTTCCATATTCCACATGGCGCCACTGTCAGTAACGCTCCCAGGCCCTCTGCAAGCAGGGCTGACCGCCGGGCTGCGTGTGGTAGGAGATGCACTCCGGGGCGGTGAACCACACCACACCACGACGTACGGAGAACGACGAAGCATGGCTCAGGCATACATGCTGGCGCGGGAGCGTTACGCCTCCCTTGGCGTCGACACGGACCGGGCGCTTGAGACCCTGTCCGGAGTGTCAATATCGCTGCACTGCTGGCAGGGCGACGACGTGAGCGGCTTCGAGACCGCCGAAGGCCTCACCGGAGGGGGTATCCAGGCGACAGGCAACTATCCCGGCAAGGCGCGAACCGCCGAGGAGCTGCGCTCCGACCTGGACGCGGCGTGCCGCCTGATCCCGGGCAAGCATCGCCTGAACCTTCACGCCATCTACGCGGAGACCGGCGGGCGCAGGGTGGAGCGCGATGACCTTGGCCCGGAGCACTTCGCCGGGTGGATGGACTGGGCGGCGGGATGCGGGATGGGCCTCGACTTCAACCCGAGCTACTTCTCGCACCCACTGGCAGAGTCAGGCCTGACGCTGTCACACGCCGACGAGGGCATCCGTGCCTTCTGGGTGAGGCACGGGATCGCGTGCCGAAGGATCGGCGCGGCGATGGGCGCGCGACTGGGCACGCCGTGCGTCACCAACGTGTGGATACCGGATGGCTACAAGGACATCCCAGTCGACCGCAGAGGGCCCCGCGAGAGGCTGCGGCAGTCACTCGACGAGACCTTCGCGGAGCCGCTCGACCCGTGCCACAACCTCGACGCCGTCGAGTGCAAGCTCTTTGGCATCGGTTCGGAGAGCTACGTCGTTGGCTCGCATGAGTTCTACATGGGCTACGCGGTCGCCAACCAGAAGCTCCTGTGTCTCGACAGCGGCCACTTCCACCCCACCGAGACCATTGCCGACAAGCTCTGCTCGATCCTGATGTACGTGCCGGAGCTGCTGCTCCACGTGAGCCGGGGGGTTCGCTGGGACAGCGACCACGTGGTCATTCTCTCGGACGAGCTCAGGGCGATCGCGGAGGAGCTGGTGCGGGGCGACCTCCTGGGCAGGACGCACGTCGGCCTGGACTACTTCGACGCCAGCATCAACCGGGTCGCCGCATGGGCGATCGGGACGCGATGCATGCTGAAGGCGCTCCTGCTCGCCATGGTCGAGCCGGCGGGGCTGCTGCAGCAGGCAGAGCGCGATGGCGACCTGACGGCGCGGCTCGCTCTGTTGGAGGAAGCCAAGTCGCTACCGTGGGGCGCCGTGTGGGATGAGTACTGCGAGCGCATGTCGGTGCCGGTGGGTGCTTCATGGCTCGACGATGTGCGCCGCTACGAACGGGAGGTTCTGGCGGCCAGGTCCTAGCGGTCGGATCGCGCGCTCCGCGGGTCGACCCGCTGCAGCATGCGTCGCCCTTGGACGAACAGGGGTTAGGGAGGCACTACCATGATCGCCTGCCCTCGCTGCCACCTGCTGCTCGACCCGGTCGCGGGCCACGAGACGCAGATCTTGAGGTGCCGCGGATGCGGTGGCGCGTGGGTGGAGTCACGAGCCACCGATCCGACCTCCGTCGCTCTGCTTCTCGCAGCCCTGGCCGGGCCCGCCATGGCGGCGGCTCCGGCCGGACCGGGCCGGCCAGCATGTCCCCGTTGCGTCTTGTGCGACCTCTCGCCTCGCGGTGGGCCCTCGACGGGCCAGTCGTGCGCTGCGTGCGGCGGATTGTGGCTTGATGCCGCCGATCTCGCGGCGCTTGGCGGGTCGCGGGACGTCACGGGCGCTGCATCGACGTCGCAGGACACGCCATCGGAACGCACCACCGATGATCGCGCGACGCCACACTCATACACGCCACCTTCGCGGACTGTCCCGGTGTCACAGCCGCCACCCACTCAGAGCGTCGCGCCTGCCCCGACGCATGCTGACGGCCCCACGGAGCGCGCGCTCCGGGCGCTTCTCGAGGGTAACGAGCGATTCGCTGCAGGGCGGCCCGAGCATCCCAGACAGGACGTGCGACGCCGACGCGAGGTGCTCGTTGGCCAGCGACCCATCGCCGTGGTAGTGGGCTGCTCCGACTCCAGGGTGCCACCGGAGATCATCTTCGACCATGGTATCGGCGACCTCTTCGTGGTGCGGTCCGCCGGAGAGGCGATCGGCCGACGCAACGAAAACTCCATCAAGCTCGCGATCGAGATGTGGGATGTGCCCCTCGTCCTGGTCCTGGGGCACTCGTCGTGCAGCGCGGTGCGAGCAGGCGCGGAACAGGACACGGCACACGTCTGCCTGACTGACATCGAGGGTTCCATCGAGCCGGCGCTCGCCGCCCCACAGGACCCGTCCGGCGACATCGTGGACAGCGCGGCCCGCGCGCGCGTGCAGCGCATTGTGAACGCGCTGCGCGCCATGGAGCCCGTGATTGCACCACGCTGCAGGGAGCGCCGCTTGGAGCGCCGCTTGAGCGTGGTGGGCGCGTTCTACGATCTGGAGACAGGGTCGGTCTCCCTGGTGCGCGACGCATCGGACCTCGGCCAACACTCAACGACTGCTGAACTGCAGCCTGGCCGGTCCGCTCCGGCCACGGCGGTCACGACCCTCAGGGGTCCCCTCGTCGGCAGCGACGCGGGGGCCAGCTTACCGGCGCCGCCCCCACTGCAGGTGGAGCCAAGCGGCGATGTCGGCGACCCGATCCGCAGGGCGGCGGTGCTGGCCGAGCCCGGAGCCGCGCCGGTGCCCGGCGCCAGCCCCATCTTGCCAGACACCCCGGCGGGTTCGTCGCCCTTCGCGCCGCCCTGGGAGACCGGCCAACAGCGATCAAGTGCCCGCTGGTGCTCGCGCTGTCGCACGGAGGAGCCGGTTGGGGACACATACTGCTCGCGCTGCGGGAGCGCCCTCGTCGAGTCGAGCCTCGTAGTGCGCTGCCTTGGTTGCCAGGCAGAGAACCCGATCTCCGCGCTGCGGTGCATCGCGTGCGCGCAGTCCCTTCGGCACCTCGCGACAGGCGCCGATCTGGTGCCTCCGGCGGCACGGTGGCCGCGGGTCCAACGCGGGCACCGCGCCCGCAGCCCCGGGGCGTCGTGCGGCGCCGAAGCGCTAGCCGTCGCCCTGGCGATCGCTGGGCTGGCTGCACTGGCCGCCGCGGCGTCCGCACACCTTCTTCCCTGACCACGCCGTGCGACTGGGGTGAACCTAGAACCGCGTGGCTTGGATGTCGAAGGCGATCCGGCGGCTCAGCGTGGAGTATGAGAGCATGAGGTCGCGCCCGCCGATGTCGTGCGCGATCCCGACGAGCCAGTCGGTGTACTGCGCCGAGGAGAACCGCTGGAAGTTCGCCGCCATGGCGAACCGCCATCGGTGCGCGAGGCCGTAGTTGAGGTCAGCCGTTAAGCTGCTGGTGTCCCCGTCCAGAACGATGCTACTGTGGGCGAACAGTGACAGCCGCGAGCCCGCGCCTGCGAAGAGGCTGAACCCCAGCCGGTGGTTCCCCTCCGATGGCAGCTGCCTCGGGAACCTCGTGAAGTCGTACGTTGCCTGCAGATTCCCCGTGCGCCCGAACGTGTGCATCGCCGCGAGCGAGAACATCGCCGACCCGCCGCTGCGGCCAAGGGAGTTCCACTGCTGCCCGAGCGAGATCGTGTTGGTCACGGTCGTGGTGCGCCCCAGCTCGAACGGGTGGCTGAACAGCCGCATCTGCAGCCCCTGCATCGTTCCGCTCGACCGAAAGTGGGCGGAAGATAGCCGAGACACGCTCGTCGTCCCGCCAACCGCCATAAAGTAGCCGGTGCGCCCAACCGGGCGAGCCATCGACTCCAAGTAGGCATCCGCCTCCGCCCCCTCCGACCTGATGCCGGACAGGCTCCGGTTCATCGAGAGCCGCAGGCCGCCGTGCAGACCGCCAAAGTCGCGGCTGAGGTTGGACGACAGGTACAGCGCGCGATGCTGGGGCACGTCGAGAAAGAGCGACGCGCGCGTGGCCGACGAGAACTCCTGGCTGTGCGACCAACGAAGCCCCCAGTCGTTGCGCGCCAGACCGGTGATGCCGAACTCGCCGGTGTACCGCGACTGCACTCCCAGGGATCTGTAGGACTTCAGCAGGTCGAGCGCCCATCCTGGCCGGGTCGCGTGGATGCTGCGTCCCACCCTCTCCCCGTGCCGCAACCTCAGCAGGCCAGTCGACCCGGGGGTCAGGTCGTAGTAGAACGGTACATTGACGCCCAGGCCCTCCGTTCCAAAGGTCACGAACTGCTCGGAGAAGAGCTCGTTGGAGTAGAGCCCCAAGGCAAAGAAGGGCATCGAGAAGAGGTGGGCGCCGTCCTGGTAGAAGCGCGGTCTGCGGAACTGCAGTCTCTCGCCCACGAGGTAGACCACCTGACGCGACAGTACCAGCAGCCTTGCGTCGCCGATCTGCTCCAGCACAAAGGCAGCCTGCGGGGCGCCCCCGGCCAGCTCCTCGGTCTGCAGGTCGACCCCGCGAATGCGCACGGGGCGCGCGCGACCGTCAATATCGGCGATCGCGTAGCCGACGCCGTTCGGGAGGGAGTAGTGCAGCTGCGAGCCTCGTAGGACACTGCCCCCACGGCGCAGCACCACATTGCCGACGGCGCGCACCACGTTCACGTTGCAGTCCACCTGCAGATGGTCAGCCCGCACCTCGATGTTCCGGTACCGCAGCTGTGCGCCGGGAGGCGCTTCCTCGTCCTCCAGGCGGGGCTTCCCGATAGCCTCGATGATCCGCTCAGATGCCGCATACAGGAGCGTGCAGTTCGCGTCGACAACCACGTACGCATTGCCCTCGAACGTCTGGCTTGGGTCGTCCGTAAAGAGCACCTCGCACTGCTGGAATCCGCCGCCAGCGACGACGGCGGTGACCTTGGCGGTACCCGTGCGGGGGCTGAGGAGGCGCGCGCGCGCAGTTCCTGCGCGGGTGTGTGCAGAGGTCGTTGGCCCCGCCTGCGCAAAAGTGCCCACGGTCGTCGTCAGGGTGACAGTGGTTCCATCAGGCGCGAGGCGCCCTCCGGAGTCGCGGACCTCCGCGACGATCTCGGTGAAGTCCCTGCCATCGCTGAGCACGGCCTGCCGTGTGACCGTCAGCCGGATGGTCGGCAGGGCATCAGCAGGCAAGCCCAGCACGAGGGCGACCCCCGCCAGGAGCACAGCCCTCAGTACAGGCACCGCGGCCAACTGCACCCGCCACGCGCACACCACTCCAATCATCCCCGACCCCGACCAGCGCCCGCCACTGTGTCCTCCACCCTTTCGGAGCCATGCCCTGCGCACATAACGCCCGGGGAGGGCGCCATACCGCCGCGCCCTCCCCGACAGCTGACGTGATCGCCTGCCCGGTTGCGCAGTGGCTCCCCGCCGGGCATCTCGCGCCAGACGTCCGGCGCGCACATCGCCACCCTATCTCGCGGTGCTCAGGCCAATCCCCAAGCCAAGGCCCACGGCCACCGCACCCCAGATCCAGTCGTGTCGGCCTCGCCTCGGCTGCACGGGCTCCACGGGTGTCACCGCCGCCGGCGCAGGCGCAGGCCGCGGCAACAACTGATCCACCAACTGCTCACCAGCGGCCCTGGCAGCCGCGAGAGCCAGTTCCTCTTCGCGGGTGTTTGGCCCGCCTGCTGGACTAGTCCCGGTGCCCAAGGCGCTCCTAGCCACCCTGTAGCCCACGGCGTCCGTTGTCGCCTGTAGCAAGCGGCCGCTCACCGTTATTGTCACTCGCCGGTTCGCCGCGTCGTAGCTGTACTCAGCGATGCCCCCTACGAGTGCGAACTCGTACTCGATCGCGCGGATGATTCTGGCCGCCTTGCGGTTGTCCTCACCGAACGGCGCAGTAACGTCCGCGTCGGTCAACTGCTGCTCGGAATGGAGACGCGCCACCGGTGGGAAGGTCCGGTAGAACTCCGTGACCATGTAGGTGCGTGCAATCCGAGCGCGCGATCCGGCGACGTCGGTCAGTAGTTGCGAGATCTCGGGCCCGTTCGTTGCGGTGATGTCCGCAACGTCGAACGGGAACAAGAGGAGCGGCTGCGTAGGTGCAAGCACCAGGTCGCCTCTCCTCTGAGCGGAGGCGACGCCCGCGCTCGCCGCCAACACAACGACGCCCGCCAGGGCGGCGCACAGCCGTATGAGGTTCCTACGCACCTTCGGCGAGTGTCCCATCGTCGCTCAACTACCTCCTGCGGTGGGGATAGCACCAGGGCGCTTCGCCCCGCGTCGGCGCGGCGAAGCGCCCATCCGGCATTGGTTGCCTCAGCGGACCACGATATGCGGCACGAGGCGACGGTCCGTCTGACCGTCCGAGGCGACGCCCTTCACCTCGATGAGGTAGCTCCCGCTCGGGATCGCAATGCCCTGCGCATCCCGGTAGTCCCACGTCATCCGCTGCTCGACACCGGCGGATACTGCGCGCGTGACGAGAGTACGGACGACGTCACCCGTTCCGCGCAGGATGCGCACGGCCACATCGGCGCTCTGCGATGCGGTGAACGCGACCGTGGCCGAGCCCCTCGCGCGGGAGACGACCACCGCGGAGGTGATCCGGAAGGCGCCCTGGCCCCGAGGCTCCGCTACGATCGACAGGCTCCGCGTTGCGGACGTGCCCGTGCGCACCTGCAGAGAGGACACCTGGCGCATCCGGTGCCGCTGCCCAGTCGCCGGATCGGAGATGAACAACTCCCACTGCCGCGGCACGGATGCCATCCCCGGCCAGGACACCGTCACGTCCTGGTTCGGCTGTGCAGACGCCACGTTGAGCCGCCACTCGCGCCGGGCAAGGCTCGCCGCGCGCAGATCCTGAGCGTAGGCAGCGCCATCCTCCGGACCGACGAACGCAAGGCTGACACGCCCGGTGACCGCAGGAGGCTTCAGAATGTCGCGAGCATCCACGCCGTCCCTTGCGTTGGGCGACATGCCGATGTAGTTGTGTGCGTCGCTCACGCCAGCAGACGTCGCCGTCACGCGCAGCGACCAGCCATCGGGCCGTCGTGCAGCGGACCGGGTGCCGGAGGCAGCGGCGCGAGTCATCGGCGCCGGGAAGAGCAACGAGATGCTGGGCTTCAGCGCCTTCACCCAGAACCCGCGGAACGGGGTCATCTCGGTGCCGAACTCGAACTGGCGGTCGAAGTTGTAGCCGGTGGCCGCGTCGTACCACCACAGCGTGGGCTGTATCCACCGGCGGTGCGGCGCCGCAGCCTCGGCCACGGTGAGCGGACGCAGGTAGTCCGGATCCTGCCGGTCCGTGTTGATGACCCTCACATCGCCCCAGCGGATCGGGAGGAGCCAGGGGTTGCCGATCTGGTTCCAGTCGCGGCTCAGGCGCCGCTCGAACTGCTGGATGCCTGTCGACACGGGGGTCCCGCCGCGCACCGTGAGGCGGGCGCCAGCGTGCAGGGATAGCCAGTAGCCCTCGCCTGGCTGGATCAGACCCACCCGCTCATACATGCCGACCGATGGGTTCCATCGCAGGAGAAAGCCGGTGAGGTCGTCCAACCCGAGCGCACCGGAGGGCGTCGGATCGACCAAGTTGTAGGGCACGGAGATCATCTGCAGGCCGGCGCCGAACGGTTGTACAGGCAGCGCAGGGATGTCGATATCGCGCCCTACCGAGGCGCCCTGACCGCCCGGGTTGGCTGAGAACGACACAGTGTACGTCTGCCTGCCAGAGACCGCCGTGGCACCATCGGTCGCAGCAACCACCTGCCACCGGAAGAGGCCCTCATCGCCAGGGGCAATGCCTCCACTGAGGGCCTTGGTGGCCGTTTCACCGGCCGCAAGCCTCAGACCGGCCGGGAGAGCCAGCGTTGCCCTGACATCCGTCATCGCCATGACGTTCAGGTTCTGGAAGAAGCCGGTAACCGTGAACGGGTTGGGCGTCAGCTCCGACCCAGGCGGCTGGGCAGGATCGTAGGCGAGCTCAAGCGGGCCGTTCACTCCCACCGCCCACTGATGGCCGATCTCGTACGTGGCGTGGTTGACACCAAACGCTGTTACGTAGCGGCGGGTCTGCCCCGGAGCCACGCTGGCACGACCAAAGTAGATGGCTGCTCCAGCATTCCGCCCGCGCAGGTCTTGCGCAGGATCCGCCACGAAATCCCAGAGCGGGTGGACGAGCTCTGCCTCCCTGGCGAAAACCATCCGCTCCAGCGGCACCGCGGTGGGCACAGTGCGGAGCGCGTCCTGCAACAGGCCCCCCACGGCATCGGAAGCCCCGGCGGCCCGCCAGGTCTTGCGCCAAAAGGCGGGAATCTGGGCACCGCGCAGGTCGGTCTCGGTAGTGATGAGCGGCAGCCCCGGCGCCTGCACAGGCACATCGCCACTGCCGGCATCGTACGCCTGGGCGAAACGCAGCGCGACCGTACGGGACATCGCGTCGCGATTGGTGACATCGAAGCGGTAGAGCACCAGGTCGTGCACGAGGGTCATCTCGAGCGCGATCTCAATCCGCGGGATCTGGTAACGAGGGTCGTCATTCCCGCCTGGCAGCGTTGCCCACGTCGCGACGATCCTGTTCGGTCCTACAACTGTGGGCTCCTGGACCCATTCGCCCTGGTCGTCCTGCTTGTCATCCTCGCCGCCATTGAGGGCGTTCGTACCCACGTCGCCGAAGATCAGGTCCCACCCAGGAGCGGTCTGCTCGGTGGCGTCCACGCCCGGGGTCGGCGGTCCACCGTCGATCCGGACCGTGACATAGCTCTGAGAGCGCGCCGACGCAGCCATCACCATCAGCGGGATCGGCGATCCCCGCCGCGCGACGCCGAAGCGGCCCGCAAGGGCCACCTCCGGGTCTGCGTTCTCGGCGTCGCCGGACACGCCCACCGATGCTGTGATGTGGCTGTTGGAGACGCTTACGATCACCTGCGACCACGCCGCCGTCGCCGAGCCGACGACTAACGCCAAGGCTATCGCAAGGGCTGTTCCGCCACAGCGCCCCATCCTGCGAACCCGGTTCCACCCCATGAACGATTCCTCCGTGGTGCCCTGTCCTATGCCTAGACGTTAAGGGGACTTCCCAAGCCGGCTCCGTCGGGCACGGTCGGAAGGCGATATGCCTGCCGTCCTACCTGCGGGTCCGACGTCACCCGCCGACTCCTCGCTCGCCCAGGCAGCGGCGTTGCGGACACGTGCGTCCTAGTGGTCATGGCCGCGCGGCCTCCCGCCAAGCACTGCTCGACGGGAGACCGCTCTGCGCGACTACCTGACCAGCGCGAACGGCTGCACCGCCCTCACGACCTCGCCGTCCGGCCCGATCGCTCGGATCTGCACCAGGTAGGTGCCGGCGGGAACACTTCGTCCCGCCGAATCCCTGCCGTTCCACACGAGCCGGACATCGCCGGCGCCTGCAGCGCGGGTCGCGATCAGGCCAACCGGGGCGCCGGAGGCGCTCAAGACGCGCGCCTCGTACGTGGCATCACCCGACAGCGTGAACCCGATTACAGCAGAGCCAGCAGAGCGGCCGGAGTTCGTGCGGACCGAGACGTTGGTGATGCGGATCACGCTTCCGAGAGCAGGCCGAGCCGTGATGGTGAAGCGCCGCGGCGCGGCCACGCTGCCAGTGCGGAAGGTCGTGAACGTTCGCGAGCGCATGTCCACTACCTGACCGGTCGTTTCGTCCTTGATCGTCAGCTTCAGGTTGCGCGGCAGCGAGCCCCTGGGGCTCCACTGCACTGTCACATCGCTTTCCGCCTGATCGGTATCAACGGCGATGGTCCACGTCCTCGGGCCACCGATCGACCTGATGTCGCGGGCGTACATCCCTGAGCGGGCACCCCAATCCTCGTTGACGGAGCCAACAGCGACGTACGGCGACATGGCCGGCGGCTTGGGGACGTCCGCCAAGTCAACTCCATCGACAGACCGCGATGATACTCCCACGAAGTTGAACATGTCGCGCAGCCGCCCAACCGAGGCGCCGATCTGGAGCGACCAGCCGTCCGTTCCGACGACAGGGGCATTCGATGCGGCGCGCGTCGCGCGGAGCGGGGGTACCACGAGGGCAATGTCGTTCCTCGACGTGACGCCGACCCAGTGGCCGGTCCACGCCCTCAGCGCGCCATCCGGCAGAGTGCGGAAGCTGTAGAAGCCGGCATCCGCCGCCGTGGGGTCGTAGGAGTACACGTTCGGCAGCAGCAGGCCCTGCGCCACCGCAGTGGAGATCGACATCCGTCTGCCACCGACCTGCACGAGACAGGCATTGAAGGGTACGTCGAACGGGAACGGGCCCCCGATGAGGTTCCACGATACGGCCCCTTGGGCGCCGACTCCGTTGCCCTTCAGCGGGATTACGAACGTGCTGGCGATCTGGGGTTGCCCGCGAGTGACAATCGGCTTCGGCATCGCGTCGAGGTTGTCCGCCCAGAAGCCCAAGCCAATCGGATACGAACTCGCGGTAGCGCCGTCCGGTCGCGGATGCTCGGCCAGCGGTGGGATGAACCCAGGGGTGATCCCAGCCGGACTGGCTGTCGCGTAGGCGCCCGCCGCCGGCACCCAGCGGTGCAGAACGTAGTTCGTCCCGAAGTAGGCGGCGAGCACCTCGGTCGGGTCGCGATCAACAAAGTACGGGATCGCCATCAGCGATCGGCCCGCCGGCACTTCGCGCGGCCTAACGATGAAGAAACGGCGGTCGGACACCGTGCGGCCGCTGACAGTGCCAGTGACGTCGATCGTATGCGTTCCCGGCGTCAACTCGTAGCGCGAGATGAGCACGTCATAGCTGACAGGAACGACCTGCTGCCCGACCGTGGCTGTCCTCGTAATGTTGAAGATAGTGTAGTCGGTGACAGGCGGGCGCTGCGCCTGCGGATCATCGATCCGGATGGTCAGGTTCGCCGGCGGCACCTGCGAGACGCGGATGATGATGTTCGGCTGAAGAGTCTCCACCGGGTCAGGCACGCCCGTGATGCCCAGTTGAGCGGCCCGCCCGCCCGTGCCAAGCGGCTCCAGGATCAGCACGCCGACGGAGCCACGCAGCAGCGCCTCATGAGCATCGATGAGGCCGTACCCGTACTCGTCGTTCGGCACCGCCATGCCCAGCCGATCCGCCGACTCCGTCAGCACCCGCTTCACCTCGCCTGCAGGAACATCGGCGCTCAGGAGCAAGGCCACGACGCCCGTGCAGGCAGGCGCGGCCATCGATGTGCCCTGCTGGAAGGCGTAGCCGTCGTTCAGGTGCGTGCTCAGGATACCGGCGCTCAGCCCCAGGCTCGTGTCGCCACCAGGCGCCGCGATGGTGGTATACCGTCGCGCCGATGAATAGGGCGCCCGCTGCCTCGTCGGGCCGACGGCCGCGACGCACAGAATGTTATCGTGGAGCTGTGCCGCATGCGCAGGCGTAACAGGGGGGTTGCCGTCCTCGTACGAGTTGCCGGCGGCCATCACCACGACCATCCCCGCGTTTGCGCCCTCCAAGGCGGCGGCGATGAACGGGTCATCCGGGTCAGGTGTGTCGCTGGCTGTGGGAGTGCCGAAGCTCCAGTTCATCACGACGCGCCGGCCAGCCTCTGCGAAGTTCTCCCTCAGGTACGCGACCGCGTCGGTCACCGCAGCAGCGCTGGCGCCCGCGTCCCCCATCTTCGCGGCGAACAGGCCCACGTTCTCGTACGTCACGCCAGCGATCCCGATGCCGTTGTTCGTGGCTGCCGCTGCGATGCCAGCGACGTGAGTGCCGTGGCCAACGGTGTCGGTGAAGTCCGTCGGGTTCGCCGGGTCGGCGAAGTTCCGGCCGCCGATGAGTCTACTCTCCAAGTCTGGGTGCCGCGGCTGAATGCCGGAATCAAGCACCGCGACCACCACATTGGACGAACCCCTCTGGATGTCCCACGCCCTCGGGACGTTCATCATGGGCAGATGCCACTGCTCGTTGAACCTGGGGTCGTTGGCCGTCGTTGCGGCCCATGGATGTATGTGGTTCGGCGCAGCCCAACGGAACCTGCCCGTCTCGCGCAGTCTTCGCGCCGCATCAATGGTCGCTGGCGCAATCGCCGGCTGGCCAGAACCTGTGCGCAAGCGCAGCAGGTAAAAACCAGAGATGCCTAGTGGCCGGCTGATGTCGGCGTTCACCGAGTCGGCGAGCGTCCGGACCTGATCGGCAGTTGTGCCCACATTGGCGCGGACCACGATCTCGCCCGGCACGAAGTTGCGCGGCTCGAGCACTACCCCCTGTGCGAGCGCCGGCCGGAGGGCGCTGGCGAGGACCACCCCCGCCAGCGCAGCCAGGCCCAGCAGACCTCGCCATCCTGTCCTCATACCACGACTCCTCTCTCTTGTGCCGAAAGGGTCTTCTTCCCTGGATGCGGGAGCCAGGATGGCTCCGCCGTTCTCCGCCTAGGGGGGCGGGGGCGGCATGTCAGCCGGCTGGAAGCTCCGAACGTCGGAGTAGATGAACCGGAACGTGCGGTCCTGGTCCGAGGGGTTCCTCGTGATCCAATGCACTGGCCCGGGCCGATCAGCGTTGTTCCGCCCACCTACGCGCCAGAAGAGGGTGGGCTTCGGTCCGCCGCGCTGCATGTAGTCCCGGAAGGCCGGGTGACGCAGGAGCACCGGGTTCGTGCCCAGGTTCACGGGAGCAGACAGGACCTGCGGGACACCGGATGCCGCGGACGAAGTGGAGAACACGGGACCGATCTGCAGGATAGCGCTGCGGTTCGTGAACATGCGGTCGGGCGAAACCTCCACCACGAACACGTCCGCGCCGGCTACGCTCAGCCACGTTGGGTTGAACTGCGCGATATCGACGTTGCTAGCCCCGTCGGCAGGAGTGGCGCCGAGCTGCGGCTGAAGCATCGGCGTAACAGGACCGGACGTCACCACGCCCGAGTAGATGTCCGCGAAAGTGGCTGTACCGCCACCGCCCACGCCGCCTCCAGCAGCCTGACCCAGCGGCCTCCGAAGTACGGAGTTGATGGAGTAGCTCGTGGTGCGTCCCGTGGCGAAGCCGAAGGTCCGGTTGTCGTCATCAGGCGTCTCACGGCTGGCCGCGCCCGCCCCGGCGTCGCCCGTATCCTCGGCCGGTCGCAGGAAACCGCGCTCACCGACCCAGAAAGTGAACGGCGCAGGGTAGTCCGTGTAGGTGCGAACCGGCGCACCCACAGCAGCCACCGGCACGCCGAGCGGGTTGAAGGCCACATCCGGATCGCGCCAGACCTGGTACTCGAGCGTTTGGCCGGCGAATAGATTGTCGCGCCACCTCAGCCGCACTGCCGGACCACGATTCTCGATGTCCGCCTCCGCGATGACGCCGGTCACGGTGGACGTACTTCCGCCGCCGACGGCAGCCCAGATGGCAGCGCCCGTAAGCAACACAAGCGCTAGGTTGCCCAGCGTCCGCATGGCTGTCGTGGTTGGGCGCCGCACCGGACGGCCTGGCTCCGCCGGGAATGGCGGATCAGGGAAGATAGCCCTAACGCGGTCCTCGGGCCGGATGCCCTGAATGTTCTCCAGAACGGCTGCCTCGGAATCGGTCGTCATCACGCCCGTGATCCGGAGCCTGCCCACCCGCTCCCTCGCGCGGAAGACGATCATCTCCATGCCCTGACGCACGCCGTCGCGCGAGCCCCGGTTAACGAGCACCTGCACGTCGCCAGGCCTGGTCGCCACGATATTGAGGACGATCCCCTCCGGCAGGGTTGACTGCATGATCTGCTGAACGCAGAGCGTCGCCGCGTTACGTGCGGCCTCCTGCACTAGGGAGTCGTCGTCCTGCCCTGGCCGCGCCAGCGCCTCACCGATCTGCGCGGCGCCGTTCAGCGACTCACCCGACGACGCCTCGAGCACGCGAACACGAACCCAGGCCTGCATGACCCGGGCCGCTCCGGTGCCCACAGCCCGCACCCGGGTGATCTCTCCGGTCACAATCGTGGTCGCGCCGATGCGATTCGCAATCTTCGCGAGGGCCAGTCGGTCATAGGGTGGCCGCAAGCCCAGGTCGGTAGCTTCCCGCACGACGTCGCGAGAGGAGGCAAACAGGTACTGACCGGTGGCCTCCAACCCGTTCGCGACCGCGTCCGTGACCAGGCGGCTGAGATGAACGCCCTGCACGCCGGACCGGTTCTCGAAGTCGACCCTGATCGCCGTCTGCTGAGTGCCACCTACGGCGCCCTGCGCCAGCGCCGCGCCCGGGCTGGCGATGCAGCGGATCATCGGCGCAACCATCGCGACCGTCAGCAGCACGCTCACAAGGCGGGCCGCCCTGCTTCTCCTGATCCGTTTCACTCTGAGAGTTCCTCCCTGGAGAACGTTCCAGCGCACCGCGGCGGAACCAACAGTGCGGTCCAGACACAACCTACGGCGGCGAACTCCGCCTGGGAGAAGCGCACGTCCCCCGACGGTGACACGAGAGCTATCCAGCCTCGCCGACCTGCGCGCGCCGCTCGGGGAGCGCATCGACAGGCGAGGGCTCCCCGAGCGACGTTCCCGGCGCTATCTGGTCACGATGACGGGAGCGATCTGCCGGACCGTCTGCCTGCCATCCGGCGTCTGCGCCCGCACCTCTATCTGATAGAGGCCCGCAGGCATCTGCACGCCTCCGTCACTCCTGCCGTCCCACGTCACCTGGGAGAGACCCGCGGCCCGCGAGCTCCTGCCGGTTACCGTGCGCACAACCCTGCCTGTGCCGCCCAACACACGGACCTCCACATTGGCCGGAACGCTCAGGCTGTAGCTGACGTTCACGCCCGCTGCACGGCCCGTCTGCCGCGCCACCACGCCCGTGATACGGAGGGTGTCGGCCCTGGTCGCCGAAACAGCCTCTACGCGGAAGGTCCGCGCACCACTGGTCTCCGACGGCTGCCAGCTGTAGCTGCCGGAACTCCGCAAGTCACGCACCGCACCCGTAGCCAGGTCGGTCACGGTCAGCCGTACGTTCCGAGACACCGCCGCTGCATTCGGCCATGTGAGGGTCACGGGCGCGTCCGTGTTGGCCCAGCGCACCGTCAACTGCCACGTCCTTGCTCCCGGAGAGGCCGACCGGATGTCCACGCCGTACCCGCCGCTCCGCTCGCCCCAGTCGGGGTTGTCGATAGTCATATGGACGAACCGATCGCCGATCACCGGCGGCTTCTCGACCTTGAACCGGTCGAACCCGTCCACCGCGCTCCTCGAGACGCCCACGAAGTTGTAGTTGTCCCGGAGATCGCCTGATGCCGCTCTTAGGTTCAGCGACCAGCCTGAGCTGCCCTGCAGAACTGCGCTGCTCACGTCCGTGTCGCCAGCCCTGTGGACACGATCGTTCACCGGATCCAGGATCAGGTCGAGAGCAGAGTAGGCGCGAACCCAGTAGCCCCGCCAGGTCGCGATGCGGAAGTCGAGGACGTACGAACCCAGAGCGTACGTATACAGCGCCGAGGCGATCTTCCCCTGAGCAACTGCTGTCTCATAGGGCATCTCGGGGCCGCCGGGCTCCTGCACGCTCACCCTCGTCCAGTCGATGTCGATGCCCACGCCAGCGCTATCGAGTGGGAACGGGTTGCCGATCATGTTCCACCCGGGGCGCAGCGGAATGCGGAACGGTGCCGTGGCGCTGACGGTGGCGCCGCCAGTGCTCAGCGGCAGGTTGGTGCCATACCGCAGGAAGTACCCACGGCCCAGTTGGAAGGTGCGCGCCGTGTTGTCCTGCACCCGGCTGAAGATGTCGTACTCGCCCCTATCCGGCACCCACCTCAGGAACCCGAACGTCGGGAAGACCTGATTGGCCACCGGGATATCGAGCAGCGTGCCAGCCCAGTGCGCCGGGTTGCCCGGGTCGTAGCCGAACGGCGCCGACACCATCGAGAGAGCCCCTGGGAACGTGTGCATCGCGTCGAGCGCGAAGTTCACGTTGCGAGTCTCTGCGCCCGGGTTCACGGTCGGCGTCTGCGGGAACGTGGTGCCCACGCCCGGCCGGAAGCCGGAGAGCGTCGCGGTCACCCGGTACGACACGCCCGCAGGCACCGACGGGAACCGGTAGTTGAACCGGTAGCCGCCAACAGTTTGCACGGGAACGGTCGTGATCGCACCGATGCCGGGAACCGGGTTGCCCAGAGAGTCGCGGATCTCCACCGTGGCGCCCTCCAGCGGCGCGCCATCGCTGGTCCGTGTCACGAGACCACTCAGCGACCCCGGCTCGAGACCAACCAGCGCGATCGTCTGCACGGTCGTGGTCGCGTTCGTCACCACGAGAACGTCCACCGCGATGTTCGGCCTGTAGCCCGGCGCGCTGGCAACGATACCCCAGGTACCAGGATCGAGGGATGCCAGCGTGTACCTGCCGTCACCCGCCGTCGTGGTGGTCACAACGTCCGAGCCCCTCGTCGCCGTCACAACCGCGTTGGCGATCGGTGTGCCGTCCGCCGGGAAGTTGGGATCGCTCGTCGGGTTGGACACGACGACCAGACCCGTCGCCTGGCCGGGCTCGGACCGCAACTGGAAGTCGAAGCCACGGTAGGACTTGCCGGACACCACCACCGCATCACGCTGACCAGCGATCGGGTCGTTCGGGTTGGGCACCGGGTAGTTGACCGGGATCGAGGCGCCGAAGCCCATCGCCCTAGCCGTGAGCGTGTAGGTCGTCTGCGCCGGGACGTTCCCGAACCGGAAGTCGCCGTTGGCATCGGTCACGGTGGTGAAGACGCCCGCCGGATCGCTGTTGTCGGTCAAGGTCAGCTCGGCGCCGCGAATCGGAGTCGTACCATCCGTCTGGGTCACTCGGCCAGAGAGTTGCGCGTCGGGCGCTCTGCTCATGCGGAAGCTGAGCTCGGCGGGCACGCCTCCGCCATGCACCGTGAAAGCCGACGGCTTCTGGATCGTGAACCCGCGTCGCACAGCCGAGACCTGATAGGTGCCCGGGCGCAGGCCATTGACGCGATAGGTGCCGTCTGCCTGGGTTCGAGCCGTGAAACTGGCGGCACCCGTCGTGGTCGCCATGATGCGAACCAGGACGTCCGGCATCGGGTTGCCGGCCTCGACGTCGCGAACCTGGCCGAAGACGGACCCCGTGCGCATCCAGCACACGATATTGTGCATGATCTGCGCGCGCCGGTTCTTCAGCGCCTTGGCATCCTCCTCAGGCCCACCTTCATCGGGAGGCGGCACGTCGAATATCTGTGGGTTCCACCCCTCGAAGCCGGATGGAATGAACACCACCCGCTGGCCATTGAGCGGCTCCGTTCGGACGCCAGCTTGAACCTCGGTCGCGACGTCCGGGTAGTGCATGATGACCGGGTTGGCCATGCCGCCATAAGTGAGGTTGGCTTGGGCGCCCGCCGTCGGGATGACCACCTCCGGGAAGCCAACGCCAGGCGATCCGAAGGTGCGTGCGTTCCCATCGCCCGGCCAGCCGCCCACCAGTGCGTTCGCATCGGAGCTCGGAAAGTCGTCCGCAGGCTCGTCAGGAACGTTCTCATCTGGGAACTGGTGGTGCGTGGTGATCGAGAAGTTCGGCGACTGCCACGGGTCGGTGACGATCGGGTTGTAGCCCCCTGCGCCGGCGGGGATGTTGTACGAGTCCGATGCGATGAACCCGGGCAGGAGCTGCCCGAAGATGAAGTTCACGAAGCTCAGGGGGCCGACCATCCCGTGCGAGGCGTCCGCCACGAACTGGGCCCTCAGGTCGCCCGTGAAGAACACATTCGCCGCGGCGCCGTCGAGCGTCAGCGCCCATCCAATGTCCTGGCCGTTGACCACCAACCGGCCGCCAGCAGCAAGGAAGGCGGAGAGCTGCGCTTGCGTCGCGGGGTCCGTCAAAGTGCCGGGGCCCGCGAACACGTTGCCCGCGTACGGCGCGTGCCAGATGACACACGCCTTCGCGACCAACACGTTGCGCGGGGCCGTCTCGCCAGCCGCCGTGTCGGCGGGCTGCTGCTCGCGGGCTGGCAGGTAGTGGCGGAGCACGGAGTCCGGCACCGGGCCCCGCGACAGTATCCGCCAGATGTCGTAGCGCTGCGTCACTGGCGCGGGGAAGCCGCCTACGCGAACGCCGTCGTCCGTACCGCCGTCGCCCGTCGCCCACATCATCGAGCCGCTGGAGCCGTACGATTTCACGCCCAGCGTGTTCATCACGTTCCAAACACGACCGCCCTCGCCGTCCTCAGGCAGCCACTGGGTCGGGTGCAGGTTGACGTGGATGTCCGTCATCCAGCTCTCGGTGCCCCAGAAAGCGTGGTTCACGCTCGCTAGCCGGCCGCTTCCGTAACGGCTGTTGAAGAACTTCTGGCCGGAGGCGTAGTCGCTGACGAACAGGATACCGTTCTGTGGCTCGAACGGAACCGTGCTGAAGCCCCAGATGTTGTCGTAGATCTGCCAGTTCGATCGCCGCCCTGGCCTGAACGGATCGACCGCGTTGTCATAGACAATCAGATCGATGATGTAGTCGCTGCCCCACGGGGGCGTCACCCAGTCTACCGAGTAGGTGCGCACGCCAGTCTGCGGGTCGGGCGGTGACCCCGTCATGCGCAGCCACTTGGGGTCCGGCGGACCGCCGCTGAACGCGGCGGCATCGCTGATGCTGGCGATGTAGCGCGGCGGAACGGCCGTCCATGCGTTCGCGCGGCCAGGATACCAGCCGGAGAGGCTGCCCGGGCTGGTGTTGTTAGCGTTGACGACCTCGGACTCCCACTCGATCGGCACGCCGACGATGGCGTTCTGGCCATCGGTGGTGAGGTTCTGGCGGATAAAGACCTTGTGCTCCCAGCCGGTGCCTATCACCGAGCCGCTCGAGCGCATCGGCTGGTACGCGCTGTTGGGGTTCTTAATCTGCACGTAGACGTCGCGAATGCCGCTCTCCAGGTCCACGAACCTGGCCTGAATGCGCACCCTCTGCCCTGGCAGCGCCTGACGCGGCGTGACGTTAACCACTTCGCCCGTCGCAGGGTTCCACCGCACCAGGGTCGGCGCGTTCAGGTCGATGATGGTGGACGTGAAAATGTCAGGCGGCTGACCTGCGGGGCCAGACGGCGGCGCTGGCGGGGTGATACGTGGATCGTGCGTCGAGCGGTCTGAGTGGTAGGCCACCTTGTAGTTCGCGGCGAACTGAGCGAAGGTCGGGTGGCGGTCGTCGTAGATGTGCGTCGGATCCGAGGTGGGCAGCTTGATGGCCTGGTTAGTGGCCGCCTCTACGGGGTCGCTCGGAATGCTTGGGTTGAAAACCGTGAAGACGGACGGATACGCGGTGTCCGCCCCGATCGCCACGCGCAGGAAGTAGAGGTCCCGCGTCGACCCGATCGCGTTGGCCAGGCCGTCGTTTGCGGTGTCCCTGCGCGTCGTCGAGAAGCCGATCATCGGCACTCCGCCCACGATGCCCGCGGAGTCGCCCTTGTCCGTGCTCCACGTCGGCTCGATGTTGTCCGACGCAGCGCCGCCTGCGGAGAAGTCCGTCACGCGCCTGGCTGGGGCGTTCGACACATTCGGGTCCACCACGCGCGGGTTCGTGCCAATGACCCAGATGTCGCGGTTGGCCTTCGTGGTCGCGCCGAAGGCGTCGTTGCGGTTTGAGTCGAACGCGACGACGCGCCCGTCCGGGCTTGGCTCGGGGTTCTGGTCGTCCGCGGGGCCATCGGTCACGCGCGCCACGCGTCCGGACTGTGTGTCCACAGTAAAGAGGTTAAAGTTCGTCGCGCCCTGCAGCCGGCCCGCGAAGATGATGCCCACGCTGCCCTGCTGAGAGGCGCTGGCCGAGAACGCAAAGCGCGGACGGCGGATCTCGGCGAACACGAACCCGTCTGGATTGCCGCGCACGAGCGTGCGCGCAGTCCGTGGCGACGCGTTCATGTTGATCTCAAGAATGTCCGGTCCTTGCCCGTCCACGGTGACGCAGACGACAAGGCTCTTCGCCCTGTTGAACGAGGGCTCCGACTGGCTTGCGGTGGCCCTCAGCGCCGGACTGGCGAGCGGCCCCGTGATGGCCTGCATCCCGCCGCCGGCGGGGCTCATGCGGAAAATCTGAAACCGGGTGGCGGGGGTGTTCACCTGCGTACCGGTGAGGTCCGCACGGTTGGAGGCGAAGAGGATGTCCTGCTCGTCGTATGACCAGTACGGGTGCCTGTCCGTCACGGAGGGTGTGCCGATGGTGATGTTAACTGTCTGCGGAGGGGCGCCGTCGGCACGGCCCTCGCCATAGCTCTTCTGCGTTACCAGCCGCGGCATGGGCGCCCGCAGATCCACGAACGGCTGCCGCCGGACCGACACGCCACCCCCCGAGCCACTCTGAGCGCTAGCCGGGCCTGCGACCGAGAAGAGCATCAACGGGGTGCACAGCGCGATCAGGCGTACGAGACTCGGTCTCACTCTACTCAAGAGAGCAACCTCCTCAAGCGCACAGGCGGGCGCGCTTACCGTGGGGGGGACGCGTAGTGCCGCGACAAGCTGGACGGTCTCCAGCCTTATGCTCGCTTTGCCGCGCGGATTATAGCATAGCCCCCCTGCATGTGCAAGCACCTTTTTTGAGCGTGCGCAGGCGTGCAAACCGCCCCTCGAAACGCCCTCATACCAGCCTCCGAAGAGCCCCTGTCAGCAGCTCCCAGAGGTCGTTCGCGGCCCTCTCCAGCGCCTCTCGGCTCCCGTCGTTCCAGACCACATGGTCCGCACGCGCTACCTTCTCGCCCAGCGGCATCTGCGCGTCGACGCGTTGCTCCGCGCGCGTCCGCTCCAAGGCGTCGCGAGCCCATAGCCGCGCGACCTGCGTCTCTCGGCCGGCAGCCACCACCACCACGGTGTCGAACCACCCGGCCATGCCGGCCTCGTAGAGCAGCGGCGCCTCCACAACGACCACTGCAACCGGGTCCTCGGCCAGCGCCCTCTCCATGCGCTCGCGCAGGAGCGCGAGGATGCGGGGATGGGTGATCTGCTCCAGCTCCCTCCGGGCGACAGGATCCCCGAAGACACGCTCCGCGAGCACCGCTCGGTTCAGCGAACCATCCTCCCGCAGGACCCCCTCGCCAAACAGCGCCGCGATCCCCCGCAGCTCGGGGGATCGCGGCGCTGTCACTTCACGGGCCGCCTCGTCTGCACTCAGGACACGCGCTCCTAGCGAAGCCCAGACGTCGGCCACCGCGCTCTTGCCGGTGGCCACCCCTCCCGTCAGACCGATACGCATGGTGCGCCCGCCATGCGGAGATCCCGGGGCTCACTCCTCCTCGTCGTCGTCCCGCCCTGGCCGCTCCCGCGCCCGCCATGCGTCTCCGATGGTGAAGCGAGGCTCGTCGCGCTCCACGCGCGACTGGAAGTCCTCGACGTGTCGGCGCTCACGACGATGCTCCTCTTCCGCCTGAAGCTGCCGCAGCGACAGGGTCATCTTGCGCTCGTCCGGTCGCACGTCGACCACCTTCACCTGCACCTGCTCGCCCTGCTTCACGACGTCGGCAGCCTTCACGTTGCGCCGGACCGAGAGCTCGGAGTTCGGGACGATCCCCTCGACGCCGCCCTCTACCTGGACGAACACCCCGAACGGAACGATCCGGGTCACCGTACCCGTGATGACATCGCCAGGCGAATACCGGTGTTCGACCTCACGCCAGGGGTCTGGCAGTATCTGCCGCAGTCCGAGGCTCACGCGACCCGCGTTCAGATCCATCTTGAGGATGAGGACGTCGATCTCCTGACCCTCGCGCAGAACCTCCTGAGGATGGTTGATGCGGGTCCACGACATCTCGGAGATGTGCAGGAGCCCGTCGATGCCACCGAGGTCCACGAAGGCGCCGTAGTTCGTCAGGCGGCGCACGATTCCGCGCCGCGTCTGACCCACCTGGAGGCTGGCAACCGTGGTGGCGCGCTTGCTCTCGCGCTCCTCCTCGGCGGCGAGCTTGTTGGACAGGATCACCTTGTGACGGTCTCGATCGACCTCGAGCACCTTGAGCGGGATCGACTCGCCCACGAACTTGTCCAGGTTGATCTTCAGGGAGCCGTTGCCCACATGCGAGGCAGGCACGAAGCCGCGTATGCCCAGATCGACCACGAGGCCGCCCTTGACCCGATCCGTGACCATCGCCTTGATGGTCTTCCCCTGATCCCTCGCCTCGAGCACGCGGTCCCAGGCCTTCTCGAAGTCCGCACGCTTCTTGCTGAGGATCAGGTGGCCCTCGTCGTTGTACGTCTGCATGACGTACACGGCGATCACTTCGCCGACGCTGACCACGTCCTCGGCGGCCACATTGGCCTCGCGCGTGAGCTCGTTCGGCCGGATAATGCCCTCGGACTTCGCGCCGACGTCCACCAGCACGCCCTCGCGGTCGATCCGGACCACCGTGCCCTTGACGACGTCACCCTCGCGGAACGTCGGGAAGCTGCGCTCGTAGGCCTCGGCATGCGAGTGGAGCGCATCCTCGAACGACTCCTGGCGCGGAGCCTCGACCGACGGCGTCACGCTGTCATCCGTCACCCCGACATCGGGCGCATCGGGGGCAGGGGTTGGCGCACCGGTCTCGGGCGCCGTGGCATCCGGCTGCGATGCCTCGGCGGCGTCGACAGCGTCGGCCTCCTGAACGCCCTCGGCCTCCGCCGGGCTCGCGCCCTCGGCGGTCTCGCCCGTACCACTCATGACTTCGTCGGTCATTCCAGCTACCTCACAGTGGGGTTCGTGGCTGGCATCGCAATCACGAACCGGATTTGCCGTGGGCGACGGCTGCGCTCCTCGTGCCGGCGACGGATGGCCCAAGCACGCACGCGCCAACGCCCGATGACGCCAGGTCACACCGGTCCGCAGGGTGTTCAACGCCCCTCCGGCAGACTCCTTCCTCCGGGACCACGCTATTATGCTGAATATGCGCGGGGCGCGCCAACCCTGGCGCAGCCACCGGCGGCAGCATGGCTCTACCGGATCGGCGACATGTCGGCCCAGTTAGCGCCCGCCGTCGCGTCGACGCGCAGAGGCACGCTGAGCTCGTACGCACCCTCCATGCATTGGCCGATCACGCGCGCTGCTTCCGCTTCGGAGCCTTCCGGAACAGCGATGAGGAGGTCGTCGTGCACCTGCAGGAGCATTCGCCAAGGCGCCCTCTCGGCTGACAGCCTGCGGTCGACGGCGATCATCGCCAGCTTCATGATATCTGCCGCCGCCCCCTGGATGGGCATGTTAACGGCGGCGCGCTCCGCAGCCTCCCGCACCGTCCGGTTGCTGCTCCGCACATCCGGCACGTAACGCCGCCGCCCGAGCGGCGTCTGGACGAAGCCGGTGCGCCTCGCCCCCTCAATGGTCGACCTTGTGTACTCCTGCACGCCGGGAAACTGCTCGAAGTAGCCACGCTTGAATGCGCGCGCCTCATCCCGCGAGATGCCAAGGCTTGCGGCCAGGCCAAAGTCGCTCTGGCCATATATGACTGCGAAGTTCACCGTCTTCGCGCGCGACCGCATCTCGCGCGTGACCTCCCCCGCTGGCACGCCAAACAGGCGCACGGCGGTCGCGGTGTGAATGTCCTCACCGCGGTGGAATGCCGCCAGCATCTCCGGGTCCTGGGTGCAGTGCGCGAACACGCGAAGCTCTATCTGGGAGTAGTCGCAGGCGAGAAGCACATGCCCGCGCGGCGCCACGAAGGCCGAGCGTATGCGCCGCCCCGCCTCGGACCGCACCGGGATGTTCTGCAGGTTGGGATCGCTGGAGGAGAGCCGCCCGGTGGCGGTCCCTGTCTGATGCAGCGACGTGTGGATCCGGCCGGTCTCCGGGTCCACAAGCCGGGGCAGCGCATCCGCGTAGGTGCTCTTGAGCTTGGTTAGCTCCCGGTACTCCAGGATGCGCGCCGCGATCTCGTACTCGCCCGCGAGCGACTCCAGCAGATTGGCGCGCGTCGAGTACCCGGTCTTGGTCTTCTGGCCGGTGGGCAGCCCGAGCTTCTCGAACAGCACCTGCTGCAATTGCTGGGTCGAGCCGATGAGAAACTCCTCGCCGGCCAGCTCGTATATGCGCGCGGCCGCCAACGCAACCCCATGCTCCAGCTCCGCCGAGATGGACGCCAGCCTTCCCGTGTCGACCGGCACCCCTTCGCGCTCCATGGCGGCCAAAATGGGCACGAGCGGCATCTCGATCCGGCTGAACACATCGGCTAGGCCCTCGGCCTCAAGCCGCGCTGCGAGCCGGGGCGCCAGCGCGAGCATGACCGCCGCCTCGTGGGCGGCTGCCTCTGCCCCTCCGGCACCGCGAACCGAACCCGCGTACTCCGGCGCATGCTCGAGCACTGCCCTGTCGATGGCGTATTCCGAGCGGCCCGGCTGCAGCAGGTAGCACGCAACCTGCCCATCGAACGTCGGTGGCGGGAGCGCGCATCCGTGACGATCCATCGCCAGGAGCGCCCGCTTGGCATCCCACGCGCACCAGCGCCGCTCGCCAGCCAGGGCATCGACGACCACGGTCGGCGAGACGCCAAACACCCGCTCCACAGGCTCGCTGAAGAGGTGGGCCGTCGGCGCCGCCGACGGCGCGGTGGCGGCCTGCCATGCGTGGCCGGGCCGGACTGCCAACCCGATGGCCAGCACATCGGACTTCCGCGCAGGCTGCTGGTCGGTGTGCAGCCCGATCGCGGCCAGGTCCGCGCGCCGCAGGGCCAGCAGCGCCGTGTCCAGAGCATTGCGCGAATCGATAGTCTCGACGGAGATTGGGCATTCGGTGACCGCCACCGTGACCGCAGGCTCCGGCAGACGGCTCGCCAGCGTGCGAAACTCAAGGTCATCGAACAGCGCCCGCACGCGAGCCCAGGTCTCGGCGGTGGGCGTGTACGGCTGCACCACCTGGCCGCACGGCGCCTGCGTGTCGATTGTGGCGAGGCGAAGAGAGAGACGGGCCTGGTCCGCCCGGTCGATGAGGGCCTGTCGGACCTTACGGTCGGTGGCCGTTCGCTCCGGCAGGCTCTCGGCCTGCGACAGGACCTCCTCCAGCGAGCCGTACTGCCCCAGCAGGCGAACCGCAGTAACCTTGCCAACTCCAGGCACGCCGGGAATGTTGTCGGACGTGTCGCCCACGAGGGCCTTGTAGTCCGCCATGCGCTCTGGCGGAACGCCATACTTCTCTCGGACACGCGCCGCGTCGAAGGCATCCATCTCCGTGACGCCCGTGCGCGTCATGCGGACGATCACGCCGTCACGCACCAGCTGGAGCTGGTCCGAGTCGCCGGTCACGATCACCACATCGTAGCCGGCGGCGCTTCCCGACACGCTCAGGGCGCCTATAAGGTCATCCGCCTCGTAGCCCGGCGCCTCGGCAGACGGGATGCCGAAGGCGCTCACCAGATCCCGCGCGCCCCTGAACTGGGCGCGCAGGTCCTCGGCGATCTCTGGGCGATGGGCTTTGTACTCCGGGAAGAGCGCATCACGGAAGGTGGGGCCGGGCGCATCCCACGCCACCGCGATGGCCTCCGGGCGCTCCTGCTCGAGCAGCGTAAGGAGCATGTTGGCGAAGCCCCGTACGGCGCCGGTCGGGCGGCCGTCTGACGTGGCGAAGAAGGGCCCAGGCGTCAGGTACGCGCGAAACAGCAGGCTGTACCCGTCGATGAGGACCAGCCTCGGCCGGCTGGTCGGGCTCTCGGTTGCCATTTGCCTCGACCACCTCCGCTCTGCTGCTTACCGTTCGCCCCTACCAGCGCAAGCGATCCGTCCGCGGGGAAGCCTGACGGCGCTGGGCCGTGGGCGGGCTGGCGCACCCGCGCAGGCGCAGGAAGCCGCGGTTGCGGCGGGCGAGGCCACGGGCTGCGCGGTCTCTTGCGCACCCGCCTGGCGCGATGTGGCGCCGATGAACGAAGGGCCGGCTACGGGGGAGTGGCAGAAGGTCTGTAAGCCGGGTTCTGTATTTGTGTGGCCATCTCTCTGGGACCGCGATTGCTCGCGGCCTCGTGCGACTCCACCCGGAGGGTCCGCGGGCCGCATCATCCCCTCCGTACCGAGTCTTGCTCCCGGTGGGGTTTGGCAGGCCGACCGGTCTCCCGGCCGCCGGTGCGCTCTTACCGCACCTTTTCACCGTTGCCGCCGGCGGCGCCGCCTACCTGGGCAGGCGCGCACGGCCGCCGGCTGTGTGTTTTCTGTGCCACTTTCCGTCGGGTCGCCCCGCCCGGACGCTATCCGGCACCGTGCCCTGTGGAGCCCGGACTTTCCTCCCCGGTCCAAAGACCGGGGCGGCCACCCGACCTTCTGCCACACGCATTCTATCACGGGCAGACCGAATCTTCAACGCTGGGGGTTGCCATCCGTGAGAGGGCTATGTATAATGCTCGCTGAGTACCAGACCACCTCGATTCCTCACTCCGCGGGTGCCTGACGGCCCTCGCGCGACCGCTGTCCTCAGCCCAACGCTACCATCTCTGGGAGAGCAGTGTGGACATCGACGTAATGCACCGACTGAGGCCTACCCACCTCCGCTACATGGAAATGTCGGACCGCGAGGTCGTTGCGAAGGCCCAGTTGCATGAGGACGAGGCCGCTGAGTTCCTCCTCTACAAGTACCGCAACCTGGTGCGCAACAAGGTTAAGTCCTACTTCTTGGTCGGCGCTGAGAAGGAGGACTTGCTTCAGGTGGGGATGATCGGCCTCTGGCAGGCGATTGTGGACTTCCAGTGCGATCGGGCGATCTCGTTCCCCGCCTTTGCCAAGGTGTGCATCCAGCGCCACATCATCACTGCCATCAAGACGGCGACCCGGCAGAAGCAGATGCCTCTCAACCTGTCCCTCTCGCTGGAGTCGCCAGCCGAAGACGGCGGGCCTGACTGGAGCCTCTCCGATATTCTGTCCTCATCGGAGATGCAGGACCCCGTTGATCTCCTCCTTCAGAGCGAAGACACCAAGAGCCTCCACGAGATGCTGCACCAGATGCTGTCCGACTTCGAGTGGCGCGTGCTGGCCCGCTACCAGATCGGCAAGTCGTACCGCGAGATCGCCAGCGAGCTGCAGTGCAAGACGAAGTCCGTGGACAATGCCCTGGCGCGGATCAAGCGCAAGGTGGCCTCGGTCCCGCTCGGGATGGCAAATCTGAGCGAGCTCTTGGTGCACTCCGCCGTCCGGCACTGAGCCTCGCAGGGCCGGGCGCGTCGGAGACGCCACAAAGGGGAGCCGACTGGCTCCCCTCTCCTGTGCCCGATACGTCGCGCACCGTGTGATCTAACGCACCAGCCGCAGCACCTCGCTGAACTCCGGCGTGCCCGCCTCGTAAAGAGCCTCGAACAGCGCCATCTCCGCGGTCGTGATCTGCACGCCCGCTCGCTCCATGCGCGCCAGGCCAAACTCCCAGTTCGCCTGCGTACGGGATGCCACGGCGTCGGCAGCGACATGCACCTGGAAGCCACGCGCCAGAAGGTCATGGGCCGTCTGGTGCACGCAGATGTGCGTCTCCAGCCCACAGATCAGCACCTGGCGGCGGCCAGATCGGACGATGTCCGAGAAGCATGCATCGCTGCCCACACAGCTGAAGGTCATCTTGTCGACGGGAACGCACTGCTGGGGTACGCGCGCAGCGATCTCGGACGTCAGGCCGCCCATCCGCCGCGCGTTCTGGAGCGTCGGCACCACAGGTATGCGCAGCGCGCGGGCGGCGTCGAGCAGCAGGCACGCGTTGCGCACGAGGCGGTCGCGCTCGTACATGGTGTTCAGGAACGGGTCCTGCAGATCGACGACCAGCAGGAGCGTGTCGTCGGCGCGGAGCAGCGCAGGGCTGCGGTCGGGTGGCGTTAACACGGGCACGACCTCCCCAGGGGCAACGGCCCTCGGCGTCCAGCGCGGCGCGCGCGGCTTCACGCGCCGTCCCATCCCACCTGCCCCCCGGCGTGGGCCGGGCGTACGCGGAGACCCCGGCCAACCTGCCACAGCGCGATCGGAACCTACCGCCGGGCCGACTTCGAGAGCATCGCGAGCGCAGCGCGTATAAGCGCGGCTGGCTCGCCGCCCAGACTCGTCTCGCCCAAGACGCGGTCGGCAGCGCGACGTGAGTCGGCCCGGCTGTAGCCAAGGCCCACCAGCGCCTCCACCACGTCGTCGAGAACTGCAGCGCGCCCGTCTCCGCCTTCGCCGGCAGCGACGCGGCTAGCGAACACAAGCTCCGCGGCCCGGTCGCCCAGCTCAAGGATCACGCGCTGGGCAAGCTTCGCGCCCACACCGGGCACGCCCGTGAGCGAGCGCGTGTCGCCGGACGCGATGGCATGCGCGAGTGCGGCGCCCCCGAGAACGCTCAGCATCGAGAGCGCGACCTTGGGGCCCACACCGGTGACCCCCGTGAGCATCATGAAGAGCGCCTGCTCCTCGGTCGTCGCGAAGCCATAGAGCGCCCAGTCGTCCTCCCGCACAACCGTGGTGACGTGCAGGAATGCCTGCTCCCCTTCGGCCGGCAGTGCTGACAGGACAGTCAGCGGAACGAACACCCGGTACCCCACCCCGTGGACGTCGACGACCACGGCGTTCCCGTCCACCCGGGTGACGGCGCCACGGAGGTGCGCGATCATGGATGGAGGCGCCTCACCGGCATCACTAGTAGATCACCTTGTTCAGCGGGTACTCCACGAGACCCTCTCCGCCCGCGCGCTTCAGCCGCGGGATCAGGTCTCTCACGACGCGCTCCTCGACGATGATCTCCAGCGCGACCCAGTGGTCATCGGCAAGCGGAGAGACCGTCGGCCGCCGCAAAGCGGGGAGGATGCCATAGACCTCGGCGAGCGCCGCCCTGGGCACGTTCATCTTGAGGCCCACTAGCTGCTCGGCGTTCAGCGCGCCCCGCAGCAGCATCGAGAGGTTCTCTATCTTGGCGCGCTTCCACTCATCCTGCCACGATTGCCGGCCCGCGATGAGCCGTGTCGTGGACGTGAGGATCGTGTCGAGAACACGAAGGTTGTGGGCGCGCAATGAGCTTCCGGTCTCCGTGTTCACGACAATGGCGTCGACCAGTTCAGGAACCTTGATCTCGCAGGCCCCCCACGAGAACTCCACGGAAGCCTTGACCCCCTGGGCCTCCAGGTAGCGCTCCGTGAGCCTCAGGTACTCGGTCGCGATCCGCTTGCCGGACAGGTCCGCCACAGACGCGTAGGGGGAGTCCGCGCTCACCGCCATCACGACCCGGATTGGATCCAGCGTCGCCTTGGAGTAGACGAACTCCGCGACCTCCACGACATCCGACCCGTTGTCCTCGATCCAGTCCTTGCCGGTGAGCCCCGCGTCGAGGATGCCGTTCTCCACGTAGCGCGGAATCTCCTGAGGCCGAATGAGGAGCGCGTCGACCTCAGGGTCGTCCGACGTTGGATGGTACGACCTGCTCGAGTTGGCGCGGAACTCGTACCCCGCCTTACGGAACAGGGCTAGAGTCGCCTCCTGCAGGCTTCCCTTCGGCAGGCCCAGTCGAAGCTTCACGCGCCGGATTCCTCCCGCGAGGCCGCTCAGCCGGACCTCGCGCCACGCCCTACTATACCCCCGGCTCCAGCGCACGCTGGCCCACGGGCCGGTGTGCTACAATACGCTCGCCGCCTGCCCCATCATCCTATCTTCCATGGCCGTCAGCTCGCCACGGCGTTGCGGCGGCCCGAGGAGCGCTCTCCTCATGCGGTACCCCTGGACGAAGGCCATCGTGGTGGGGGCATCCTCCGGCATGGGCGCACGCGTCGCTGAGCTGCTCGCAGAGGCAGGCTGCTCTGTGGTGCTCGTGGCCCGACGCGCCGCCGAGCTCGAGGACCTCGCGCGCCGCATCAACGAGCGCGCGGGCCGTCCTCTGGCGCAGCCCCTCGCACACGATGTGACCGACTACGATGAGGTGCCCGCGCTCTTCCAGCAGACGTGCGCCACTCTGGGCGGTCTCGACGCCATCTTCTACACGGCCGGCGTCATGCCGCCGATCGGCGAGGAGGAGTACGAGCACGCCAAGGACCGGGGTATTGTCGAGGTCAACCTCCTGGGTGCCATGGCGTGGCTGAACGAGGCCGCACTGCGCTTCGGCCGCGAGCGACAGGGCACCATCGTCGCGGTGTCCTCCGTTGCCGGCGACCGCGGCCGCAAGGGAAACCCCGCCTACTGCGCCTCGAAAGCGGGCCTAAACGCCTATATGGAGGCCATCCGGAACCGCGTGGCGCGGTCTGGGGTCGCCGTGGTTACGGTTAAGCCGGGCCCGGTGGAGACGCCGATGACCCAAGCCCTCGGTCGCCGGCCGATGATGGTGTCCGTGGACGTCGCGGCGCGGGGCATCCTCCGGGCTGCCGCCAGAAGGCGCGGAGAGGCCTACGTGCCCGGTAAGTGGCGGATGGTCATGTGGGTCCTTCGCCACATCCCTTCGCCGCTCTTCCGCCGGATGAACGTATGAGCGCCCCGGCCGCAGGGCATTCGGCGGCACCGCAGGCCATCGCGTCGAGCGGCGCACTCCCCCGCGAGCGCATTGAGCGCGTCGACGCCTGGGGCATGTCTCAGCACGCAGTCAGCTACGTGTATCGTCCATCCACCGTCGAAGGCGCGCGCGCCGTGCACGACCTCGCGCGGAGCGCCGCCCTTCCCGTCGGGCTGCGGGGCGCCGGATGCAGCTACGGGGATGCAGCGCTGATCAGCGAGGGCATCGCCCTCGACCTGAGCCGAATGAACCGCATCCTGGAGTGGAACCCCGACACGGGCCTTGTGCGCGCCGAGGCAGGCGTCACCATAGGGCAGCTCTGGCGCCACGTGATCGGCGATGGCTGGTGGCCCCCCGTCGTGCCCGGCACCATGCACCCCACGCTGGGCGGCGCGCTCGGGATGAACATCCACGGCAAGAACAACTACCAAGCGGGCACGCTCGGCGAGCATGTGGTGAACGTCGACCTGCTGCTGCCTGACGGCGCTCTGCGACGCTGCTCCCACGAGCAGGACGCCGACCTGTTCCACGCGGTGATCGGCGGATTCGGCGTACTCGGCTGCCTCGTCTCCATCGCGCTGCAGATGAAGCGCGTCTACTCCGGGTTGCTGCGGGTCGAGCCCGTCGTGGTGCCGCGGCTGCACGACTTCTTCGAGGAGTTCGAGCATCGGCTGGCCGCGGCGGACTACCTTGTGGGCTGGGTCGACTGCTTCGCCCGCGGCAACGCTCTCGGGCGCGGCCAGATCCATCATGCGGGCTACCTGCCGGCAGGGGAGGACCCCTGCCCGACCCAGACGCTGCGCGCGGAGCATCAGGACCTGCCCGGCATGCTCTACGGCGTGGTGCCGCGCAGCATGGTGCCGCTCCTGATGAAGCCGATGGTGCGGCCCTCGGGCGTGCGACTGGTGAACTGGGCCAAGTACCGGTCGTCTGTCCGGCGCGACCGGTGCGTCCACTACGAGCCCCACGCTCGGTTCGCCTTCCTGCTGGACTACGTCCCGGAGTGGAAGCGCGCCTACGGGCCGCGAGGGCTGGTGCAGTACCAGAGCTTCATCCCGAAGGCCGCCGCGGAAGAGGCGTTCAGGGGCCAAATCGCGCTGACGCAGGCTCGCGGGCTTGTGCCGTACCTCGGCGTCCTCAAGCGCCACCGTCCGGACCCGTTCCTCATGACGCACAGCGTGGACGGATACTCCTTGGCGCTCGACTTCCACGTCACGCGGCGCAACCTGGGACGTCTGCGGGCGCTGACGGCGGACCTCGACCGAATCGTGATGGAGGCAGGCGGCAGACACTATCTGGCCAAGGACAGCCTGATGTCCGAGGCTGCCGCAGCAGCGCTTCGGTCAGAGGAGCGCACCCGGCGCTTCCTCGACCTCAAGCGCCAGATCGACCCCGAAGGTCTGCTCCAGACCGACCTCTACCGCCGCCTGTTCGCGACCTGAGGGGCTACTCCGAGCCAGCTACAAGGTGGAACACCGAGACCTCCGGCTCGCAGCGTACCCTCCGCCGCAGCGGCCACGATCCGGCTGTCCCAAGCCCGCGGTTCACGTAGAGCCGCGAGTTCCCGCGCCGGTACCAGCCGTGGACGTAGCGCGTCCTGAGGTGGACCCAGCAGACCCAAGCGGCGGGAAAGAAAAGGAAGTCGAACTGCCCGCCATGCGTGTGTCCCGATAGCATCAGCAGTTCGCGATCCGCCGGCACCTGGGTGAACGCCCTCGGATTGTGCGAGAGGACCACTGTGGCAGCGCCGGTCGGCACCTGGCGCAGGGCGGCCGCAAGGTCCGGGCTGCCCGAATGCACATCGTCAGTTCCCGCGATCCATAGCCCGGGCAGCGCCTCCACGGCGCGATTGTCGAGTACCTCGCACCCGAAACCGCTCAGAGCTGAGCGCATCAGGCACGCGTCCGCCGTGTAGTCATGGTTGCCGACCACAGCGAACGTGCCGCGACGCGGCCTCAGGCCGGCGAGGATGCGCGCCACAGGCAGAACGTCGGCGACGCGGCGCTCCACAAAGTCGCCGGTGAGCACAACGAAGTCGGGACGCAGCGCGTTGATGCGCTCCACAGCGTCGGTCAGCAATGCGTCGACATCCCCGCCGTGCCGGTGAGTGTCGGACACCTGCGCGATGGTGACGCCGTTCGCTTCGCGGGGCAGACCGCTGAGGGGGACGGTGTGACGGCTAAGCTCGAACCCGGGCGCCGGTGAGGGCACGGGGACCGCGTCGATCGGATCGAGCTCTAGCATGGCGGACAGAGGAGGAATGACAACGTCAACTAGGAGATCCCTTCGATGGTCGGTCTGCGCGCTCCGGAGCCCTGCATCCCTGTCAGCATTCCTGTAAGGTAGTCACGCATCGCCAGCAAAGCGGCGGCCCCCACGAGCGCATGCAGCAGCATCGAGATGAGGCTCACCACCACGCAGAGCCGACCGACCCTCTGCCGGTCAGCGTCCTCGCACATCAGGAACGCGAGCCCCACGGGCAGGCCGAAGTACGGCATCAGCAGGCCGAGCGCCACGGCTGCCCTCACCGCGATCGCATGGTCGCCCAGACGCACGCCAACTCCATGTACCGCCATCGCGACACGGCCCAGTGGCAGTGGCGCATCAGCGGGCGAGGCGATCTCAGGCGCCGGCTTCCGGGCCCTGAGAGGCGCCCCGCACTTCCAGCATACGGTTAGCGTGTCGAAGTTGTTCGTGCCGCAACCCGGACAGACGATCCGGCCCGCGCTCTGCCCCATGCCCTCCACCTCCCGGCGCTCTCACGGACTCCTGCGTGCGGCGCTCCTCAGCCCGAGACGGCCTCCCACTGCCCGGTCCGCGAGGACCGCTCGCAGGCCGCCACGACTCTCTGAGCCGCCAGGCCGTCCTCGAACGACGGCCTCCGTAGCTCGCCGGCGGCCACCGATTCCACGAAGTCGTACAGGCAGTGCGCGTGAAACTGCAGCCATCCGACGCTGCTCTTGGTAGCCCCGATCGCGTAGGGCTTCGGATAGCGGGCCACGCACTCGAGCCGCTGCTGACCCCTGGAGCCCCCGAGCGGCGCCTCCGGATCGCGGTTGTCGTAGACCGTCAGCCAGTTCGGGTCCATCAGGTTGAAGGAGATCGCGCCCCGGCTACCGTGCAGATCGAAGCGAAGCTCGTCCTGCGCCCCAGTGGCGAGCCGCGATGCCTCAATGCTTCCCAGGGCGCCGCACGCCATGCGCGCCTGGATGAGCGCCACATCGTCGACATCCACGCAGACCGGATACCTAGTCATCGGGTCCGGCCGCTCCTCGATGAAGGTGCGCATCTCCGCCCGCACCTCGGCGAAGTCGCCAAGCAGGAAGCGCATGAGGTCGATGGCATGGACACCCAGATCCATGATGGCGCCACCGCCGCTTCGGTCGTAGCGCAGGCGCCAGGTGGCCGGCCGGCGTGGGTCGAGATAGCCGGCGTGCAGGTAGGCGGCGCGGAAGTGGTACACCTGCCCGAGGAAATCGTCATCTACCAGCTGTCGCGCCCGAAGGATGGCCGGTACGAAACGGTAGTGGAAGGTCATGCGGTGCACGCAGCACGTGGAGCGCGCTAGCGCCGCGACCTCCTCGGCCTCGTCGACGGTGCGCGTCAGCGGCTTGTCGCAGTAGACGTGCTTCCCGGCCCTCAGCGCGTCGAGCAGCAGGTCCCGATGTGCGTCGTTCGGCGTGCAGCAATGAATGGCATGGATGTCGTCGCGCTCCAGTAGCGCGCGGTGGTCGCGCACCGCCACCTCGAAGCCCGCCTGCTCGATCGCCTTCCTGCCACTCGCCTCGCTGGCGGTGCACACGCCGACCAGCCGCGTGCGAGCCGGCATCGGGTCGTAGAGGAGTGGGAGCGCCCGGTGAGCGAACGTGTGCACCTTGCCAATGAAACCGTAGCCGACGATGCCGATGCCCAGATCCATGCCGATGCACTCCTCAGGAGGCTACGGGCGCCCGGAGATGCACGGACGTCCGCACCGGC
>DATIKM010000131.1:0-5846 GCA_035477595.1 Chthonomonadales bacterium
GCGCCTGCCGGTCAGGCGCAGGCAGATCTCCAGGCTGCTGTCCGGGGCCACCGCCGCCGGTCCGCCGGCGGGCTGCCCCTCCACCTGTGCCGCGAAGCCTGCAGGCGCGGCCGTCTCCAGCGGGCGTTCCCGGTCGGCATCATTCCAGACGCGGACGTACTGGCAGTTCGCTCCTGGGGCGATCACCACGACGGGAGCGCCGACGCGCCACCGCTCCTCGCGCAGCCGGACGGCCAGCGCCAGCGGTCGGACCTCCGTCCTCCAACTCCGCCGCTCCCACCAGTCGGGGCGCGCGCCGTCCGCACTCGAGAGCATCGCGGCGCCGCCGATCTCTGCGCCAAGATGGTGGCGCACCTCGAATGCCTGTGCGCTGCCTGCCTCGACACGCCGACCGGACGCCCCCGCCAGGGCCACGCCGCGTGCCCCACCCAGATCCACGCGGACGTCGACAGGTGTGGAGCCCTCGTTGGCTGCGACCAGGAAGAAGTGCCCGCCTGGCTGGATGGGGACCATGCCGCGCCCGGGCGACCGGTCCGCGGACACCGACCAGACCACGCGAGCGAGCGTCCAGCCGCAGGTTGTGCAGTATGCATCACCCGGAGCGACCCCGGACGCGCACGCTGGGCAGCTCAGCGCGACGATTGCAGAGGACGAAGGCGACGGATTCGACATGGGTTCCTGGGGCGACGGGTCAGCGTGCTGGGAGTGGTGTACGAAGCTTCGCCGCTCCAGGGCGCCTTTCCTTCGTTGCGGCGGAGAGGTAGCAGGTCAGGCTGTGTGAGAGTGAAGCTGGTAGATGGATGCGGCGGCGGTGGTCGCAGTGCGTCCGGCGGACCATCTGCCTGCAGGCATGCAGGGCGTCCTCGCCGCGCAGCGCCCAGGTCTGGAAGAGGCTGCCGAGGATTGCCTGTGTGTCTGATCCCTTCGGGCTGAGCGTGCCTCCGCTGACTTTGCGCCCGATGACGAACGGACGGATGGCGCGCTCGGCTGCGTTGTTGTCCGCAAGCGCGCCGGCGTGCTCGACGAAGCGATATCGATCACCTGACGGCTGGCATGCACCCATCCGCCGGATAGCCCCCGGCCGCACTCCGAGCAACTCCCCGGAGCGTGCTCCACCGCCCTGGGACGCTCCGGAGGGCTCGGCCTCACGAACCGCGGGACAGCCTGAGCGAGCGGCCGCTCCGCTTGATGGGCGGACGACGGTGGATCGCCGCCCCTGCCCGGCGGGCAACCTCCACCTCCAACTGGCGGATGCGCGTCCGCTGCATCTCGACGAGGGACAGCAACTCCTCCCTCCGATGCCGCGCACCACAGGCTCGCCCAACTGCTCGGGCGTCAGGGGCTCCGATGGGCTCGTGGAACCGCGATCCAACACACACTGCTCGAATGGCTCCGGTTCCTAGGCCATCTTCGCCGCCTGACTCAGACTCACACAGCCTGAACTCCTCAGCCGAGAGCTGCGGCTGAGACCGACCGTGCGTCGCGAAACGGACGGGGTGAGCCCGTCGTCTGTGTGGCAGCGCGCGAGAGTGCGCGCTGGACCTCAGACCGGGTCGCCGCAGGCGACGGCCCGGTAGCGTTAACGTCCATCGGGGCTTACGACGGAGTTTCCGCGATTGGATGAGACGAAGATGAAGGCCCGTGCCGCGATCGCCACTCTCCTCATGGTCGCGTTCGGCGCGATCCTGGTCTATGCGCTGTGGGGCGCCAGGCCTGCGCGCACCCAAGCGGTGCGCCATGAGTGGGTCGCCTCGCCGAATGGCGCTATGCCCCCTGGGCCGGTCGCCATTCCCGTGGGCGGAGCCCCGGCGCTGTGCGCTCTCGGCATGGCCGAGCCGGGCGCTGCTGAGCGCATGGGGCTGAGACCGGAGCAGAGCGCCCGTATCGCTCGCATCGTCGCTGATCTCAACGGCGAGTGCGCCAACGTGATGCGCCGGGGCGTCGCCGATTGGGAGGAGGCAGGCGGTTTCCGCGCAGGCGCCCCGCCCAACTTCGGCGATCGGCAGTCGCCGTACGGCGAGGTGCTGGCGGGGATGAGGCGCGTGGCCGAGCAGCGCATCGTCGCCGTCCTGACGGCGGATCAGCGCCAGCGCATGGGCGTGACAGTAAGCGCGACCGCCCCCCCGCGGCTAGCCTCACCCGCTGTCGCCGACGCCAGGACATCGGGCGGACCCGGCACATGGCCTCTGCCCTGAGGCGGGCCATGGTCGGGGAGGGGCTCGCTCGGCGGTCGCGTCGCCAACGACAGGACGTGCGCGGTGGACCGTCCTCATCGACCAGCGTGTGGTGGCAGCACGGCTAGCGGGCCAGCAGCTCGCGGGCCGACTGGACGACCGCCTCGGTGACCGCGGCGCCGCCGAGCATGCGGGCGACTTCCTCTACGCGCGCCTCATCCGCAAGGGCCGACATGCGCACGACGGTTCGCTCTCCCTGCATGACCTTCTCGACGAGAAGGTGGTGGCTGGCGCGGCCCGCTATCTGCGGCAGGTGCGTGATACAGACCACCTGAGCGTCCGCTGCCAGGGCCGCGAGCTTGTCGGCAAGCACGGAGGCTGTACGTCCCCCGACGCCCGCGTCGATCTCGTCGAACACCATGGTGGGCAGGGGGTCGCGGCGTGCCATGGCGGACTTGATGGCGAGCATGATCCGCGAGATCTCGCCGCCCGACGCGATCCGCGCCAGCGGGCGCAGCGGCTCGCCGGGGTTCGGGGCGATGAGGAACTCGACCCGGTCGGCGCCGCGGGCGCCCGGCTCCGCGTCCTCGACGAGCGCCTCGAAGCGCGTGCGCTCCATGGCAAGGTCGGCGAGCTCGCAGGCGACGGCTGCGGAGAACCGGGCCGCCGCATCGCGACGTAGCGCGGTCAGCTCGGCGCAGCGCTCGTCGAAGCGGGCGCGCTCCTTAGCGATGAGCTCGTGCAGCTCCGGGAGGCGCCCCTCAGCGCGCTCGACAGCGGCAAGGCGTTGCGCTGCCTCTCGCCCGTGCTCCATGACCGCCTCGACCGTGGCGCCGTATTTGCGCTTCAGGCCGCGCAGCAGCTCGATCCGCTCCTCGACCTGCCGAAGCTCCTGGGGGTTCGCCTCGACCGTATCGGCGTAGCGGGACAGGTACCGGGCAACTTCCTCGAGGTCGTAGCGCGCGCTCGCGATAGACTGCGCCACCGGCGCCAGGCGCTCGTCCAGCGCTGCGGCCTCCTGCGTCGCGCGCTGCGCAGCCGTCAACGCATCCAGCGCTCCGCCCTCGTCCCGGGCGAGGGCCAACCCAGCCTGCGACGCCAGCTCTGCGAGCCGCTGCGCGTTCGCGAGCACACGGTGCGCCGCCTCTAGCTCCGTGTCTTCTCCGGGACGCAGGCTGGCTTCCTCGATCTCGCGCGCCTGGAAGGCCAGAAGGTCCAGCAGCCGAGCGCGCTCGCTCGCTTCAGTTTCGATCGATGCCCTCTCGCGCTCCAGGGCGCGCAGGGCAGTGAATGCCTCGGCGCACGCTGCCCGGGATGCCGCGATGGGCGCTCCGCCCCAGTCGTCGAGCACGCCCGAGTGGCGCGATACCGCTAGCAGCGACTGGTGCTCGTGCTGCCCGTGGATGTCCACCAGCCCGTCGCCGATCTGCCGGAGCTGCGCGATCGACACCGGCCTTCCGCCCACGCGCGCCGAGGACTTGCCACCCGCCAGGACTTCGCGCGTAAGGAGCAGCTCGCCATCCTCGGCCGGGAGCCCCATCTCCTCCAGAAGCGACAACAGGGGGCCGGACGCCGACACGTCGAAGAGGGCGTCTACGGCCGCGCGACCCGCGCCCGAGCGGACCATGGCGGCATCCGCACGTTCACCCAGGACGAGATCGAGCGCGCTGAGTACGATGGACTTGCCGGCCCCGGTCTCGCCGGTAAGCACGTTGAGCCCCTGCCCGAACTCGACGTCGAGCCGATCGATGAGCGCAAAGTCGCGAATGGAGAGGGAGCGGAGCATGGTGCAGTCCCGGGGTGTGGCCGCGGGCATTCTAGCGGCGGGCTCGGGTGTGCGTCAAGGAACCGTCTCTGCGCGTAGCTGCTGGCCGGCTCGGATCCCGACGCGGCTGGCCTCGCCAGCCGGCAGCTCGAGCGCGCTGTGCCAGCCACGCCTCGGATGAACCAGGCGCCACGGAGCGACGTTGGCGTGGACCGTCAACACGCGCAGCTCGCGGTCAAGCGCCACCACGTCGATGGCGAACCGCATGAACGCGGTGTGCACCCCATTGCAGGGCGCCAGCCACAGCCCCTCTCCGGGCGGCAGAGTCGAGTGCAGCGCCAGCCCGACCAGGCGCGCCCAAAGGTCGCGAGCCAGGTGAGCGCGCTCGCAGACCGGCGCTCCGCCCTGCACGCACACGAGGCGCACGGTACGGCTCACTGGCCGCCCTCCCATGCAGAGGACGTCGCGGAACGCCGATTAAGCAGGGGACCGATCAGCGAAGGACGCTCCATGGCCGAGACGGACCGCCAGATACAGGCAGCTGATGCCAGTATGGCAGAGCCCGAGCCCTGGGCGCTGCTGCTGGGCGCGCTGGCGCCGGCATCCACCCTCTTTGCCCTGCGCGCAGGGCCCGGTCCGCATGCGGCACCCGGCCTCCACGAAGCGGCGCAGGCGGCGTTCGCCGCTGCAATCCCCGAACCCGCTGCCGTGAGAGCGCTGCCTATGGGCGTGGACGCCGTTGCGGTCGTGGTGACGCCCGAAGCGGGGCATCCGCTGCATCCGTTGCACGTTCACGCGGCGCTGCAGGCCGCCAGGCGCGCGCTCGCTGCACGGCTGGCGCTGCCGGACGAGACCCATATCGAAGCGATCTCCCTCGGGGTTGTCGGCACGGACGGCATCGTCCGCGAGCGGCTGGACGCCTTGAACGAGCTGCTGGAAACGCTGCTGCAGCGCAAGCTCGGCGTGCATTTCCAGCCCATCGTCAACCTCGGGACCGGGCAAGTCTACGGCTACGAGGCGCTCATACGTGCCCCGCAGGCGGGGCGTCTGAAGCGCATGGGCCACTACTACCGGGCGGCGGACCACGCTCGTGTCGTCTCGTGGCTCGACATGGCCTGCCTAGAGCAATGCCTCCACGAAGCAGCTCGGGCTGGAGTGCGCCAGCACCTGTTCGTCAACCTGGACGCCGAGGGCATGGCCTACATCCAGGACGCGGAGCGGTCACTCAGCGAGCAGGTGGCGCAGGTGGGGCTGAGCCCGGCCCGCATCGTCGTGGAGATCACGGAACGCCAGGATGTGACGGACTTCCCGCGGCTCGCCGGCCAGATCGCGCGTCTGCGCGATGAAGGCTTCAAGATCGCGATCGACGACGCCGGCGAGGGCTACAGCACGCTCGCGAGCATCGCCGACGTGCGGCCGGACTTCGTGAAGGTCGCGCGGCCGCTGGTCCGGAGCATCGAGAACAACGGCGGCCGACGCGCGCTCCTCGAGGCCATCAGCGGGTTCGCCTCCCGAGTGGGCGCTTCAGTAATCGCGGAGGGAATCGAGACCCGCGACGAGCTGGCTACCGTGATCGAGATCGGCGTCGCGTTCGGCCAAGGCTACTTGCTCAGCAAGCCGAAGGAGTCCTTCCGCGGCCTGCGGCGCGAGATGCGGGAGTACATCGCTGTGCAGGCCGAACGCCGTCGGCTACGCGCGGGAGGGCGTGCGGGATTCATCGGCACGATCGCGCGCCAGGGCGTGACGCTGCCTCCCGACGCCCCGGTCGAGGTTGCGCGGCAGAAGCTCGCGCGGATCCCGGACCTCGACGCGATCGTGGTGGTCGACCAGGGCTCAGTCGTCGGCCTGCTGACGCGCCACGCGGTCTGGCGGCGGATGCTCGAGACGCCCGCCCTCGTCGACGGGCC
>DATIKM010000132.1:0-14283 GCA_035477595.1 Chthonomonadales bacterium
CCGATCATCGTAACCATCTCACGCCGCTTCACCAGGCTCAGAGCTGCGTTCTTGTGCATGGTCATGCGTGGGTGCCTCCGGTGTGGTGTAGGCGGACCTATCTTACGATAGCTCGTTCGATGTCGTCAACACCCAACCTGCATGGAGAGCACACCTAGAACTGCACGACCCAGCAGCCCTGTGCGTTCACGCGGGGCAGCAGGTGGCGGATGAGGCCATCCTTGCCGCTGGTGTCACGGCCTTGGAGCACCACCAGCAGGCTGTGCCTTCTTGCCGGGAACAGCAGACCGTGCAGCTACCCCATCTCGTCGCCCAGACACTCCGTTAGCCCGTCCGCCTGGGCACGATGCATGCCGCAGGTCCTGTTCTTGGGGGTGCCGTCGAGTCGTAGGGGCTCTCCCTCCCGCACCCGTAACGCGTAGTTGCCGTCGTTCATTGCTGCTTGTTCCCCTGGCGAGCGGCTGAGAGCGCGCCGGATCGCCAGCGTGTGCGTCGCTCACCGGAGCCCGCTCGCAGAGGTAGCCTCGCTCCGATGCCGCGAATGAAGTGGCGACCGGACCGGATGCACGTTGCCCTCTCAGCCGTGGCTCCATGGCCAGCTCGGGGGTCGCGCGCAGTAGCTCCACTCAGCCTGTGCCCGGCTGTTCGTGCGCCGACGGCGCGGCCCCTGCTCATGGCGGGTCGGGACGAGGGCATCGTGGCGCCATCCGCTCGCACAACGCGCTGCACCGGCATGCGCCCGCGCGCGGCTGGCGCACCGGACGGGTCGGCCTGTGGGCTGGGCTTGCCTTGGGCCGGGCCTGGCGGCTTGTCCCGCGATCACCGCGCCGGGCCTGGCGCCGCAGGGCGCCAGGGCTAGTGGCAGTGCTCGCGCGGCTGCGGCATATGGGCTAGACTAAGACTGGGCGGGCGCACGGACAAGGCATCGCTCAGCGGCTGCAAACCGCACGCGCGAGCGCGTACTCATGCCCATCGCCGCGGCGGCTGACATGGTGAACAACACGAAGATGTGTGGAGTGGACTTCTCGGCTGGCAAGCGCCTGATCGGAATGGTGCACCTCGCGCGTCTGCCCGGAGGCGGGCTCGGGGCGTGCCCGATGTCCGTCACGCTGGACCGGGCGATTGCTGACGCACGCGCGATCGCAGATGGCGGCTTCGATGCGGTCCTTGTTGAGAACTTCCACGATGCTCCGTTCGCTCGTGGTCACGTGCCTTCGCGGACCGTGGCGGCGATGGCGGTCGCCGTCGCCGCAGTGAGGGCGGCGGTCGACCTGCCGGTCGGCGTGAACGTGCTTCGCAACGACGTGCGGGCCGCCATCGCGATCGCGGCAGCGACTGGCGCCAGCTTCGTGCGCTGCAACGTATACGTGGGTGCGGTGGTCGCTGACCAGGGCATTCTGGAAGGGGCTGCGCGCGAGGCGATCGAGGAGCGCGCCATGCTGGCGACTGACGTTGCGATCTGGGCTGACGTGCACGTGAAGCACGCCGCTCCACTGGCATTTCGGTCAATCGCGGACGAAGCGCGCGACGCTGTGCTGCGCGGGCGGGCGGACGCCTTAATCGTGACCGGGCCGGCGACGGGCGACGAGGCGGCGGCCACGGATCTCGCCGCAGTCCGGAGTGCGGTAGACGGCGTGCCGCTGATCATCGGCAGCGGCTTGGGGGTGCGATCCGCGGCATCGATGCTGGCGCACGCCGATGGCGCCATCGTTGGCTCCGCCCTGAAGCCCGGAGGAGACCCCGCGGCGCCTGTGGACCCGGAGCTGGTGCGGCGCCTTGCTGAGGCAGCGCGCGGGTGCTGAGCCACCGCCCGGGTCCGCGCGGCTCGGCTCTGCTACAATGATCTGGCGTCCCCCCTGCTTCGCTCGGAGATGAATTGCCATGGCCTCAGTCCGTTCCGTCTACGACCGTCGTCCGACTCGGGCCGTACGTGTGGGCTCCGTGGTCATCGGGGGAGGCCACCCCATCGTCGTCCAGTCGATGATCACGGAGGAGACGCACAACGTCGAGCGGGCGGTGGAGCAGATCATTGCCATGCATCGTGCGGGCTCCGAGATTGTTCGGGTGACTACACCGAACCTGCAGGAGGCGCGTTGCCTGTCGGAGATCAAGGCGCGGCTGCGTGACCGGTACATGGACGTGCCGCTGGTTGCAGACGTGCACCATCAGGGCTCCGACATTGCGGTCGAGGTTGCCAGGCACGCCGACAAGGTTAGGATCAACCCGGGGCTCTTCGTGTTCCGCAAGCCCATCGAGCGCACGGAGGACTACTCTCAGTCCGAGGTCGACGCGGAGCACGAGGAGATTGAGCGCGCCCTCGCTCCGGTTCTCCGGGCGTTGGCGGACCATGGCCGCGCAATGCGTATCGGGGTGAACCACGGCAGCCTCGCCGAGCGGCTTCTGGTGATGTACGGTGACACGCCGCTGGGCATGGTGGAGTCCGCGATGGAGTACGTGCGTATATGCGAGCGATTGGGTTTTCGCGACATCGTGATCTCGCTGAAGGCGAGCCGCGTGCCCATCATGGTTGCGGCGAACCGCCTCCTGGTCGAGCGCATGGACGCCGCATGCATGGACTACCCGCTGCATATCGGTGTGACGGAGGCTGGTGACGGCACGTACGCCCGCATCAAGAGCACAGCCGGCATCGCCACGCTGCTCGCGGAGGGCATTGGGGACACGATCCGCGTCTCGCTATCCGAGGACCCTGTGAACGAGCTGCCGGTGTGCTACGACATTCTTCAGGCGCTCGGGCTCCGCAAGACCCGGGTGGAGTTCATCGCGTGTCCGTCTTGCGGGCGCACGAAGTTCGACTTGCCGAGCGTGCTATCCGCGGTAAAGGCGGCTACGGGGCATCTTGTGGGGCTCGATATCGCCGTGATGGGATGCATCGTTAATGGGCCCGGCGAGATGGCAGACGCGGACTACGGGTACGTCGGTAAGGCCGGCCGCAGGATCTCGCTCTACCGCAAGCGAGAGGAGGTCAAGACCGGGATCCCCCAGGAGCGAGGCGTGGAGGAGCTGGTGGCGCTGATCCGCGCCGATGGCCGGTGGGTCGACCCACCGGTCGGGGCGGCGCCCTCCCGGGACGTCCGGTCATACGCGGACCGCATCGGGGTCGACCTGCCCTCCGAGTCGACGTAGCACGCCTCGGCGCCTACGGACGTGCGTAGGCCTTCCTGCGCCGGTTGATCTGGTAGACGTAGGCGAGTACCTCGGCGACCGCCGCGTAGAAGTCGCCGGGCACCTCGCGACCGATCTCCACGCGCCGGAAGAGCCCGCGCGCCAGCGGCGGGTTCTCGACGATCGGCACATCGTGCTCGCGAGCGATGGCGCGGATGCGCTCCGCAACCACGTCAACCCCCTTCGCGACGAGTACTGGGGCGCCCATCTGGGCTGGGTCGTAGCGGAGCGCCACCGCGAAGTGGTTCGGGTTCGTGATCACCACGTCCGCCGTTGGCACTTCTTCCATCATTCGATGGCGGGCAAACTGCCGTTGGCGGGCACGGATGCGGCTCTTCACCATGGGGCTGGAGTCCTGCTGTTTTGCCTCGTCCTTCACGTCCTGCTTCGACATGCGCGACTGCTTCTCAAACTGCCACCGCTGGACGAGGAAGTCGATCGCCGACAGCACCAGTAGCAGCAGGCCGATGCGGATCGCCAGCCCGTAGAGCAGGTCGCCGACCAGACCCAGCGCCGGCACGATGTCCATGCGGGCTGCCTGCAACAGGCGCGGAAGCGCATCCCGAATCTGAACCGCTGCCACGTAGGACACAATCGAGATCTTCAGGAAGGCCTTCAGCGTCTCGATGAGGGCCATCATCGAGACCAGCCGCTTCAAGTTCTGAACCGGGTTCAGCCGGTTGAGCTGCGGGGTCAGGGCCTTCGGTGCGAAGAGCCAGCCGGTCTGAGCCACGTTGGCCGCGACGCCAAGCAGCAGGGCCACCGCCACGACCGGACCGACGACGCGCAGCAGGACGAGGCCCGCCTGGGCGCCTTGCGACACCAGCATGTGCCGGTCGAGGGTCCGCTCGTGGGTCGTCGCGAGCGCCTGGCGGACGGTCTCCACGAGGGCCCCCATCCCGTCGGCGCCCATGCCGCCCAGCCAGAGGACGATGCCGATGAATGCGACCACGGAAGCGAGATCGCGACTGCGGGCGACGTCGCCACGTTCCCGGAGCTCCTGCCGCCGCTTCGGGGTCGCTGGCTCGGTCCGGTCGGACATGGACGCGGACACGGGGCTATCTCGCTGAGCGCAGGATCGCCTGCGCGGCTGACGCGATGTTCTCGGGCACGCCGCCCGCGACGATGGCGACGCCAGGCACCGCCAGCGCGAGGGTGAGCAGCCCCACAAGGATCTTCACGGGCAGTCCCACGATGAGGATGTGAATCTGGGGGACCATCCGCGCGATGATGGCGAACGCTGCGTCGACGACGAGCAGGGACGCCGCGATCGGGAGCGCCACGCGGAGAGCGAGCGTTGCCATGCCCGTCGCCATTGCCGTCACCACACCCATGCTGTCGCCCGTGAACCGCGCGGCGCCAGGTCCGACGGTCTCGTAGCTCGCAGCGACTGTGCCGATCAGCACCAGGTGCCCACCTGCGACCAGGAACAACGTGAACCCGAACTGGTAGAGGAACCGGCTGACCACGGCGCCGGCCTGGTCGCTGAACGGGTTGAGCACGCTCATCATGCCGAAGCCGATCTGGAAGTCCACGAAGTGACCTGCCGCCTCGAATGCGCTGAACACCACACGGGTCAGAAAGCCGATGAACATGCCGACGGCGGCCTCGGCTGCCATCTGCCCGAGCATGCCGACGAGGTCCGCCGGTGGTTCGGCTCCGTGCTGCCGGACGGTGGGCCCGAGCGCCACCGCGAGGAGCGCGGCGAGCCCGACGCGCGTCGTGCGCGGCACGGCTCGTGACGAGAAGACGGGCGCCGTGGCGATGAGCGCCACGATGCGTGTGAAGGCAAGGGCGAAGGCCCAGAACTCCGCGAGGTCTACAGACATGGGCGCCTGGTGCGATGCAACCGCGGTCAGCCTGGCGCGATGGGATGCACGCGCGTGAGGATGTTAACCATGAAGTTCACGGCAGTCGCGAGCATCCACGGACCAAAGATGACAACAGCAACGACCATGGCCAGCAGCTTCGGGACGAACGTCAGCGTGAACTCCTGAATCTGAGTGGCCGCCTGAAACAGGCTCACCAGAACACCTGCCACCAGCCCGAAGAGCAGTACCGGCAACGACAGCTTCAGCGCCGTGACGATGCATGTCTGCGCAATCCTGACGACCTCGCCTTCGCTCATGAGCTCACCGGAACCCCTGTGCCAACGAACCCAACAGCAGTGTCCACCCATCCGCCAGGACGAACAGGAGCAGCTTCGCTGGAAGCGAGATCATCGTCGGTGGCAACATCATCATGCCCATGCTCATCAGCATCGACGCGACCACCAGGTCGATGATGAGGAACGGCAGGCAGATGTAGAAGCCGATGATGAACGCGGTCTTCAACTCGCTGGTGATGAACGCGGGAATCACCACCGTCAGCGGCACGTCGTCCTGCGTGGCCGGCGGCTCCTCGAGCTTGGCCATGTTCACGAAGAACTGCATGTCGCGCGTGTAGGTCTGTCGGATCATGAAAGCGCGGAGAGGCACGACAGCACGGTCGGCAGCTTCCTGGAACGTGATTCGGTTCTGGAAGTACGGCTGTAGCGCCTGGTCGTTGATCTGCTCGAAGGTGGGCCGCATCACGTAGAGCGTCAGGATCAGCGCCAGGCCAATGAGCACCTGGTTTGGCGGGACGGATGGAAGCCCGATGGCGGTGCGGAGGATCGACAGCACGATCACGATCCGCGTAAAGGCAGTCGTCATGATGATGATGGACGGGGCGAGGGTCAGGACGGTGAGGAGCAGGAGCACCTGCAGGGAGAGGCTCACGTCCCTGGGGTTCTGCGCCTGCTCCAGCCCGACCGAGATCCTGGGCAGAGGTATTGTCGTCTGCGTCTGGGCGGACGCGGATGCTGCCACGGCGAGCAACAGGCCTCCTGCCGCCAGCAGTAGGAGCGCCGGACGCCACGCCGTGCAATGCGTCGTCCCTCCCGGACGGGATATCGATCCCAGGGTCTGCAAGAGCATCTCTCCGTCGGTCGCTCTCAGCGCTCCGACCCGCCGAAACGCGTCCGGCTCTGGGCCTGTGCATTGCACTGACGCACGCGGTCCGCGCTCTGCCCAAGCGTCTGTCGCGCCTGACGCAGTGCGCTGTCCAGGGACGAGACGACGCCCCGTACGGAGGGCTCGCCCCGAGACGGAGGCAGGCCGTCCTGTGCGGACGCGGCCTCGTTGAGGAGCGCCTGGAACTCCTCATTGAGGTGGTCCCGAACAGCGCCCAGGTCAGCGAGCGTCTGTACTCCAGATGGGCCGTTCCCAAGTAGCAGGACGCGGCCACGGACCTCGACCACGTGCAGGGTGGTCGCGCCGAGCCTTGCCGCGCCTGCCAGGCGGATAGGGGAGGGGCATGCCTCACGGGCGCTGCCGAACCTGAGATGCCGTCCCTCGGCGCCGGCGCCAAACCCGAGGCGCTGCTGGACGAGCTTCAGACCGCGCAGCGCCAGGACCACCAGCGCGAGGACCGGCAGCAGGTAGAGCAGAAATCGCGCGCCGCTCGCGATCGTGCCAGCGGAGCTGGGCTGGGTCCCTGCGAGCGGGCCGGGACGGGTCCCCGCCAGTGCAGCCGGCGATACCTCGGCGCGCGGCGCCGGTGATGGCGCGCTGGTGGACGGAGCGGGCATCCCGGCATGGGCGAGCGTGGGTGCGACGGCCGGCGCCGAGGCGGCCGGGAGCGGAGCGCCCGCAGGCGGCGCAGGCGCAGGCCTCGCCGCTGCGCCCGTACTGACGAAGTCGCGCCGGACCCATCCATGAGCACCCGAGCCCAGTCGGACATGAAGCCACTCGCCCCTCGACCCCTCCACACGCACCTGCCGACCGCGCGACAGGTTGGCGATTGTGGCGCCTCGAAGGCTCGGCGCGTCGCGCAGGTTCACGTCATCGGCGCTGATCGTGGCCGGACGGGGCGTCTGAGCGCCGACTGCGGCCGGATGATGGGCCAGGAGTACGGTGATCGCCAGCGTGGCGGCGTGCAAGAGCTTCATGCCGGGGTCTCCTGCCGTGCGCTTGGAGTTGCGCGGATGGGCGCTCGGCCTACTTGCGGCCGAGGGACGCGATGCGGTCGGCTGGGCTAACAATCTGCGTGACACGGACGCCGAAGTTGTCGTCGATCACCACCACCTCGCCGTGGGCTACAAGCCGGCCGTTCACCAGAAGGTCTATCGGTTCGCCGGCGGCGTGGTCGAGCTCCACGATGGAGCCGGTTTCGAGCTCCAGCACATCCCGGATCAGCATTCGGACCCGCCCCAGCTCGCATGTCACCTCGAGGGGGATGTCCATTATTCGGTCGACCCCTCGCGGCAGCGTATCGCCAAGGGGCGATTGATCGAAGGCCGAGAAGTGGGCAGCCTCGACCGCCGGTTCAGGTACAGGCGTCGCCGCAGCCTCCTGCGGGCCGGACGGGCTTGCGGCGGCGACGTAGGCGCGCGCCATGCCGGTCGTGAAGAACAGGCGGAAGACACTGTCGACCACGTCGGCGATATGGAAGGGCAGGGCGGCCACGATCACCCGACCGTCGAGGGCTACCGCCGGCGGCAGCGACGGGAGGGACATGGCCGTGCTCACACCGGTTACCTGCGGGTCTGCGCCCAGTGCGTTGCCGATCGCGATGCCGAACCGCTGGACGATGCCCGCCATGGCGTCGGCGAGGCGGTTCATGTGTTCGTCCTCGAGGTCGTGCGGCGCGTCCACGCCTGTTCCGCCGGCGATGAGGTCTGCTATGGCACAGGCGTCACGCTGGCTGAACGCCATGGCGCACTCGTCTGGACCAAGGGCCGGGAGCGCGAACGTGGTCTGCAGCACGATCTCGCGGTTCTGGAGGACCGCTTCCGCGTCCTCGACCGTCAACGCGGGTGGGTCGATGGTGACGAGCTGGTTCAGGCTCTCGGACAGCGCAAGTGCGAACGCATCGGTGAGATTCTGAAGCTGCGCTCGGAAGCCGGCCAGATCCTCGACGGTGTACTCTGCCATCCGCGCATACCTCGGTGCTTCTGTTGCCGTCGCTCGCGCCCGAGGCGCCGACCACGCTCAGGCGGTGGCGCCGGCCTCGTCGCGAACCACGTTGTTGATGCGGATCGCCACCTTGCGCCCGCTCGTACCCAGGGACCCCCGGAACTTCACCAGGTCGCCCAACAGCAAGTCTGCGTCGGCTCCCCTATGGCGGTCGAGCACGACCGTGTCGCCGACTCCCAGGTGGACAAGGTCACCCACGGTGATCTGGGTTGTGCCCAGCCGGCACACACAGGTGACGGCGGTGCCTTCGATGCGCTGCATCAGCAGCCGGGCATGCTGCGCGCGCGCCTTCTTGTGCGACGTGGCGACCCATCGCTGCGCGGCCAACTTGCCCGCGATCGGTCTGAGCATCATGAAGGGCAGGCAGAGGCTCATCGCGCCGCGCTGGTCACCTATGCGCACTTCAAACAGGATTGATACCACGGCATCGCCGGGCTGCACGATCTGGATGAACTGGGCCTGCGTCTCCGTGCGCTCTCGCTGGGGCGTGTAGTGGGCGACGCCGTCCCAGGCCGAGCGCAGGTCCTTCAGCGCCCGGTCGACGATGCTCTCGGTCAGCGCCTGCTCTATCTCCGTGAGGGCGGAGTTGCTCTTCACCATGTTGCCTGGACCGCCGAGCAGGCGGTCGATCATCGACAGGACGATGCTGAACTCAAGCTCCAGCAGCGCCTGGCCGGCCAGCGGCGGCATACCGAAGAGCGTGATGATCGAGGCGTTCAACGACCGCATGTACTCCTCGTACGGCACCTGCTCGACCGAGACGAGCTCGAGGTGTGTCGATACGCGGAGGTAGGCTGAGAGCGATCCGGCGAAGAGCCTGCCGAAGGTCTCGTGGAGCATCTGCAGTGTGCGCAGCTGCTCCTTGGAGAGCTTATCGGGCCTGCGGAAGTCGTACAGCTCGTACGCGATGGCCGAGCGCTCGGGTTTGGAGGCAGCATGGTGATCGCCGAAGGAACCCGGCGCCGCGTCGCCTCCGGACCGCGTCGCGGCCAGCTCCGGCTCAGCCTGCGATCCGTCCGAGGCCAGCGACGAGAGGAGGGCCTCGATCTCGGACTGGGAGAGAATCTCTACCAAGCTGGCAACCTCCAGGAGCCGCGGCGCGAGGGCTGGCAAACGGGCGCCAGTGGTATTGTCGGCGGCAGCAGGTGTGGTCTGTAGACTACGCGGTGCCCTGGGCGCCAAAGGCAAACGGGGGCGCCCGAAGTGGGCGCCCCCGTCGCGCACTACTGGTTGTCACCACTGCCGGCTACTGCGTCGTGAAGGCGGTGAAGTAGACGGCGAGGACCTTCTCGCCATCGAGCGCCCGGTTGACGCGCTCCTTGATCTCTGTCTTGAGGGTCTCCCTGCCCTCCTCGGTCCGCAGGTCGCGCAGGTACTTGCTGCTCAGCACCGACACTATGGCATCCCTGATCGGTGCGGTCTTCTCCTCCATGTCCTTCTCGGAGAAGTCCTCCGCGAGGCCGATCGCGATCGTGGTGCGGAGGTAGCGCTCGTTGTCCGCGAGGTTCACTAGGAACTCGTCGAGCGTGACCCTGGCGCCGATCCTCGCCTCCCGCTCTGTCCGTTCGCCGCCCTTGCCATTCCCTCCGCCCCCGGACGCCGTCACGCGACCCAGCACCAGGCCGACCCCGGCTACGGCCACCAGCACGATGACCGCGACGACCGCCATTAGCAGCATCCCCTTGCCGCCCTTGCTGTGCGCCACCGCCGGCGCCGCGCCGTCGCCGTCCTTCGCCGCCATGCGTGTTCCTCCCAGGTGATCGAGCTCTTGTCGGGCCTGCGCGGGCGCAGCCCCACGCCGCCGCATAGTTCCCTCAGGCAAGGAGGGTGGGCGCATGGTGCGTGCGCGTGCGCCGCGACGCTGATGCGCACAGGTGGTTGTTCCACGAATCGGCGCCCCACGCTCAGGCGGAGACGCCACCGATGGTGACACCCCCGGCGGATGCGTCTGCCGGGGGTGTGCCATCCAAGCCCAGGTTGGGGGTGACGGCGTGAGCGGCTACCGCTTCATGTTCAGCACTTCCTGCATCAGCTCGTCCACCGACGTAACAATGCGGGTGTTGGCCTGAAACCCGCGCTGGGTCACGATCATGTTGGTGAACTCGGTCGAGAGGTCGACGTTGGACATCTCGAGGTAGCCCGATGAGACCTTCGCCCTGCCGCCCTGATTGGGAACTCCCACCTGCGGAACGCCGGAGTTGCCTGTCTCGCGCAGGAGGTTGCTGCCCGCGCGCTCGAGGCCCGCAGGGTTCGTGAACGTCGCGAGCGCTATCTGCCCAAGGCTCCGAGTCTGGCCCGAGGAGAAGATGCCCAGGATCACACCGGCAGGGTCGATGGCGAACGACTGAAGCGTGCCCACCGGGTAGCCATCCTGCATGGCGGCGCGGACATCCGAGGCGGACGCCAGTTGCGTGAGCTCGTTGACGTCGATGTCGAGCACCAAGGGCGTCACGGAGCCGTTCTGCGTGGGAACCGTCACGGGGAAGCTTGCCTGGCCGACGAGGCGTCCCATGTTGTCGAAGTAGACGGCGTCCTGCTCGGGCGTGCCATTGCTGTCGAACAACACGGCGCCGCTCTTCAGCGCTTGCCACTCCCACTGCCCCTGGGCGCCGGGAGGCGCATCGTCGCTGAGCGTTGCACGGCGGAACTTGAACACGATGTCGTGCGCCACTCCAAGGGAGTCGTACACGCGGCTCGAGGTCGTCCACCAGGGCACATCGGCAGAGCCGTCGGTCTGACCCACCACGGAGGATGCGGCGGCCGCGCTGCCGATCTGACCGAAGTTCAGGTTCAGGCTGAAAAGCTTGCCATTGCCGCTCACGGACTGATCGCCGCCGACCCTGGGACCGTTGTTCGGGCCAGCGGCCCCGTCCAGTGCGAGGGTGGCGCCCAGAAGCTGCGGGTTCGCCGATGTGCCGCCCACGAAGGTCCATGCGCCCGCAACGGAAGCGAGCTTCGCATTGAGCGTGGTTGACGGATTGGTGTCGCTCTGGTAGACGACCTCAACGTCCCAGATGCGCGTCGCGCCGGCTGCCTCCTCCACGGAGCCCGGTGCCGGGGTATTGGTGGGGTTGGAGAAGGTTATCCGCACGTTCCAGGGCTTGCCGAACTCATCGTGGACGGTGGTGGTGATCGGTGCGGGGCCCGTGGTGGCCAGTGAATTGAGGTTGCCAGTGAAGTCCACGCGGGTCGTGAATGCGTGCAGGTCCGTTCCCAAGTTGCCCTGGAACACCACGTTCTGCGTCTGGCGGGCGTCGGTGAGCACACCGACGGGCACTTGCAGGAAGCTGGCCGGGCTGACGGCGGCGCCGCGGTCGACGTTACCATCAATGTCGGCCACGTAACCCACAAGCCGCTGGCCGGTAGCCGTGTTGACCAGGTACCCGGCGCTGTCTAGGTCGAACGAGCCGTCGCGCGTGTAGGAGATGAACGTGCCGTTCGAGACCATCAGGAAGCCGTTGCCCTGCAGGGCGAGGTCGGTCTGCTTGCCGGTGGTCTGCAGGTTGCCCTGCGTCATTATGGTGTCGATGGCTCCGAGCTGCACCCCGAGGCCGATCTGGGCCGGGTTGGTTCCTCCCAGGCCGCCCGCGGTGCTCGCGGATGCGGCGCGAACGAGCTGTGACAACTGGTCCTGGAAGTTGGCCCGGCTGCCCTTGTGGCCGACGGTGTTCACGTTGGCGATGTTGTTGCCGATCACGTTCATCCTGCTCTGATGAGCCTGAAGTCCACTAACGCCAGCATAGAGCGCCTGCAGCATGGTCTCGTAACCTCCTGCCGCCCGTCCATCGATCCGGGCGGGGTAGCAGGCCTCCGCGCGCCGGTTGGGCGGCGGTCCGGCCTGGCGGGCGCCTTTCGCCATCAGGCGATGACGGCGCTATCGATGTTGGTGAACACGTTCTGCTTGAGGTTCTCGCGGTCCACCACCGTGATGACGGTGCGATTGCGGATGCTCACGACGAGCGCGGTGTCGTCCACGAGGATCAGCGACTCCCGAGCGCCCTTGGCTGCCGCCTTCTCCACGGCGCCCTCGATGCGCGCCATCTCGCCGTGGCCGATAGCGATCTGCCGCGACTGGATCCGGGTCTGGGCGTGAGCCGAGAAGCGGAGGTCGGCAGCACGCTCGGTCTCCGCGCTGCGGAGCAGATCGGCGAACGCCTGCCCGTCTGCCGGCCGCGTGCGGGGTGGTGAGCCCGCGCCCGGGATCGGCTGAAGGGGCGTCAGGAGCCTCGGATCGATCCGTGGTGTGTCTGCCATTGCCTCGCCTCGCTCTCAGGGCTTGCGAACGGCCACGATGTCGTGGAGTCGGACCTCGCGATCGCCGACGACCAGCCGGGCGCCGTCCCGCCGCAGCACGACCTCCTGCACCTGGCCCGAGAAGGTGGCCAGTCCGCCCATCTCCATGCGGGCCGCGTCCACGCTCCACCCGAGTAGCCCGGCGGCCTGCAGGCTCTCCATCGACCGGCTGATCCCGGCGACGCCCTCGACCGCGGAGAACTGGGCCATCTGGGCGATGAACTCCCTGTCGTCCTGCGGGTTCAGTGGGTTCTGGTTGGTGAGTTGGGTCACCAGCAGCTTCAGGAACTCCTGCTGCCCGAGCTGCCGGCTGCCGGCCAGGGCCTGCCCGGTCTGGCTGACGCCCCTCTCACCGGTGATTGCATCTACTGGCATCGCTCCCTCTCCTTGCGGGTCTGTCCTATGGCCTGCCCGCGTCCCCGCGCTAGGCGCGGTAGTCGATCCTGCCGTCCTCGCGAACTGGACGGCCCGCCGGCACACTCGGGCCGGAGGCGCTCGGGACCGCGCTCGGGGCTGCGTCCCGCGGCCGCGCGAGTGAGGCCCAGCGCGCTGGCCCCTCTGTGGGTAGGTGCGCGTCGCGTTCTCCTTGATGGAGTGCAACGTCCAGGCCTGTAAGCGTGAAGCCCCTCTGCTCGAGGGACGACCGAAGAAGGTCGCGATCGGCCTCGATCGCGACCTTCGCGGCGGCGGTCTCCGCCACGATACGGGCAGCCACGCGGTCCGCCTCCGCCACAACGCGCACGCGGATCTCGCCCAGGTGCTCGGGGTACAGCTGGATGGAGAACCCCTGCGGCCCGCGCAACAGGTTCAGCGCCTCGATGCGGGCGAGAACCTGTTGGACGACGGCGGCGCGCTCCGCGGTGGAGGGCGGCCTTGCGGGCGGAGGTGGCTCTGGCGCTGCCGACGCCGTGGTATCCAGGCGGGTTGCGACGTCCGAGGGTCGCAGTGTGGCCGTACTCGTCTGGCCTGAGGCGGTCTGCGTGGCAGCCGAGCCTTGGCTCGATGCCGCACCAGGCGCAGGCGGGGCCTCGGCGTCTGCTGGGGCTTCGGTCGACACGTGCGCCGCAGGCGGGCCGAGAGCAGCCTGCATGGGGAGCTGCTCTGCCGCGGCGCGCACGACTGCGGCCCGTAGGATGAGGTCCCGGAGCGCCGCCGATCCGGACGCTACCATGGGGTCCATGGTCACGAGCAGCGCCCGGTCGGGCCTTGCTGGCTGGGTAGCCGCCGCTTCTGGCAGAGCGCCTTGCCGCAGGGGCTCGGCCTTCTCCCGCAGCGCCTGCAGGCGGCCGGCGAGGGCTGCTACGCCGTCCGACCGCGTCCCATCGGTCGTGGCGTCCGCATCCGACAGGACGACGCTGCGCGTGGCGAGGTCGGGGCTGGGGTACACGGCAGAGGACTCGCCTGCCCGTGGCGGCACATGCCCCGTGGTGGGGACGCGGCCCACCGGCGTGCCCGGCGACTCCACGCCGTCGTCTGGCGGGGAAAGGTTGGCCGCGTGCTCACCGCGATTGTCCAAGAGTGGCCCGCCGCCCGCGGACGGCGCGCTCGCAGGCGATGCGGAACCGCTCGAGGACGACCCGACTCCTGCGACGGGCGAAGGCGCAACGAGCATGACGCCGGGCTGCCGTTCGGCCTGTACCGCCGGCGTCCCGCATGTGGTAACTGGGTTCTTTGCTTTGTCCGGCTCGCCGGTCCCCTTTGACGCGGCGTCCACCGGGAGGTGTCCCTCGACTGGAGCCCCCTGCGGGCTTTCGCCCGGCGGCCCCGTCGAGGTGTGGGCGCCGAGCGGAGGCGGTCCTGGCGGCCCTGT
>DATIKM010000133.1:0-7401 GCA_035477595.1 Chthonomonadales bacterium
CGACGTCATCCTGGCCAATCCGCCCTTCATGTCGCCGAAAGGGGGCATCAGGCCGCACAACCGGTTCTCGGTCCAGAGCAAGCGCAGCGAAGTGCTCTTCGTGGACTACATGGCCGAGCACCTCACGCCCAGCGGCCGCGCCGGCATCATCGTGCCCGAAGGCATCATCTTCCAGAGCCAGACCGCCTACAGGCAGCTACGCAAGATGCTGGTGGAGGAGTCGCTCGTCGCCGTGGTCTCGCTGCCGGCCGGCGTGTTCAATCCCTACTCCGGCGTCAAGACCTCGATCCTGATCCTCGACAAGTCGCTGGCCAAGCAGAGCGCCACCATCGGCTTCTTCAAGATCGAGAACGACGGCTTCGGCCTCGGCGCCCAGCGGCGCCCCAGCGACAAGGACGACCTGCCCCTGGCCCGCGTCGAGATCGCCGAATACTTGCGCCGCCTGCGCGCGCGGGAACCCGTTCTCCCCTCTCCCTCCGGGCCCTCCGGACCCTCCGGGAGAGCCGCTTCTTCTCTCCCTCTCCCTCCGGGAGAGGGCCGGGGTGAAGGTTCTTCCTTCACGCCGACGCTCGGCCTCGTCGTGCCGAAGGAGAAGATCGCCGCCAATGGCGATTACATCCTGAGCGGGGAACGGTATCGGGAGAATGGAGCGCGCACACATGCATTCCCGCTCGTTGCGCTCAGTTCGGTCTGCACGGTCAATCCGGCCAAGTCAGAAGGCCTTTCTTTTCCAGCGGATACGCTCGTCTCGTTCGTCCCGATGGCGGACCTCGGAGCGAATCGCATCAACTTCGCGCCGAAAGACACAAGGACGATTGGCGAGCTCGGGCCGAGCTATACGTACTTCGCCGACGGCGATGTGCTCCTTGCGAAGGTCACGCCTTGCTTCGAGAACGGCAAGGCCGGGGTCGCCAAGGGTCTGACGAATGGTCTGGGGTTCGGATCGAGTGAGTTCTACGTGCTCCGGCCGAGTGACCGAGCTCTTGCCGACTACATCTACTTCTGCGTAACGAGCAGGAGCTTTCGTGAGCCTGCCGTCGCCCAGATGACCGGCACCGGAGGATTGCAGCGTGTGCCGCGAGCATATGTTGAGCAGTTCAGAATCCCCCTCCCGCCCCTCGAGATCCAGAAGGAGATCGTGGCGGAGATCGAGGGCTACCAGAAGGTCATCGACGGCGCCCGCGCCGTCCTCGACCACTACCGCCCCCACATCCCCATTGATCCAGAGTGGCCGATGGTGGAGTTGGGGGATCTCTGCGCCTTTTCTAGCGGCGGAACACCTTCGAAGAACAACGCGTCATATTGGCTCGGGATGATTCCATGGGTGTCCGCCAAGGATCTCAAGACAAACGAGATTTACGGCGCGACCATGCATGTTTCTGAAGCGGCCGTGGCTGAATCGGCCACTCAGATCGCTCCCGTCGGATCTCTACTGGTTCTAGTCCGGGGCATGGGCCTCGCAAAGGGAGTTCCAATCGGCGAGGTAGTGACCCCCTGCGCCTTCAATCAAGACCTTAAGGCATTGCTTCCCGATATATCCGTCGTCACGACCCGATTTCTTGCCTTCGCCCTTAGGCAACAAGACGGGCAGTTCAGCAAAATCCTTGAGACGGCCGCGCACGGCACTTTGAAGATCAGCTCGGACGATCTTCGCCAGATCACGATCCCCCTCCCGCCCCTCGAAACCCAGCGCGCCATCGTCGCCGAGATCGAAGCGGAGCAGGCGCTGGTCAACGCCAACCGCGAGCTGATCGCCCGCATGGAGAAGAAGATCCAGGCCACGCTCGCCCGGGTCTGGGGCGAGGAGTAGGCGCGCCCTCCCCCTGCCCGCGCGCCCTCCGCCGCGGCTCCTCTACCTGGCGGGCTACTATCGCTTCGCGCCAGGTTGGCAGCTTGCCCTCGACTTCGACGGGCTCGCCGCGCCGCAGGGTCGCGCGATCGACCTCTCGCTCCGGGCAGAGCGCGATCTGGGCAACGGTGCGTTCGCGTTCGCGGGCTACCGTGTGCTCGAGGGCGGCGTGGACAACGACCGCGTCTTCAGCTTCGCCTGGGTGCAGTACCTCACCGCGGGCGTAGGCTGGCGGATGTAGCCGACCGCCGACCCGCCTACACGCGCAGCAGGCGCGGGAACACACGCACGCGCACGGGCAGCGTGAGCCGCTGGCCTCCGCGCGCCGTCACCCGCGCGACGATGTCCGCCAGGTGGAGCGCGTCCAGGGCCGGAGGCGTGAGGTCATAGTTGCCGGCGGCGCCGGCCCGCCGCTTCGTCCAGCCCGAGGGCGCCTCCACGGCGACGCTGGCGCCGCTCATTGCGCCGCTCAACCTCAGGCGCAGGCGGAATGGTTCGCCCGAGCGCGCGGCTCTCGGCGCGTCGATGACGGCGGGCGATGGAGCGGATCGCACCCGCAGACGGCGCGCGCGGAGCAGCACGGGGCTGTTGGCCGGTATCGCCACGGCCGCCACACCATCGCGCACGACGAGGCGGGAGCTCTCGCCCATCAGACTCAGCGCCTCAACCGGCCCGTCCGACTCGACGCGCAGGCCAACCACGCGCGACGTGTCCGCCGACCAGATCGCGATCACGTCGTCCTCCGAACCCGAGAAGCGGAACGCGAACAGCCCGGCGCCCAGGTCGATGCGGCCTGCGAGCGGCCGCGCGCCAATCGTCCGGCACACCGTGGCCAGCGCGCGGTAGGCGGGCTTGGGCGCGAGGTCGGCGTGCCGCACGATGCCGAAGCGGTGCTCGTTGAAGTACGGGTTCTCGCCATCCTCGCGGAAGTTGTACCAGGAGACGTTCTGGGAGGCGCCGGAGGCCACCGCCGCCAGGTAGCTGCGGGCGAGCAGGCCTGCCTGCTCACGCTCGGTGACGCCGTCGATGAGCTGGGTGGGCCAGCCCATCTCGGTGATCCAGACCGGTTTGGGCGCGCCGCCGCCCCGCGCCGTGAGCGCCGCCACGTCGCGGAGCTCCCTCATGAAGCTCTCTTCCGCGAAGTGCCCGCGGTAGGGGTGGATTGTCAGCACGTCGAACGGCGCGCCGGCGTCCATCACCTGACGGATGAACGCGGTGTCGATGCCGGCCGTGGAGCACCCAAGGACGACGGCCTCCGGGTCGGCCTCCTTGATGGCGGCGTAGGCGGCCTTCAGCAGGTCGGCGTACATCTCGCGCGGCCCGGTCCAGAAGAAGATGTTCGGCTCGTTCCAGATCTCCCAGTGCTTGATGCGGTCCCCGTAGCGGGTCACCAGGGCGTGGCAGTAGCGCGCGTAGTCGGCGATCCCTTCGGGCGTGTAGGGCCTGGTCCAGCGCGACCAGTAGGTGATGAGTCCGTAGATGCTGATCCCGTTGCGCAGGGCGGTCTCGACCACGCGGTCGTAGAAGGACCAGTCGAACCGGCCGCGCTCCGGCTCTATGCGGTGCCAGAGCATCTCCATGCGCGTCCACTTCACGCCGGCTGCCCGCGCAAGTGCGGCGGCGCGCTCCATCGCGGCGTGGCCCTCGGGCGTGTCCGGGAAGCGCTCGAGGTAGAGCCCCATGCCCCAGGGCGAGGCCGGCTCCAGCCGGGCGTCGCCTGCGTCCGCCATCGTCGCGACCGCGGTGGCCGTCACTGGCCCGAACACGCGCACTCCAGCGCGGAACCGGAACGTGATCTCGGTAAAGGGGCGGCCGGCCGCGGGCGTCTGCCCGGTAATGCTGGCCATGGCCCCCTGCGCGAGCGCCAGCGGGCTGCTGCCGCGCGCCACCACGACGCCGGACCAGTCGCGCGCCTCCCACTCCGCCGAGCCTCGCACCGGCTCCGGCAGGAGGCTGTTGATGTCGCAGCCGAAGCGCACAATCCCGCCCTCCAGCCGCGCCCAGGGCGTGAGCGCCACTTCCTGCGCGGGCGGCACGACCGTCTGCACGGACAGCTCTGTCAGCCGGATCGAGCCGCTGCCCGGACCCGCCGCACCGGGCGCGACCCCCACGAGGGTCAACCGCAGCGGCGTGCGCATCACGCCGTCGTTCTGGCCGCCGAAGTGGCGCCAGCCGGCCATCGCGCCCATCTCGGTCTCGAACGTCTGCTCGCCGCGCTCGGTGAGCCGCCCGATCCGGCTCTCGAAGTTCTGGAAGTGCGAGCCGACCCGCACGACCAGTTCGCGCCCGCTGCCGTCGGACTGCACGGTGAGCCTGAGCCGCGTGGGCCGGCCGTAGAGGGTGAAGTCTGCCCCCACGCCAGCCAGCGAATCGCCGGGGCCCACCTCGTAGCGCAGCTCGCCGCCCTCCAGCGCCGCGCGAGAGCCCGGCCCATGCGCCACGATCCACCACCTCTGCGGAGCCCCGAACCTGGTGGCCACGTACCAGCGCGGTCCTCCCGGCTGCGCGTCGCCCGGCGTGAGCCGCAGGTCGTCGATGTGCACCTCGCCGCGCGCTGCCTGGCCCGAGTTCTCCACCAGCAGGGCCAGACGGGTCGCAGCGCCGCGGAACACGCCGTCCCCCTGTCCGCCCCAGTTGCCGGTCCAGCCTCCGAAGTGAGCATCCACTTCCTGCCAGCCAGGACTGTCTATATCGAAGGTCTTCTGGAAGGTCTGGCCCTCGGAGTCGGTGACGCGCAGGCCGAGGCGGTTGCCGGACGCATTGCGCACCCAGAGCCGCGCGGCGCCGGCAGGCATGCCGCGGGGAAGCTCCCGTCCCGTCTGCACGTAGTTGCCACCGCCGGTGAAGTCGAAGCGGAGCGCGCCGCCCCACCGGCCGCTGCGGGCGGCCCCGGCGCTTCGTGCGAAGGCGCCCTTCGCACCGGGGAACTCGCCGCCGTCGTGGAACTCCCAGGCGGCGGAGGGCCGCTCGAAGTCCTCCAGCGGAGCGGGGGCTGCCGGGGCGGCAGCGCACGCAACGAGCAGAAGCGCGGCCAGGACGAGGCTGGTAAGCATGGGCGTGAAGCTCCCGAGGGCGGATACCGCACTGTTCGCCGCCGGGCGCTGCGTGTCCTGCCACCGTGCGGCTCGCAGGCATCCTGCCCTGCGGCACACGCCGGTGGAATCGGCAGCAGCCGCAGACCCACCGGGCAGGCCGCCGCCCCCAGCGCCGCAGGCCCACCGGGCAGGCGCGCCCGCGAGGCAGGCCGCGGGCTCAGCTCCGTCGAACAACGCGCGGGCCCGGCTGCGTAGGGGCCTGGGGCGCCCACCCGCCCAAGAAGAGCGCAGGAGGAGACCAATGAGCGAGCAGACACTGCCGCGCTGGGACATGACCACCATCTATCCGTCCATCGAATCGCCCGAGTTTACCAAGGCATTCGACGCCATGGTGGCCGGGATTGGCGAGCTGGAGGAGATGTGCCAGCGACACGGCGTGCGCCGGCGCGCCGAGCCGGAGGTAGACGCGGCCTTCGCGGCGGCATACGACGAGGTCACCGGCCGGCTGAACGCACTGCTCGAGACCCTTGGCACGCTCTGGTCGTACGTGCTCTGCCACACCTCGACCGACGCGACCGACGAGGCGGCGCAGGCGCGCGAGTCGCTGCTCCACGCGCACTACGTCCGGGTCGAGCAGCTCCTGACGCGCTATGCGGCATGGGTCGGGTCGAGCGACGCCGAGGCGCTCATCGCGGCGTCGCCCGTCGCGGCAGCGCACGCATACGCGGTTCGGCGCGCGCGCGTGGAGTTCGAGCACCAGATGTCGGAGCCCGAGGAGGAGCTCGCCGCGTCGCTCGCGCCCTCGTCCATCTCTGCCTGGGCGCGGCTGCACTCCAACGCAACCGCCCTGCTCACCGCTACGGTGAGGGTGCGCGGCGAGGACCAGCGCCTCCCGATGAGCAAGGTCCGTGCGCTCGCCACCGACCCCGATCGCGAGGTGCGGCGCGCCGCCTATGAGGCCGAGCTGCGAGCGTGGGAGAGCCTCTCGGTGCCGCTCGCAGCAGCGATGAACGGTGTGAAGGGCTACCAGAACACGCTGCGAAGGCGGCGCGGGTGGACGGACGACGTGGAGCCCACGCTCTTCCACAACGGCATCGACCGCCAGACCCTCGACGCCATGCAGGGCGCCTGCATCGAGGCCTTTGGGGACTTCCGCCGCTACCTCCGTGCCAAAGCGCGCGCGCTGGGGCTTGAGAAGCTGGCGTGGTACGACCTGCTCGCACCGGTGGGCTCGGCCGCGCGCACCTACACGTGGAACGAGGCCGAGGCGTTCGTGCGCGACAACTTCGTGCGCTACTCCCAGAAGATGGCCGTCTTCGCGGAGCGCGCCTTCCGCGAGCGCTGGGTGGACGCCGAGCCGCGCGTGGGTAAGGAGGGCGGCGCCTACTGCACCGACATCCGCGGCGACGAGTCGCGCGTGATGATGAACTTCGACGGCTCGTTCTCAAGCGTCAGCACCCTCGCGCACGAGCTGGGGCACGCCTACCACAACCTCTGCCTGGCGCCCCGCACGCCCATCCAGCGAAGCACGCCCTCCACGCTGGCGGAGACGGCAAGCATCTTCTGCGAGACGCTCGCCTTCAACGCCGCGCTGGACGCCGCCTCGCCCGAGGAGCGCATCACGCTGCTGGACACCTCGCTCGAGGGCAGCACGCAGGTGGTGGTGGACATCCACAGCCGCTTCCTCTTCGAGCAGCGCACCTTCGCCCGGCGCGCCGAACGCGACCTGACGATCGCCGAGCTTCGCGAGACGATGCTGCAGGCGCAGCGCGAGGCCTATGGCGACGCGGTGGACCCGCTGCATGCCGACATGTGGGCGGTGAAGGGCCACTATTACGGGCCCACCTTCTACAACTATCCCTACACGTTCGGCCTGCTCTTCGGACTGGGGCTCTATGCGCGCTACCGGGAGGACCCCGACGGGTTCAAGGCGCGCTACGACGAGCTGCTCGGCTCCACGGGCATGGCCGACGCGATCGAGCTAGGCCAGCGCTTCGGCGTGGACGTGCGGAGCGGCGACTTCTGGCGCGCCAGCCTGGACGTGGTGCGCGCCCAGATCGACGCTTTCTGCGCGCTGGTGGCGTAGCGCAGCCAGGTTCCCCCACCCCCGTTTGGGGGCGGGGGTCAGGGGGCGGGGGCTCGCCGGCGTCGGACGCATGGTTGTCTGGCGAGGCACGATGGCTGGAGTGCGGCCCTCCCGCCGCAGTCAGGCGGGCGCAGGTGTGCGGCCCTCCCCCCAACCCCCTCCCGCAGGAGCGGGAGCTTAGTGTCCATCCCCCGCCCCCAAACCTCATCTGGATTCAGACTATTAGATAGCAATAGTATACAGAGTGTGTGATGTGCGTGAGGGGTGGTACTCTTGCTGGGAGAGCATTGAGTGGAGGACCACACGAATGCCGCAGCCATGGGCCTGTTCAGAGTTCGGCGGAGCGTGCGTGCCGGACCCTCGTTACCGCCGTGTTGCAGGGATGATCGTGTCTCGCTTGGCCGACAAGCCCGAGGCGTCCTACTCCTGGG
>DATIKM010000134.1:0-47884 GCA_035477595.1 Chthonomonadales bacterium
CGCTGGCCGAGAGGAGCGGCATCTGCTCCCATGAGTTGCGGGCGTTGGGGATGCATCCGAGGGCGAGCACATACTCCACCGCCGCCAGACTACGGCTCCGTGCCGCGTGGTGGAGCGTGGTCGAGCGGTCGTTCTGGGCGAAGAGGACTCCAGCACCGGCGCCGGTCAGCACACGCGGAATGGGCGGACTGCCGCGCATTGCCGCATGCGGTACAGGCGTGCGGCCCGCGTGGTCCTTGCAGTTCGGATCGGCTCCCGTCGAGAGCAACCTCTGCACCACCTCCGGCGTCCCGGCCGCGGCCGCAACGGCGAAAGGCAAGCGACCCGAAACTGTCGGGCGTGTTGATGCTCTCACCGCTCGCGAGGAGCGGGTCGGCGACGCGGACCGGCTGCTGCTCAACGAGCTGCGAGCGAGCCACCGCACGCATCGGCGACCCACAGTCACAGCACAGGGGCATCGCCGGGCCATCATTCGGCATGCGGGCGAGTGCACGCAGGTTGCCTGACACGACCGCGCCGTTCACCGGTGCGAGCCCCGCATGGTCCGTGAGCAGCGGGTTGGCTACCGAATCGAGGAGCGCGCCGACGGCGTCGCTGCCGGCGAACATCGCGGCCAAACGGAGAGGCGTGCGCCCGAGCCGGGTGCGAGCGTCGAGACTGGCCCCGTGCCTGTGGAGCACCGAGATCGTCACGGCATCACCACTCCTGCCGGCGTCGTGGAGCGGAGTGCGCAGGTCCTCCGCGCGCGGGTTGGCGTCAGCGCCCGCTCCCAGGAGGGCCTTCTGCGACTGCTGGGCTGCGCCTCCTCGCGGCCAGGCGGAGAGGCCTGCGCCCGCTCGAAGGAGGTCGCCGCACTGGCGTCCGCCCCCGCCGCCAGGAGGGCGCGGGCCATGCCGGGCGTCCGGGCGCAGTAAAGGGGGGTGAGTCCGTCCAGCAGCTGCGCCTGCGGGCCACTCGGTTCTCGGATCGCTCGCCGCGCGACGTTCGGCGCAGCCGCCACGATGCGCTTGACCTTGGCCTCGTCACTCAGCAGGGCAACGCGGTAGAGGGCCAGCGGCTCCGGGGGAAGCCCTCCCCTCGACGCCGGCTCGACGCCCACATGCCGGATCGCCGGCAGCAGGTTGGCGCCATGTTCGCCCATGCCACGCGCCACGTCCGCCTGGACGATGCATGTTGAGAGGACTGCAACAAGGACCCAAAGACCGCATCACGCGCGTTGCGAGTGCATGGCGCTGGCCCCATGGGGAGCGTTGACCGCATCGCATCACGCTTCGATCGAACCGGCAAGTGCGTGGCATCCCATCCGGGCCTGGCAGCGGCGTTCGTACCTGGCGGGCGGTCGGAGCTCGGCGGCTCGCTCAGCCGGCCAGTTCGCTCGCGAGCCACCGCTCGAGCGACCGCAGCGCGCGTTCCCCCTTCAAACGGGAGCGCTCGCGCTTGTTGCGAACCGAGCCCGGCAGCTCCGGGATGATCCCAAGGTTGGCATTCATCGGAGCGAAGCGCTCCGGGTCGGTGTCAACGAGGTACCGGCACAACGACCCCAGGACCGTCTCCGGAGGCGGCGTCACGGTCGGCTGCCCCATGAGATTCCGAGCCGCGTTGATACCCGCCAGAATGCCCGTCGCGGCGGACTCCACGTAGCCCTCGACCCCGGTGATCTGGCCCGCCAGGAATACGCCCGCCCGCCCCCGCAACTCGCAGGTGTCGCGCAGCACGCGCGGCGAGTTCACGTACGTGCTCCGGTGCATCACGCCGTACCGCACAAACTGGGCGCGCTCCAGCCCTGGCACCAATCGCAACACCCGCTTCTGTTCGGGCCACCTGAGGCGAGTCTGGAAGCCGACGAGGCCCCAGAGCGTGCCGGCCGCGTTCTCCTGGCGCAGCTGCACGACCGCGTAGGGCCGCTTGCCCGTGCGAGGGTCTTCCAGTCCGATGGGCCTCATCGGGCCGTACGCGAGGGTGCGCGGGCCCCGGCGGGCAAGCTCCTCGATGGGCAGACACATCTCAAAGAAGGGCGTGGCGCATTCGTCCGCTGTGTGCAGAGGCGCCTGCTCGGCCCCGAGGAGTGCGGCGTGGAACGCGAGGAACTGCTCCCGCGTCAGCGGGCAGTTGAGGTAGTCGCCGCCGGCGGCGGTTTCCCCCGTCGAGCCGCGCTGGCGCCTGGAGGCACGATACACGCGGTCATGGTCGATCGACTCGACCGTAACAGTCGGCGCCACCGCATCGTAGAAGTACAGGGATTCGTTGCCGGTATGGCCCCGAAGCGAGTGCGCGAGCGCATCGCTCGTCAGCGGGCCCGTGGCCACCACCACGGGGATGGCATCCGGCAACGCCTCGACCTCTCGCCGCACGACCTCGATGCCCGCATGACCCTCGATGGCACGGGTCACGCCCTGTGCGAACGCATCGCGGTCGACCGCCAGGGCCTCCCCCGCGGGCACCCTACATCGCTCCGCTACAGACAAGACCAGGGAGCCGAGCCGCCGCATCTCGGCCTTGAGGATGCCAGAGGCGTTCGTGAGCAGGTCGGACTTCAGGGAGTTTGAGCAGACCAGTTCCGCCAGGTCGCCCGTTCGATGTGCGGCGGTCATGCGGTCCGGGCGCATCTCCCAGAGCGCAACCTCGCATCCCTGCTGTGCGGCGGCCCATGCGGCCTCAGCGCCCGCGAGACCGCCGCCGATCACCGTAATGCGGGGCTTCGCCATGGCCACGCGCGGGACCGCGCCCTCAGCCCGCCAACTTCTGGGAGTAGGCGCAGTCCGGGTTCGAGCACTTCACGACGCCGCTGGGCCTCCCTCGGTAGACGGACTCCCCCAGCGGCCAGCTGCATTCCGGGCACGCGCGGCCCGCAAGGTGCAGCCAGGTCTTGAACCCGCACGCGTCGCCGGCCTGACACCGCGTGAGGGTGCCGAACCGAGATCGTTTGGCCTCGAGAGGTTGGCTGCACTTCGGGCAGGGCTGGTCGAGCACGACAGCCGTAGGCGGCGCCGCGCCCTCGTCGCCAGGAACCCGCACAATCGTTCGGCACTTCGGGTAGCCCGAGCAACCGAGGAACTTACCGAAGCGACCCATCCGCTCGACGAGGGGCTTACCGCACTTCGGGCAGGGCTGGTCCGTAATCTCTGGTTTGGGGCGTTCCTCCGGCACGATCGGACTGCCGTCCACGTTCAGCATGGTCTTGCAGCGCGGGTACCCAGAGCACCCAAGAAACTCGCCCATGCGGCTCCGCCGGCGCATCATCTGCTTGCCGCACACGGGACACAGATGGTCGGTCGGCTCCTGCACTGGCTTCACGCGCTCCATGCGCTCGTGCGCCTCCGCCAGAGCTTCCTCAAAGGGCCCGTAGAACGTCTCCAAGAGCCGTACCTTCCCGGCGGACCCCCCGGCGATGTCGTCGAGCTGCTTCTCGATGTCCGCCGTGAACCCCACGTCGAGGATGTTAGGGAAGTGCTTCACGAGGAGGTCGTTCACCGTCATGCCCAGGTCGGTGGGATAGAAGCGCCGCTCCTCGAGCCGGACGTACTCGCGGTCCTGGATGGTCGCGACGATCTGGTTGTAGGTGCTCGGACGGCCGACGCGCTTCTCGTCCAGCAGCTTGACGAGCGTGGCTTCCGTGTAGCGCGGCGGGGGCTCGGTGAAGTGCTGCCGGGGCGTCAGCTCCAGGAGGTCCAGCGGCTGACCCTCCTCGAGCGGCGGAAGCGCTGCCCGCTCTTCGTCGGGCACCTCTTCAGTGTCACGGCCCTCCATGTAGACTCGCATGAACCCGTCGAACCGGACCACCGAGCCCGTTGCACGGAACCTGTAGGCAGCGGCATCGATGTCGGCGCTCGTCACCAGGTAGATGGACGGCGGCATCTGACTGGCGACGAACCGCTGCCAGATCAGCCGATAGAGCTTGAGCTGATCGGGGGACAGCGCTTGCCGAACCTCTTCGGGAGTGCGGAGCACGGAGGTAGGCCGGATCGCCTCGTGGGCGTCCTGCGCGCCTCCCTTCGGCCGGTACACCGGGGCCTCGGGAGGCAGGTAGGGCTGGCCATACGCGCGGGCGATAAACTCCCGGGCCTCCGCCTGCGCCTCCTCCGCCACGCGTGTGGAGTCGGAGCGCATGTAGGTGATCATGCCCACCGAGCCACTCCCGGCGAGGTCGATGCCCTCGTAGAGCTGCTGCGCAAGCGACATGGTCCGCTTGCCGCCAAAGCCCAGCTTGCGCGCGGCCTCCTGCTGCAGGGTGCTCGTGGTGAACGGCGGGGAAGGCCCCCGCTTGCGCTCCTGTTGCCGCACGCTGCGGACGGCCCAGGACGCCCCGTCGAGCGCGCGTACGACCGTTTCCGCCGCCTCGCCGTTCGGCAGTGCCAGCCTCTCAGCCTCCCGTTCGGGCCCTTGTGCGTCCGACGCCTTGACCGCGTTCCTCCCGCGCCGGCTATCGATCTCTGCCGCGACGCCCATATATCGCGCATCGAAGGGCGACGGCTCCGCGGGCGCCACCGGCGTCAGCCTTGCGGTCAGGCTCCAATACTCGCGCGGCACGAAGGCCTGAATCTCACGCTCTCGGTCGCAGATCAGCCTCACGGCCACCGACTGGACGCGGCCGGCCGAGAGGTTCTTGCGCACCTTCTTCCAGAGGAGCGGCGAAAGGCGGTAGCCAACCAGCCGGTCGAGAACGCGTCGGGCCTCCTGTGCGTCGACCCGGCGCATGTCGATGTGTCCCGGGTTCTCCACGGCGTGACGCACCGCGGCAGGCGTCAGCTCATTGGGCCGAATGCGGTAGGGGTTGTCGAGATTCAGCACCTCGGCCAGGTGCCACGCGATGGCTTCCCCCTCACGGTCGGGATCGGTCGCAAGGTAGACGCGCTCGCTCTTGCCGGCCAGGGCAGCCAGCCGCTTGATCACGTCGCGCTTGGACGCGATGGGCTCGTACTTCGGGCGGAAGCCATCCTCGACGGCCACGCCAAGTTGCCGTTGAGGAAGGTCCCGCACGTGACCTACGGAGGCCTCGACCTGGTAATCCGACCCCAATATGTTCTTGAACGTCTTCGTCTTCGTGGGCGACTCAACGATGATCAGCGATTTTGCCATGTGCTGAGGTGTCCTGCTCCGGTGTCTGGCTGTGGCGGCGCGTATCTTACCTTCGGCGCCTGCCGTTGTCAACGCAAGGATAGGGCTGGCCCGAACGCGGGCGGGGCGGCAGTCGAGCCGCCCCGCTCCTTCCGCCCGCCAAGCCCTGACCGCTAACGGCTGCCAATCTGCCCCATCAGGTGCTGTACGGCAGCCTCGAGCTGTCTATCGCGCCCGGCGGCGTTGTCCTCCGGGCTGTTCTCCACGTGGATGTCCGGCCGCACGCCGTTGTTCTCCATGTTCTGGCCCGCAAGGGTGAACCAGCCCGTGGTCGGCACGCGGAAGCGCGTGCCGTCCACCAACGTCACGTTGAAGGTCCCGATCACGCCGCCGTACGTGGGCACGCCGACCAGCTTGCCCAGCCCGTTCTCGCGGAACCCGTTCGGGAAGATCTCGGCATCGCTGGCAGAGAACTCGTTGATCATCACCACGGCAGGTCGGTTCCACACCTGGAACGGCTGAGTCGCTAGCTCGCCGTCCCGGGGACGTTCCGTTACGTGCGGCCGGCGCACCAGCAGGGCCAGCAGCTCGTCGTGGATGCGTCCGCCACCGTTGAACCGCACGTCGATCACCAGCGCCCTCTTGCTCTGCTGAGCGCCAAACAGCTCGCGTTCAAAGCGCCTGAGCGACGGCTGGTCCATGGACCGGATGTGCACGTAGCCCACAGCGCCTCCGGACAGCTCCTCGACCTTGCGGCGCGCCTCCATCACTCCGCGCTCGTACTCCAGGTCGCCGATGGCCGCCCTGCTGACTGCGCGCACCCTGACCGTACGCAGGCCCGGCGCATCACCCACCTTGCCGTCGGTGGGCGCCGGTGGCGCAGCGGGCGTCACGGTCAGCTCGACGTCGCGTCCCTCTTTGTCGCGGAGCTCCTTGTAGAGGTCCTCCACGTAGGCTAGAGGCCGACCGTCGATCGCCGCAACGTACTCGCCCGGGGCCAGCTTGCGGCCGGGCTGGTCGCAAGGGCCGCCCGGCATCACCTCCGCAATACGCAGCCCGGGGCCGGCGAAGGAGCTGTCGAAGGTCAGTCCCAGGTACCCGGTCGCCACTCTCGGACCAGGCGATTGGGGTGGCGTCGCGCCCATGTGCGAGGCGTTCAGCTCACCGATCATCTGGGTGAGCAGGCGGCCGAACTCCTCACGCGTCGACGCATCGTCGACCAGCGGCTCGTACCGGGCGCGCACCGCCTCCCAGTCGATCCCGTGCATGTCCGGATCATAGAAACGTGTCCGCAGGAGGCGCCAGGCCTGGTTGAAGGTCTGGCGACGCTCCTCAGCCCTAATGATCTCCAGTCGCGCCGAGAACGCCACCTGCGCCGGCGCCGGCTGGCCCCGCACGAGCCTCCGCACCGTGCCGTCCGCCGCGAGATGGAAGAAGCCTGACCCATCCGGCGCCATCTGCGGCTGCGAGCCCGTGTCGCCCATCGAAAGCCGCTGGAGGGCGCCGCTCGCGATATCGACCGCGAACCAGCCTGACTGCCCCGCCTGCGCGGTGGAGACGATCACCGTGCGGCCGTCAAGCGCAGGCGCCCACGCGCCAATCGCCTCGCGCGTCGCCAGCAGCGGACGCGCACGATGCTCGATGCGCTCGAAGTCGATGCGCACATCGGTTGCCCGCGGAACGACGGGACCACCCAGCGCAGGCGTTGCAGGCGCGCCAGGCCCTGCCTGAGCCCCCGGAGGCCCCTGCGGCGGGCGGCGCTGGGCGTCGTGGTCGTGGCTGGCACCCAGCTCATCGGGATCGGCGTCGCCGGGCGGGGCTGCACGCGCCGACGCGGGCGGCTCCTCGTCGGGCGGCCTCGGCACCAGTCGCAGCGCGTAGAGCGCTGGCGTGGAAGTACCGACCGGGGTGTCGCGGGTGGAGATGAAGAGAAGGTAGCTGCCGTCGCGCGTCCACTGAGGCACGCCGTTGAAGCCCGGGAACTGGGTCACATTGACCGCCGTGCCACCGACCGCAGGTACCACCCACACATCGGTGGTCGCCGTCACATCGCGTCGCGCAAAGGCGATCCACCGGCTGTCGGGTGACCACACAGGCGACGAGATGGCGACGCCAGGCGCAACGAGGACCGGCTGCCAGCCGGCGCCCGGGGCTGCCGGCACTGGCGCGACGTAGAGGCCAGGTGCGGGACCACCCGTTCGCGTGAAGGCCAGCAGCCGCCCATCCGGGGAGTACGTGGGGCCGACGTCGTCCGCAGGATCGGTGGTGACCGCTGTCTCGGCGCCGGTCGTCGCATCCGCGACGAACACATCGACGTTGCCTGCACGATCGGACGTGTAGGCCAGGGTCTTGCCGTCCGGAGCCCAGTCCGCGTCTTCCTCCGCGGAGGGGTTGCGCGTAACGCGCTTCGCGTCACCGCCTTCGCTCTTCACGCTCCAGATCTCGCCACGCGCGGAGAAGGCGAGCGCCTTGCCATCCGGCGAGACAGACAGGCCGCTCGCACCCGACTGGACCTCCACCCGCTCGGCAGGGTTGTCGGCCCGATCCGACTGGGCCACGATGTCGATCGGCTGAGGCGGGGCATGGCTCCGCAGGTCGATCGACCACAACCGGAAGTCGCGCTCATAGACGACGCGCGAGCCGTCACGCGACATGGATGGGAAGAACACGTGGTCGCGTGGGTGGCGCGTCACCTGCGTGGCCGCGCCGCTCTGAACGTCGGTCCGCCACAGGTTCGTAGACCCGCCGCGCGCACTGACGAAGTAGACATGACGTCCGTCCGCCGATGGCATCGGCCAGCCGTCCCACCCGTCGACGGACGTCAGCCGGCGGTGCGTGCCTGAACCGATCTCCATGGTGTAGATATCGGTGCTCTGACTGCCCAGGTATCGCGGCCGCCACCACGCCTGGCCGCCCCGGGTGTAGACGACGGACTTCCCGTCCGGCAGGAAGGCGCCGTGGCGCGACGACGTCCGGTCGCGCGTGAGCCGTCGGAGCCGGCCGTCGCTCACGTCGATCAGGTGAAGGTCGGCGAATCGACCGTCGCGCGCCGACGTGAAAAGAATGGCGCGACCGTCGGGCGACCAGTCCGACACGATATCGTCCGCGCCGTGATAGGTGACCTGCCGCGCCTCCCCTCCCCGGCTCGGCATCACGAACACGTCGAAGGCGCCCTCGCGGTTGGAGGAGAAGGCGATCCACCGTCCGTCGGGCGACCAGCGCGCAAAGGAGTCGTAGGCGCGATGGACCGTCAGCCGGGTGGCGGCGCCGCCTGTTGTCGGCGCGGTCCAGAGGTCGCCGCGGTACGTGAAGCAGACGGTCGAGCCGTCCGGCGAGAGTGCAGGGTGGTGTGCACCCCGGATGGGGGCAGGCGCTGCGGCAGTGAGGCCGCTCTGTGCGCGCGCCGCCGCGGTTCCGGGCACAACCGCCAGGATGGCCACGGCGAGACACGCGACGCAGTTCGTGGCTAAGGGGCGTATCGCGGTCATGGTCGCCTCGGAAGCTCCCTCAGGAGCGAATCAACGGCGGTCTCGAGCATGCGGTCTCGGTGCGCCGCTATATCGTCCTGCGTGTTCTCAACCTCGATGTCGGGGCGTACCCCGTTGTTCTCCATGTTGGACCCATCAGGCGCCTTCCATCCCCACATTGGGATGCGGTAGCTCGTGCCGTCCTGAAGGGTGCCGCTGTACGTGCCGATCACGTAGCCTGGCGTCCGAACGCCGAAGGTCCTGCCCAGGCGCAACGTCTGGAAGCCGCTCGCGAAGATCTCGCCGGCGGACACGGTGTCCTGGTCCATGAGCAGCACGACGGGCCGATCCCAGTGACGGAACGGCTGGGTGGAGGGCTCGGCGTCGCGGGGCACCGTGAAGCCGTAGACTCGGCGCGCCAGCTCGGCCAGCTTGTCGCCTTGCGTGTTGCCGCCTCCGTTCCCGCGGACGTCTATGACCAGGCCTTCCCTCAGGCGGGCTCTGCCCCAGAGCTCGCGCTCCATCCTGCGGAGGGTGCCCTGGTTCATGGCCCGGATGTGCAGGTAGGCAAGCCGCCCGCCCGACCGCTTCTCCACCAGCTCGCGGCTCTCGCGGACGCGTTTCTCATAGGCAAGATCGTTCAGCGCTGCCAGGGTGATCGGCCTCAGCCTGACTGTCCGTGCGCCCTCCTTGTCCGGCCGGCTGTTAACCAGCAGCTCCACCGTCTTGCCGGCCTTGTCAAACAGCGCCTTCCACAGGTCCTCGGTCGGCGCCACGTCCTCCCCGTCTACCTGAAGCACGAACTCGCCGGGCCTGATCTTCGGGCCGAGATCGTCGTTGGGTCCCCGTGGCATCCAGCCTGAGACCCTGAGGCCGGGGCCGCCATGGTTCTCGTCGAAGGTGATCCCGAGCTCGGCCTGCGCGGGACCCGGAGGTCCTGGCGCGGGGCCCACCTCCGTATGCGACGCGTTGAGCTCGCCCACCATCTGGGGGAGCAGGAACATGGCGAACTCCTCGCGCGTGCCGACCCCGCTGAGCAGCGGCTCGTACCGGTCTCTCACGGCCCTCCAGTCCACGCCGTGCATATTTGGATCGTAGAAGCCCACGTTCATGCGGCGCCAGAACTCGTGGAACGCCTGGCGCAGCTCCGCGCGACGATCGACCTCGAGGCGCGCCGTGAAGGCGATCTGGGCCACCTGCCACGCTGGGCCCACCCGGGCTATCGAACGCACGATGCCCGGCGCGCCCAGGGCGTAGAAGCGGTTCGAGTCGCGCGCAAACCGAGGAGCGCCGCCTGCCTCCCCCGCCGAGGTTATGCGCGCCACCGCCCCGCCGGCGATCGGGACCGACCAGAAGTCCGCAGAGCCGCCTGATGCGCTGACGAACACCACGCTCCTGCCGTCAGGCGTGATCTGGAACACCGCGGCCCCCTGCGTGGTGATCCGCCGTGCTCGGTTCTCGATGTCATCGAAGTCGATCTTCACCTCAACGGGCCCGGGGGCCTCCGGTGCCGCCGCTGCTCCGGGCCGCTGCGGTGTGACGGCATCCGCGTCCTCCTGCCGCGGCCTCTGCAGCGGAAGAGCATACAGGTCCAAGCCGCCTTCGCGCCTGTCGCGGTCCGAGCTGAACACCAGGTGCCTGCCGTCCGAAGACCACTCCGGGCTGTCGTTGCCACCGGGGTAGTGTGTGACGTTCGCGGGCTCGCCGCCCTCGATGGGCGTGACCCACACGTCGGATGTGCCAGTCTGGTCACGCCGCGCGAACGCCAGCCACCTGCTGTCGGGAGACCACGAGTACGACCGGATGCCGACACCGAACAGGTTGTTCCCGCGGCTCTCCGTCACGCGGCGCGGCTGAGCGCTCGCGTCGGCGGGAACGACGTAGAGCCCGCCCTGGGGCCCGCTCCGAACGAAAGCCACCCACTTGCCGTCCGGCGACCACTTGGGCATGCCTTCGTCGTTGGCCCCGGTTGACAGCCGCTGCACAGCGCGGGACGCAACGTCGAGGGTGTAGACGTTGAACACCCCGTGGCGATCCGAGAGGAACGCCAGCCTCTTGCCGTCCGGCGACCACCAGATGTCGTAGTCGTTCGAGGGCTCCGAAGTCAGGCGGCGGGCGTCGCCCCCTCGGTCGGACGGCATGGTCCACACGTCGCCGCGCACCGCGAGCGCGAGGGTCTTCCCGTCGGGCGACACCTCCAGCTCCGTGGCGCCCGAAGTGAGAGCCAGCCGGATGAGCTGGTTCGCCTTCGCGTCGGTTCTTACTATCACGTCCACCTGGCGGTTCTGGCCAGTCCTCAGGTCGGCCACCCGCATCGCTCCACCGTAGAGGTACACGGCAGTGCCCCCGTCACGGGCGATGTTGGGCCAGCGCACGGCGTCCCCCGAGTGCCGGGTGACGAGGACCGGCCTGCCGCCGGAGACCGGGCTCGCGACCAGGTTCGGCGTCCCGGGTGTCAGACGGTCGCTGGCGTAGTAGATACGCTGCCCGTCCGCCGAGAACGCCGGCCACAGGTCCATGCCGTCGTAGTCCGTGATGCGGGTCACCCTACCCGTGGCGAGGTCGCGCGTGTAGATGTCCATGTTCGCGGAGCCTCGGTAGCGCGGGCGCCACCAGACCCCGGTGCTTCCAGCCCGGTTGTAGGCCACGGACCTCCCGTCCGGTGAGTAGACCGGGAAGCGCAGCGGCTGGTCCTCCTGTATGAGCGTCCGGACGCGGCGGGTCTTCAGGTCGATGGAGTAGATGCGCCAGACCTCGGCGGACCGGATGGAGTAGAAGAGGATGGAGGCGCCGTCCCTGCACCAATCAAACGCGTAGTCGTTGGCGGCGTGCACGGTCACCTGCGTGGGTTCGCCTCCCGTCGAGGGCACGATGAAGACGTCGTACGTGCCGAACCGGTTCGAGGAGAAGGTGATCCACCGCCCGTCCGGCGACCAGCGCGGGAACGCGTCGTGGGCATCGTGGACGGTCAGGCGTTGCGCGACTCCCCCCGTACTGGGCACCGTCCAGAGGTCGCCAAGATAGCTGAAGCAGATCGTGCGGCCGTCTGGCGAGAGTGCCGGCGTGTTCATGCCGACTATTGGCTTCTCGGCGGGGAGCGCCAGCACGTCGGCCTGCCCGCGACACACGGCCGGCAGGGCGAGCGCGGCGAAGACGGTGAGCACATACTGAAGCTTCATCGATCCTCCCCGGGCGACCGCGCACGTCGGCCGACCTGTCCCCCAGGGGCCAGGGACGGCGTCTCGGCGGGGTTCACGTTTCGAGGTTGAGCCAGGCTCGTTAGTCCGCGGTGAGTTCGATCCCCAAGGGTCCCACGCTCTCCCAAAGCTCGGCTACCGTACGCTGGCCGATGAGGGCGCACACGGGGAACGGGTGGCACAGGACATACGCCAGCGCGATCTGGTTCGGCGTGAAACCCCATTCCTCATCGAGGACGCGGCACCGGCGCACGCGCTCCCAGGTCGCATTGCTGTAGTATACGCGCACCATGTCGGCGCTGCAGCGGTTCCCCGGGCGGTAGCGGCCGGTGAACAGCCCGTCGGCCTGAGACGAGCGCGCGAGCCCAGCAGCCTGTGTCATCTCGTGCCACCGCTTGCCCTCTGCCTCGAGATGAGGCCTCGCTTCAGAGGCATACCGTCAGTCGTGCAGACCATCATGCCCATAGAGAGCCGCACAACAGGCGCATCGATGCCGGGCAGGCGTCCGTATACCATGATGCCCCTCGAGGAGATGACCGCATGTGGTGGGGCAGTCGGCAGAAGGACCGGCGCAGGGCCGGTCCCACCGGCAGGCGCTTTCGCCGGCGTGCGCAGGATGTCCTGCTCCTCCGGCTGTCTGTAGTGCCAGCAGGTATCGCCTCCGCAGGCAGCGAACCGTGGGGCATTCCATCGACCGATTGGATCTGCCATGTTCGGCATGCTCTTTGGAAGGGCGCTCGCGCGCTGGCTCGACACCGCGGCGGATGAGCCCGCTCCGTCGCGCCGCCGCGAACCACCGAGGCCGCCCGCCCGGCTCGAGGTGACGCCCCAGCGTCCCGTGCGAGCCAATGCGCTGCGCGCGCCCCAAGCCGCCAACGGCGAGCTCGTTTGCCCGAGGCTCGGTCGCACCGCGATGGGCTGCCTGTTCGAGGCCTATCTCGCCGGGTACGACCGGACGGCGCTCGAGGGAGCGGGCGAGCAGGCTCTCGACGAGGTTGAGAGGCTCGACCGCCAGTTGAGCCACTACCGCGACGACAGCGACATCACGCGGCTCAACGCGCACGCTTCCACCCACTGGGTCCGCCTGGAGCCAGGCATCTACTCCCTCCTGACGCGCTGCCGCGCGATGCACGACGCCTCGAACGGGGCGTTCGACATCGCGGTCCAGCCCTTGCTGGTGGCGTGGGGCTTCCACTCGGGCGGGTACCGGGTGCCGCCTGACGACGAGGTGGACGACCTGCTTCACCGTTGCTCCACGCGCCTCATCGCGTGGGATGACGACGAGAGCCTCGTGCACTACACCGCGCCAGGCATGGCGGTGTCGCTCGGCGCGATCGGCAAGGGCCACGCGGTCGACCGTGCCGTGGATGTCCTGCGCTCCTACGCGGTGGAGTCGGGCGTCGTACATGGCGGCTCCAGCACGATCTATGCGCTGGGCCAACCGCCTGACAGCGACGCCTGGGAGTTCGCTGTCCGTGACCCGCGCGACGGCGCCACTCCCGTTGCGACGCTGCGGCTCCGAGATCAGGCGGTCTCGACGTCGGCAGCCACGGAGCAGCGCTTCGGGGCTGCGGGCACGATCCACGGTCACATCCTCGATCCGCGCACTGGCCGGCCAGCCTCCGGCGTCCTCTCAACCACGGTTGTCTCCGCAAGCGCCGAGATGTCGGACGCCCTGGCAACCGCCCTCCAGGTGGCAGGCGCCGATGGACTCGCCTGGGTGTCCGAGCTAGCTCCCGAGGCGCGCGTCATCATGGTCATTGAGACAGAGGGAGGCGTGGTCGCACTCGATGCCGAGGGCGGCCATGAGCCGTTGCGCGCGGCGCTGCCCGGGAGGAGGGCGCCATAACGACGTCGGCGCTGCCCCGCTCCGAGCGACTCAGGAGGTCAGCACGATGCCGGTCGACTCCAGCCAGGTGCACCTGGCCTACCATGGCGAGGCGCTCAGCCGCCGCGAGGTGGTTCAGGGCGGAGCTGCGATCGCCGCCGCCATGGGCGTTTCGCTGACGTCGCTCGCGGAGGGGCAGACACGCCGCGCCGCGAATGCAGGGAGTCCCCGGCCTGTGAGCTGCGCCCTCGTCGGGATCGGCTCGCAGGGCACACTCATCCTCAGACGCGCCCTCAGCGTGCCGGGCGTGAAGATCACCGCGCTGTGCGACACCTATCGGCCCAACCTCGAGCGAGCCATGAGGCTGGCGCCTGGCGCCGCCGGCGTGGCCGACTACCGCAGCGTTCTCGACCGCAGGGACGTCGAGGCAGTGCTGATCGCCACATCTCTCGTCGAGCACGGACCCATCGCGGTGGCAGCCCTCGAAGCAGGCAAACACGTGTTCTGCGAGAAGATGATGGCCTACAGCATCGAGGACTCCAAGGCGATGGCGCGCGCGCACCTGGCAGCCAGAAAGGTGCTGCAGATTGGCCACCAGCGTCGCTCCAACGTCACCTACAACCACGGCTGGGAGCTGGTGAACAAGGCGAGGATCCTGGGAAAGCTCACCCACGTGCGCGCCCAGTGGAACCGAAACGGCAAGTGGCGCAGGGACCCGGTACCCAGCGACACCACCGACCGGCACTGGAACTGGCGGATGTACAAAGACATCTCGCAGGGCCTGATGGGAGAGCTCGGGACGCACCAGGTACACGTGGCCAACTGGTACCTCGGGGAGGCGCCCAGCGCTGTCGTCGGCATCGGCGGGATCGACTTCTGGAAAGACGGCCGCACGGTCTTCGACAACATCATGCTCGTCATGGAGTACCCCAGCGGCGCGAGGATGAGCTACACGTCGCTCACGACCAACCAGTACGACGGCTTCTACGAGCAGTTCATGGGCAAGGACGGAACGCTCATCGTCTCGCAGCAGACGGGGGGACAGTACTTCCGCGAACCGACCGCCCAGGCAGATGACTGGATGAGGGGCCCGGTCAACAGGCAGGCGGGCGCTCGCGGCCAGGCCGGCGTCAAGCTGGACCCGGAGGCCACGAAGAAGCTCGGAACTACCGGGGCTCGGGTCGGCCAGAGGACCATCACGGCGGAAGCGCTGGGAAAGGACGACTACCTGCTCCAGATGGAGGACTTCTTCGCCAGCGTCCGCACCGGCGCACCGACCCTGTGCGACTGGCGCGACGGCCTGGCCGCCACGGTGGCTGCCGTGCGCGCCAACGAGGCGATGGAGCGCCAGACCCGGGTTGAGATACCCGCGTCCGACTACGCGCTCTAGGGCGAGCACGAGGCCGGCGTTGCCCGGCATGGCGACATCGGAGTGCGCGATGCGCGGCAGCGCAGCACCGGATGGGACCGCGACGCGGACGACCAATGCGCGCATCCTCCCATGCGATGCAGCGGGTCGCACGCATGTCGACCTCCTCCGGGCCCACTCGCGATTGTGCGGCGCGGCGCGGCGTGATACAATGGGGCGTGCTTCGACGCACGCCCCTCCCTGGAGTCCCTCATGCCGGTCGTCGTCGGCGTCGTCCTTAGGCCCGTCACCACTCCCTACTGGTTCGAGCCGGGCGGTCTGGATGCCCCCATCGGCTCGCGCGTCGTCGTCGAGACGGCGCGTGGCATCGAGTTGGGCACGGTTCGCCTCGCGCCGCGCGAAGTCCCCGCGGAGCGCCTCGCGGCGCCGCTCCGGCCCGTTCTGCGGCTTGCCGGCGCCGGCGACCTGGAGCAGGAGCGCCGCAACAGGGAGCGCGCAGCCCATGCGCTTGAGTACTGCGCGGAGCAGGTGCGTCGTCTCGACCTGCCTATGAAGCTGCTCCAGAGCGAGTACACGTTCGATGGCTCGCAGGTCACCATCTACTTCGCTGCAGACAACCGCGTGGACTTCCGGGAGTTGGTGAAGGAGCTGGCGGCCCACCTTCGCTGCAAGATACAGCTCTATCAGGTGGGCGCGCGGGACCACGCCAAGATCATCGGCGGGCTCGGCCCCTGCGGGCTCGGACTGTGTTGCGCCACGTGCCTGACCGAGTTCGCCCCGGTCAGCATGAAGATGGCCAAGGACCAGAGCCTGTTCCTGAACCCAACGAAGTTCTCGGGTGTCTGCGGCAAGCTGCTCTGCTGCCTGCGCTACGAGCACGACCACTACGTCGATGTGAGGGCGCGCCTGCCGCAGGTGGGCCAGCACGTGGCGACACCACAGGGCCCGGCGCGTGTCCTAGACATCAACCTGATGAAGGAGGAGGCCATCGTCAGCCTGCTGGACACCGAGGCCCAGTTGTCGTTCAGTTGTGCCGACATGGCTCCGCTCGACGGCTGCCCTCACCCCTGCCCGCGGCCTGCGTGTGCGGGCAACAACGGTGGCGGCGGAGCGCAGACCGATGGTCCGCCCGACGTGAACGACAACTGAGGTCGCCGTCGCCGTAATGCCTGCCGGCAACCCGCCCACAGTCATCGCACCGGGCATCAAGGAGGCGTACATGTCCCTCGGATGCACGAGTCTCAAGTCGCTCGCGCTGCGCCGGTCTGCGAGGACGCGGCGCAAATCCAGCTACGACGCCACTGGCGGAAACGGTGACTTCTGGCGCATCGACGTCGGCACGACCGCAACCCTCGCGCACATCGAGGGGGCTGGCTGCATCACGCACCTCTGGTTCACCATCAACAGTCAGGATCGCTACCACCTCCGCCACCTTGTCCTGCGGATGTATTGGGATGGCGAGGAGACGCCGTCGGTGGAGTGCCCTGTCGGGGACTTCTTCAACGTGGGTCACGGCATCGCGCGGTCCAACGCTGCCCTTCCACTGACCACGGTCTGCCCACCAGAGCAGGAAAAGAAGCTCGGGGGCAACATGGCGATGAATTGCTACTTCCAGATGCCGTTCGCGTCGGGCGCTCGCATCACCGTCGCGAATGACGGCACGGAGCCCGTGGGGTCGTTCTACTTCTACGTGGACTACGAGGAGCTGGACAGCTTGCCCGATGAGGCCCTCCGCTTCCATGCACAGTGGCGTCGCGAGAACCCGACGACGGGCGAGAAGGGCGATCTCGCGGGGCAGGGCGTGAACTACTGGACCCTCGGAGCCGAGCCCAACGTGGACGGGCGCGGGAACTACGTCATCCTCGAGGCGGAGGGGGCCGGCCACTACGTGGGCTGCAACGTGAGCGTCGACAACATCGACCCGACGCCGGACGGGCTGACGTGGTGGGGCGAAGGGGACGACATGATCTACATCGACGGTGAGGCCCTCCCGTCGATAGTGGGAACAGGTTCGGAGGACTACTTCTGCCACGCCTGGGGCATGCACCCTGCGGGGTACCCCTACGCCGGCACATCCCTGCATGAGCACGATCCCGACAACCCCGGCCGGCACAAGTGCACCTCATACCGCTTCCACATCGAGGACCCGGTGCACTTCACGGAATCGCTGCGGGTGACCATCGAGCATGGCCACGCCAACCTGCAGAGCAACGACTACAGCAGCACGGCCTACTGGTACCAGATGGAGCCGCACGCACCGTTCCCGCCGCTGCTTGGCGCCGTGGAGCGGCGGCCGAGGCCCGACCTGCGGTAAGCAGGGGATGCCAACGACGTGGAGTGCAAAGGGGGCGGGGCCGCGATGGCCCCGCCCCCTAACCAGCCGCTGCCCAAGGCCGCGCTAGACGGCGATGGCCAGCTCTTCCTTGCCTGTGACGCGCCCCGCGTCGTCGATCTCGTAGACGATGGGCACGCCGTTAGGTATGTTCAGCTCCAGCACCTCGGCCTCGCCCAGCCGGTCGAGGCTCATGACGATCGCGCGCAGGCTGTTGCCGTGTGCGGAGACGAGCACGTTCCTGCCCGCGCGCACCGCCGGCATTATGTGGCTCTCGAAATACGGCAGCGTTCTCGCGGCCGTGTCCTTGAGGCTCTCCCCGCCGGGCGGGCGCACGTCATAGCTCCGTCGCCAGATCTTCACCTGATGGTCGCCGTACTGGCGAGCCGTCTCGGCCTTGTCGAGCCCCTGCAGCTCCCCGTACATCCTTTCGTTCAGAGCCTTGTCGTACGACATGGGCAGGTGCGCCTGACCCGCCTCCTCCAGCGCCAGAATGGTCGTGTCGATCGCACGCTTGAGCACCGAGGTGAACACCAGGTCGAACGGGATGCCGCGCAAGCGCTCACCAGCCGCGCGCGCCTCGCGCTCGCCCTTCTCGGTTAGCGGCACGTCCACCCATCCCGTGAAGCGGTTCGCCAGGTTCCAGGTCGACTGCCCGTGCCGCAGCAGCACCAGCTTGGCCATGAACGCTCTAACCTCCGATGGCCCGACTCCGCGCCGGGCGCTCGCGGGGATTATACCCGTGGCCCGCACTCGGGACCGGCAGGCCTTAGCACCGCCTGCACGTCTGTGTGGCGGAACCGCAGCAGCCTGCCTGCTCGGGCGGCCGCGAGGCGGCCGTCACGGACCCATCTGCGCACGGTTGCCGGGGCGAGCCGCAGGTAGCTGGCGACCTCGCGGGCTGTGAGGAGGCCTCCCTCCTCCGGACGCGCTCCCGAATGGGCAGCCGCTCCATGCGCGCCAAGGCGCACCTCCAGCCGCACCACGTCGTTCGCGGCACGACCGTGGACGCGGGCGGGCGCTGCATCGGCGGCGCGGCGGCGCCGCTTCGCCGCAGGCAGCCCTGCGCGCGCGCACACGGCCTGCAGCGCGCGCCGGCGCTCCGCGCTCCGCTCGGCGTCGGCACTGGCAGAAGCGACCGCAACTCTGCCGGGCACGTCGCCCTCCGACGAGACCAGCCAGGCGCGCATCGTCGGGGACAGGAAGGGTTGCTGGTCGAAGAGCGCGTCGAGCTTGCGACGGCGCGCCTCGCTGGGATCGACCTCGGCCGGATCGGGCATTTGGGCCTCGCCTCGCGCTGCCGTCCCGCTGCGCCGACGGCGACTCGCCGGGCGCCGTGCGAAGCGGCTCGCAGGGTGTCCGCGCGCGGCGCTCAGGCCACGCGACGGCTGCCCGGTTGTTCCACGCGCTGCCGCACGACGAAGCGCGCACGATGGCGAGTATTCAGGCCACCAGCACGGAGCGCGCCTCCAGCCGCATGCCCTGGACCATGAAAGCGTGAAGGACGCGGCCGGACGCCGTGTGCCGCATGCCCATATCGCACACCTGTACGTCCGACATCACCGCCCGGTAGGTGGCCTCGTCGATCAGTATCGTGTCCTCCTCCGGCACACCCTTGCTGATCTCCTCCAGCGCGTGCGCGAGCACGACCACCTCACCCAGCACCGTGTACTCGTAGTGCTCCGACGATCCGAAGTGACCGACGATCGGCTCGCCTGTCGCGATACCGACCCCAACCCCGAGTTGCCAGCCGTAGGCCTCGTCAAGGCGGACGTAGAGATCTTGTAGGCCCCGGGGAATGGCGAGAGCAGCCTTCACGGCATCGAGCGCGTGGGTCCCGTTGCCAAGCGGCATGCCAAAGAAGGCCAGAACCGTGTCGCCGAGATACTTGCTGACGATGCCGTTGTGCTCGACGATGGTGCGGTTCACCGTGCCGAAGAACTCGTTAAGCGTGGTCACCGTCTCCTGCGGCGGCAAGTGCTCCTGGAGAAGCCGGAAGTTGCGGATGTTGATCTCCAGCACCGTAACCGGCTGCTTCTGGCCCTCGATCACCTGTCCGGCGTCTCGGCCCAGGGCGCGCGCCGCCACAGAGGCCGGCACAAACTGCTGGAACATGGCGCGAAGCTTCTCCTCCTGAGCCACGCGCTCTCGGAGCCAGCGGGTGGTGTCCTGGAACGAGGCCGCCAGCGTCTCCATTTCGTCCCCGCTGCGCGACTGGAAGCGCACCGCCCACTCGCCACGCCGGATGGCACGGCTGGTGGTGAGCATCTCACGGGCGGGCCGCGCGATGCGCCGGTTCGCCGTGGTGGCGAGCACCACCAGCGCCGCCAGTAGAAGGCCCCCCAGCATCGCAGCCGGGATCCAGACTGCCCCCGCCGCCCGTGTGGCCGGCCCCTCATCCGGGACATAGAGCACACCCGCAGCAACCACCTGGTTCTTCTCCCGGCCGAAACCCGCAGTGGAACCATACCTCCGGCGCTGCCATGCAGGCGCCTTGGCCGGAGAACCATGGCACGCGAGGCACCTGTCGTGGCTCACCGCAATGGGCACCGCGCTCACCACGTAGGAGACGCCGCCCTCCTCGACACGGTCGTCGATTCGCTTCAGGTTGCGGTCGGCCTCCAACGCGCTGACCAGGCGCTCCTCGAAGGCGTTCGCCTTGTTCTCCGGGTTGGTGGGGTTCATCGCGGCAATCCGGAACCGGTACGGGGGAGCGCCGGACTCCCGGTTGTAGACGTCCATGATCTGGCGAGCAAGGGAGCTGGCTGTGAGGAGGCGCGCGCCGTCTGTCGCGCCGGTTGAGACCTTGCGATCATTGACGAAGCGGATCGTCGCCGCGTGGGTCGCCAGCAGCATGTCGGCCTTCTCCCGCGTCTCCCGCGCGGCATTGCCCTGGAGGCGCGTCCACAGGACCATGCCCACGATGGGCGCTCCGACGGCGATCAGCAGGATCGGCCAGACGGCGACACGTACGGCGATGTTGCGCGCGAAACCACAGGCTCTCACAGCACCAGCCCTCCCCGGCGCGACGGCAGACGCCCCGGAGCTGCGCCCGGGGATCCGCTTATTCAGGCTTATTCCATAAGCGGGCCCTCAGATCCGGTAGTTCTGCGGGGCGCCGTACGCGCAACCCGACTCACACGAACCGGCCCGCACCGCCTTCTGGGGCGCGGGCCGGGTGTTGCCGGCTGGGCAGGAGCGGATTTCCGTGGCTACGCGAGGGATCCGGCCAGGTCGGTCTCCTCCCACGGGAACTCGGGGTGCCCGAAGTGGCCGTTCCGGGCCGTCTCGACGTACCTCACACGCTGCGCGTCGAGGAGCCGCAGGCGGTCGATGATCGGGCGGGGCCGCAGGTCGACTGCATCGCGGAGCCGCTTCGAGATGGCGTTGTTGGACACAGCGCCGGTGCCGAACGTCTCGACGAACACGCTCACGGGTTCGGCAACGCCGATGGCGTAGGCGAGCTGGATCTCGCACCTCGCGGCGAGACCGGCTGCCACGATGTTCTTGGCGCAGTAGCGGGCCACGTACGCGGCGGACCGGTCCACCTTCGACGGGTCCTTCCCGGAGAAGGCGCCGCCGCCGTGCCGCGCGTACCCGCCGTAGGTGTCCACGATGATCTTGCGGCCGGTGACACCCGTATCGGCCTGCGGCCCCCCGATCACAAACTTGCCAGTCGGGTTGATGTGGTACTTGATGGCGCCGTTGTCGTACCGAGCATACTCGCCTAGAACGGGCCGGATCACGTGCTCGTGCACGCGGGCCGAGACGTCCGCCTGCGTGAGCGTCTCATCGTGCTGGGCGGAAAGCACGATGGTCTCGATGTGATGCGGCGCTCCGTCGGCGTAGAGGACCGTGACCTGGGACTTGGCGTCAGGTCGCAGTCCCAGCTCCGGGTGGGCGCGGCGCACCTCGGAGTACTTGCGCATCAAGCGGTGCGCCACAGTGATCGGCAACGGCATCAGATGCTGGGTCTCGTTGCACGCATAGCCGAACATCATGCCCTGGTCGCCCGCCCCTCCGGCGTCCACGCCCATGGCGATGTCGGGTGATTGGCGCTGTATCGCGAGCGTGACACCGCAGGTGCGCCCGTCGAAACCAAGGTCCGTGGACGTATAGCCCACCCCACAGATGGTGTCGCGCACGACATCCGCAATCTCAACATAGGCGTCGGTGGTCAGCTCGCCCCCGACCACGGCCAGCCCGCGGGTCAGGAAGGTCTCCAGCGCCACGCGGGAGCGCGGATCGCGCTCGAGCAGCGCATCGAGGACGGCATCGCTTATCTGGTCGGCGAGCTTGTCGGGATGACCCTCGCTGACGCTCTCGGACGTGAAGAGGTTGTGCTCGGGCACGGTGGTGCACTGTCCTTTCCGCGGGTGCGCGTTCGTTGCAGCGGTGACCGGCTCGGCAGAGCCACGTGCAAAGAGCCGCCTTCCGATAGGGAAGCGGCTCGAAACGGACCGACGAGGGCCTATCCTCCCTTATCTCGCGGCGCGTCCAGCCTGCCGCCCGGAATTGGCACCTGCCCCGCTAGCCCGCAGGGTGGTTGCCGTGGCATCGAAGGGCCGGTCCCTCCGCCACTCTTGATAAGGCAATCTGTGCGATGGTGCGAACAAAAAGCTACCACATCGCCGCAGCCCCTGTCAACGACCGTTAGCGCGTCAGGCGGCCACCTGCACGAGGTCGCGCGCCGCCTCGAACTGCATCACAAGCTCATGGCGCGACCAGGCGATGTCGTCCTCAGTGAACTCGAGCCAACGTTCGGTCTCGGGCAGGAGCTCGGGCGCTCGGGCCTCGCGCACCGCGGCGAGGTCCACCTGCCAGGCGAGCCAGTCGGCGACGTTGACTATCGCTGCCATCGCATGGTGCTCGGAGGCCGGGTTGGGCCGGTGATGGCCTCCGAATGCCTCCACCAGAACCTGCGGGAAGCTCCAGTGATCCGCCATGCGCTTCCCCACGTACGCATGGTCGATGCCCAGCACGAGGCGCTCGGCCTCCACCATCGGCACACCCTCGCGGCCAGCGAACGCGAGCGTGACGGCGTACTGCGTCGGGAAGTAGCAGTCCAGAAACAGACCCCCAATGTCATGCAGCAGACCGCTGATGAACGCCTCTTCGACGAACGTCCGGGTCCGCGGTCGCTTCTTGGCGGCGAGCAGGCTGGCCCCCACGGCAACGGCGACCGAGTGCTCCCAGTAGAGAGTGCGGTTGAGGCCGGCGGCAGCCGGCCGGCGCTGCGAGAGCATCTCGAAAGTCGAGACGCCGAGCACTAGGTTGCGGACCGTGTTGAACCCCAGGATTACCACCGCATGGGTGACTGTGCTGATGCGCTTCGGAAAACCATAGTAGGACGAGTTCACGATCCGGAGAAGCTTCGACGACAGGCTCTGGTCCAGGGAGATGAGCCGGTTCAGGTCATCCGCAGAGGTTTCCGGGCTGTTGACGGTCTGCAACACGCGCGTCACCACCGCGGGCAGAGGAGGCAGGTCGGCTAGCTTCCTCTCCAGCGTCTGCTGGAAGATGGCGCGATCGATCTTGAGCGTCTGCATGTCGGTCGACATATACGTCAGCCCTTTCCAGTGTCGGGCGAGCTGGCAGTTCCGCAGCCCCGACTGCGGCGACGGCCTGGTCGCCACCGGAGGTCCAGCCAAGCGGCCGCCCACGATGAGACGGACGGGGTCTGGGCGTTCGCCCCCTGCGACGGACGCAGCCGTCCTCGAAGGAGACGCTTCTCCCCGACACATTATCGGCGACGAGGCCGTGCGCTGTACCACCATTTGTGCCCACGTGCGCGGGGGCGGCCATGCTCAGCGGCCGCCCCCGCACTCACTCTCACCGCGACCTGGCGTCGCTTGCCTGGCTCGCCCCGTCAGTCCCGCGAGTACTGAACAGGAGCGCCGACAACCTCCAGGTAGACCTTGCGTTTCTCCTTCATGGCGCTTGCCTTCGCGAGCACGCGCATGGCGTTGGCGATGCGGCCCTGCTTGCCGATCGCCTTGCCGAGGTCGCTGGGGGCAACGTGCACCTTGTAAGTCGTGGCCACCTCGCCCGGCTCCTCGTCCACCCGAACGTCGTCGGGGCTGTCCACCACGGCCTGCACCAAGTAGCGAATGAATGCCTGCATGCTGCTCATCTGCTCTCCTCCCCGTGCCGTGTCCAGCAGGGCCGGCTGCCCGGCGGCGAGGCAGGCGTGCGACGCGCCGACGTTGGAGGGCCGCCCCCTTCAGCGGGCCGGGACGCCCGCGCGTGCGCACGACGCCCGTTCCGGGAAGGCATCTCCACAGAAGCAGTATTCGACGCGGCACCGTGGCTTTACCTGCAAGGAGCGCAAAAGCTCGAAGGTTGGCGGAGTTCAGAGGCTGATGCGGCCGGGAGGACGCGCGCCGCCGGGCATTTGCCGGCGGCGTGCACCGCATCGGGAGGTCAGGCGGTCGACGCGAAGGACGGCGTCACGGACGTCGCCTGCCGGCCCTTCGGCGTGTCAACGCCTTCATACAACACGTCCTGGCCTTCGCGAAGAGACCTGAAGCCCTCCATGTCGATGACCGAGTAATGAACGAAGACGTCAACGCCGTCGTCGGCCACGATGAATCCATAGCCCTTCGCGTTGTTGAACCACTTCACCTTGCCCGAATAGCGGCTCATCGCGCTGCCACCTCCCGTAGCCCACTTGCCCCGAGCGCGGTCGATCGCCAGGAGCCCGCCCGCGTGTCGCAGGCGCCCACGCCCGGTGGGAGTCTATGCACAATGCGTGCCAGCACATCGGCGCGGCGAGCAAACCGGTACGGAGCCCGGCATCACTGCAGGCGATAGACCGGCCTGCCTGCCACCTCCGTGTAGTGGCAGGACGGACATGAGGCAGCCGAGATCTCGCCCGCTTTGACAGGCCACCGGCGCAGAAAGAAGCGGTCCACCACGTGGTGCCCGAACCAGTCCTTGTGGAACGTGGGGATGCCGTCGCACTCGAAGCGCGCACGCCCTCGCGCACCCGCATGTAAGAGGAGGCGCCCTGCGACGAGGCCCTCACCGCAGTGCGGGCAGGAGCCCTGCGCGGCATCCGCACCCCATTGCTCCGCGAAGGAGGCGTCGAGGGGCTGTCCCCACAGGAAGACGCGGCGGCAGTGCCCGCAGGATCGGGCGCGGATGGCCGCTGCCGCCAGCACCCATCGTTGGGGCGGACGAAGCCTCCCCAGCATCCGTGAGGCCAGCGAACGCGCACGCTTTGGCTCCGTGCCGGCGCTCTGGAACACGAGCCCGCGCTGAGCAGCCCCTCCGCGCGGCGCTGGCGCCGACCCTTGGAGAACCCCGGCATACACGCGCGAGCCGCAGAGCGGGCAGATCTCCGGCTGCTCATTGGCCCGCTCCATCGCCAGATGCACGAACCGCCACACGCCTTCGCCTCGCATCGCCTGCGGCTCGCCGGCGCAGCCAAACGTGCTGCAGCGCCCGTTCCGGTCCCAGCATTCCTCGTGGTGGAACGCGAAGCACCTGCCGCAGAGCTTCACGGCATCGTCGGCGGACACCCCATGGGAGCAGTAGAGGCAGACTCGGCCCACAGACGTCATGCATTACCCCTGGATAGCGGCGGCTCTGGTGGCTCGCCGTCCGCCCTGTTATCCACTTCGCCGCCACGCGAAACGATCCCTGCGGGCCGAGACACCGTACGTCGTCGCCCGCTGCCGGAGGAATGCGCCGCGGGCAGTGCGAATCATCTGGCATACGCGCGTGCTTCGGACAGGCACGAGGAGGTTCTGAAGCTGGAGCTGTCGGCCACCGATCGGTCTGCGCTGCTCGTCGAGGTTGTCCGGCGCATCGAACGTGCCCACGGCGCGCCCGATCACGTGGCGCGCGATCCGCTCGAGACGCTCGTGGCCTGCGTCCTGTCCCAGCACACGTCGGATGTCCTTGCGGCGCGGGCCCGCGATGCGCTCCGGGCGCGATGGCCTTCCTGGGAGGAGCTCGCCGCAGCGACGCCAGCAGAGGTCGCGGAGGTTATCTGGACCGGCGGTCTCGGTTCGACTAAGGCGGGCCGGATCGCGGAGTGCCTGCGGCAGGTCTCGCGTCGCGAGGGCGCGTACTCCCTTGAAAGGCTGCGGCGGATGACGGACTCGGAGGCCGACTGCTACCTACGATCACTGCCCGGGGTCGGCCCGAAGACATCTGCCATTGTCCTATGCTTCGCCCTCAACCGAGATCGCGTCCCCGTCGACACGCATGTGCATCGCGTATCGCGCCGCCTCGGCCTGATCGGCACGCGAACGACGGCGGCAGCGGCGCATAACGACCTGAACCTGCTGACCCCCTGCGGAATGGCCTACCGCGCGCATGTCGCCCTGATCAGGCTGGGCCGCACGACCTGCCGAGCCCGCCGGGCGCTCTGTGACGCGTGCGTGCTGTCTGATCGGTGCTCCAGTGCACCGGATTCTGCGCGGGCAGACCGGGAGCCCGCATGAGCGCTCCCAGGACTCCCACCGGCGATGTGACGTTCCTGTTCACCGACATCGTTGGATCCACCGGGATGTGGGAGCAGCACGGCGACGCCTTCCTTCCGGTGCTTCAGGCGCACAACGCGATCCTGACTGACAGTATCGCGCGATGTGGGGGCTTCTTGATCAAGACGGAGGGCGACTCGTACAAGGCAGCTTTCCAGGACGCGGCCGCGGCTGTGCGATGCGCCATCTCGATGCAGGCCTGCCTTCGGAGGTACCCCTGGCCGTCCGACATACCGCCAGTGCGAGTTCGTGCCGCGCTGCACACCGGGAGGCCCTTCGTGCAGGCGGACGACTACTTCGGCCCGCCCGTGAACCGGACTGCTCGAATCGTCTCGGCGGCGAGTGGAGGGCAGATCCTTGTGTCGGAGGACCTGGTAACCGCACTGGGCGGCCGCTGCCCGGCGGACGCGCAGTTCGCGGACCTCGGTCACCATCGCCTGAAGGATCTGGACCAGGCTCTCCGCCTCTATCAGGTGGAGCACCCCGACCTGGGGTCGCAGGACCATCCGCCGCCCCGCACCCTGAGCGGACAACCCAACAATCTGCCCATCCAGCGGACGAGCTTCATCGGACGCCAGCATGCGATCGAGCGGATCGCCTCGCTGCTCAGCGCCTCTGACTCGCCCATCGTCGCCCTGACGGGTCCGGAGGGGATTGGCAAGACGCGCCTCTCGCTCCAGGCGGCAGCCGAGCAGATCGAGTGGTTCCCGGACGGTGTGTGGTTCGTGAGCCTCGCCGACGCGCGCAGCGCGGAGGACGCCGCCGAGCAGGTGGTCCGAACCATCGGCATCGACGTGTCGCATGGGCAGTCAGCGCTCCAGGCGGTCAGGGAGTGGGTAGCGAGCCGCCGCTGCCTGCTGATCCTGGACGACTGCGGACACGTGCCCGAGGTTGGCCGTCTGATCCGGGAGGTCCTGAGCGAGGCGCCCGCCTTGCGGTGCCTTGCCACATCGCGGCAGTCTCTCCGTGTCACCGAGGCGCGTGAGGTGCCCGTGCCCGCGATGGGCCTTCCGCCCGAGCACGGAGACGTCCGCGAGGTGATGGCCTCGGAGAGCGGCCGTCTGTTCGTCGAGCGCGGCAGCGCGGCCAGGCCGGACTTCGCCATCACCGAGCATCGTGCCCCTGCGATCTCGCGGCTGGTCCGCAAGACGGGAGGCGTACCCTCTCTCATCGAGCGTGCGGCCTCGATGATGCGGAGCATCGAGGCCTCTCCGTCCCAGATCGTCGAGGCCCTCGCCATAGGCGTCGCCGGCGAGGTTGGCCAGGCCGCTGCCGGCGAGGGAACGCCCGCGCTTGACACGCTGCGGAAGTCGCCAGAGCTCGCGGCGCTGTGGCATGGCATCTCCTCTGCCGCGGGTGACCGACGTGATCTGGACGTGGCAGAGGAGAGCGCGCGGCACGCGCTTGCCATCTACCATCGGCTGGGCAACCGAACCGGCGTCGCCGCGTCCTTGCGCATGATCGGCAACATCTCGGCGGCCCGTGGCGACTACCGGCGCGCCGCTCTGTTGCTTCGAGCGGCGTACCAGATCCACGCCGAGATCGCGGACCCGGATGCAAGCGCCGTGCTCTCGGAGATCGAGGCATGCCTGCGTGCAGCGGGCCAGGCTGCTGACGGTGGCGTGACCGTTGACCAGGCGGTTCGCCTCGCGCTTCACGAGGGCGCGTAGCGGGCGCGGGCACTCGCGACCCGAGCACCCCTTGCCATGGGCAGTGCACTGCTGGCCGCATCAGTTGCGGCCGTCGACCAGAAGGAGAAGCTATGCCGCTGTATGATGTCATCGCGCGTGGGCGCGAGCAGTACCCGGACCGCATCGCCATCATCTACCGCCAGATGCGGGTCACATATGGCGCGCTTGCCGACCAGGTAGACCGGTGCGCGGCGGCGCTCACCGAGCTGGGCGTCAGGCCAGGCGGCCGTGTTGCCATCCTGCTGCCCAACTGCCCGCACTTCACCGTGGCGTACTACGGCGCCACAGCGCTGGGTGCGCTGAGCGTTCCGGCCAACCCGCTCCTCAAGGCGCCTGAGCTCAGGCACATCTGGGGCGACTCGGAGTGCGAGGTGGTAGTCACCACCCCGATGTTCCTTTCGGCTGCCCGCGAGGCCGCGGCGGTGCTCCCCGGCGTTCGCCACATCGTCAGCGTCGGTCCCGAGCCGGCAGGGGACGGCGTCCTCTCCTTTGCAGAGCTGCTTGCCGCCGCCACGCCGCGACCCGTGGACACCTCTGGCATCCGCGAAGAGGAACCTGCCATCTGCATCTATACCTCGGGTACCACCGGGCGGCCAAAGGGGGCCCTGCTGTCGCACCGCAATCTGCTCACCAACTGCGAGCAGTGCAGGGTGGTTCTGCGCTTCAGCGAGACCGACAACTTCCTGTGCGCGCTGCCGTTGTTCCACTCGTTCGCCGGAACGGTCTGCCAGAACACGGCACTCTACTGCGGCGCCCGGTTCTCGATCATGGATCAGTTCCATCCGGCCCGGGCGCTCGAGCTCGTCGAGGCGGAGCGCGTCACGATCCTCGCTGGCGTGCCCGCCATGTTCGCCGCCATGCTGCAGCTTCCGGCAGAGCCGGCACGCGATCTCAGCAGCGTCCGTACCGCGGTCTCCGGCGGGGCGCCGATGCCCTTGCCTGTTTTCGAGGCGTTCGAGAAGCGCTTCGGCGTGCCGCTGATTGAGGGCGACGGGCCCACGGAGTGCAGCCCCGTGACGTCGGTGAACCCGCTGGACGGCGCTCGCAAGCCCGGCACCATCGGCGTACCGGTCCCGGACGTCGAGATGCGCATCTTCGACGATGAGGACAACGAGGTGCCCGTGGGAGTGGTGGGCGAGATCGTCGTTCGCGGGCCCAACGTGATGCTGGGCTACCTGAACCAGCCCGAAGCCACCGCCGAAGTGATGCGCTCGGGTTGGTACCACACCGGCGACCTCGGCAGGGTGGACGAGGACGGGTACTTCACCATCGTGGACCGCAAGAAGGACATGCTGATCGTTGGTGGCATGAACGTGTACCCGCGTGAGGTGGAGGATGTCCTCTACACGCACCCTGCGGTGGCCGACGCCGCGGTGATTGGCGGGCACGACCCGCTGCGCGGCGAGCACGTCGTCGCGGTCGTCGTACTCAAACCCGATGCTCAGGCAACGGAGCGTGAGCTCGTGGCCTACTGCCGTGCACGGCTCGCGAACTTCAAGACACCGCGGAAAGTCGTGCTGCGGGACCAGATGCCCCGCAGCGACACAGGGAAGATCCTCAAGCGCCTGTTGCGGAAGGAGATGGACCTCGGGTCGGCGTAACGCTCGCGCCGGATCAGACGGCCTGGTTCATCCCTCTGCAGGAAGGAGTGTCGCCGTGACCAGTCGCCCCCTCAAGCTTCTTGCGGCTCTCGCCTTGCTGAGCGCCGCCGGATGTGGCAGGGAGACCGTCGAAGCGCCGCCGCGCTTGGATGGCGCTCTCGGCCAGGCGCAGGCGCCGGTGGCCGCATCTCGCTACGACCTGAAGGCGCTCGATGGCCTCACGCGCGCGTCGCGGGCATACCGCATCGCGCTCGTGGTGAAGACGCGCAATAACCCGTTCTTCGATCCCATGATCAAGGCTGCCGAGAGGGAGGCCGCGACCCTCGGCGTTCGCCTTGAGGTGCACGCACCGCCACAGGAGGTCGACAAGGAGCAGCAGTTCTCCATGGTGCAGAACATCGCAGCCACGGGGATCGACGCCATACTCATCGCGCCCGCGGACTCGAAGGGAATTGTGCCTGCGCTCAAGCAGGCCGAAGACCAGGGCGTTCTCGTGGTCAACGTGGACAACCGCGTCGACCCAGCCACGGCCACCGCCGCGGGACTGAAGCTCGGAGGCTACGTGGGCGCGGACAACGAGGAGGGCGGCGCGATTGCCGGACGCGCGATGGTCGCGGCGCTCGGCGCCGCCCCGGGAGCGCCGCGCCCACAGGTCGCGGTGCTCGAGGGCATCCGCGGCACCGACAACGCCGAGGCACGGAAGCGCGGCTTCGTCAACGCCGCGAAAGACCTGCTCGACATCAGGGCGACGGACACGGCGGAGTGGGACACCCAGAAGGCCTATGCGAAGTTCCAGTCCATGCTGGCGGCAAACCCGGGACTGACGGGCCTCTTCTGCGCCAACGACAAGATGGCGCTCGGCGCCATGAAGGCCATCAAGGAGGCTGGGAAGACAGGAACGATCCGCGTCATCGGCTACGACAACATACCGGATGTGCAACCAGCGCTGAGGTCGGGCGAGATGTACGCCACCATCGAGCAGCATCCGGGCCTGATGGGGCGGTATGGCCTGCGGCTCGCAGTAGGCCTCCTCGACAGGAAGCTGGAGCGTGGCGGCGAGCTGCTTGTGCCGCTGGAGCTGGTAAAGGGCAGGTGAGCTCGCCAAGAGGTCCGTCGCCCCGATGGCGCTGAGCGACCGCCGCAAGGAGGCAATCGGCGGCTACCTCTTCCTGCTGCCCAACCTGCTGGGGTTTGCGGCATTCACGGCCATACCCGTGGTCGCGTCGCTGGTCTTCGCCTTCACGCGGTGGGACCTTTTCCAGAGCCCCAGGTGGGTGGGAACAGAGAACTTCGTCAGCCTGCTGGGCTTCGCCCGGAGCACCGAGGAGTCGATCTCTGTCCTGGGTCTGTGGCGCCTGCCCTACGCGCCGAACGACCCCTTCTTCTGGCAGTACCTCTACAACACGGTCTTCCTCATGCTCGGCATCCCCGCCGGTTTGGGCGGCTCGCTCGCGCTGGCCGTGGCGCTCAACCGGAGAATGCCGGGAGTAGTGGTCTTCCGCACCCTCTACTTCCTCCCAAGCGTCACCTCCGGCGTGGCCGTGCTGGTTCTCTGGAAGTGGCTCTACAACGCCGACATCGGCCTCATCAACCTGCTGCTGTCGGGTGCGGGGGTGGCGAACCCCCCGGACTGGCTCGGCGACTCGCAGTGGGCCAAGCCGGCCCTCATCATTATGGGCTTCGTCATGGGAGTGGGCGGCAGCACGATGATCCTGTATCTCGCAGCCCTGCAGGGGGTGCCTCGGGACCTCTATGAGGCCGCCGAGATCGACGGCGCCTCCGCCTGGCAGCAGTTTCGCACCGTCACGTGGCCGCTGATATCGCCGACGACGTTCTTCCTCACCATCATGGCGATCATCGGCGGCTTCCAGGGCGGCTTCATGCAGGCCTTCATCATGACCGGAGGCGGACCCGCAGGCTCGACAACCACGCTCGAGTTCTACATCTACAACAAGGCCTTCACGGTCTTCAACATGGGCTATGCATCGGCGATCGCCTGGTTCCTGTTTGTGATCATTCTGCTGCTGTCGCTTGCCACGTGGCGTTTCGGCGGGCGCGCGGTGCAGTACCACTGACCGGGCCAATGGTCGCGACCGCACCCACCACGCCAGCACCTCCCGCGCAACGCCGAGCGCGCTGCCGGAGAGGCGCCCTCACGACCGCGGTTCTAATGATCCTGCTGTCAGCCGGCGCCGTGGTGATGGTGATCCCCTTCTATTGGATGCTGGTCACCTCCGTACGGGAGCCGGGCGCCGCCTTCGCGACAGCGAGCATAGAGTGGTGGCCGGAGCGGTTCCACTGGGGCAACTACGGGGCTGCCATCGACCGCATGGCCGCCGATGGGATGAGCTTCTGGCGGCTCTACGGGAACAGCCTGGCCGTGGCGGCGCTGGGAACGTTCGGCCAGGTGCTGACGAGCTCCATGGCGGCCTACAGCTTCGCGCGCCTGCGCTACCCCGGGCGGGACCAGCTCTTCTTCGGCTACCTGGCCACGATGATGATTCCTGGCTCCGTCACGCTCATCCCCGTGTTCGTCATCGTGCGGGCCCTGGGCTGGGTCGACACCTACCTTGCGCTCATCATCCCGGGCATCTTCAGCCCGTGGGGGACATTCATGCTGCGGCAGTTCTTCCTGTCGCTCCCGCGCGAGCTGGAGGAATCGGCGCGGATCGACGGGGCTACGCTGTGGCAGATCTTCACGCGCATCACGCTGCCCCTCGCCAAGACCGCCATCGCAACGCTGGCGACCTTCACCTTCATGGGCTTCTGGGGCGCCTTCATGTGGCCACTCATTGTCACGATCAGCCCGTCGTTGCGCACACTACCCATCGGCCTCACCGTGTTCATGCAGCGCTATTCCACGGACTACAGCCAGCTGATGGCGACGTCAGTGATGGCTACCGTCCCAGTCATCCTGCTGTTTGTGTTCAACCAGCGGTACTTCGTGGAAAGCATCAGGCTGCAGGGAATCAAGGGGTAGGGGGTGTCGGGCGAGCTACCGCGATGACATGGCGCGAGAGGTACCGGCGCACGACCCGCTGGATGTCCGCCGTCGTTACCGCCTGAAGCGCGGCGGGAAGGTCGTCCTTCGCCTTGGCGGCCGCGCCCGCCAGCGTAGCGCGCCCGAGTTGGAGAGCGCGGTCGGAGGCACGCTGGCGTCCCAGCAGCCACTGGCCAGACAGGAGGCGCTTCGCGCGCGCGATCTCGGCGGACGTCGGCGGCGAGGCGGTCAGCGACCGGACGGTTTGGAGGAGCACCCGCTCGGCGCGTTCGGCATCGCCGACCCCTCGCTCGGCCGCCAACTCGATGTGCGCCACCATGTGACCGCCGCCCTCGAGCGCCGGAAGGTGGACGCCCACGGAGTAGCCAAGGCCCATTTCCTCACGGGTGCGCCGGAACAGGCGCGACGCCTTTCCCTGACCCAGGATCGCAGACACTACCACGAACGCGCTATAGTCCGCGCTGGCCACTGCAGGCGCACGCACCCCGAGTGCCACAACCGTACTCCGGCCCGACACCTGCCGTTCCGATCGCGGAGGATCGAACGGTCGCCGCGTGTCAGCGCCTGCAAGCCACCTGGGCCGCGGGCCCGGCAGGCCTCGCATGTCGGCGAAGGAGCGCTCCACGACCGCGATGGCGCGCTCCGCGGGCACGCCACCGTCGACCGCCACCACCACGTTGGCGGGCACGTACCGCGCCCGATGGAAGGCCGCCACGGCGTCTCTCCGTATGGACGCGATGGCCTCGGGGTCGCCGCCGAATGGCAAGCGGTACGGGCTGTTGTCGTGGAGCGCCTCCCGGACCGCCAGGTAGGCGGCCTCGAAGGCGTTGGCCCGCTCGCGCTCAGCCACAGCGAGCGCTGCACTTCGGGCGATCTGAAGGGAGCGTGCATCAAAGGAGGCGTAGCGCAGTGCGAGCGCCAGAACCCAGGTCGCGTGCTCGAACGCCTCGTCTGTCGTGTAGCACCCGATGACCGTGTAGTCCGGCGTCACGTCCACGGTCACGCTTCCGCCGATGGCGTCGATCTCTCGGGCGACCCTCTCCCGCGACAGGCTCTCGTTCTCGCCGAAGAGCGCCCAGGCCGTCACTCTCGCGATGCCGGGCGTGCGGCCTTCATCGGCGACCCCGGCCCTCACCAGAATGCGGATCGCCACCGCCGGCGCGGTCGGGTCGTGCCGAGCCACGATGCGCAGCCCGTTGGCCGTGGTTCTCGATAGGACGCCATGCTCCGGTGCGGCGGCAAGCCCCGCCGCCGTCGATGAGGAGGCGAGGAAGGCCACCAGCAGCGCGCTCCGTACGATCATCGAGCTCGGTCCGGCATAGGCATCAGCGGCAGGACGACCTCGGCGCGCCGTTCAGCAACCAGAAGCCGCGCGCTGAGCGCGTGCACCTCCGCCGGACGGACCGCGGCGTCAGCAGGCGCGACGGCGCTCGCCGGCAGAGGCGCGCCCACCAGCTCCGCCAGCGCGACCATGCGCGCTTCCCCCTCCACGGTCTCCAGATCGAAGAGAGAGCGCCCTGCCAACCAGCGAACCGCGTGGCGCATCTCGTCATCGGTGGGCGCCTCTCGGGCCACCTCGGCGAAGACCCGGTCGAGGGCCGCGCGCACCTCGGCGAGTCGGCCGCTCTCGCATCCGACGAGGACGGACAGAACGCCGCCGGTCCTCAGGTGACGGGCCTCAACCAACGGATAGCCGGCCAGCGCCGCCGCAGCGAGCTCCCGCCGCAGCCGCCCGCCTGGCGCAGCGCCAGCGATGGCCGCCAGCACATCGAAGACCGCGCGCTCGCGCGCACTGAGGCCGTCGATGCGAAACGCCCATCCCAGGACCACACGCCCGGCGCTGGCTCCCGCGGCCTGTTGCGCACCGGGCGCGACTGCCGGCAGAGGCTCCTCCGCAGGCGCGGGCGCGCCTGTCCATGACCCGAAGGCGCGCTCCGCGGATGCCATCGCGCGGTCCACTTCTACATCGCCGACCAGCGCGAGCACGGCGCCCCGGGGCGTCCAGCACCGCGCGTGGAACGCCCGCACGGTGGGCCCCGATATCTGGGCCAACGCCTCCCGGGACCCGAGCAGCGGCCGCCCGTAGCCGTGCCCCGGGAAAAGCCGCGCCATCAGGGCATCCACAGCCGACCGGTCCGTGTCCGCCGCAGCGGCGGCCTCCTCGTCGACGATGACCCGGCGCTCGATGTCGACGTCGGAGTCGCGCAGGAGCGGGCGCATCGCCATGTCCGCAATCACCTCCAGCGCCTCGTCCATGCTGTCTGCAGGCACGGTGGTGAACACGCGAGCCCCGTCCCGGGTAGTGCCAGCGTTGAGGACGCCCCCCATGTCTTCGATGGCGGCATCCGAGTCGCCAGACGCGCGCGTCGTCGTCCCCCGAAAGAGAAGGTGCTCCACGAAGTGCGCGGCCCCCTCCTCGCTGGCGGCCTCTCTGCCGGTGCCCGCATGCACCCAGAGATCAATGGCTACGATAGGCAGCCGTGGTCGGGGGCGCACGACCACTGTGAGGCCGTTCGGCAACACGCGAGCGGCGTGCGAGCTTCCGCGCGTGACGCTCAGTTCGCCAACCGGCGCAAAGGCGAGCGACGCGGCGGCTATCAATACGATCACCGACGGACCCTCACTCTAGCCCTCCCACACCCGTGTCGAGCGCCTGGCCGAACTGCCCGACGCCAAAGCGCTGGAACACAGGCAGCGCCTTGATCCGCAGTTGGAAGAAGATCTGCCGGTCATTCCGGAACCCGTGCGGGTTCTCCATGAAGGTGAGAGACGCTTCCAGACAGTGAAGGTCGCGCACGATCTGGAGATTGCGGCTCTCGAACCTCCCAAGGTGGCCGTTGTACTGGAAGAGCCCCGCCACACGCCACACGCTACCCACCGGAAGGTCGAAGAAGCTGTTCACGCTGCCGAAGCGGCGCCGGGCGGGGTCGTAGCGCGCCACCACGTCAATGGCCAGGCCGCCCGTGCCCCTGAAGCGCCAGTCGGAGACGACGGAGGTGAGCCGGCCGCTGTTTGGGTCGAAGCTGGCCAGGTACTGCATCCGCGCCCACTCGGCAGGACGCACCAGCACGTTGGCCGCGAGCGTGTGCCACGGCCGCCTCACGCCGCCGAAGCTGCTTCCCGAGAAGTCGTAGCCCACGCGGGCAGTAAGCTGTAGACGGCGGTCGTCCAGGAAGCCCACATCGGCATCGAGCGTGTGCGTGCGCGACTGCACGTCGAAACGGAACGGCGTGCCGCCGTGCGGCTGCTGGTAGTTGTGCGTCACGTTCAGGACGGAGCGACCTGACCACCGCTGCGTGAGCGAGCTGCGGCTGCGCAGCACGTACTGCGCATACCCATCCGCGTACCAGTACTGGCGGAAGCCGACGCCTATGTTGGCATCGGTGGTCGCCGACAGCGCATACCGGCGGTCGTCGATGTCCACCGATGTTACGACTCGCTCCGTCATGATGCGCCGCCTCGCGGCCCTTCCTGCCCTCCCTTCGGAAAACCTGCCAGCCGAAACCGCAAAACGCGCATCGGCCTCGGCGAGCCACCCCCCCGTGAAGCGGAAGTTCGTCAGGGAGAGCTCGGGCAGGCGTTCGACCCCCCCGAAGAACGACTGGGCGGCGCCTGCCCCGACGGGGACGGAACGGTTCGCCACGAGTCGGAGTGTGTAGTTCGGTGCACGCTGGTCCGCCTGCAGACGCGTTGTGAGCTGTTCCGTTAGGTGCTCGAACGTCGTGAGACCCGTCGTCAGGCCACGACCGGCTGACCAGTGACGCGAGTAGTCGGCCTGCAGGTTGACGCTCGCTGTGCGGCTGAGCTGAAGGCTCTGCGTCAGCGTCGCCGCGTGGGTCCGTGTGCTTAGCCCGCCGGATTCGGTGGCCTGACGGCCCAGCCCGATGAGCGTCGAGGCCGCCTGGGTCCGGAGGTCGTAGCTCAGCCGGTAGTTCAACGAGGTCGTCTCCGGCATGGCTTGGAAGCTGTTGCGCTGGAAGTCGGAGGCGAGGCGCAGCCCCTGCCCCTCCCCCAGAGACAGTCGTCCGCTTATGCGCGCCGAAAGGTCCCGCTGGGTGCCCCCTGTAGGGATGGCGTAGAAGGACGCGTGACCCGCCACGCGCGGCGTATCCCACTCCTGGTCCACCCCGACGCCGATCCCCTTCCGCTCCATCACATCGAGGTGGAGGACGCCGGGAGCGGCACCGCGTGTGCCGAAGTCGAACGTGGACTTGGCGTACCAGCCCTCCTCGGCGGACCGTCCGACGTTCGGCAGCCGGCGCGTCCTCAGCCGGGCGCTCCTCTCGTCCAGAGGCACGACGAAGGTTGGCAGCGTCAGCAGACGGTGGCCCCAGAGGTTCAGCGCGGCGCGACGCAGGGTGGCCCGCCGACCGGGCTCCACCTCGATCGCCGCCGCGCCCAGCACATAGTGGGGAACTTCGCGGTCGCAGGTCGTCACAAGGCCCTGGGAGCCGATGATCGGCTCACCGCGCACACCCGCGATGCTCGAGGCCGTAAGGTACAGCGGCGACAGAAGCCTGCCCTGCAGGAAGTCGGAGCTAAGGCCGCTGCGCAAGCCCTCGATGCGGTAGGCGCGGGTCCTCGGCGCGAACCGAATCAGATCACCGCGTAGCTCCTGCCCGCGGTACGTGAGGGACGGGTTCCCGGTGAAGACGATCTCGCCGTCAAGATCGCCTTCGAGGCGCTCGCCGGCGAGCATGTACTCGCCGAGTGTCATCGTCACACCGCGCGCGCGGATGAGCGAACCGACGACCTCGAGCTCTTCCGACACGATGCTCGCCACACCGGCCAGCGCTGCCGGGAACCTCTGCGCATCGTCAGCCGGTCTGGGAACCTGACCGGGCTGGACCGGCTCGGACGGCGCACCCCCCGGCCGCTCCTGGCGGACGGCTCCGTCGGGGCGGTCTCCGAGGTCGGGCGCTTGCCGGCCGGCCTCGCCATGCGCCAGCGCGCTGCCCGGCGCGCCCACCGCGGCGGCGGCGAGCAGCACGCTGGCCGCGCGCCGCCATCCCATCACTCGCTTCTCCGGAGCACCAGCAGGCCCAGCGCTGCCAGCACCACGTTCTGACCCCAGCCCGCGACAACCGGAGGCAGTACCTCCGGGTAGCGCGCGCCGAGGATGCGTGCCGCGAGCAGCGTGTTCCAGTAGAGAAACACGAGCACGATCGACATCAGGACGCCCATGAAGCCACCGCCCCGCGCGAACCGCAAGGCGAGAGGCGGGCATGCGATCGCGAACACGAGGCACGAGAACGGCACGGAGAGCCGGAAGTGAAGGTCGAGCACGTCCTGGTGGTTCACCCATCCCTGTTGCCGGCCGGCGGCGATGCGCGCCACAAGGTCGGCCACGCTGGCGGCAGACGAAGGGGTGTAGAGCGGAAGCTGCAGCGCGATGGCGTCGAACACGCGCTCCGCGATGCGGAAGTTTATCTCCACGCGCTCCGACCTGGCCACGCGGTGGCGGACACCCCGCGCCTCATGGATGAATGTGCGGGCGTCGTACAGCGTCCAGAGGCCGTCGTCGTAGTCTGCGTTGCCCGCGTAGATGATGGTGACGGGACCACCCGCCGGCTCCCGCACGATTAGCATGACGTCGCTGAGCCGCGCCTTGCCTTCCCGAAGGTCGATGCGCCCGATAGAGGCCGTGTAGCGGCGGTCCGGTGACTGCACGACCTGTCCCTGGCGAGGAGACAGGAAGCCCACATCCTCCGTCAGCTCGCGCATCGTGCGCTCGTACTGCTGGTTCGCCCACGGGACGACCCTCTCGCCGAAGTAGAATCCAGCGAGGCTCGCCATCAGCCCGGCGATGGTCACCGGCAGGAAGATGCGGTGCAGGCTGATGCCGGCAGCCCTGGCCACGGTGATCTCGCTGTCCCGAGCGAGCCGGCTCACGGCCAGCGACGCGGCGATCGCCATCGCGACCGGCATGGTGAGGCTCACGAGGTACGGCATAAAGAACACCGCGATGCGCGCTACGCCCGCGGCCGGAATGCCGAAGTTGAGAAACGTCTCGGCGTTGTTATACAGGACGGTGCCGGTCAACATCAGCACGACCGCACACTGCCCGATGAGAAAGGGAACGACCATTTCGCCGGCGAGGTAGCGGTCGAGCTTCTTCATCGAGCACCATTATATCAGCCAGCCCGGAGGTCGGCAAACGCGTCCGGGTCTGACCACCGCAGCGTGGGCGCGCCAGTCCCGGCATAGCTGACTGCAGCGCAGGCACGCGACCCGCGGAATGGCAACGCCGAGCGGCGGCGGGACTACGCACCGGAGGGATCGAGGGCCGCGAGCGAGGGGCCGGCGTGCATGACGATGGCACGACGGATGGCGGGTCGCCAACCCACGTCGCGGGACGGGGAACGGGCCAAGGCGTGGGCGGTCGCCACACGGGGCCCGTACTGAGCAGCAACTGCCGTGCAGGCACACGCTTCCGTCACGGGGATCGGCAGGCAGATGACCCGACCCGCAGCTGGCGAGATCCTCCCACCAGTCCTGCCGCAGCCGGAGCGTCTGTGGCGAGCCTACACCTCCCAGCCGGAGCGCCGTGGTCGCTGCGATGCGCCCCGGCTGGCGTCCACGATGGCGCATATCCAGACGACCGCCAGCACCACCAGCGCTACGGCCGTGGGCACGCTTAGGCCCTGGAGCGCGCTCCATCCCCACGGAGACCAGAACACCGTGAGGACGCACACCAAGCCCACGAGAGCGAACACCAGCCCCTTCCCGGCCTCGCCGTTGTAGAACTGCCCCGCTCCCGGGCAGATGGTCGAGAGCAGCGCCGCTACCAGCGGGCTACGCGGTATGACCTGGTGCCGAAGCGCCTCCACCGAGTGGTCCTGTAGAAGCAGGAGTTCCGCGTGCTTCCGTGCGGGGACCGGCCGCGTGGCGTCAGCCTTCGTGGCCCGTTCGTACGCAGCGAGAGCGTCGTCGACGCGGCCGAGCGCCTGCAGCACGTCGCCGTACAGCTCCAGCGCCACCGCGTCGCTCGGAGCGCGCTCCAGCGCCTCGCGGCACAGCCGCTCCGCCTGCTGGAACTCACCGCGACGACGCGCCAGGTGCGCTGCGCTGAGCAGCCTGCCTGCCTCCTCGCGCTCCTCTGAAGAGGTGTCGCGGAAGTCCGGGAAGGCGACTGTGGGGTGCGCCGTGAAAGGAGCGGGCCGCGCCGGGGCTGCCTCAGCGGCGCCGGTCACCGGCAACGCAGGGCCGGGTGGCACTGCCGGGGAGCCGAGGCCGATCAGGCGTGCCACCTCCGTCTCCGGAACGCCGCGCCGTCGCAGCTCTGCGGCGAGGCGCTCGTTCGCGGCGGTGACATCGCCCGCGGCAGCAGGCGGAGCGCCCTCAGGCGTTTCCTTCGCACCTTCAGGGTCGGCGGCCATCGCCTACACCTCGGCGGTCGACAGCAGCGGATCGAGCGGCAGTCGGGGAGCGTCCTCCCAGAGCGACTCCAGCCGGTAGTAGTCGCGCCGTTCGGGATCCATCACATGGACCACCACGTCGCCGTAGTCCATCAGCACCCAGGTTGCGGCATCGTACCCCTCAACCCGGATGCCGCCCATGCCTGCGCGCTTCATGGCCTCCAGCACGCCGTCCACGATGGTGCGAATGTGCGTCGAGGACGCGCCCGAACAGAGCACGAAGTAGTCCGTCATGAGGGTGCACTCGCTGAGGTGCAGAACCGTCAGGTCACGGGCTTGCTTGGCGTCCGCGGCTCGCGCCGCCAAACGCAGCTTCTCTTCTGAGGTCATGTCCGCGAATGCGCCTCCGTACCCCTTCGTCCTGCCAGTTCGGCACAGTATGCAGGGGGCAGCGATGTTTGTCAAGCCGGGCTGGATGGCTCGCACGGGACGCCCGAAGGCTCCGGCAGGCGGGGCAGCCAGAGCGCCGATGCCGCCGCAACGGGCAGGACGGTCAGCGCGGCGGCCACCACGCCGGAGTCGTTGAGCGCCAGCATCGCGCCCCCTCCCGCTAGCAGGCCGGCGCGCCGGAGCCGGTCGCTCATGGAGAGGGGCCCCTCGATCCGTGCACGGCACGCCGCGTACCAGAGGAGTCCCGCCACGAGTCCGAGAGCCCATACGCTGTGCAGGATCAGGAACAGGTTGAGCTGTACCTTGCGGGCAACGAGCATGGGCAGCTCAGGTCCCTGCAGCAGCGCGCGCGCCAGGTGCGACTGCGCATGCGGACCCGCCAGGACGTCGATCGCGCCGATGGCGACGGTCAGAGCGGCGGCCGAGGCCACGACCACAAGCCCGGCCCGACCTCGCCCGCTCGCACGCAGGAGAACCACGGCACAGGCGCCCAGGCCTGCGGCGGCGCCCGCGAACGCCCCGACGTTCGCTCCGGCGCCGGGGCTCCCGACAAGGAACACGGTCACCAGCGCCCAGGACGCCAGAGCGGCCCGACCGACCTGCGCCGCGAGCGGCGCGGCCGCCGAAATGGCCACGAGGCCGCAGCCGAGGAGCGCGCCGCCGAGCTCATTGCCGATGCCGTAGTAGCGGGCGCCCTCCATCACGCTGTAGCCCATCCACGCGCCCCGAACAAGGTCGCCGCCCGTGGCGAGGTCCACCGGCGCCACGGCGGCCACGAGACCGGCACAGCCGACACCGACTGCGCGGACCAGGGGAGTCGGCCCCATAGCGCCCACCAACCCGACGCCAACCATGCATGCGATCGCCGCGGCCCAGGCGGCCCAGAGGCCGGGCATGGGAACAACCGGAGCCAGCAGGTGGAACGCCGGGAGCACCAGCACGGCCAAGGCGCACGCGCGAACAGCGCCGGCGCGTCCGCCGCGCCACACGAGCAGGAAGCCGGCGAACGCGAGCGCGGCTTGCAGCCCAGCGAGCCCTCCGAACGCGCGTTGTCGCTCCGACCGATCGAGCCAAGCACGATAAAGAGATGCCCAGCGGGCGGCTTCCGTAGCGCCATCCGGGGCCTCGCCCCCCGCGTACCACGGCCGGCCGACGAGGCCCGGCGGTTCCTTGAGCCTCAGCCAGTGCAGGGCCGATGGCAGGAAATCCGTGACCGTCACCAGGCCTGGCGTCCGCGTGGACGGTGAGGTGAGAAGCCCGCGAGAGGCGCCGCCCGCTGACCAGACGACCGGCGCCAGCCGGTCGCCATCAGGAGCGCTCGGTGCCGGCCCTGGTGCGATGAGCGCGACGGCCAGCTCGCGCTGCTGCAGGAGCGGCAACACCCGGCGCTCCAGAAACGCGTCCAGCCCCGCGAGCGCAGCGTCGCGGTGCGATGCCGCCGCCGCAGGGGTGCACAGACGCGCGTACCGGTCCGCCCGGACCACATCCCCGAAGACCCAGACGGTCAGCGTCGCCCGGGGAACCGCGAAGTCCCGGTAGGTCTGGCGAATGCCGAAGGGAGCCAGCGACTGGCTCCCCCGGGGGGGGCCTGCTCCGGTTGCGTCGCGCGACACCCGCCCGAGCGGGTCCATAGCCAGCAGCAGCGCCGCCCGGCGCGGGGCGGTATCGTCCTCGTTGCCGACCGCCTCGGTCGAGCCGCCGGCGCCAAGCACGGCGCGCCCCAGAGCGCCGACGGGCACGCGGTAGTTCAGCGTGGTGTTCAGCCGCGCCAGCCGGTCCATAGTGGCCAGGCTGGGACGTCCGACCCATTCGCCCACCTTTGCCCGCGCACCGGACGCGAGGCTCACGTAGACCGCCTCCGGTGGGTCGCGCCTCTGGCCGGGTACGCGCGCCGTCCTCGTGTTCATCCAGCCCACCGCAGCCCTGCTCGCGAGCGACCGCAGAGCCTGGCTGCGGGGGTGCTGGATGTCGTCGGCGCGAAGGCCTGGCACGCTCACAACGAGGAGGCGCCGCGGCTCGTCGCTGGCGCTCGGCGCCGCCGGGCAGCGCGTGCCTGCTGCCGTGGCTACCATGGCGGCGCAGACGAGACGGACTGCCATCAGCCTCACCGCGTTGCCTCAGTCTCCGTCCAGGCGGGCGCGTGCGTTCCGCCTGAAGGCATGCCCTACGGCGAGTGGCGGGCTGCCCGAACGACGAAGGCCCGGCGTCGCACAGCCTGCCGGCAGCCGGTCGTGCTTCAGCCGGGAGCACTTCACTCGCGCCGCCGCAAGCAGGGCCTTTCGGCCCCGCCCTGGCGCACCTCGCGCCCTACGCCGGCACCAGATAGACACGGTCCACCCACACCCCCTTGACGCCGGAGCCCGGGACCGGAGCTACCCAGACGTAGATATCCGCCTGCCACGTCACCGTTGCCACACGGTATGAGCGGTAGCTGCCTGAGGCCTCGCCGACCGTCACTGCAAGCTCTCCATGGCTCGCCCTGAGGCTCGGGTCGTAGACCCCAGCACTGAACGCTCCTGCCGACGGGCTGGCGGTGCTCTCGCGCTCCACGCGCACGGTCACGTACACGTGCCACTGGCCAACGCGCGCGGCTTCCGGCACCTTGCTGAACGGAAACTGCACCGCCCACTGGTTGTGTGTGCCAGGCATCCAGGCAGCGATGCCATCGGAGGCCTGTCGGTCACCACGCAGGTCCGCGTAGACGCCCTCTTCGTGGAGACGGGCGGCGTCATCCTGCAGGTCGACGCCGCGCCGTCCGGCACCCGGCACATCCGCCGGCGCAGGCGGCCTTGCGCCGCGCCTTGGCAGCGGGCCGATCGGCTCCGGGTCTGGTGCGTCCGTTGCGAACCGCGCCACGAAGGCTTGAGGCGTGGTGCCACCCTCGTTGATGTGCGTCATGGGAGCCCAGCCCTGCGGGCCAGGACCGGTCGCCACCGCCAGCCAGCGGTCCGCCAAGGCGCGACGGGACGTCGGCACGGGCCACTCCCCGCCGGTCGCCAGATGCTCTCGGCGCAGCTGAGGCCACCGCACGAGCCAGGCATACCACACCGGCAGGCGGCCCTGCCGTACGCGCCACAGGCGCTCCGGGTCGCCCGACGCTGCGCGCTCAGCCGCCTCCCAGAGCTGCTCGGCCCTCCGAAGAGTCGCGAAGCGCAGATAGGGCGCCGTAGGGGGCGTGAAGCATCCCATGTGGAACCCCCTCGCAGCCCTCTGCATCAGCAGCAGGTACTGCCAGATCGACCGGGCGGCCTCACGCCCGTAGTATCCATCCAGGAACTCGCGAATCAGCTTGCGGTCGTCCTGGTAAGGGTTCCACATGAGCTGCGCGAGGACCCAGGCGCGCATCTCCGCCATCTCACTTCCGTGTGACTGGTAGGCGCCTTGCTCGAAGAGCCCCTTCACGCCATGCCGATGGAAGAAGCGCACGTTTGGGCCGAGCACGAAGTAGTTCGGGTGCGGCATTACGTAGTGCGCGAAGTTCGTGACGTAGTCCCAGACGTAGAGCCGGTCACTCACCCGGTTCCAGCCGCGGATGTCGTCGGCAAACGCCGCGTTGCTCGGGTGCTCGAGCGGCTCGGCGAAGTTGCACTCGATGGAGCACAGCCGCACGATGACGTTGGGCGCGGGCCGCAGTGACCGCGTCGGCTTGCGCGTGTACTGGTAGGCAAGCGTGTCGAAAGCGACGTGAGGGAACTCCGGGCCGAGGCGCGCGGCCACGTAGTTGACCAGCTCCAGCATCGTTCCGGCGTGCGTGCCCTCGCGCTCGTCAATCGCCTTGCACGGCGCGCACTCGCACGGGCCGTACCAGTCATTCTGCGAAATGCTGACGATGCGCGCGTCCGGTGATTCGCGCAGCCACTCCCGAACGCGGTCGACCATGTAGGCGCGCATATCCGGATTCGTGGTGCAGAGCTGGGCGCCCTCGTGCCTGCGTTGCCCGTCGATCAGACTGAACCACTCGGGCCGTGAGGCGAAGTGGCGTGCCGGCGGTACCAGGGTGAAGAATGTGTGCACGAACCCCCTATAGACGATCTTCCCTCCCTGCGCCTCCGTCAGCCGCGAGTGCATGCTGTTCGACCCGTTGCGCATCGCCCAGTTTGCGTCGAACGCCGGGTACCAGAACGGGTCGCGCGCCTCAAAGGCGGGGGCGAAGTCCCAGCGGCCCTCGCGCAGTGACAGTCGGGGCCGCGACGGGTAGTGGGACGCCCACGGCGCCCACCAGCGCACGCCTACCCGCTCCTGAAGAAACCGGAACACGGCGTAGAGCGTTCCACGCGGCCGGCCGCCTGCGAGCAGGAGGCGCCCGCCATGGCAGACCGCCACGCCCTGCTCCATACCCATCTTCTCCAGGTCCACGCCGGCAAACCATCTGCGGGCGAGCGGGCCGGGGCCCACGATGATCGCGTTCGCCGGCGCCTCGCTCGCCTCCTCACGCACCTCGAACGTTGCGCCCGTGATCCGCTGAAGCGCGGCCGCCAACTCGGCGGCCGCAAGGCGCTCGGGTTCCGTCGCGCCGGGCTGCGTGAGGATGACGCTGAGCGCCCTCCCGTCGTGTGCCATCCGCACCGAGGCCGGGGCGGCCGACGCAAGCGCCACCATCCCCAGCGCCAAAACCGCCGGCGCCACCATCCCCAGCACCAGAACCACCAGCTGCACCCTCATCGCTGAACCCTCCCCTGTTCCCCATGCAGGCCGTCGAGAGGTGAGTCGAACCGGTACGTCCCTCCACCCACCCGATAGGCGACTGCCCCGGGCTCCCTGCCCGCCCGGCGAACCCCTGCGACGCGCTCTGCGGGAGCGCCCCCCTCCGTAACTGCACCCGGGTCGGAGGTGGGTACCCAGACGACCGCGCTCACGTTGGCGGGCACGGTCACCCGCAGATCGAAGCGCCCTCCACCGTGCCGCCACGCCACCGATATCTCGCCGCGCGGGCTCCGGTAGCGCGCCCGCACCCAGCCGATACCCCCGCCAGGCCGCGGCTGCACTACGAAGGCTGCCCATCCGGGGTGCGCCGGGTCGGGCGACAGACCGGCCATGGTCCGCCACATCCACTCGCCCACCGCGCCGAGCGCCCAGTGGTTGAACGAGTTCATGCCAGGGTCCTGGAAGCCGCGCCCCCTCACATACCCGTCCCAGCGCTCCCAGATGGTCGTGGCGCCCTGATCGACGCTGTAGAGCCACGAGGGAAACGCCCGGCTCAGCAGCAGGTGGTGCGCCAGGTCGGTGCGGCCCCGCCGGGTCAGCTCCAGCATCATGCGGTGCGTCGTCTGGATCCCCGTAGAGACGCGGTTGCCGTAACGATCCAGCGCCTGCAGCATATGCCCGAAGGCGGCTGGCTCAAGGCGCGCCGGCAGCAGATCGAACGCCAGCGCGAGGGCATAGCCTGCCTGGGTGTCGCCCTGGATGCGGCCGTCGCGGTCCACGTAGGCCCGCAGGAAGGCTGCGCGGACCCGCTGCGCAAGCGCCGCGTACCGAGCCGCATCGCGCGGCCGTCCTACCACCACCGACATCCTCGCCACGAGATCCGCCGAGCGCGCGTGGAACGCCGTCGCCAGCACCTCCGGCGGCACAGCGCCTCCCGTTCTCGGCCACCCGGCCTCTATAATCGTGTCTCCGTTCAGCCAGTCGCTGTAGTCGTTTCCACGCCGGTTGCGCCACAGGCCGTCCGGGTTGTGGCTGGCAACGAAGTCGACCCAGCGCCGGGCCGCCGGCAGGTGCTCCTCGATGAGGCGGCGGTCGGCGTAGTTCACCCACACGTCCCACGGCACCAGCACGCCCGCGTCGGCCCACGCCGGCGCGCCGCTGAACCGATCATCGGGTCCGAAGGGATGCGGAGCGAAGTCCGGGAAGCGACCGTCGCGCGCCTGATCGTCCCGCACGTCGCGCAGCCACTTCGTGAAGAAGGCGGCCAGGTCCATGTGGAACATGGCGGTCTGCCCGAAGACCTGAATGTCGCCCATCCATCCGAGGCGCTCATCGCGCTGCGGGCAATCAGTCGGCGTGCTCATCAGGTTGGCGCGTTGCGTCCAGACGATGTTGCGCCACAGCCGGTTCACCAACGCGTTCGAGCTGGCGAACGCGCCGACCTCCGGCGACGACGACCAGAACACGCGACCCACGAGGTCATCGCGCCGCGGCCGTGCGGCGAGACCCTCGACCTGTACGTAGCGGAAACCGTGGTAGGTGAACCGCGGCTCGTACACCTCGGCGCCCGTGCCCCACGGCGTGTAGCGGTTGGTCTGGGCGGCGCCGCGCAGGTTGGCCGTGTAGACCGACCCGTCCGGGTTCAGCATCTCGGCGTGCACGAGGGTCACCGCGCGGCCTGGAACGCCGCGAAGACGCAGGCGCGCCCACCCCACCATGTTCTGGCCCAGGTCGAAGACGAACACGCCGGGCCGGGGCTCCGTGACGGCCACCGCCGGCAGCTCGCGCATAACCCGGATCGGCTCGTTGGGCTGCGCCACCAGCCGCGCCGCACCGACTCTTGCCAGCGCCACCGGCCGCCAGCCGCGCGCCGAGTAGCCAGGGCGGTCCCAGCCGGCCGCCGCTCGCCGCGCGTCGTACTCCTCGCCGTCCAGAATGTCCGCCGCGCGGATCGGCCCGTCCGTCGTCGAGCGCCACGTGCGACCCGACCCGACCGTAAGGACGCGCCCGTCCGCCAACTCGACGCGCACCTGCACGATGGCGCGCGGCTTCCGGCCGTAGATGCCCCGCAGCGGTCCGCCCGGTACGATGCTCGACAGCCCTATCCTGCCGGCATACCAGCCATCGGCGAGCCACACACCGACAGCATTGGCGCCCCGGCGCACCAGACGCGTAACGTCGTAAGCCTGGTATTGCACACGCTGCCAATAGCTGGTCCACTCCGGCGCCAGAATGTGGTCGCCTACGCGGTGACCGTTCAGCCGCAACTCGTACAGCCCCAGCGCCGACGCGTAGGCTGTCGCACGGACCACCCGACCGGGAACCTGGAACTCACCGCGCAGCATCACCGCTGGTAGCGGGTTCTGACCGGAGGCAGGGTGCGAGGCTGTGTTGCCATTCACCAGGTTTGCGATGGACCAGCCGCCGGACTCGATGCTGCCGGAGGCCTGCACGGGGCGCCCCCGTGACAGGTTGCGGCCTTGTCCCAGCACCTCCATCTCGGCCAGCGCGAAGGCATGGACCTCCGGCTCGCGGGCTCGCAGGTGCGTCACCATCAGGCGCACCCACCGCGCCGTCACGGGCGCAAACCGGACGGTCACCGGCTCCGTGCCGGGGCCCGGCTGATCGTGCATCGTCCGATCCGCGACCACCACCGGCTCGGCGAACGACACCTCCGCGGACGCCTCCACCCGATAGCGCAGGGGGAAGAGGAAGCCGGGGACGTCCTCCCGCCAGTCGTACGGGCGCGCGGGGAAGAGGCGGACGCCGTCGATCTGCCGAGAAGACCCCAGGTCGACCATCACCCAGGCCTCCGCGTCGGGGCGCGCCTCCAGGGGCGAGTGGAAACCGTTGTGCGCCCCTCGGGCGGCCGGAGCGGGGGCGGGGTCCTCGATCCAGCGCGCGCGCCAGTCCGACTGCCGGAGGAGGCCCATCCGCCAGTAGGCGGGAGCGCTCCACGGGCCTGGCCTGCCTGAGCCGTCCCAAGTGCGCACCTTCCACCAGCACTGCCGGAAGGAGGTGAGGGGGCGGCCGCTGTAGGCGATATGCAGCGACTCCCGCGAAGAGACCTTGCCGCTGTCCCACAGGTCGCCGCGCCCGACAGCCAGGGCGGCGGGCGAGGAGGCCACCAGGATGCGGTAAGCCGACTGGATCGCGCCGCGCCTAGGGTCGCGCACCTCCCACGAAAGGCGCGGCCGCGACGCCTCAACGGCCAAAGGGCTCACCAGGTGCTCGCACCGCAGCCCGACCGGAGCCTCCGGCCGACCGGCGCCACCTGCCGTCGCCGACGCGCAGCCCAGACCTGCAACCAGTGCCATGGCGACCCTCACCGCGATATCCTCTCCGCCAACCGCCGCGTCGTGCGTCCGTCGCGCCAGACGACCGGTTGGATGCGGGCGC
>DATIKM010000135.1:0-30250 GCA_035477595.1 Chthonomonadales bacterium
AAGATACCCGTGCTCTCGACGGCGGAGGTATGGCGCGCTCTCGGTGACTTCTCGTTTCGGAACACCGTCGGAGGTCGCGTCGGATTCGACCCCGGCCGAGCGCAGGCGAACACCGTGCCCTGCGTGCTCCGCGCGGGGTCACCGGCTGGTGAAGGCGCCTCTCGATGCCGCAACCGAGGAGGTCGGTCGTCGCGCGCTCTCGTCGCTGATCCGAGCTTCCGACGGCCTGTGGGTGACCTGTCATCAGCTCTGGAAGGACAGCAAGCCGCTCTCGCGACCCTCGTGGGGAACCGTGGTGGACCTCAGAGTTCGGTCGAACCTGCGCGGGGGTGGCGTGAGGCCCGAGAACGCGGCGCTGAACGAGGTGCTCAACGCCCACGGTCTGGCCCGGTGCGGCGACTGACCGGCGAAGCAGCACGACGCTATGAATTGGCAACTGGCGACCCTCGGTATGGCGCCTGCACGGGCCGTGACAGCGAGCCCGTACCACATCCTCGCTGCCTGGAGAGACCGTCAGAGGAGCTATCACCGGCTGCAGCGTGCCCGGATGTCCGGCGATCGGTTACTCGCGGATCCAGCGGAGGACGCCCGGATCGGGGACCGGCGCCTGTCCTCGGGTGAACAGCCTATCCGCGACGTCGTCTGAACGCTGGCGATGACCATGGAGAGGATCGGCAGCGAACTGGCTGACCCCGCGGACTCGCGCACGTACATCACTATAATGAGTGGGGAAGCCTCGCTGGCTAAGGTGCCAGGCATGTCCAAAATGTGGGGTGGCCGCTTCGCGGGGGGCTTCGACGAGGCGGCCGCGCAGCTAAACAACTCGCTGTCGTTCGATGCGCGGTTGTGGCCGGAGGATGTGGCCGGTAGCATCGCGCATGCCACCATGCTTGGCGAGACGGGCGTGTTGCCGTCGGCCGAGGCTTCGGCGATCGTGGAGGCCCTGCACGGCATAGAGAGCGACCTCGCAGCGGGGGTAGTGGGCCTCGACCCGGGCGCCGAGGACGTGCACACTGCCGTGGAGATGCTCCTGCGCGCGCGTATTGGCCCGCTGGCCGGCAAGCTTCACACGGCCCGTAGCCGCAACGACCAGGTGGCGACCGACACACGCCTGTACCTGCGGGGCCAGCTCGATGCGATCCTGGCGGAAGTGCGCCGCATGCAGCTCGTGCTGCTCGCCCGCGCCGAGGGCAGCATCGACGTGGTCCTGCCTGGCTTCACCCATCTCCAGCACGCGCAGCCTGTCCTTCTCGCGCACCACCTTCTCGCATACTTCTGGATGCTGGAGCGCGACGCCGAACGGGTGACGGACGCGCGGCGGAGGATCAACCGCCTGCCGCTGGGCGCCGGTGCGCTCGCTGGCGTGCCGTTTCCTATCGACCGCCGCCGGGTCGCGGAGCTTCTGGGGTTTGAGGACGTCCTGCCCAACAGCATGGATGCCGTGGCCGATCGCGACTTCGTCGCCGAGTTCCTGGCATGCGCCGTGATCCTGATGACCCACCTCTCCCGGCTCGCCGAGGAGCTCATCGTCTGGAGCAGCCCGGAGTTCGGGTACGTGGAGCTCGACGACAGCGTCACGACTGGCAGCAGCATCATGCCTCAGAAGAAGAACCCCGACATCGCTGAACTGACGCGCGGCAAGGTGGGCCGCGTGCTGGGGGGTCTGGTGGGCATCGTGACCACCATGAAGGGTCTTCCGCTGGCCTACAACAAGGACCTTCAGGAGGACAAGGAGCCGCTTTTCGATGCGGTCGACACACTGCGCGCGGTCATCCCGGCCTTGCGGCGCACGGTTGAGACCGCCTCCTTCCGTCCCGAACGAATGGAGGGCGCGCTGCGGAGGGACTACTCCACGGCGACCGACCTCGCCGACGCGCTCGTTCGCTCGGGCATGCCATTCCGCGATGCGCACGAGCTGGTCGGTGGCATCGTGCGGTCATGCATCGATCGGGGCATCGGGTTGGAGGACCTGGGGGCTGAGGAGCTGGCGGCGTTCTCGCCGGCGCTTGCGGCTGTAGACGCCTCCCCGCGTGCAAGCATAGGGGCGCGGACGTCGGAGGGCGGGACCGCACCACAGGCGGTGCGGGCGCAACTCGCAAGAGCGCGACAGGCGCTCGCCGACTTCGCCGGGTAGAGCGGTGCAAGACGACGACGCGACGCACCCGGCTCGGGACCGCCGGTGGCGGCTCGACCCATTTGTGGACCCTCGCCTTCTGGTGCTTGGGACTGGGGTCGTGGCGGTGGCGCTCGCCCTGATGACTGGTGGCGGGCGTTCTCCCCTCGCGCCGCTGCTGTTCGTGCCCGTGGGTGTTGCTGCGGCGGTCCTGCGCCCGGCAGGGGTGCTCTGGACCGGGCTCCTCCTCGCCATCTCCTCCCTCCTGCTGCTTCCAGTCGGCCCGGACTGGCGCCCTGGATCACTGGGGCTGTGGCGTGCCTTCGCTCTGGCGGCCACCGGGTGCCTTGCAGCGTTCGCGTCCGCGCGCGCGGGCCGTGAGCAGGCACGCCTGCGTCAGCACGTAGGCGAGAGCGAGGCGCTCCTCGATGCGTCGCAGATCATCAACGCCTCGGAGCGGCTCGAGCCGGCGGTGAACTCGTGCCTCCTCGTGGTGCGCCGGCTCGTGCCGCATAGCCGGTGCGCCGCCGTGTTCCTCGCGGACCCCGCCAGCAACTCGATGTCGCTTGCGGCCGTGATGGGCGCGGCTCCAAGCGACCTCCGATTCGAGCGTTTCAGCCTGCGGGCGCGACGGGGCGCCTGGCACCCGGTAGATCCGAAGCCACTCTACGTGCGCGATGTGGCGACTCGCCGCGACATGCGGCTCGCCGGCCTGCACAAGGAGGCTCGATCCGCAGTCTGCGTGGGGCTCCGGTCCCTGGTGGCGCCGGTGGGCATGCTCTACGTGGCGTCCGACCGGCCGGATGCGTTTACGGAGGCTGAGGTCCGGCTGATTGAGGAGTTCGCGAACCGACTGGCGTTCCCGATCCAGAAGATACGCGCGCAGGAGGGGCTGCAGGGACTGGCCTTCACGGACAGTCTCACGGGGCTCTACAACTTCCGCAGCTTCCAGTCGCGACTGGCGGACGAGATGCGTCGCTCGGCCCGCTACCGCCGGCCCCTCTCGCTGATCATCGTCGACATCGACGACTTCAAGGCGGTTAATGATCGATACGGGCACCCCTCTGGCGACCGGGTGCTGGTCGGGATCGCGGGCGCCCTCCGTGCAGCAGTACGCGGTTCTGACGTCCCGGCGCGGTACGGTGGCGAGGAGTTCGCTGTCATCTGCCCGGAGACCGGCGCTGCCGCGGCGGCACTGATCGCTGAGCGCGTGCGCGCCGTGGTCGAGGGGCATCGGTTTCTGATGGACGATGGCGAGACGTGCGCGATGACGGTCAGCGCCGGCGTTGCCAGCTACCCCGCTAACGGTCGGGACGAGCAGGCGCTCGTTCAGGCGGCCGATTCGGCGCTCTACGAGGCCAAGCGGTCTGGGAAGAACACCGTCGTGTCGGCACTGCAGGCAGGTCCCGGAGCCTGATCGTCGTGCACGAGGCGCACAGGCGTTTCTGGTATCATGGGGCCGCGCGCGAAGGTCCGGTGGCCAGCCGGCCCTCCAGCGCACGAGGAGACGGCCTTGATTCCAGCGAGGCCTGTGTGGCGTCTCGGCATGGCGGCGACCTCGGCCGCGGCGTGGCGGCGGGAGATCCGGTGGCTGGCCGAAGCAGGTGAAATGACCGAACGCGGGGCGCCCGTTGCGGTGCGCGGCCGGTCCAGCGCGCGACGCCGGGCGCCTTCTCGCGACTGACGGTCGGGGAGCCCCCGTGCGCAACCTCAGACGGCTCCTGCGGGAAGTCAGGCGATACTGGCGCATCCTGCTGCTGATCGGTGTGCTCACGCTGATCGTGGCAGCCTTGGGGCTACCCGGCCCGCTCATCGTTCGCTACCTGGTCGATCACCTCGTCGCGCGCAAGCCCTTCAACGTGGGGATGTTCTTCCTCGCCTTCGTGGGCGTCGCCGTCATGAGCGCTCTCATGGCAGCCGCTCTCTCCCTCACGGTCACCTACCTCGGGCAACGCCTGAAGTACGACATGCGGCGCAAGCTCTACAGCCACATGCAGAGCCTGTCGCTCGGCTACTTCGAGAAGAACCAGACCGGCAAGCTGATGTCGAACATCACCAACGATGTCGCCACGCTCGACCAGCTCATCAGCGGCGGATTCGTGACGCTGGTGTCGGACCTGGTGACCCTCGGCGCCGTGCTGGTGATCATCTTTGTGCTGAATGCCTACCTGGCGATGTGGTCGCTCATCGTCCTCCCGCTATACATCGCCAACTACTGGTGGCACATCGGGCGCATCAAAGGCCTCGCGGACGACATCCGCGAGGAGCGGGACATCATGCTGGGCGACCTCCAGGAGAAGCTCGCAGGCGCCCTGGTCGTGAAGTCCTACGCGCGCGAGCGCTCCGAAGTGCGCCAGTTCGCCGGGCAGACGCGCACCCTGATGGACCTCACCGTGGGGCAGGGAAGGCTCGGGACACGCCTGTGGACGCTGGCCGAGCTTATCGGGAGTGGCCTCGGTATAGCGATCATCATGTACGTGGGCGGCAGAGAGGTCATTCAGGGACGCCTCTCGCCCGGCTCCCTGATCGCATTCATCTCGTTCGTGACGGGATACATGTACGGTCCGATCGTGCGGCTGATCCAGCTCAACGAGCAGATAGCGCGAACTAACGCCGCGCTCAACCGCATCTTCGCCACGCTAGGCACCCTACCCAACATCCAGGACAAACCGGGCGCCCCGGACATACCGGCGATCAAGGGGAGCGTGACGTACGATGCGGTCTGGTTCGAGTACGAACCGGGGCAACCGGTCATCAAGGGCGTATCGCTCGACATCCGAGCCGGCATGGTGGTGGCGCTGGTGGGGCAGTCGGGATCTGGCAAGACGACGATGGTGAACCTGCTGCAGCGCCACTACGACGTGACGAGCGGGGCGATCCGCGTCGACGGGCACGACGTGCGAGATGTGGCGCTGAAGTCGCTGCGGCAGCAGGTCGGCGTGGTTATCCAGGAGACCATACTCTTTCACACGACGATCCGCGAGAACATTCGGTACGGGCGGCTCGACGCGACCGACCAGGAGGTGGAACAGGCCGCCCGCGCTGCCAACGTCGCGCATGTGATCGAGGCGCTGCCGCGCGGCTACGACACCCGGATCGGCGAGGATGGCATTAAGCTCTCCGGAGGCGAGAAGCAGCGCATCGCCATCGCGCGGGCCATTCTGTCCGATCCGCGCATCCTGATCCTCGACGAGGCGACTTCCTCGCTCGACTCTGAGACGGAGGCGCTCATTCAGGAGGCGCTCGATCACCTGATGAAGGGGCGCACCAGCTTCGTGATCGCGCACCGGCTCTCCACTATCGTGAAGGCCGACCTCATCGTGGTCATGGACAAGGGTGAAGTGCGTGAGGCCGGCAGCCACGCTGAGCTTCTGGCTCAGTCCGGGATCTACGCAGCGCTGTATAACCAGCAGTTCAAGGTTGCCCTGGAGGGTGACGCGCCGTCGGAGGCAGCGACGGAATGAGCAACCTGCGCCGGCTTCTCGGCTACCTCCGACCGTACCGCCCTCGCGTGATCGCCGCCGTGTTCTTCATGGTTGTCGTCACCCTCTCGGCGCTGCCGATGCCGCGCATCACTCAGTACATGCTCGACGTGGTGCTGCCGCAGAAGCAGCTCGAGGCGCTGAAGTGGATTTTCTGGGGCATCCTGGCGCTCTACCTCGGCCGGTGCATCGCGTCGTTCCTGCTCAACTACCTCCTTGGCTGGCTCGGACAGCGCTTCATCTTCGACCTTCGGTTCCAGTCATACCGCCACCTGAACCGGCTGTCGTTGAGCTACTACGACAAGCGACAGACCGGCAAGATCATGGCCCGGGTGATCGACGACATCAACATCATCCAGTACATGATCACGGGTGGCTTCGTAACACTCATTACGGACATCCTCACCCTCGTGGTCGTGCTGCCCGTGCTGTTCTGGATGGACTGGCGCCTCGCCGCCATGGGGGTGGTGATTGTCCCGACGTACGTGGTCATCTACAAGCTGTTCCTCAAGCGCATCCGCCGGCTGAGCGAGCTGCTCCGAGAGAAGTGGGACGCTCTCAGCGGTGCGCTGCATGAAAAGATCGCCGGCATCTCGGTGGTGAAGGCGTTCGTGCGCGAGGACTACGAGACGGAGCGGTTCATGCTCACGGTGCAGGACAACTTCACCCTGGGCATGACGCAGGCGAAGATCAACAGGGTCCTCGGGCTCTGTGTCGCTGTGATCAGCGCCGGTGGCACCGGCCTCATCTACTGGCTGGGCTCCATCTACGTGTTCCGCCGCGAGGTTCAGGTCGGCGAGCTCATGGCGTTCACCGCCTACCTGGGCTACCTGTACGGGCCCGCGCTGCGTCTCGTCGACTTCAACATCCAGGCGCAGTGGGCGGGAGCGGCCATCGATCGGGTCTTCGAGGTGCTGGATACGCGGCCGGAGATCTCCGACTCGCCAAGTTCTGTGGCGATCCGGCAGATGCGCGGGGAGGTCGAGTTCCGCGCGGTGCAGTTCGGCTACAGCGCTGAAGCGCCCGTCCTGCGCGACATCAACCTGCACGTGCAGCCGGGAGAGGTAGTCGCGATCGTCGGGCCATCCGGCGCGGGCAAGACGACGCTCGTCAACCTGATCGCGCGCTTCTACGACGTGGTCGGCGGCCAGGTGCTCATCGACGGCGTCGACGTGCGCGGGATCAAGCTGGAGAGCATGCGTCGCCAGATCGGCTACGTCAGTCAGGAGTCCCTGCTCTTCTCTGTCACGCTGAAGGAGAACATCGCGTACGGCTCCCACGACGCCACGGACGAGCAGATTCTGCAGGCAGCGCATGACGCGGACCTCAACGACGTCATCTCGGAGTTGCCCGACGGCATCGAAACCAAGATCGGCGAGGACGGCATAAAGCTGTCCGTGGGTCAGAAGCAGCGGCTGGCGATCGCGCGCGCCGCGCTGACGAACCCTCGCATCCTCATCCTTGATGACGCCACCTCCGCGCTCGACTCGCGCACCGAGGCTCGGGTGCAGGAGTCCCTCGAGCGCATCATGAAGGGGCGTACGAGCTTCATCATCGCGCACCGGCTGTCGACCGTCGTGAACGCCGATCGGATCGTGGTGATGGAAGGTGGCCGCATCGTCGATGTCGGCTCGCACGCCGAGCTCGTAGCGCGTCCTGGAGTCTACAGGAACCTCTACGACGAGCAGTTCAAGAGCGCGCAGGAGCAGGCGTTCTCGGAGCTGCTGACGTGACGCTCGCGCCATCGCGACGCGGACCCAGGGCCATCTGCTGTCCCGCACCGACGCCGCGGCGTGGCGTCGCCTCCCGGCGAACCGCGTCGGCGCCGGCTCGTCTTGTAGTAGAATGAAGAGCCTCGTGGGTCTGGGCGCTGCGGAGATCGAGGCGCTCATTCGTGCTGTGGAGCAGCCGGCCTACCGCGCAAGGCAGATCGCCGCATGGGCTTATCGGCGCGGAGCGCGAACCTGGGCGGAGATGACGGATCTGCCGCGCGCTCTCCGCGATGCGCTGTCCGCCGAGTGGCGGATCGGCGCCTGCGACGTGGCGCGCTGCATTGATGCGCGTGATGGGGTCCGGAAGTACTTGCTGTCGCTGCACGATGGCCAGACAATTGAGAGCGTCTACCTGCCCTACGTCGACCGCGTGTCGGTGTGTGTCTCCTCGCAGGTCGGTTGCGCGGTCGGCTGCGCCTTCTGCGCCACGGGCGTGGGGGGGCTGGCGCGCGACCTCACGTCCGGCGAGATTGTGGATCAGGTTCTCGCCCTGCAGCGGGACAACCCCGAGCGGCGCATCAGCCACGTCGTGTACATGGGGATGGGCGAACCGCTGCTGAACTACGACGCAGTGGTCGCGAGCATACGCCTGCTCGCGGTCGAGGTGGGCATATCGGCCCGGCGCCTGACCGTATCGACAGTAGGTGTGGCACCAGCGATACGGCGGCTGGCGGAAGAGGACCTGCCGGTCGCGCTGGCTCTTTCGCTGCACGCACCGGACGACGATCTGCGCTCCGAGCTAGTGCCTGCAGGGCGCAAGTGGCGGATCGCAGAAGTCCTCGACGCGTGCCGTGTCTATCACGGCCGAACGGGGCGCAACCTGACCTTTGAATACATCCTGCTCGAATGCGTGAACGATGCGCCAGAGCAGGCGACCAGGTTAGCGGAGTCGCTGGAAGGGCTGCCGGGCAACGTGAACCTGATACCCTATAACCCGAGCGATTCGTCGGTCGGGTTCCGCACCCCGCGCGCGTCGCGCGTCCGGGCGTTTCGTGCTGTGCTGGAAGGTGCCGGCCGTCCCACAACCCAGCGCATGCAGCGCGGGAGGCCGATCGACGCCGCCTGCGGTCAGCTTCGCCGGCGCGCCGCCCATAGCGCGCACCCCTCAGTCCCATGAAGCGCATGGCGGCCTTCTTGGTGCTGGCACTCGCCATGGCAGGGTGCGGTGGGCGGACCGCCTCGCCCGTTGCCGAAGTCGAGGCGCGTCCCGCTGCGGAGCCTCTGCCCGAGGTGGCAACGCGTGTCGTGCAGGTGCGGTGGCAGGCAAAAGCGCGCGGCGGCGACCTCGTGCCGCAGCTCGAGGTGCGCGCGGCGCGCGGCCGGGTCGAACCGGACGGCCTGACCGGCGACCTAGAGCAGGCTACGGGCACGCTGTATCGCGACGGTGAGGCGCGCGCCACGTTCGAGGCACCGCTCGTGACGGCGAACCAGGCTGCGCAGCAGGTGGTGGCGTCAGGCGGAGTCGTCGTTCGCAGCGTCCGGCCGCCCGGAATCACCGTGCGAGCCCAAACAGTAACGTGGCACTCCAGCGACCACCGCGTGGTAGCCCGTGGCGACGTGTGGTTCGAACAGAAGCCCCCTGCGGCCCGGAGAGCGGTCGCGTGGGGCGGTCCGTTTGAGAGCGCCACGCTCAACACACAGATCGAGCGTCTGACGATCCCATAGCGCCCGGCGCCCTGAAAGCCGGACGGGAAGGGCCAATGTGCGTCATGTATAGGGGTGTGGCGCCTTATCTTATACTCATGTGCTGCGTGGCCGCTGCCGCGTGGGCCGGTCAGGCCGATCCGCAGGCAAGGGCGGGGCAAGCAAGGGCGATCCACTTCGGCGACATCGTGCTCCGTGGCTTCGAGCGCGCCGAAGTAGCGCTGGGCACGTCGGCGCGGGCGACGGGGCCGAACACGACCGTAGACACGGTAGACGAAGCGCGGAAGAGCTCTGCGCGCCTGCAGGCCGCATCCATTACGGCGTACATGGCGCCCAAGAGCGCGAATCGCGTCGAGCGCGTCGAGGCGCAGGGCAACGTACGATTCCAGGTCACCCGGCCGGCGTCCGGCGGCGAGGGGTCACAGGTGGTGCGCGGCAGCGGTGCGAGAGCGGTCTACTACCGCGAGAGGCGCCTGCTCGAAATGCAGGGGCCCATCACGTTCTCCGCCGATGAGCCTGTTCCAGGTGGGGGTAACGGCCGGCAGACAGTGGACGGAAGGGCAGACAGCGCTGTCTACGACGAGGGGAAGAACGTGCTGTCCCTCATCGGTGATGTGCAGGCTACGGTGGTCACGCCGCAGACGACGGCAGAAGGGTCGACTTTCAGCGGCGATCGCGTCGACGTAGACATGAGCGTGAACCCATACACGGTGGTGATCAGTGTGACGGCGGCGGACCGCGGCAGGGTGAACATTCGGTTGCGCGAGCCTGAGCCCGAGCGTGGGCAGGGCGCACCGCAGAGGTAGCTGCGGCGGGCGACCGTACCGCAGGCAGGCATCGGGCGAGGGCAGGGGGCTTTCTTGGAGATCGCGGCGGAGGACCTGGTTAAGAGCTACCGTGGTCGGGCGGTGGTGAACGGGGTCAGTCTCGGCATGCGCCGGGGCGAGATCGTCGGTCTCCTCGGGCCGAACGGCGCCGGCAAGACCACTACCTTCTATATGGTGGTGGGCCTGGTGCGTCCATCCCGCGGCCGGGTCCTGCTCGACGGTGAGGACATAACGCACCTTCCCATGTACCGGCGGGCTCGCCGGGGCATCGGTTATCTGCCGCAGGAGCCCTCCGTGTTCCGCGAACTCACCGTGGAGGACAACCTGCGGCTGGTGCTGCAGTTCACGTCATTGACGCGCTCCGAGCAGGACAAGCAGCTCAACGGGCTGCTCGATGAGCTGCACATCGCCCACCTGCGCGGCGCCGTGGGCAAGACGCTGTCGGGTGGGGAGCGCCGCCGGGTCGAGATCGCGCGCGCCCTCGCCACTGCCCCCGCGTTCATCTTTCTCGACGAGCCGTTTACTGGGGTTGATCCCATCGCCATCCAGGACATCCAGCAGATCATCTGCCACCTGAAGGGCCGCAACATCGGCATCCTGATTACCGACCACAACGTCCAGGCCACGTTGCGGATCACCGAGCGCGCATACATCATCGCCGATGGCGAGATCAAAGCGTCGGGTCTCTCCGACGAGCTGCCAGATGACCCGATCGCGCGCAAGTACTACTTCGGGGAAGGGTACGGGCCCTGAGCGATGTCCGTCCTGGATCGCCTGATCATCCGCGAGCTGACCGGCCCGATCGTCAACAGCATCTTCATGTTCCTGGCGGTGCTGTTCGGCGGCGCTTACCTGTTTCAGATCACGGATCTGCTGGTCCAGGGCGCGCCGTTTTCGCTGGTTCTGCAGATCGCGCTGTTCACGCTTCCTGTACTGGTGACGCAGGCGTTCCCCATGGGCATGTTGCTCGGAACGCTGCTGGCATTCGGCCGCCTCTCTGGTGACAGCGAGCATGTCGCGCTCTTCGGGTGCGGCGTCAGCATGATGCGTATCGCTCGCCCCGTGGCCGTCGTCGGCCTGGTTGTGAGTGTGGCAGCCTTTCTGTGGAACGAGATCGTGGTGCCACCAGCGCAGGTGGCGTTCTATGACCTGCGCCACAGTGCGCGGGAGAACATCGAGGCCGGCGCGCGACCGATGGACTACATCATCCGCCGCGATGACGGCACCGTGGACCAGGTGGTGACGATCCAGGGCGGCTACGATGCGGAGCAGCGCCGCTTCCGCGGCGTCACCATTCTGAAGATGAGCGACGATCCTCTGAGAGTCGGCCAGCCTGAGGTGATCGTGTATGCCGAGTACGCCGAGCCGCGGGGGACCGACCCGAAGGGCCGCGACTGGGTCTACCACAACGTGTTCATCACCTATCTGCGACCGGATCCCGATCGCCGCACGTTCCTGGACACTTACAGCGAGCGGGCCAGCACGGTGACCCTGCCCCGCAATGTTCGGATGGGGCGCGACTTCAAGGGGGTGCTCGCACAGACCCCACTCGACAACCGCACCATGTCCTTCCGCGCTCTGCGTGCGGAGATCGAGCAGGACAGCGCGCGCGGGGAGAACACGCTCGGAGCTCAGGTCGACCTATGGGAGAAGCTCTCGCTCCCACTTGCTAGCGTCATCTTCGGTCTGGTAGCGGCGCCTTTGGGGCTGCGTCCACACCGCGGGTCGAAGGCGATGGGCTTTGGCATCGCAATCGGCATCATCTTCGCCTACTGGGTCCTCTACCGTTGGATGTACACTCTGGGTAAGGGTGGGGGAATCCCCCCGATGCTCGCCAGCTTCACGGGCTGCCTGATAGGTCTGGTCGTCGCAGGCATCCTTATCTACCGCGCTCGCCAGTAGGCGATGGCATTCAGTGTAGGTATGGCACGCAAGACCTGGACATCCATGGCCACCTGACAGGTCGGGTCGGTCGTGCAGCAGGTCCGCGCGCTGAACGGGGTAAGGTGGTCGGCATGTCGTGGACCGTGGTGGGCCTGATCGTAACTGTGCTGATGGGCGGCTTCATCGCCTACAACGGCGACATCATAGGTCGCCGGTACGGCAAACGCCGCGCCACCCTGCTGGGTCTGAGACCGCGGCACACCGCAGTGCTGGTGACCACCGTTACCGGTGTGTTGATCTCGGCCCTGACCGTCGGCATCATCTTCCTCGTAACTCCTCCGGTTCGGCGCGTGATCCTCGAGGGCGAGCGTGCAATCCGGGCTGGTGCGCGCCTCCAGAGCGAGAACGCGCGTCTGCACGCCCAGGTGGTGATGACCCGCGAGGAGCTCAGCCTGCTCCAGGAAAGCCAGGCGCGCCTGGAGGCCCGGTACGTGGCGCGCCAGCGCGAGCTTCTGCGGGAGATCCAGGAGAGCGCTGGGCGGCTTGATCGGGAGCGCGCCAGGCTTGATGAGGCGCGACGGCTCGCGGGACGTGCGGAGGCGGCAAAGCGAGTCGAGATGCAGAGGTCGAGTGAGCTCGCGCGGCGCAACGCGGGATTGGAGCGCCGAAACGCTGAGCTGACGACCTTCAACGATGACATGGGCGCCCGCAACGTCGAGCTCACGCGCATCAATGGCGATCTGGCACGGGCGAATGTGGACCTTGTCGCCCGCAACGAGGACGCCCTGAGACAGAGCACGGTGCTGGAGGCGCGCAACGCGGAGCTCGTACAGGGCAACGAGACACTGTCGCGGAACAAGGATGTGCTGCTCGCCGTGAACCGCAGCCTGATCGATGAGAACGGCGCGCTGCAGTCAGAGAAGCAGAACATGCTCGCCGAGCGCGACCGGCTCGACATGGAGATGCGTGGCGTCTTCGCCGATGTGATGGAGCTGGCGCGGGCGCTCCGCAGCCGGCGCGTGATCGCGCATGCGGGCGAGGACCTGGCGCGCGATACGCTTCCCGCCGGATCGTCTCCTGACATGGTGCGCGAGCGGATCGGCGCTCTGCTACACAAGAGCCACCTGGTCGCTCTCGAGCGCGGGGCCGCGGCGGGTGAGCGCGCCCGTGCCGTGGAGATCCAGCCGAAACGGTTCGTGACGGTCTCCGACGCTGGTGCGACCGTGTCGCCGGTCGTCAGCGAGTTGGACCGGACTGAGGCGCTGGTGTCACGCCTGGCGTGGTCGCCCGAGCCCGTCTGTCTGGTCACGGTGGCCGTGGCCAACGCGGTGGAGAGGGAGCCTGTGTCCGTCGACATCCAGCCATTCCCGGACCGGCTGGTCTACCGGAAGGGCCAGGTGCTCGGTACACGGCGTCTGGAGACCGAGCGCACACCGACGGAGGTGTTTGACGCCATCGTGAGCTTTCTCCGCTCCGTGGGGCAGTCTGCCATGTCGCGCGGGATGATCCCACGCCTCGACGCCTCAACGGGTGAACCGCAGGTAGGCGCGCTGGCAGCGGGCGAGATCGCGGGCCTGATGGAGCGTGTGCGCGGCGCCGGTAGGCGCGTGCAGCTCTCCGCCATCGCCGCGACCGACATCTACGCTTCCGAGCCCCTGCGGCTCGAGTTCGGTGTCCGGCCAGTCCTCTGAGAGCGGCTCGCCCCTGGTCGTAGCGATCGATCCGGGGCGTGCCCGCTACGGCGTGGCGGTCGTGGCCGCCCATGGCGCCACGATCGTGCGACGGGTTGGGTGCGCCCCGGATGCCGCCGACGATGTGCTCGGCCTCGTCGAGCGGTACCAGCCCCTGGCGGTCGTGCTCGGCGGCGGCACGGGCGGTGGGAGCCTGATGCGCGCCCTCCGCCAGCGGTCGCCTGGACTGACCATCGATGTCGTGGACGAGGCGCACACGTCCGAGATGGCGCGAGCGCGGTGGCTCGTCGAGCATCCGCCGCGAGGATGGCGACGCCTGGTTCCTCGCGGCCTTCTGACGCCGGACACCCCGTACGACGACCTTGTCGCGGTCATCCTGGCCGAGCGTTGGTGGGCCACTCACCGGCAGGACTTTGCCACGTAGCGGCAAGAGTGGGAGCGCGGCTCGCCCTACGCCCGTCCCCTTGGATGTGGCGGCTGTCGGATAGCCAGGGCCCTCGGTGTTGTTGACTCCCACCTGTTGTTTGTGCTATTGTCGGAGACAGGCGGGCGTGTGTGTCCGTGCGGGCGAGTCGTGGGCAATGCGGCGCGTCCCGTGGGTGCGATGGCCGCCTATCCGGTGCGACGAAGGGCAGCACGCGAATCCGTTGGAGTGCGCGGGATGGCGTGGTTGTTGGCGGCCGCTCCGGAGAGTTGTGGACGCGAGGTAACAGGGGAACTCCGTCCGCATCCTCGCCGGTTCGACCACCATCACTGCTCCACCACCGCGGGCTTCCACCGGGTCGCAGCGGCTTTCCGTCGCACACGCTGAGACACGTCGAAGGAGGAAGCATCATGAGGAAGGCGCTGACCTTTCTGACCGCTTCTCTCGCCCTGACGTGGGTCGCCGGTGCCAAAGCTCAGACCGCGCCGGATATGTTCCAAGACGTTGATCCGACGCACTGGGCGTACGAGGCCATGGAGAATCTCCGGGCCCAGAACATTGTCATCGGTTACCCAGACGGCTGGTTCCGTGGGCGGCGGACCATGACCCGGTACGAGTTCGCCGTGGCCCTGGATCGGGCGCTGAGGTCGCTTCCCGATCCGCAGGCCGCCACGGGCGTGCCGGGCCCAGCGGGCCCAGTCGGCCCAGCGGGCCCAGCCGGTCCGAGGGGAGAGAAGGGTGACAGGGGGGATCCTGGCGTGGGCCCCGAGGAGCTCGAGCAGCTCCGACGGCTTGCCAGGGAGTTCCGCGATGAGCTGGCAAGCCTCGGCACCAGCGTAAGCGCGGCGAACGCCAGGATCGATCGGCTGGCGCGCGACGTCGAGCAGCTAAAGGCGACGGTCGACGCCATGCCGAGGATCACAGGCGGTGCGTGGGTCGGCATTCGTGCAGATCGCGCAGCCGGTAACTACATCGACAGGGATGGCCGGCGGTTCGAGGGCGGCGTGCCGCTCCTTCGAGAGCCATCGGTCCTCCACCTGTTCTCGCTCGGGATCGATGCCAAGATCCCCGGCGGCGCAACGTTGCTGGCACGTCTGACCACCGACAACTACCTTAGCTCTCTCGGTGGAACGACGTCCATGGTGACTGACTGGGGCGACGCAAAGCGCCCCGACAGCACGACCTACATCGACAGGCTCGAGATCGCCACCCCGTTCGCTGGAGTGGGCCAGGACTCGAGGCTGACGATCGGCCGCTTCGCGCACAGGACCACGCCGCTCGTGTTGACGAGGCCGGACGTCGATTCGTACTTCCACGTTCCGTGGATCGACGACGGCATGTACCGCATGGACGGTCTCCGGTTGGACGGCAGGTTCGGCTCCGTCGGAGTCGAGGTCTTCGCCGGCGCCACCCGGACCGTCAAGACCATCAATGGCGAGTTCGGCTTCAACAGCCCGCTCGCCGGCATCTCGGCCCCGCCAGCGGTGTTGGGGGGCAAGCCCACTGGCCTCTGCGCTCTCTCGGGTGCCCCCACCGTCCCCGGCGCGATGATGGTCGACCAGATGATCGGCGCCAGCGTCAGGCTCCCGATCCGCATGATGGAGGGCGGCCACATTCGTGCGTCCGCGCTCGCCATGAACTCGGAGTACGGTGGTGGCGGCGCCTTCGGTCCGGAGTTCACCAACGTCCTCGTGGTGGGGTCGGACGTGGGCCTGAAGCTCAGCGAGCGCCTGTCGCTCGACGGCGAGTGGGCGAAGAGCCTCACGGGTCGCCGTCGCTTCGACACGGTGAACGCCGAGATGAACAACGCGTTCCTGGCTACGCTCGGCTATACGACCGAGAGGCTGTCGTTCTCCGCGGGGTACAAGTACATCGATCCGTTGTACTATGCGCCTGGCTCGTGGGACAAGATCGGCAACTGGTTCAACCCGGTCAACATCCAGGGCCCGACGTTCCGCGCGAAGTTCGACATGTCTGAGAACTTCGGCATGCACGTGGGCGGCTCGTTCCTTTGGGGCGCCCGTACGGTGAACGCCGCTGCGATGACGCCGTCCGACCAGGTCAATCGCATCCTCGCGGGCTTCCGCTGGAATCTCGCCAGGAACTTCCAGACCACGCTCGATTGGGAAGGCGTGTACTGGGCGCTGGACATGGCTGCTGGCGGCCGCGAAGGCACAGGAAGGGTCCATCCGACGGAGCACTACTTCACCATCGGAACGGGCTACAACCTGACAGAGAACACCAGACTGAAGCTCGGCTACCAGGTTGGCGACGTGAATGGCAAGGGTCTGATTGGCCCGCGCTTCAACTTCAGCGCCATCACCACGCAGGTGTCGGTGAAGTTCTAGGCTTGCTCGACGTATGAGCAAGTTGGTCAGTTGGGCTCCCGCTCGCTGTCCGAGCGGGAGCCCTTTCTCTCGCTGAATGCAGACGAGGTGAATGCGATGAGCAGGACGATGAGGATCGCGCTGCTGACGGGCACGCTCTGCACGATGACAGGCGTCGTCGCAGGTGCGCAGTTGGGCAGCATCGTGAGAGGCGGGGTGGTCGTCGTCGCCGTCGACCGCTTCGGCAGGGACATCAACAGGTTCGTGAACGACCTGATGGGCCAGAGAGGCGCCACGAGCCGGCACGCCACCAAGGTCGTTCCCATCCTGTCCATTGGGGACAGTGGCTACATCGGTGCGGTTCAGGTGGTGGGTCCGCAGCAAGCGGTCGACCGCGTCAGGGGCGTCGCCCAGCTCGAGGGCCGCTTCCGGCTCCCTGTTATCGAGCGGTTCCGCATCCGCGGGCTGGTACCCGTCGACACGAACGCACCTCACAGGGGGTTCAGCCGTGTCGAGGGCGTGGGCGTAAGCGCGATTATCGACCTAAAGCTGTAGACAGTATCGGGGAGGCGCTGCCGCGACCGTCTGCAAGACGGGGGCAAGGTGGTCGGAGTCGTCGTTGCTCGACCCGCCCGGTCGGCAATGCGGCCCCGCCCCATCTGGTTGGGCGGGGCCGCCTGGTGGGCCCGGTAGGATTCGAACCTACGATCGATCAGTTATGAGCCGACTGCCTTAACCACTAGGCCACGGGCCCTCAGCACGCCAACATTCTACCAGACCGGCGGGCGCTCCGTCAGTACGCTCGTGCGAGGACCGCGATGCGCGTCGTCTCCCGGCCGCTGACGATACACGCGCCGGCGGCATCCGCGGGCTCGACGCACAGCACGCGCACCGTTGCCTTCGTCTCCTCCTGAACGCGCGCCTCATCCTCGGCCGATCCGTCCCAGAACGCTCGGCCGAACCCTGTCTGCACGGCCTCCGCCAGCTCGCCCATCGAGCGCGCCTCGACGGTGTGCTCCTCGCGGAAGCGTAGAGCGCGGTCGTACAGCGCTCGCTGGATTGTCGCCAGCATTGCGCTGGCCGCGTCCGCCAGACCGGCCTGCGGAACGAAAGACTTGCCGTCACGCCCGGGCATGTCGCGCCGTGCCATGGCCACGGTGCTGTTCGCCACATCCTTCGGTCCGACCTCAATCCGGAGGGGCACGCCCCGCATCTCCCACTCGTTGAACTTATAGCCTGGCGTGGTCTCCTCGCGGTCGTCGAGCTTGACACGGTGGCGAGCGCCGATCTCGGCGACGATGCGGCTGGCAGCCTCCAGCACCGCCGCTCGCTCCGCGTCGGTGCGGAAGATGGGCACCACCACAATCTGCGTCGGCGCCAGCATCGGTGGCACCACCAAGCCCTCGTCGTCGGAGTGGGCCATGATGAGCGCACCGATCAGCCTGGTGGAGACGCCCCAGCTCGTGGTCCACACGTGCTCCTGGCGGTTGTCGGGCGTCTGGTAGAGGATATCGAATGCCCGGGCGAAGTTCTGGCCGAGGTTGTGCGACGTGCCGACCTGAAGCGCTCTGCCGTCCTGCATGATGGCCTCGATGGCGTACGTGCGCAGCGCCCCCGCGAACTTCTCGCGGTCGGTCTTCAGGCCGCGCAGAACGGGCAACGCCATCACCTTCTCGGCGAAGTCCGCGTAGACATCGTTAAGGATAAGGAGCGTCTCCGCCTCCGCCTCGCCCGCTGTGGCGTGCGCAGTATGGCCTTCTTGCCACAGGAACTCCGCAGTCCGCAGGAATGGCCGCGTGCGCAGCTCCCATCGCACCACGTTGGCCCACTGGTTGATCAGCATGGGAAGGTCGCGCCAAGAGTGGATCCAGCTTGCGAAGCTGCTCCCGATGATCGCCTCGGACGTGGGCCGCACCACGAGGGGCTCCGCCAGCTCCTCGCCGCCCGCGTGCGTGACAACCGCGACTTCGGGTGCGAACCCCTCGACGTGCTCGGCCTCCTTCTGCAAGAGGCTCATCGGGATGAAGAGCGGGAAGTAGGCGTTGACGTGCCCCGTCGCCTTGATGCGTCGGTCGAGCTCGGCCTGCATATTCTCCCAGATCGCGTAGCCGGTCGGCCGAATGACCATGCACCCGCGCACAGGCGAGTAGTCGGCCATCTCGGCGCGCGCAACGACGTCAAGGTACCACTGCGAGTAGTCCTGCGATCGAGGGGTGATGCCTTCCTTGGGCACGCGAGGTTCCTCCGGGGGGCCTGATGCGCGGAACGCGGCCTGCCACGGGCCGGCCGCGCTCGCAACGGGCGACATTATACCCGCGAGGGCCGGTCGGGGTCCGAGCGACGGACACCGGTCCAGCCGTCGACCCGGCGGAGGAGCGGTGAGCGATCGATCAGCTCGCTCAAGGACGAGCGCTCAGCCGCCAGGTGCAGCGTGGTGAGCGCCGCCAATGCGGCGATGAGCCACACGGTTGGGAGCGCTGCGCACAGGGAGAGCCCGAGGGAGGCACCCAGCGCATTCGACCCTGTGTCGCCCATCATCGCCAGTCCGCGCCGGTCCCAGGCATAGAGCGCAAACGCCGGCAGCCACACGAGTGCCAGCGCGGGAGGACCATCTGCAGTCCAGCCCGCCGCCAGCAAGGGCACCGCAGCTATGAGGAGCGCGGCGCCAGCCCGTCCCGGACGCAGGTCCAGCAGGTTGAGGGCGTTCGCGCTGAGCGCGATGACCGCGCCAGACAGCAGAGCCTCCGGCCAGGCGGCCCCCAGCCCGAAGCGGGCTGTCGCCACGCCCACGCCCACGCCGCCGATGGCCTTGAGCGCCCCCGTGGTCACGCGACCCTCGAGCAGGAGGCGTCGGAAGTGACCGCGCAGGCCGCTCGATGAGCGGTCGCCCCAACGATCGTCGATGAACCCCAGTGCCCCAAAGGCACACAGCACCACGAGCAGGGCCATCGCGTCGGGCGCCGCGGGGCGCGGCTGCGGCGGCCAGGCGAGTAGAGCGGGCGCCGACCATGCGATGACAGCTAGACCTGCGCCAACCGGCACCCCGTCGCCCCGGAAGTTGGGGCGCACCATCTTGAGGGCAGTCAGCAGGCGCAGCGTGAGGGGTACCACCACGATGAGCCACAGCGAGGCCGCCGCGGTGCCAGCGGCCTGTGCTTCCGTCACCGTGTCCGGTCCCGCAGGAGAGCTGCCCTGCGCTGCCACAGGGCGCGGCAGACGGCCACGAACTGGCGCGCCCTGTGCCTTATGTCGGCGGGACGCCTGCCGGTCACGCGGTGGGCCATGGTGGTCGCGATCTCGGTCACCCGGAGGCCTGCCAGCAGCGCGTCCACGGTGAGGCCGACCTCGACGCCGAACCCCTCGGACAGCGGGAGGCATCGGTTAAGCGCCGCTCTCGTCAGAGCGCGCTGGCCGCTGAGCGGTGAGATCATCGTTCGACCCGTGGCCCGGCGGATGCCCCACCGCGCGAGTCGGACCACGAGGCCAGCGCCTCCCCCGGCACCTGGCACAATGGGAAACCGCGCGATCGCCATATCGGCCTCACCGCAGAGAACGGGCGCCAGAAGGCACGATGCCTGCGCCGCCGTGTCCTCGAGATCGGCGTCGATGAACAGAAGCACATCGGCGTGTGTCTCGCCGGCTCCTGCGGTAAGCGCAGCGCCCTTGCCTGCGTTGCGCTGGAGACGGACCACTCTGGCGCCCGCTGCCTCCGCCTCACGAGCGGTGGCGTCTGTGGAGCCGTCGTCGACCGCGACGACCTCGCTGATGCCGCCTACGGCTCGCAGAGCGCGAATGGTGCGCGCGATGCGTGGCTCCTCATTCAAGGCCGGGACGACAGCGGCTGTCATTGGGTGGGGGTCGCTCGAGGTAGCAGACCCGCGCTGGCAGTCGGCTTTGCGCCGTAGTCGCCCGGCTCAGCGTCAGCCGCCAGCACCACGGCTATACGCCCGATGTCGGTGTCGACGTTGTCTACCGTGGCGATGCCCTGCCCGGCGATGGCGCCGATATACGAGAAGGCGGCAGCCATGGGCTCGACGAACAGGGTGCGCGCACCTAGTTCACGCAGGTGCCGGATCAGCGGTAGGTCGACCGCCTGGACGCGCTCGCGGTCTTCGTTGGTGGCTCCCCCCACGAGGATGACCAGGTCCGCCCGGCGTGTGTAGTCGCCATCCGTGCGGGCGAGGCGCGCGTCGCGCAGGGCCTCAAGGTCCGAGCGCGGCCCCCCGCGTGCCGCAGACACCGCCAGTATGCGGGACACGGCGTCGGGGCCGTCAGGCAGCGACGGGTGGGCCGCCTGAAGCTTCGGCACGAGCTCAGCCGCGCGCAACTGGACAGCGGCCGCGTATGTCGGCTCCACGACGGTCGTCCGCATAACCGTGGCGCCGGCGGCCTCGAGCGCCTCACGCACCAGCGTCGCCGCGTTCGCGTAGTCTCCGGTCTGTACGAGAGCGACGCGCTTCCCGGCGAGGCGCTCGCTAACCAGCGTGGGTGTTACGGCTGCGACGAAGCTGTGGTACCGAGCAACCTGCTCGCGGAGAGGCGCGATCTCGTTGGTGAACGTGACGTTGAGCTGCTCCTGGTGGCGAGTGAGGCGCTCCAACACCGGGCCCTGGACATAGGACATGCCGATCACCATTCCCAGCCCAAGCGCCAGGAAGACGGCGACGAGCGTCACGAGATGGTACCGGAACCCGGGCCCCATAGGCGTCTCCGTGGCTGGTCAGAGCTGGCTGCGGCCGTGCGTGCTCAATCGGCCCCGATGGTGGATCGGAACGTCAGGCGAAGGGTGTTGGCCATCGTCCGAAGGAACGGCGAGTTCCACGCGATGACCCCGAGCGGGAACAGCCCGGCCGCGATCAGGATGAGCATCTCAATCGTGCGAGGACGGCTCCTCTGTGACCAGAGGCGCCCGATCCCCTTGGCGTCGACCAGCTTGCTCCCCACCCTCAGCCGGACCAGGAACGTGCTCGCCATGCCGCCCCGGCCCTTGTCCAGGAAGTCGAACAGCGAGTAGTGGGTTCCCACCGCGACGATGAGCGAAGCTCCCTTCTCGTGGGCAAGCAGCATCGCGACATCCTCGCTGGTGCCCGGCGCATGGAAGACGGTGGCTGTCAGACCCATGGCCTGCACGCGCGCGTATCCCGGCGCCTCTCGCGCGCCCCGCGCGTACCCATGGACCACCAACTCGGCGCCGCACCTCAGGGCCCGGTCGCTCACGCTGTCCATGTCGCCGATTATCAGGTCAGGCCGCAGGCCCACATCCAGCAGCGCCTCAGCGCCTCCATCGACACCGATGAGGACCGGCCGCACGTCGCGCAGGTACGCTTCGATCGCCGCGAGGTCTTCGCGATGGCCCTCCCCGCGCACCACGACCATCGCATGCCGGCCACTGATACGGGTGCGAAGGTCGGGCACGTCTACCGGGTCAAGCAGCAGCGCCTTCTCTTCGGATAGGTACGAAAGGGTGTTCCGGGCGAAGGAGTCGAGCGCGGCGTCCACGTGCCTCGACGCTTCGTCCATCATGCGCTCGACCGCGGCGCGGTCCAACAGAGAGCCTGTGGCGCACAACCCGTCCGCCGTGCGGATGCAGGCGTCCTCCACGGTCGCACGCGAGCCGTCGCGCTGGAGGGCCGCGACCATGAACTCGGCGCCGACGTCATCGAGCAACGGGATGCCGCCATCGATGAGGATCGACGGCCCCCGGTTGGGATATCGGCCAGACACGGAGCGCGACGCGTTGACGACCGCTGCCGGCCTGGCCTCCAGCAGGCCGCGGGCCGCCATCGCGTCAAGGTCGCTGTGGTCGATCACTGCGATGTCGCCGGGCCGCAGTCGCTTCACCAACGCCTTGGTGCGTCGGTCCGCTCGGAGCGTGCCCTCAATGGGCTCCATGGAGAACCTTCCCGAAGGCCATTATGCGTGCAGGCGGAGTGGCTGTCAACGGAACCGCCTCGCGTGGCGACTGAGTGAGGGGCAGTCGTTGCTCCACGCCATCGAACTGCCCAGGCCACTAGTGCGCAGGGAACGGGGCGCAGCGCGCTACTGGCCTCAGGGATGGCGGCGCGGCGCCGCGCGCGCGCCTGCACGCCCTGGCCGGGCACCCGTTCCTTGACAGCGGCCGCCGGGCTCGCCTAGAATCGAGCGCGCGGGGAGGGCCTCCAGCCTTTCGCGCGAACTCGCCGCACTCCCTGGGCTCCCGACATGAAGGTAACCCGCAGGACCGCCGTACTAGGGCTGCCGCTCCTCGCTGTGGGCGGTTGCGGGCGCGAGCGCGACCCTCGTCCGACGGTGCGATGGGTCGTCGATCCAAGCGCCGTACGGCCGGAGCAGATCCGGGTCTTCAATCAGCGGCACCCCGACATCCGCGTGATCAATGACCCAGACGCGGGGCCCCAGCGCGTCCTGACCCAGCTGGCTGGTGGCGTTCCGCCCGAGGTGTTCGCCATCTACTCCCCGCAGTCGGTCGCGATGTTCGCCCGCAAAGGCGTGCTCGAGGACCTGAGGCCCTGGGTCGCGCGACACGGCATCGACATGGGCGCCTTCTGGCCGCAGCTCGACGGCTTCATCTACCAGGGAGGCGATCGGCACGGCGGCGCGATCAACGGTTTCCCCGACAACTGCGGCGTCTACGTGCTGTTCTACAACAAGCGCCTGCTCCGCGAGGCAGGCGTCCCGGAGCCGAGCGACGCGTGGACGTGGGAGGAGTTCATCGAGGCTGCGCGCCGCCTGACCGTCCGCCGGAACGGGCGCACCGTGCAGTTCGGCGTGGTCTTGCCTCCGAGCTACTTCCTGGAGATGTTCCTCTGGCAGATGGGCCAGACCTGGTACAGCCCCGATGGAACCCGTTGTATGCTCGACACCCCCGAGGCGCACCGGACCTTCGAGTTCTGGGCCTCTCTCCGGCAGGAGCACCGCGTGGCCCCGAGCGCATCTGAGGAACAGGGCCTGGCTGCGCTCGGCGGGTGGGGAGGCGCCCAGAACCTCTTCAAGGCCGAGAAGGCCGCAATGGTGATCACGGGTCGATGGCTCATCATCGAGTGGCGTCAGAACAAGGACCTCGAGTGGGACATAACGCCGGTGCCGTACGGGCGCGAGCGCAAGGGCATGCTGGAGAGCAAGATCTACGCCATCCCGCGCTCCTGCAAGCAGAAGGAGCTCGCGTTCACATTCCTGAGCCACCTGCTGAGCGAGGACAACCAGATGCTGGTGGCCGACTACGGCGACGGAAAGCCCAGCATCGCGCGCTACTGCCGCACGCCCCGCTTCCTCTTCAACCCCGACTTCCCGAACGAGCGCCGCAACCACGTCTACATTGAAGAGATGCAGCACGCTCGGATCAAGCAGCAGTCACCGTGGGTTCAGCAGCTCGATGTGGACACCATCCGGGATACGGAGTGCGACCGCATCTGGCAGGGCGAGATATCACCACAGCAGGCCGCCAACAACATCGCTCGCCGCATCAACGCCATCATCCGCCGCAACCGAGCGAACCCCAACCTCATGGACTGAGGCCGCGAACGCCCGACCGCGCTTACCGCCGGCTGGCGATGCCCGCGCTTTGCGTGCGTCCCTCGTGGATGCTATACTTTCTTCTACAGGTTACGTTTGCCCGCCTCCTGGTGCGGCTCGTTGCCATCGCGACGCGCACCGCACCGATCGCGCTCTTCAACCATGGGACTGCTCGGACTCCTTCGCGAAGACATAGCAGCCATCAAGCACCGCGACCCGGCGGCGCGGACGACGCTCGAGGTCCTCAGCTACGCCGGCCTCCATGCGGTGTGGTCGCATCGCGTCGCGCACCGTCTATGGAACACGCGACTGCCGCCGCGCGAGCTCTACCGTGTCCTGGCGCGGTGGCTGGCGGCCGCCTGCCGAGCGCTGACCGGAGTGGAGATCCATCCGGGCGCACGCATCGGGCGCCGCCTCGTGATCGACCACGGCATGGGCGTGGTGATCGGGGAAACTGCCGAGGTCGGTGATGACGTACTGATATATCACCAAGTCACACTCGGGGGCACCAGCATCCAGAGGGTGAAGCGCCATCCCACCGTCGGCAACAATGTGCTGATCGGTATGGGGGCGAAGATCGTCGGGGCCATCAATGTGGGCGACAACTGCCGCATCGGCGCCAACGCCGTGGTGAACCGGGATGTACCGGCGAACTGCACCGTTGTTGGCGTGCCCGGCCGTGTCGTCGCACGAGACGGCCTACGGATAGCACCGGATGAGCCTGTCATGGACAACCTAATCAACCGAGCGGACCCGCAGGCGGAGCTGATCCGCGAGCTTAGACAGCGGATGGAGCTGATGGAGCAGCACATCGAGAAGCTGGGGCAGCATCTGGCCGACCATGAGGCCGCAGGAATGTCGGTGGACGGCAGCGCAGGCGAGCGAGGCGCCGGTGCCACCCACTAGGTGGCCGGTCGGCGCGCTCGTGCGCTCACGGTTGGCCCGGAGCGGTGGCCGTCCCGGGCTGCGGGCACACGGGCGGGTGGCGCTGAAGGTGCTCGTCGTGGCGATGAGCATGCTGGCGGGAGCGACCGCGACAGCTCTAACCGCGTTCTGGCGATCGCCGGCATCGGTCATACCCGGTGGCGTCCATGTCGCCGGCGCCAACTGGTCTGGCAAGCGGGTGGAAGAGGCCTCGCAGGCGCTTCAGGCTTGGGCCGAGAGCCGCGCGGCAGAGCCGGTAGCGCTTCGGGCGCTGACGCCCAGCGGCGTGGTGCGGCAGTGGTCGCCCAGCCGTGCCACGCTAGGGGCGTCGGTGGATGTACAGGCAACGGTCGAGGACGCGATGCGGATCGGGGACCGCGGAAGTGCGTTCACCCGTCTCGTGGCGTGGTTCTCGGGCGCAGAGCGAGTCGATGTGCCACCGGTCTGGACCGTCGACCGGCCGGCCCTGAAGCGCTACCTGAAGCGGCGTGTTGCCCCGTCTATGCGCTTGCCCGCGCTCAACGCGCGCTTCGTGGCTACTGGCGACACGTTCTCCATCTCGCCGGAGCGCCAGGGCGTCGCCCTCGACCTGGACAGGGCCGCCGCGCTCATAGAGCGGCGCGTCCCGCTGGATACCACGGACGTGACGGACCTCCCGTCTCGGACCGTGGCTCCGCGTGTCGCCGCCAAGGACTTTGAGGGCATTGAAGGCGAGATCGCTCGGTTCCAGACGCGGTACAGCGAGCGCGGAAACCGGCGGCGGAACATAGAGATCGCGTGCGAGCGCATCGATGGCACGCTGGTGCGTCCCGGTGAGGTGTTCTCGTATAATGAGACCGTCGGCCCGAGGAGCTTCGACGCTGGCTTCCGAGAGGCGCCCATCATCGTTCGCGGACGGATGGAGCCCGGAGTGGGCGGCGGGATATGCCAGGTCTCGGCGACGCTCTACAACGCCGTACTCCTCGCCGACCTCGGCATCGTGGCGCGGCAGCGTCACTCCTTCCCGGTCCAATACGTGCCGTCAGGCCGCGATGCCAGCGTCGTCTACGGTGTCGTCGACTTCCAGTTCAGGAACACCACCGACGCGCCGATCGCGATCCACTCGGATGGCAGGCGTGGCCGTGTTCTGGTGCGCGTGTTCGGCAGGCGCGAACCGGGCAGGCGGGTCGTTCTCGTCCGCCGGCATCTTGCGTCCTACCCAGCAGGGGTCAAGCACCAGGTGGACGAGACCCTCGCTCCCGGCGAAACCAGGGTTGTGGAGAAGGGTCACGCCGGCCAGCGGGTGCGGCTCTACCGCGTCGTCTACCAGGGCGACCAGGTCGTGCGGCGCGAGCTGATCTCGAACGACTTCTACCGGCCATTCCCGCGGATCGTAGCGGTCGGCCCAGCGCCCGCGAGGCAGCCGGCGCCCACGGCGCAGGCCGCCGGCTACACAGAAGGCGAGCCCGGGCTCCCGGCGCCTTCTCCGTAGCACTCGGGTACCGACCGTGCCTTTCCGCGCCACGATCGCCCGTACCCCTGCGATCACGGCCGACCTCACCACCGGAGCGGCGACATGAAGGTAGGCATCATCGGTCTGCCCGAAGTCGGCAAGACGACCCTCTTCAACGCCCTCACGCGCTCAAACGTCGCCACACACAGGTACCAGGCGCACGACGACACCGTGAACCTGGGCTCAGTCGCCGTTCCGGACCCGCGCTTCGACTACGTGGTGGGGGCCTGTGGGCCGAAGAAGCGGACCCCGGCCATGATGGAGCTGTCCGACGGCGGCGCCCGAGTCCGGGTGCATGAGCGGGGCGAGAGGTTCGGCGCGGACTTCTTCGCGGGCGTCCGCAACGTAGACGCGCTGGTACTCGTGGTGCGCGGCTTCCATGGGGATGCGGTCCCGGAGCCGGACGGAGGGCTCGATCCGGCGAGAGAGCTGCAGCGCCTGCACGACGAACTGCTGCTCGCCGACCTGCTTGTGGTGGATGGGCGGCTGGAGCGCCTGGAGAAAGCGCGGCTTCAGAAGCGCCAGACCCCCGCGGAGGGTGCCGAGCAGCCCGTGTTGCTGCGCATCCGCGACCATCTCGAGGCCAGCCGCCCTGTACGGACGCTCGACCTGAGCGGCGAGGAGGAGCGTGCCACCAGGGGCTTCGCGTTCGTCAGCGGGAAGCCGCTCATCGTCGTGGCCAACACGGACGAGGTCCCTGACCATGCCAGCCTGACAGCGCTGCGCGATGCGTGTCGAGCTGGGCAGTTCGCGCTCATCGAGCTGTGCGCTAGGGTCGAGATGGAGTGCGCGCAGATGGCCCCAGAGGAGGAGCGGGAGTTCCTGGCGGCGCTCGGCATTGAGGAGGCGGCGCGGGACCGGCTGATCCGTGAAGCCTATCGGGTTCTCGGCTACCTTAGCTTCTTCACCATTGGACCGGATGAGGTACGCGCCTGGACGCTGCGCCACGGCGCCACATCGCTCGCCGCAGCCGAGAAGGTGCACTCCGACATGGCGCGGGGCTTCATCCGCGCGGAGGTTATCGCCTTCGACGACTTCCGGCAGCATGGCGGATGGGACCAGGCGCGGGCTGCGGGCTGCATGCGGCTGGAGGGAAAGGACTATCGCGTGCGCGACGGTGACGTTGTGCACGTACGCTTCTCGCGGGGATAGGTGGCACGCGGGGACGGGGGGCCTGGGGTAACCGTGTGGCGGTCGTTGTGCGTTGACGGTGCGCGGCCGCGGCCGCTATAATGCCGGCGGCCCCGGTGGGGGATCGTCCAGCGGCAGGACAGCGGCCTTTGGAGCCGTTGACCCAGGTTCGAATCCTGGTCCCCCAGCCAGAGCCTGACCAAATGGCCCCGGGTTTCCCCGGGGCCATGCCCATGTGGAAAGGACCGACGCAGCCCGTTGGTTACAGCCGTTCGGCCGCCTTCTGGGCAAGGGCGGTGTCCACGCCGATGCCCGGGCCCATCGTGGACGAGACGGTGATCTTCTTTAGGTAGCGCCCCTTGGCGGCGGCCGGCTTTGCCTTGATTAGCGCGTTCAGCAGGACGGTGAAGTTCTGGAGCAGGTGCTCCGGCGGGAAGCTCGCCTTCCCGATGGGGCAGTGGATGATGCCGGCCTTCTCCACGCGGTACTCGGCGCGGGTGGCACCCTTGATGTCCCGCACGACCTGCGCCACGTTCGGGCTGACGGTGCCCGCCTTCGGGTTCGGCATGCGCTGCTTCAGTATACTTCCTACGCGGCCTACCAGGGGCATGACGTCCGGCGACGCCACGAAGAGGTCAAACTGCGTCCAGCCGGCCCAGCCCTTCTGGATGCGCTCGACGAGGTCCTCCGCGCCGACTTCGTCCGCTCCGGCCGCCCTGGCCTCGTCGGCCTTGTCTCCCCGCGCGAATACGGCGACCTTGCGGGACTTGCCGGTGCCGTAGGGCAGGTTCACCGTACCGCGGACCATCTGGTCGCCGTGTCGGGGATCGACGCCGAGGTTCACCGCGACCTCGACCGTCTCGTCGAACTTGGCGTTGGCCAGCGACTGCACGCGCGCGACGGCTTCTTCAGGGGAAACGGGCTCCGCGAAGGCGCCCTGCTTCACCACGGCTTCGAAGCGCTTGCTGTGACGCGCCTTGCCGAGCTTTGCCTCGCGCCGCTGTCGGGTGGATAGCTTGGGACCGGGCATGGTTTGGGTCACTCCCGTGGTTCTATCGGGGCGGTCGCCCCTCCCACTGTCAGCGCGCACCCGGAAGTGCGCGAATGCAGATCAGGCCTCTACGGCGATGCCCATGGAGCGGGCGGTGCCCTCGACGATCTTCATCGCCTGCTCGATGTCGTTGGCGTTCAGGTCCGGCATCTTCGTCTCGGCGATGGCGCGCACCTGCGCGCGGGTGAGCGTCCCGACGCGGACGCGCCCTGGCGTCTGAGAGCCCTTCTCGATGCCGAGCGCCTTCCGGATCAGGTCCGCGGCCGGAGACGTCTTCGTGATGAAGGTGAACGAGCGATCCTCGTAGATGGTGATCTCTACAGGCACGATGGAGCCGACCTGCGACGCGGTGCGCTCGTTGTAGGTCTTGATGAACTCCATCATGTTGATGCCGTACGGCCCGAGGGTCGATCCCACGGGCGGCGCTGGCGTGGCCTTCCCTGCCGGTATCTGCAGCTTAACCACGGCCGTCACTTTCTTTGCCACGGCAGACGCCTCCTCATGGCGCGCTCGGCGCGAGCCCCCGGTGGGGCTTCAGCGGCCTGGCGCGCTCTACGCCTTCTCGACTTGCGTGAAGTCCAGCTCGACGGGCGTGTCGCGCCCGAAGATGGAGATGAGCACCTTGAGCTTCTCCTTGCTTGGGTTCACGCCCTCGATCTTGCCCGTGAAGTCGGCGAAGTGGCCGACCGTGACGCGCACTATGTCGCCCTTCGCCCACTGCACCTTGGGCCGCTGGCGCTCGCCCTGCTCGGACTGCAGCAGCGCGCTGACTTCGCGCTCCTGCAGGGGGACCGGTTTGCTGCCAGACGTCAGGAAACCCGTCACACCGGTCGTGGACTTCACCAGGTACCACGTGTCCTCGTCCAGCACCATCTCGATCAGCACGTACCCGGGGAACAGCTTGCGCTTGACTTCTGTGCGCCGTCCCGCGCGCGTCTGGACCTCCACCTCGGTGGGGACCTTGATGTCGAATATCTTGGAGCGCAGATTGCGGGCCTCGGCCTGACGCAGAATGCTCGTCATCACCTTGTTCTCGTGCCCGGAGTACGTGTGAACCGCGTACCATTGTTTCTGCATGTCGTTGGTTGGCCGCCTACTTGATGAGGGCGCCGGTGAGCCTGCTCAGAATGGTGTCGAGCAGGGCCATATAGACGCCCACCATGAGGATCACACCGAGGACGACGGTGGTGAGCCGCCACGCCTCCGGAGGGCTAGGCCACTGGGTCTTGGGCGGGCGAAGCTCGATCAGGACTTCCTGAAGGTAGTTCGCGCTCCGCGTGACCGGCTTCTGCTTCTGCTCGCCGTTGCTTGGCATCGGTGTCCTCATACAATCGCGACCGCACAGGCCGCGGCCCTTCCCCACACAGTCCGAGAGCGGACGCCCGGACGACTCGGGCCATCGTCGTCCGGGCCCAGCGTCCCGTGAGCTACGTTACTCAGCGGTCGCGCGCGTGCCCGGCTTACTTCGGGCGCCCTGCGCCCGGGATCGGCTGGGCAGGGGTGGCAGGATTTGAACCCGCGACCTACGGTTTTGGAGACCGCCGCTCTGCCAACTGAGCTACACCCCTGCGAAGGCGGCACGCGCCCTCCGCGCCGCCGGTCGTGCTGCTATCGCGCCTCTCGATGGACCGTATGCTTCCGGCACGGCGGGCAGAACTTCTTCAGTTGCAGCCGATCCGGATGCTTGATGCGGTTCTTAGACGTCACGTAGTTCCGCGAGCGGCACGACGTGCACGCCATCGTGAGGACTATGCGCGTTTCCTTCTGCGCCATGGATTGCCTACCCCAGTATCTTGCTGACGACGCCGGCGCCGACGGTATGGCCGCCCTCGCGCACGGCGAAGCGCAGACCTTCCTCCATCGCGATCGGCTGCAGCAGCTCCGCAGTGATCGTGATGTTGTCGCCCGGCATCACCATCTCCACACCCTCCGGAAGGTCCATCGCACCCGTCACGTCCGTCGTCCGGAAGTAGAACTGA
>DATIKM010000136.1:0-3317 GCA_035477595.1 Chthonomonadales bacterium
CCTGGCGACGGTGTAGGGCACCGCAAAGAACGCGGTCACGCGGCCAAGGAACTTGGCGTGCCAGTGCCCGGTCATGTCCGAGTAGGGCGGCATCGCGATGGCTGTGATCGCCCGTGTCGTGTCCTCCTGGCGGGCGCTGAGGATGGCGTTTGCCAGACTCGGCAGGTCGGCCCTCTCATTAGGCGGGAACGGCATGGCCCCGGGCTGCTGGATGCACTTCCTCCTGATGTAGGGATGGAAGGGAAGTGGCGGCTCCATGATGTCCGGAGCGGGGGTGGGGTTGGTGCGGTCCCTCGCTCCGCAGCCGAGGCTGAACCAGCTATCCCCTCCCGCGGTGGTAACCCTCACCCCGACGGGGTTGTAGGGATCGCCCACGACGCCAACCACCACATCGCAGCCCCCGGGGAAGCGGGGCGTCGAGACGGTTGCCGGCCGGTGCGGGGCGAACTGGCCGACAGTGGAGAAGTGCACGAAGGTGTCTGGCCGGCGGTTGGTGGCGCCCAGCACGAAAAGCAGCGCGCCGGATGCGGCGTGGCCGTCGATGCGGAAGTAGGCCTGTTCCCACGCAACCTCGATCTGGCCCGCGAGCGTCGCACCACCCGGTGCGGCCCGGACGGATCCGACAACCTGCCCGGTGGCCAGGTCGCTCACGACGATGTGGCCGAGCCGCTGGGCGGAGTCCGCGATGTCGAACGTGAGGTGATACGTGTCGCCGGCGGGCCGGAAGACGTACCAGGCTGGGTTCTCCGGCAGTGGCGCGAGTGCCAGTGCGTGGTCCTTCAGGTTGTCGATGGTCGGGGTGGCCGTCAGGGCGTACTCGGAGAGGTCCGCCGCCTTCTCGCCGGTGATGTCCGGTGGGGCGGGGTTCGCCATGCTCTGCCAGGTCGCCGCCATGCCCACGCGGACCGAGATGGCGCTGTCGGACGCGAGGGGCGCGCGTGGAAGGCCCTGCGCGAGCGCCGCCGGCCCGAGACATGCGGCAGCGAGGAGCACGACTGCGCTCTGGCATGCGTGCATCGGCGTGACCTCCTGCGGTTGATGCCTGGGAGAGAGTGACTGCGGGGGACAAGAAGCCGGGTGGACCCTCCTATCTGAGATGACAGCGTCCGGCATGCAGACCATGGCCGGATGGGCTGCTCCATACGCATTCTAGTGTCGGGTGTGCACCGCGTCAAGTATCCACACCGAGGGCCTCGAGCGCGCCTACGGTGGCGGTGGCGGCGCCATGGGGCCGAGGGTGACGGTGTGCTCGAGCGTCGCCGCGGGCGTCACCTCGAAGATGAGCGGCGCAGCGGGCACGGACCGGTGCTCCGGACCGGCGTGAGACGCCGCCTTGCGCGCCGTCGCCGGAACCGCACCCCACGCCGCGCTTCCTGCGCTCAACGTTACTCCTGCATGGTGTGCGCCGCATCCGAGAGTAGAGCGTAACGCTGCTTGCGCGCTGGAGTAGACCGCTCGTGGCAGAGCCTCGATGACTGGCTCATGACGCCGGAATGGGTGTCGGTTATACCTATGCTGCTCGGATCGGTTGCAGCGGCCCAAGCCAGGCTGTGGTCTGGTCGAGACGCGGCCATTGGCGAGGCTGGCGCATCCCTGCGACGCGTCTGCACTGCCAGGGGCTTCCAGCGCACCGCCTGGACGCGATAGGGCCGTTCATGGAAGCGCTGGCTGCGGGCCGCCCGGCGCCATGGCGGAGTCTGGTACTCCCGCGGACCTGGCAGGTATAGTGGATTCCATGGATGGTGGCCACCAGCACGCGGGAATGGCGAAGCCCGGGAGGAGCGACAAGTGGGCAACAGAATGCGGACGATGCGGTCGCTGGTGGTCACTGCCGGCATGGGACTGCTGGCCTTTCTGGCGCTCTCTGCGGCACCGCCTGCGAGCGATGCCGGGGCGACCGACGTGGCGCCGCGGAATGTCATCTTCTTCCACCCTGACGGGTACGGGCTCAGCCATTGGGACGCCCTGCGGATACGGTTCGTGGGGCCCGACGGCACGCTGAACTGGGACAGGATGCCCTACGTTGCCCCGTACACCGGGCACATGAGGGATGGACTGACCGGCACATCCCACGGGGGGGCCACAACCCACGCCTACGGGGTGAAGGTTGCCAGCGACAGCTTCGGCCTTGATCGCGTGGCGCCGATCATCGCCCGCTCAGGGCATCCCCTGAGCATCATGGAGGAGGCCGTGCAGGCCGGATTTGCGACGGCGCTCATTCAGACCGGTTCCCTTACCGAGCCTGGCAGCGCGGCCTTCGTCGCCTCCGTGCCTGAGCGCGGCGACCACCAAAGCATCGCGCGTCAGGTCGTGGAATCCGGGGTGGACGTCCTCTTCGGCGGCGGTGAACGGTGGCTTCTGCCGGCAGGCGTCAGCGGTCGCCACGGAACGGGCGGGCGCACAGATGGTCTGAACCTTATCCAGCGCGCAACTGACCTCGGTTACACAGTCGTGTACACACGCGAGGAGCTGAAAGCTATACCGAACACCGCCACGAAAGTGCTGGGCGTATTCGCGTCCGGCCACACGTTCAACGACAGCACCGAGGAGGCGCTGCGCGCCGCAGGATTGCCACCCTATGCGCCCACTGCACCGACCATTGCTGAGATGTCCGCGGCGGCACTGGATATACTGTCCCGCAACCCGAGAACGGCCAGACGGGGCTTCCTCATGGTGGCTGAGGAGGAAGGAACCGACAACTTCGGCAACGCCGCCAATGCGGCAGGGTCCTTCGAGGCCGGCAGGCGCGCCGACGAGGCCCTGGGTGTGTTTCGGCAGTACGTCGGACAGCACCCGCGCACCCTTCTCATAACGGCCGCCGATAGCAGCGCTGGCAGCAAGGGCATCGTGGACTGGTCCGATGCGATAGTGGGGGAGGGCCCCGCCAACAGCGGTTCCGACGGCCAGGTCTCCTCCGTACCCCTAGATGGCGTGGACGGCGCAGGGACGGAACCGTTCCGCTCCGCACCGGATACTCAGGGCAACACCTTCTCCTTCGCCGTGGCATGGTCTTCGCGCTCGGATCTGGCGGGCGGAATCGCGGCTCGCGCGGAAGGGCTGAACGCTGAACGCCTCAGAGAGCTTGGCACAGTGGACAACACCGACATCTACCGCCTGATGTACCTGACGCTGTTCGGAAGGTGGCTGCGGTAACGAGACCCGCGTTGGTCCGGCGAACGCGCAGCGTCAGGGCTGTGCCAGGTCGTATCGCGCTACTGCCTCGTCATCGCGATGGTGATCTCCCTCTCCAGGCCCGGGAAGACCTGGAGATAGGCCACGCCCTTCCAGGTTCCGCCGCTCGAGCTGAAGGTGGCCTC
>DATIKM010000137.1:0-6033 GCA_035477595.1 Chthonomonadales bacterium
GCGGGTTCGGAACCCGCCCCTACAGCGGACACGCCGCCCAAACGTTACGCGTTGCCGGAAATCATTCGTCAATTCAAGACGTTTGCGGCGCGTCGTATCAATGACTGGCGGGGCACAGCGGGCACGCCCGTATGGCAACGCAACTACTACGAGCACATCGTTCGCGACGAACAGTCCCTGAATCGCATCCGCCAATACATCAGCGACAACCCGCCGCGGTGGGCATACGACCGCGAGAATCCGTTTGCCTCGGCGCACGAACCGGAGGACGCGTGGGCGCAATGACCGAATCCGTCGTCGAGGAAGCCGCCCTCGCCTGTCTGCGCAGCGCCGGCTGGCTGGTCCGCAGCGGTGCCGGCAAACCGCCTGCCGGCGATACGCTCGCCCTGGCCCTTTCCCAGGAGGAGAGGGCGAACTACGGCGAGGTGGTGCTGGCGCAGCGGCTCCGCGACGCGCTGGTCCCGCAGCTCATCTCGGGCGAGCTGCGGGTGAAGGAGCGGAGCAAGCTTATTGGGGTGACCCTATGAAGACCAGGCAGACAAACGCGCCGGCGCGGATCGAGTACTTGAAGGTGCAGAACTTCCGTGCGTTGCGGGACGTTGAGTTCAAGGGCCTGACGCCCCTCACAGTACTGCTTGGGCCCAATGGTAGCGGCAAGTCCACCGTATTCGACGTGTTTGCCTTCTTGTCGGAATGCTTCGAGTTGGGGCTACGCCGTGCCTGGGACAAGCGGGGCCGCGCCCGAGAACTGAAGACGCGTGGCGGCGACGGTCCGGTGACCATCGAGATCAAGTACCGTGAGCCCGACTACCCGCTTATCACCTATCGCCTGGCCGTCGATGAGAGATCCGGTGGCCCGGTGGTCGTCGAAGAGTGGCTGCAATGGCGCCGCGGCAGTAGGGGCAAGCCGTTCCGCTTCCTCGACTATCGCGAGGGCAAGGGCAAGACGGTCAGCGGCGAGCAGCCCGACGAGAAAGACACGCGCATCGACGTGCCCCTTAAGTCGGCCGACTTGCTGGCCGTCAACGCGCTCGGTCAGTTTGCCGAGCATCCGCGCGTTGCCGCACTGCGCGACTTCATCACCGGTTGGTATGTGTCTTATCTCTCGGCCGACAGCGCGCGCGGTCAGCCCGAGGCCGGCCCACAGGAGCGCATGACCAAGACCGGGGACAACCTGGCGAACGTCATCCAATACCTGGCCGAGCAGCACGTCGATCGCTTCGAGCGGGTTATTGATGTCTTGCGCCGACGCGTGCCGCGCATCGAGCGGGTGCTGGCAGAGACGATGCCCGACGGCCGACTGCTGCTGCAGATCAAAGACGCTCCATTCAGCCACCCGGTGCTGGCGCGCTTCGCGTCGGACGGCACACTCAAGATGCTCGCCTACCTGGTGCTGCTGTACGACCCCGCGCCGCCGCCGTTCATTGGCATCGAGGAACCCGAGAACTTCCTGCACCCGCGGCTACTGACCGAGCTGGCAGAGGAGTGCCGCGACGCCAGCGGCCGCACGCAGCTCTTGGTGACAACGCATTCCCCCTTTTTCCTCAATGCCCTGCGGCCTAAGGAGGTCCGCGTGCTGTGGCGCGACGAGCAGGGGTACACGCAGACGCAGCGCGCTGTCGACCTGCTAGGCGTGAGTGGATTCGTCGAGGAGGGCGCTATGCTCGGGCAGCTTTGGATGGAGGGGCAGCTCGGTGTGGGCGACCCGCTGGTCAACCAGGGCGCGCCCACCCGCCCGCAAGGCCAGCGCTGAGCATGGCCGCTGCCCATCTGGTCGTGTTGGTGGAGGAACCTTCGATGGAGGCCTTCTTGCGCGCTTTGTTGCCCCGGCTGCTGCCGCAGGACCGAACGTTCGAGGTACATCCGTTTCAGGGCAAGAGGGATCTACTCAGCGCGATCGAAGCAAGATTGCGTGGCTACGCCACTTGGCTCCCGGACGACTGGCGCATCGTGGTCGTGGTGGACCGCGACGCAGAGGACTGCCGTGTGCTCAAGCAGCGGCTCGAAGACATGGCCGCACGTGCCGGCTTGCGCACGCGAACCCGCGCGGGGGCAGCGCAATGGCAGCTTGTCAACCGCATCGCTATCGAAGAGCTCGAAGCCTGGTACTTCGGTGACTGGACTGCCGTACGAGCGGTGTATCCGCGTGTACATGCCGGCATCCCGAACAGACAGGGCTTTCGCGACCCCGATGCCATCGCTGGTGGCACGTGGGAAGCATTCGAGTGCGTTATGCAGAAGCATGGCTACTTCAAGGGTGGGCTCGCCAAACTGGAGGCGGCGCGGGCCATCGGCGCCCAGGTCGATCCGTCGCGTAGCCGGTCGCGGAGTTTCCGAGGGTTCTGCAGTGCCCTTGCTGAGGCGGTTGCGTGAATAGGGGTTTCACCGAATCCGTCGTCGAGGAAGCTGCCCGGGCCTGTCTGCGCAGCGCCGGCTGGCTGGTCCGCAGCGGTGCCGGCAAACCGCCTGCCGGCGGTACCCTCGCCCTGGCCCTTTCCCAGGGGGAGAGGGCGAACTACGGCGAGGTGGTGCTGGCGCAGCGGCTCCGCGACGCGCTCGCGCGCCTGAACCCCGCGCTGCCCGCCGAAGCGCTGGAAGAGGCCTTCCGCAAGCTCACCCGCCCGGAGGGGACCGATCTGATTCAGCGCAACCGGGCGCTGCACCGGCTGCTGGTGGACGGCGTGACGGTGGAATACCGCGCGACGGACGGCGCGATCCGCGGCGCGCAGGCGCGGGTGATCGACTTCGACGAACCCAGCAACAACGACTGGCTGGCGGTGAACCAGTTCACCGTCACGGAGAACAAGCACACCCGCCGCCCGGACATAGTGCTGTTCGTCAACGGCTTGGCCGTGGCGGTCCTTGAGCTCAAGAACGCCGCCGACGAGCACGCGACCATCTGGACCGCCTGCCGGCAGCTCCAGACCTACCAGGCCGAGATCCCCTCGCTGTTTACGACCAACGCGGTGCTGGTCATCTCCGACGGCGTCGAGGCGCGCGTGGGTACGCTCACCGCCGGCCGGGAGTGGTTCAAGCCCTGGCGCACCGTTGCAGGCGAGGCGCTGGCCGACGCCCACATGCCCCAGCTCCAGGTGGTGATCGAGGGGCTGCTGGCGCCGCGGCGCTTCCTCGACCTGGTGCGCGACTTCATCGTGTTCGAGGACGACGGCGGGCGCCTGGTTAAGAAGATGGCCGGCTACCACCAGTTCCACGCGGTGCAGGTGGCGGTAGGCGAGACGCTGAGGGCGGCGGAGCTCGCCCGTGCGGACGTCCTGGCGGAGCCCGGCGGCGGATATCTGGCCGGCGCGAGGCGCCCCGGTAAGCCGGGCGACCGGCGCGTGGGCGTCGTGTGGCACACGCAGGGCTCGGGCAAGAGCCTGACGATGGCGTTCTACGCCGGCCGCATCATCCGCGAGCCGGCGATGGGGAACCCGACCCTCGTCGTGCTCACCGACCGCAACGACCTCGACGATCAGCTTTTCGGCACCTTCTCACGCTGCCAGGACCTCCTGCGCCAGCCGCCGGTACAGGCCCAGAGCCGGGCGCACCTGCGCGAGCTGCTCGCAGTGGAAGCCGGTGGCGTGGTCTTCACCACCATCCACAAGTTCATGCCGCCTGCGGTGGCGCTCTCACCCCAACCTTCTCCCAGAGGCAGCGGGGGGAGCGAAGCGGAGGGTGAGGGTGACTGGCGCATGCCAGTCTTGTCCGATCGCCGAAACATCGTCGTGATAGCGGATGAGGCGCACCGCAGCCAGTACGACTTCATCGACGGGTTCGCGCGGCACATGCGCGACGCGCTGCCGAATGCCTCATTCATCGGGTTCACCGGTACGCCGATCGAGCTGCAGGACGCCAACACCCGCGCCGTGTTCGGCGACTACATCAGCATCTACGACATCCAGTGCGCCGTGGCGGACGGCGCCACCGTGCCGATCTACTACGAGAGCCGCCTCGCCAAGTTGGCGCTGGACGAGGCCGAGCGGCCCAGGATCGATCCGGACTTCGAGGAGGCGACCGAGGGAGAGGAGGTCGAGCGCAAGGAGAAGCTCAAGACCAAATGGGCGCAGCTCGAAGCGGTGGTGGGCGCCGAGAAGCGGCTCGAACTCGTGGCGCGCGACATCGTCGAGCACCTCGAGAGGCGGCTTGAGGCGATGGACGGCAAGGCGATGGTCGTCTGCATGAGCCGACGCATCTGCGTCGAGCTCTACCGCGAGATCGTGAAGCTTCGTCCCGCGTGGCACAACGAGGACGACGCGCAGGGCGAGGTGAAGGTCGTGATGACCGGCTCCGCCTCGGACCCGCCGGACTGGCAGGCGCACATCCGCAACAAGCCGCGACGCGAGGCGCTGGCCAACCGCTTCCGTGACCCGGGCGACCCATTCCGACTGGTGCTCGTGCGGGACATGTGGCTGACCGGCTTCGACGCCCCGAGCCTGCACACGATGTACGTGGACAAGCCGATGCGCGGCCACGGCCTCATGCAGGCGATCGCGCGTGTGAACCGCGTGTTCAAGGACAAGCCGGGTGGTCTGGTGGTTGACTACCTGGGGTTGGCCCACGAGCTGAAGGCGGCGCTCGCGACCTACACCGAGAGCGGCGGCACGGGGCGGACAGCGCTCGATCAGGGCGAAGCAGTGACCCTCATGCTGGAGAAGTACGAGGTGTGCTGCGGGCTCTTCGACGGCCTCGACCGGTCCAAATGGACGACCGGCACGCCGCAGGAGCGGCTCGGCGTCCTGCCTGTGGCCCAGGAGCACATCCTTGCGCAGGAGAACGGCAAGGATCGCTGTGTCCGCTTTGTCCGCGAGCTATCGCAGGCTTTCGCCCTGGCGGTGCCGCACGAGGAGGCGCTGCGCATCCGCGACGACGTGGGCTTCTTCCAGGCGGTGCAGGCCGTGCTCGCCAAGGGTGCGCCGGGCGGCCCGCGGCCGGAGGAAGACCTGGACCACGCCGTGCGCCAGATCATTTCCCGCGCGGTCGCCCCGGACGGCGTCGTGGACATCTTCGCCGCGGCAGGGCTCCACAAGCCCGACGTCTCGATCCTCTCCGATGAGTTCCTGGCCGAGGTTCGCGGCATGCCGCAACGGAACCTCGCCGTGGAGCTCCTGCAGAAGCTCCTCAAGGGCGAGATCGCCACCAGGCGCCGCAGTAACGTAGTGCAGGCGCGCTCGTTCGTCGAGATGCTGGAGCAGACCATCCGTCGCTACCAGAACCGAGCGATCGAGGCAGCCCAGGTCATCGAGGAGCTCATCAAGCTCGCCAGGGAGATGCGCGAAGCGGAGGCGAGGGGCGAGGAGCTCGGGCTGACGGAGGACGAGCTAGCGTTCTACGACGCACTCGAGACCAACGACAGCGCGGTCAAGGTCCTGGGTGACGAGGCTCTGCGGGCGATCGCGCGCGAGCTCGTGGAGACCGTGCGCGGCAACGTTACGATCGACTGGGCGATGCGGGACGATGTGCGGGCGCGGATCCGTGTGCTGGTCAAACGCATCCTGCGCAAGCACCGGTACCCGCCGGACAAGCAGGAGAAGGCGACGCAGACCGTTCTGGAGCAGGCCGAGGCGCTCTCCGAGGTCTGGGCGGCCGGCTGACCCACGCCACCGCGCCCCGCCGCTCCGCCGCCGGCGGGTGCCTGCGCCCTCTCGTGCTGCCCGTCGCACTCGGTGTCGTCGAGGCGGGGGTTGGGGCGGCCGCCGAGCGCGGCATACCGGATGCGCAGCTCCCGGATCTCGCTCTGCGCCGCGGCCTGCGAGCGGCCGTGCGCGCGCGATGCAGGTGCTCCCGCGACTGGGCGACGATGCCTCCCGCGTTGTCGGCCAGCAGGGCCGTCTTCGCGCCCTCCCTCGCGTCAGCGCTCATCTGGATTCAGACTATTAGATAGCAATAGTATATAGAGTGTGTGATGTGCGCGAGGGGTGGTACTCTTGCTGGGAGAGCATTGAGGGGAGGACCACACCGAATGCCGCAGCCATGGGCCTGTTCAGAGTTCGGCGGATCGTGCGTGCCGGACCCTCGTTACCGCCGTGTTGCAGG
>DATIKM010000138.1:0-6120 GCA_035477595.1 Chthonomonadales bacterium
GGCTATCCGGACCTGGAGTACATCGTCATCGACGGCGGGAGCACCGACGAGAGCGTGGAGATCATCCGCAAGTACGAGCCATGGCTGGCCTACTGGGTGAGCGAGAAGGACCGCGGCCAGAGCCACGCGATCAACAAGGGCTTCGAGCGATGCACGGGCGAGCTACTGAACTGGCTGAATAGCGATGATACCCTCAGCATTTGTGCACTAGGGCACCTAGGTGCAGCGAGCGCGGAAAGCCGCTCCAGCGCTTTCGTCTGTGCAGGCAGCGCACTGCGCCGAGGGGTGGACGGGGCGTTTCGCGTTTCTCAAGTGCGTGCCAGCCCCGGTCCTCAGCTCGCACTGAGAACACCTGTCCAAGGGGGAGTACAGGCCAGTTGGTTTCTCAGCAAATCCCTGTGGTCTCAGGTAGGCCCATTGGACGAGGACCTCCACTTCTCCATGGACGTGTCGTTCTACCTGGCTGCGAGAACCGTAGAGTGCGCGTGGTTGTCAGTGACCGAGCCTCTCGCCATATACAGAGAGCACCCCCGTGCGAAGACCTTTCAGCTGTGCAGCGACGCCATCACCGAACGGCAGCGAGTACTAGCACGTCGCCTAGAGGCGGTTCCGTCAGGTGAACGACGCGCCAACCGCGAGTACCTTCGGCAGACCATTTCAGGCATGTGGCTGGCATACGCATCTCAGTCCGTCCCAGTGCCAAGCCGGTTGATTGCGGTCTTGCGGGCTGTCTGGATTTGTCCTGCTCGCTTACGGTCTCGCCGCCCCTATGGGCTAGTGCTAAGGGCGATGACCGTTAGGCTGTCAGGGCTCGCGTCCCTCTGCGGTGGGAGGGTCCCCCGTTAGTGTGCGGACTCTGCGGCATCCTGACCCCTGACGGCGCGGCGGCGCAGCCGGAGTTCGGCGCGGCCGTCGAGCGCATGACCGCGCTCATGGAGCGCCGCGGCCCGGATGACGCCGGCGCCTGGCTCTCGCCGGACGGGCGCGTTCGCCTCGGCTTCCGGCGCCTCGCCGTCATCGACCTCACCGAAGCCGCGCGCCAGCCGATGGTGCGCGAGCGTGGCGCCATTGCGCTCAACGGCGAGATCTACAACCACCTCGAGCTTCGGAGCGAGCTCGAAGCGGAAGGCGTCCGTTTCCGCTCGCGATCGGACACCGAGGTGCTCCTCGAGGCTCTCCAGCGCTGGGGCGAGGCGGCTATCGAGCGCCTGAACGGCATGTTCGCCTTCGCTTGGTACGACACCCGCGCCCGACGGCTGGTGCTGGCGCGCGACCACGCGGGGATCAAGCCCCTGTACTACTTCGTACACCCGGCGGGACGCGGCGTGGCGTTCGCGTCTCAGTACAACGCTCTGCTCCACACCCCCTGGGGCGAGCCCGGTCCCCTGCGGCCCGACGTCCTCCGGTTGTACCTTCGCCTCCACCACATGCCGCCGCCATACGCCCTGCTCGCCAATACGCACCAGGTGGAGCCTGGAGGCGTCGTGGTCGTCCGCGAGGATGGCACACTCGCGTCACGTCGCTGGTGGAGACTCCCGGAGCGCCCCGAGCCGTCGGTGCGCGGCCAGCGCGCGCTGGAGATGCTGGACGCCGCCATCGACGGCGCGGTTCGCCGGCAGCGCATCGCCGATGTGCCGCTCGGGGTGTTCCTCTCCGGCGGCGTGGACTCCCCGCTCGTTACTGCCGTCGCGCGTGCGCAGACCGGACCGGACCTCAAGGCCTTCACCATCGGCAACCCGGGCTGGTGGCAGGACGAATCGGAAGACGCCTCGCGGTATGCGCGCACGCTCGACGTCGACCACCGGCTCCGCCCGGTCTCGGGCGAGGAAGCTCTGGCCGCCGTGCCCGACGTCGCAGCCGCCCAGCACGAGCCCTTCGCTGACTTCTCTGTCCTGCCGACGCTTCTCATCAGCCGCCTCGCGCGCGACGAGGTGACGGTCGCGCTGAGCGGCGATGGTGGCGACGAGCTGTTCTTCGGTTACGAGCGGCCGCTGTCGCTACTTCGCGGCGGCGCTGACTTCCGATGGCCCCGGCTGATCCGCATGGCCCTCTATGGCGCGGGAAAGTACGGGCTGGGTCCGAAGCGGTCCGGCAGCATTCTGGCGCGCGACCCTGGCGACTACTATCTGGGCGTGAACTGCAGGATGCGCGATGACGACCTCCGCGCCATCGCGCCCGACCTGCCCTCCCTGCCATCGGACCTCGACATCTACCGCTACGGCCGTTACGCGGGTCCCAAGAGCCTCGCGGACCTCTCGCGGCGCGCGGAGTTCTACGGGCAGCTGCAGCGAGGGCTGAAGAAGGTGGACATGGCCTCCGGCCACCATAGCCTGGAGGTTCGCGTTCCGCTTCTGGACCGCGAGGTCCTCGATGTCAGCCTGCGGATGGACCCCTTCGAGTGCATGCGCAACGGCACCCGTAAGGCGCCACTTAGAGACCTGCTGGGCGGACGCGTACCGGCCGACATCATCCCCACGTCGAAGCGCGGGTTCGCCGTCCCGCTCGGAGACTGGCTGCGGGGCCCTCTGCGGCCGATGATCGAGGACACGCTGTGTGGCGCCCCTGATCTGTACCCTCAGGGCATCTTCCGGCGCGAGGCCGTGCGGCGGTACGTCGACGACCACACCTCCGGGCGAGCCGATCACAAGTGGGGCATATGGACGCTCCTGGCGCTACAGTGGTGGGCGGCGCAGCATGCCGCGGCGCCGGTGCGATGAGAGCCACGGCACGTGTCTGAGCCAGCGCGCATTCTTTACACGATCCCGAACTTCATCACAGCGGGATCAGGCCGCGCGATGCTGAACATCATCGAGCGGCTGGACCGGTCCCGGTTCCTTCCCGCCGTGTGCGTGAGCAAGAAGGGCGGAGATCTGGACCGGGTGGTGGATCGCCTCGGCATCCCGTTCTATGAGTTGCCGACGACCATCTCCCCGCGGCCCTACGCGAGCCTGCTGCGGCGAGCCAGGGCAGCCGCCTCCGCGTTCGACGGAGACCGGTTCGACATCTGGCACTCGTTCCACTACGCGGACGACTACACCGAGCCCATCGTCGCGCGCATGGCAGGCGCGGGCGCCTGGGTTTTCACCAAGAAGAACATGGGATGGGGTAGCCGGGCCTGGTGGCTCCGCTCGATGCTGGCAGCACGGATCGGCGCCCAGAACTCGGACATGCTCCGCACTTTTTTCGCGCGCGGCCCCCTCCGACGCAAGGCACGGCCGTTGCCGCGGGGAGTGGTGGCGGACCGGTTCTCGCCTGAGACAGCCCCTCGTCTCGGTCTTCGCTCGTCCCTGCAGATCTCGTCCTCCGACCTCGTCGTCGCCTGCGTGGGGCACCTGGTGCCCGTGAAGGGTCACCCCACGCTCCTGCGTGCGCTCGCCGACGTCCCCGGGGTGCACCTGCTGGTGGCCGGCAGGCCGGCGGACAAGGAGTACGCGTCCTCCCTCGAACGCATGGTGGGGGAGCTCTGCCTGTCCGGGCGCGTCCACTTCCTCGGCGGCGTAGGCGATATCGCGGCCCTCCATGCGGAAGCCGACGTCTCCGTGCTTCCCACGTGGGCGAAGTGGCGCATGGAGGGCTGCCCCGTCGCTCTCCTCGAGGCGATGTCATGCGGGAAGGCGTGCGTCGCGACCGACATCCCCGGCTCTCGCGACCTGGTGGAGCACGAGCGGAGCGGGCTCCTCGTGCCACCGGAGGACCCGCACGCCCTGGCTGCGGCGCTCCGGCGGCTTTCGGCATCGCCGCAGGAGCGCGCCGCCTTCGGAGCCGCTGCACGCCAGCGCGTTCTCGACCGCTTCACGATCGAGCGGGAGGTCGCCGCCCACGAAGCGCTCTACAGCGAGGTGCTCGGCCTTGCCTGACGTGGCCGGTGCGGCTGCCCCTGGACCGGTCTCCGCCGCGTCCTGCGCAGACCTGCTGCTGACCTTCGACGCCGCCCCGCCCGCCCGGGGGGACGCCTGGAGCGAGCCGGGGGCGGGCACGCTGCTGTCGGCGCGCGCCGGGGCGTGGCCCGGCTACCCGTGCCTGCGCGCCTCCGACGCTCACGCGGACGCCTGCCTGCTGGGGGAGCTCTACGGCGAGCGCGACCCGGCCGCGGCAGCGCTGGCCGTCGCGCGCGGAGACCGGCCCGCCGCGTCCCTGAACGGACACTGGCTCCTTGTCGCCTGGCGACCGGGCGAGCGGCGCTGGCACGTGTGGACCGACCGCTTCGGCACGCTACACGCCTACCACGCCGAGTCGGCGGAAGGCGCCGCGCTGGGCACCTGCTTCCGCGACGTCGCCCGTGCCGCCTCGCGACGATCCCTGGACCTCCAGGCCATCGCCGGCTTCTGCGCGCTGGGCTTCTTCCCCTTCGAGCGCACCCACTTCACCGACGTCCGCATCGTACCGCCGGCGATCCACCTGGTGCTCGATGAGGCTGGCCGCGCCCGCTCGCAGGAGCGCACCTGGCACTGGCGGCATGAGCCGGACAACGGCCGGAGCTACGACGGCGCCGTTGCCGAGTTCGGCGAGCGCTTCGAGGCCGTCATGCAGGAACTCCTCAGCGATGCGCGCGTCGCTGTGCCCATATCCGGAGGTCTGGACTCGCGCTGCACCGTCGCAGCCGTGCGCGAGCCGAGCGACAACCTCTGGGCTTACTCCTACGGCTACACGCCACAGTCGGTCGAGACGCGCATCGCCCGGAGTGTGGCCGAAGCGCGGCGCCTCCGCTTCGAGGCATTCACGATCGAGCCCTACCTCTTCGACCGGCTGGAGGAGGTCCTCGCCTCGGTGGAGGGCTTCCAGGACGTCACGCAGTGCCGCCAGGCAGCGGTCACCGCCGCCCTCGCCAGGAACGCTGACCGAGTGATCGCGGCTCACTGGGGCGACGTGTGGCTCGACGACATGGGGCTCGCCGGGCGGAGGGGCCTCCCTGAGATCGCCGTGGCGGAGCACGCGCTGCACAAGATGGAGAAGCCAGGTGGCGAGTGGCTGGCTTCGCGCCTGCGCTGCGCCGATCATGGGCGAGAGTGGCTCCTCGAAGGCCTCCGGCAGCGTCTGCGCGGCCTGGAGCACATAGAGGACCCGGACTTCCGGGTGAAGGCCCTGAAGACCGACCTGTGGTCGTTCCGCTGGACCCTCGCCAGCGTCCGCATGTACATGCCTGGCGCTTTCCCGCGGCTCCCCTTCTACGACACGCGCCTGGCGGACCTCTTCAGCACTGTTCCGACCGAGGAGACGGCCGGGCGCCGCCTCCAGATCGACTACCTCAGGCGCGCGGCGCCGGACCTGGCCCGGATCGAGTGGCAGGCGACGGGCGCCGACCTGTACGGGGCGGGCCGCACGGCTTCCCGGAGCCTGCCCGCACGCGCCGCGCGGCGAGCGCTCCGAGCCCTGACGGGTAGACCGGCGATACAGCGCAACTGGGAGGTGCAGTTCCTGAGCGAGCCGGGTCGCGCCCTCCTGCGCCATCACCTGCTGAGGCCTGGCCTGCGCATCCACGACCTGTTCCCGCGCGCCGAGATCGCCGCGCTGGTCGAGCGCCTTCGCGCGGGGCGACGGGATGGGAGCGACGGCTACGCCGCCTCGATGCTCCTGACGCTCTCCGCGTGGTTGGAGCGGCATGCGGTCTGACGAACGAGCGCTCCGCTTGCTCGTCGCGGGGATCGCGTGGCCGCCGGAGACCTTCATCCGTCGCCTCCTCGTTGGCCTCGTCGACGCGGGGGTGGAGGTGACGGTGGGGAGCGCGCGGTCCCCGCATCGCGGCCCGGACGCCGAGCCGCGCGTCCGCTGGCGGCCGATGCCGACCTGGGACGCGCCGATGCCGCTGCGGGTGACGCGGCTGGCAGCGATGGCCGCCCGCGCAGCGCTCGCGGGCCGAAGCGACCTGCGGACCATGGCCGCGGCCGCGCCCCGGGGCACCACGCCGCGAGACCGGCTGCGGCGCTGGAACATGTGGCTACCGTTCGCGGGAGGCCGGTGGGACCTTATCTACTTCCCCTGGAACTCGGCGGCGGTCGCGTACCTGCCGGCATTCGACCTGGGCATGCCCGTCATCGTGAGCTGCCGGGGCGCCCAGGTGTCCATCGCGCCGCACAATCCCCGGCGTGCGGAGATCAACCAGGGGCTCGGTCGGTCGGTCGC
>DATIKM010000139.1:0-5128 GCA_035477595.1 Chthonomonadales bacterium
GGGTCTGGGCGTGTGGGCCGTCTCCCCAGCGGGTGCGTCTCGAACGTACTCGTTCACATCGGGTAACCACGCTGCGTCGGCCGCGTTCGCGATCGACGGCTCGCACCTCGTCATCACCCTGACGAACACCTCGACGGAAGATACTCGGGTACCCTCCGACGTCCTCACAGCCTTCTTCTTCGGTAGCACGGCGGATCTCTCGGGTCTGTCACGGGTGTCCGCGCTCCTCGCGCCCGGCAGCACGGTGATCCTCGATCCGGACGGCCCGCCGGCGGGCGGCGTGGTGGGCGGCGAGTGGGCCTACAAGCTGCACGGGAGCCAGTTGCGTCCTGCCCACGGGATCAGCAGCTCGGGCCTCGACCTGTTCGGCCCGGGCGATCGCTTCCCGGGCGCCGATCTCGCCTGGCCCCCTAGCCTGGCGGGCGTGAACTACGGCATCGTCTCCGCGGGCGACGACCCGGCGACTGGTAACGGTGGCATTATGAACACCGGCGGCCTGATCAAGAACGCGGTGGTCTTCCGGCTCGGAGGGCTCCCGACCGATTTTGGGCTCCACCAGCTCGGCGACACGGTGGTTTTCCAGTATGGGTCTGGCCTGAATGAGCCGAGCTTCTCGGGCCACAACCATAACTCGGGTCCTCAGATTCCCGAGTTGGCAGTCTGGCAGTTCAGCGCCTTTGTAGCTCTTGGCGGACTGGCCCTGCTCCGGCGACGACGCGCCTGACCTCCTTCTACCCTCCACGCCCGTAAGCAAGGCGCCGTCCGACGCCGCCCCATGGCGTCGGACGGCCGCTGCGCCCGAATCGGCGCCTGTCCAGCCGCGCAGCCCCTCCTCGAACCCCGTAGTTCATCAGGGCGCCGATTCGCGGCTCTCGCTCTGCTCGAATGCCGCGCCCCGCACCTCCAGCCGCAGTGTGCCGGTGCGGAATGTGTGGCGTACCACGAGCGCGCGGCGCTCCGCCGACCACCACCAGCCCTCGCGCGAGCCGCTCATGTCGGACACCTCGGGCAGCGCGCGCCCGTCCGCCAGCACCGCCAACGGCCGGCGCACGCAGAACATCACGGTGGCGCAGGTTCGGCCTGCCGGGTAGGCGAGCGTCAACCGCAGGCCGCTGCTTACGAGCACCGTATCGCGCACCGCCGCGGCGCTGGTGATCAGGATGCGCCGGCCGGCCGGCCCTGCGGAGGCGCTACTCACGGCCTGCTGCCCCAGCAGCGCCTCCATCGCGGTCATCATGCCCTGCGGGCCGATCCAGGCAGGCAGCACCTTCCCCTGTGGGAGGTCGTAGACGTCCGGGAAGAAGCCCGGCATCGGGTTGCCAGCCTCCGGTTGGTCGCCCAGCCGCTGCTGCTGAACGCAGGAGAGCACGATGCCCGTGGCGATGTGGCGCCAGGGGAAGCTGGGATCGTGGCGGGCGAGCGCTGTGATCGCCTGGGCGTAGACTAACCCGACCCACTGCACCGGCCGCCCGAACCACGGCACCGTGTAGAAGGTCGTTCCGAAGACGGAGACGGTCGCGTAGCGCATGGCCTCACGGTCGGCGGCGCGCCAGGTGTAGATGAACGGCAGGCCGGTGCGCGCCCAGGCCCGGGCGAACTCCAGGAACTCGATGCGCCCGGTGAGCTCGTAGGCCGCGACCCCGCACTCCACGGCGATTGCGGCCGCGCGCAGGTTCGGCGCATGGAGCGGCACCTCCCACACCTCGCCTCCCGCGGGCCGGCGGAAGAGGCGCCGCATGGCCGCGATCCCGCGCAGCGCGGCGTCAAGCGCCGTCCGATCGCCCGTGACGGCGGCGTACCGGAGAAGGCGGAGCGTGGGGTCCGCACAGATGCCGAGCGCCGTGTCGCCCTCCTGCCCCAGGCTGCGCGTCTGCTCGGTGGGGACGAAGGGCCACGTCCCGTCCGGGCGCTGTGCGCGGAGGATGGCCGCCACGTCGCTGGGGTGGGGCAGGTTGGCGATGGGGTCGCCCAGGTGCAGAGAGAGGGGGAAGCCGGCTGCACCGGGCCCGTGTGCGCGGACGGCATCGGCGAGCGCCTCCGTCGCCTGCCGACGCGCCTCGGCGGCACGTACGCCAGCATTGCGGATGCCCCAGTTCCACAGCGCCAGCGCGATGTCGGGATGCCACGCTGGCGCGCGGTGGGCCTCCGCGGGCCACTGCTTGCGCTGCTCATCCCAGGCGGCAGCGCGCCGCTCCGCGCAGTAGGCCCAGTGCGTGCGGAGGTCGGGGGCGATCTCGGGGAGCGCCGGGAGCGGGCTCCGCCGGTACCAGTCCTCGACGACCTCACTCGGGTCGCGCCGCACGGGCATTGCGAACAGCTCCACTTCAAGCGTGATGGGCCCGGACGGCTCGTACGGGCGGGCGGCGGCTCGCGTGTTCTCGTCCAGGTGCTCCGGCGACGCGGGCACCATCAGCGCCATCAGGTGACCGTTGCGGCCCTCGGCGCGGTTCGGCGACGAGAAGACCGGCTGCGGCTGGTCGCGCACGCCGTCCCACTTCCGAAGCGGGTCCCACGCGATCCCGAGCGCCCATCCGCTCTGGACGACCGTCATCAGCGGCACGGTGACCTTGATGGGCAGCGGAGCGGTGCGGTCGGCGAGGTCGGGGCCGGTGTGGTCCGGCGACGACGAGACCTCGGAGGCGGTCAGGTACTCCAGGCCAGGGAAGAGGGCGCTCTGCTTCTGCTCGCCGTCGCCGCGCCAGCCGGCGTGGACCTCGGGGAAGGTAAGGCCCCGGATCGGCTCGGCGAGCGTCGCGTCGCAGCGCAGGCGGAATCGACCGGGGCCGGCTGGCCAGATGCGGACCGCGATGCCGCCAGCCGAGGCGGCCACGCCCGCGCCCTGGTGCGCGAAGCGCAGGGGCGCTGGAGCGCGAGGACCGCCGACCGGCTGGACCCAGACTGCGGCCGGCACCACGCCGAGCGTGCGCGCCCTGCCGCCCGCGAGAGCCACGATCTCGATTGGACCGTGGCCCGTTCCCTTTCGGTGGAACCGCAGCTCGACGTCTCCGCTCCGCAGCCGGAGCGACGGTGCGCTGTCGGGCGCGAGCACCGGCGAAGCGCTCTCCGCCACGGCATCGCCGGCATTGTCGGACCAGACGCGCACGCGCGCGGCGGCGAGCCCGGGCGGCGACGCGGGCACCGGCCACGAGACCGCCTGCTCGGCCCCCGGCGCAAGATCGTCGAGCTCCCGTTCGACGGGCGCGCCGCTCCCGACCGCCAGGGCCGCGCGCAGGCCGCGGATGGTCTCTCCGCCCGTGTTGCGCACGGCCAGGTGCGCCGTGGTCGGCTGCCCAGCCACCAGGACCGGCTCCCGGAGCCCGAAGGCGGTCACCGCCAGACGCGGGCCGATGAGGCGGAAGCTCACGTCGTCGAAATCGATACGCACACCGGCCTGCGCACCCAGCAGGATTCGAGCGGCACGCGCCTCTGCCGGCGAGCTGACCTCCGCGGAATGGAGCGCCCAGTCCCCGGCGCGGGCGCTCCCGGTCCAGTCGTTGGCGTAGGCAAGGTGCCGGCCCTCGCCGTCCAGCCAGTTCACGGTGACCTTGAAGGGTGCTCGGCCCGGCGCATGGAGACGCGTCCATGCGGCCACCCGGTAGCGGGAGCCGCCCCGCACGGGGAGCGCGTCGGAGTGTGCGTTCACCTCCCCCTGCCGGCTGCGCGTGTCTAGGCGCAGGCAGATCGCTCCGGAGCGGCCGCCGGGCACGACCTCCGCGCCAGTGGCCGAGGCGGCCGTCGGCCCATCCCAGGGGCCCGTCAACCGCCAGCCGTCCAGGCCCTGCTCGAAGCCGCCGTTCGGAAGCGACTCCGGCGACTCCGCCGCTGCCAATGCCGCCGAGGCGCAGGCGATGCCGGCGGCGGCGAGGAGGGTGGCGGCGATGCTAGCGGCGGTCCACGTCATCGTGTCGGTCTCCGGCGAGCGACGGTATGGCGCGCCGCCTCGTTCGCTTCCTCCGGCCATCATCCCTGCAGGGGCGGACTGGCGCGGGCTCGTTCGCGTCGCAACCCTTGCCCGCCTCCAGGCAGGGAACGCCGCCCCGGCGGCGAATGATCCGGGTGGGAGGCCAGTGCCGCGCCATGACAGCCATCAACCGTCGCGTGTTCGTGCTGGGAGCCGCGTGCGCCGGAGGGGCCATCGCGGAGGGCGCCGCCGCGTGGCCTGTTGCGCGTCCGCGCACGTGGTATCTGCACGCGCCTGGGCCGACGGGCGCTTACGCAGACGGGCTGCGCCGGGCCGGGCTCCTCGGGCGCGGCGCGGGCATGGCCATCCGGAAGGCTCTGCCGGGCGCCTACATCGAGGTGGGCCCCTGGGCTTGCGCGCAGTCGCAGGTCGCACTCGCGGTTGCGCGCGGGGCGGCGCGCGCACGCGGCGGGGCTTGGGGAGTGGCGTTCTCGCCGGCTGGCCCGACCGGCCGCACCCGGTTCCTCCCCGGCGCCGAGAACGATGACGAGGCACCTGACCTCGGCCCCTCTTCAGCGCTGCACCGGCGCGTGCTCTACCACGCCCTGATGGCGGGCGCTGACTTCGTGTACGACCCCGCCGGGCCGGCCTGCACGCTCGCCAGCGGGGGCTCGGGGGACCTCACCTCCTACGGGCGCGTGGTCCGCGACCTCCTCGCGTTCGCGCGGGACCACCCGGACCTCGGCGAGCCGTGGACGCCCCTCGCATTCGCGGTCGATGGCGAGGCGCCTCGAGAAGCGCTCGAGGCCGCTCTCCTCCCCACCGGCGCGCAGGGAGACGCGGAATCGGCCGTGCTGCCGGCGATGGTGGCGCCGGAGACGTTCGACCTGCTTCCAGCCACCGGTGCGGTCCGCCGGAAGGGGCCGTACCGGGCAGTGGTTGCGCTCCGGCCAGGCGGTGAGCAGCGAGCCGTAGAGGAAGCGCGGCGGTGGTGCCCGTTCGCACCCGAGACCGGAGCGCCGCTGCAGGTGCGCCACCGGGCGACGGACGGAGCGTGGGTGGTGGCGGTCTACAACCCGCGCGGCGCCCGGCGCGCCGACCCGTTCGGGACGGGGTGCGCGCTGGACCCCGCCTGCGCACTGCGCGAGCGGCTCACCCCGCGCTTCCGCGTGCGCTCGGCGCGCGCGCTGGCCGCCTGGCCCGCCGGCAGCCGCGTCGGGGTTCGGC
>DATIKM010000140.1:0-18045 GCA_035477595.1 Chthonomonadales bacterium
CGCGCTGCCGTCGGGCCCCTAGGAGACATGGTCATGTTGCGCTCGCACGTCGTTCAGCGCGCCGTCGGCATTGCCGCGTCGCTTACGATCGCTCTCCTCCTCGCCGGGTGCGGCTCCGGCGGCTCCCGCGGGCTCCGCATCGTCGTGAACTCGACCGACGACGAGGCCGTCACCCGCGCCCCGAAAGTGACCCTGCGTGCCGCCATCGCCCAGGCCGGGCCCAACGACACCGTTGTCTTCGCGCCTGCCCTCAACGGCGCGACCATCAACCTCACCATCGTTGGCGAGGAGCACACGATGCTCCCGGCCGAGGTCTACGCCGGCAACGCCTTCGCCGGATATCAGGTGCGCAACCACGGCCCCTCCTCCCTCTTCGCGGACCATAACCTGATGATCGACGCCTCGAACCTGCCGCTCGGCGTCACCATCCGCTGGGCGGGCGGAGACGCCAACCGCGCCCGCGTGCTGGCCGTCCGCGGCAACCTCACGATGCGGAACGTCACCATCACCGGCGGCCACTCGGCGGCGGTCCCCATACAGGGCGGGACGCAGCCGTTCACGCTTGCGCGCGGGGGCGGACTGGCCGTGTGGGGCCTCTGCAAGCTGGAGCGCTGCACCGTGTGGGGCAACCAGTGCACCGGTGACGACGTCGTGAGCCGGGACCGCGGCGTCTACGGCGGCGGCATCTACGCCAACGACGTGGAGTTGGTCGACACGGTCGTAAGCGGCAACACGGTCACCGGGATCGGGGCCGGGGGCGGCGGCATCTACTCCGTGGGCGGCAGCGACCTGACCACCGGCTCGGGCCTCGACACCGTGCTCTTACGCAGCACGGTGAGCGGAAACCGCGTGGTGGCGCAGCACGCCTACGGCGGCGGCATCTTCACCCTCGGAGGCGGACCGAACAACCTCGCCACCATGCGGCTGGAGAACAGCACGATCGCGCGCAACGTCGTGGAGGACCACCCTGGCCTTCCGAACGTGGGCCAGTTCTACTACCGGGGCGGCGGGGTCTACATGGGTGGCGGCTCGCTCACGGTCATCGGCTGCACCATCGTCGAGAACGAGGTGAACGGCCCGGCCGCGACCTTCCACGGCAGGCCGAATGTGGGCGGCGGCGGCGTGGCGGCCACCATCGGCAACGCGCATACCGTCGAGGACGTCAACGTGCGCCAGTCAATCGTCGCCGGAAACCGCCTGAACGGTGCGCCGGAGGACTGGTTCACCGGCTCGCTCCTGCGCTTCTTCAGCCAGGGCTACAACCTCTTCGGCAAGCTGGACTTCACGTGGATCCTCGTGCCCGTGCCGGACTGGATGCATCTGAACCGCAAGCACTACCCGGTGACCGGCGACCAGGACGGCGTGCAACTCGCTCAGGCCGTGGACGTGGCGGGCGCCCAGCGCCACGGGACCGCTATATCGGCCGGCACGGACGCGGGCCAGCCGGCGGCGCTCTGGTACCCGCCCGTTGGTCTCGCGTTCAATCGCGTTCCGAGGGCGGGCTACGAGGTGCGCCACGTGCATGTCGGCTACACCGGGTTCCGCCTGGCGACCGACGACTTTCTGAACCACGTGCTCGCCCGCATCCGCACGAAGTACGGTGCGGTGCTGGGCAGCGACTTCGGTGCGTCGTTCGGCGACCTGACGGGCACGACCTGGCACGGCCCGCCCGTCACCTGGCCGTCGGACCCCGCGAACGCCGCCTGGATCGGCTTCTGGCGCGGTCTCGACCGCGAGATCGATGGCCGGCTGGGGCAAGCCGGGCTCGCCGGCGACTTCTGGAACACGTTCGAGGCCGGGGCGCTGAGTGCGAACCTGCAGGTGTCGGTCACGCGGCGTGCGTCCACCTTCCGAGTGCTGGGGAGCGATCAGCTCCGGCGCGCGCGGCCGTCCGGCTCAATGGGGGACATCGGGGCGATCGAGCGGTAAGCGCGGCGCCTAAGCGGCCTGACGGCGGCTCACGGGGCCACCGGCATCGAGGTGCGACAGCAGCTCGGCGAGCTGCTGCATGGTGACGGGCTTGGCGAGATGGCCGTCCATGCCGGCCTCGAGGCACGCGTCGCGGTCGGCTGCCATGGCGTTCGCCGTGACGGCGATTATGGTGAGCCGGCAGCCGGTCGCGCGCTCGCGCTCGCGGATGGCGCGGGTGGCCGAGACGCCATCCATGACCGGCATCTGCATGTCCATGAGCACCAGGTCGAAACCGCCGGCCGCGGTCGCGCTGAGCGCTTCCTCTCCGTCTGCCGCCGTCGCAACCTCGCAAGAGAGGCGCTCCAGCATCCTCGCCGCGACCTTGCGGTTCACCGCGTTGTCGTCCACCACGAGCACACGAAGGGGTGGTCCGTCGGGCGCGCGGACGGGGAGCGGCGTCGCAGCCGGCCTGGCGGACTGCGTCGTGGAGCGGTCGCAGGCAGCCATCACCGCGGCGCGCAGCGCGTCCCGCCGCACGGGCTGCGTGAGGCGGGCGTGCGCGGCGTCGGCGGCGCCGTCTCGCTCGCCGATGACGCCGACCGACACCACGAAGGCGCCGGGGCAGGCCGCGCGTGCCGCCCTGACGGCCGCCGCAGCCGCCGCAGCATCGGCGCCGAGCTCCACCACCACGCCGTGCGGCGGTACGGACGCGGCCCGGAGGGCGGCCTCAGCCTGCTGAGCCCCGGTCGCCTCGGTCACAGAGCAGCCCCATGCGCGCAGAAGGCGCTCGACGGTGCACCACCCCGCGGCGTGCCGGTGCACGAGCAGCACCCGCGCCTCGGAGACCGCCCGCGCCGCGGGCGCTCGGGCATCCGCCGGCAGGGCGAACGGGATTTCCGCGACGAAGGTCGACCCGCGTTCCGAGCTCTCTTCGAGCCAGAGCCGGCCGCCCATCGCCTCGGAAAGGCTGTGCGCGATGGGCAGCCCGAGCCCCGTGCCGCCGAACCGGCGGGTCATGCTCTCATCGGCCTGCATGAAGCTGCCGAAGATCGCGTCGCGCGCCCGCTCGGGGATGCCGACTCCGGTGTCGGTCACAATGAACCGCACCAGCACCCGCTCGGCCGCCTCCTCAACGAGCGCCGCCTCGACCCACACGCCGCCCTCGGCGGTGAACTTCACAGCGTTGCCGACGAGGTTCGCGAGCGTCTGGCGCACGCGCGTCGGGTCGCCAATGACCCGGCTGGGCAGCCGCGGGTCGGCGAAGCACTGGACCTCGAGCCTGCGCGCGTGTCCCTGCGCTGCCTGCACCTCGGCGACCTCCTCCACGACCTGAGCGGGGTCGAAGGGCGCCGACTCGATTTGCATCCGGCCCGCCTCGATGCGCGAGTAGTCCAGGATGTCGTTCAGGATGGCCAGCAGCGACTCCGCGCTGGTATGGATGGTCCGCACGCACTCGCCCTGCTCCTCGGTCAGGGGCGTCCGCGAGAGGAGATCGACCATGCCGATGACGCCGTGCAGCGGGGTGCGTATCTCGTGGCTCATGTTGGCGAGGAACGCGCCCTTCGCCTTCGCGGAGGCCAGCGCGGCGTCCCGCGCCTCCTGCAGATCGACGGCCTGCAGTTGCAGGGCCTCGGCCTGCTCTACCGCCTGCTGCCGCGCCGCGTCAGCATCGGCGGTCCGTTCCCGCACACGGCGATCGAGGCTCTCGTTCGCGGCGCGGAGGTCGGTGTCGCGTCGCTCGATCTCCGCGAGCATGCCGTTGAAGCCGTCGATCAGCTCCCCCACCTCGTCCCGCCCGCTGCGCTCCACGCGCAGGCGGTAGTCGCGGTGCTCGGAGATGCGCCGGGTCGCCGCCGCCAGCGCCATGATCGGCTGCGAGATGACGGCCTGGAGGCGCGTTGCCAGAAGCGCGGACAGCACGACCGCGCAGGCCAGCAGACCCAGGGCGACGAAGGCAACCAGGCGCAGTCGCTGCAGAAACCTGCGGTCGTCGGCCCGAACCAGCACGGTGCCCACCAGCTCCCCGTCGCGCCACACCTCCTCCGTGGTCTGCCAGGTTCCCCGCGGAGGCGCCCATCCGCTGGCGCCCGCCGTGCGTGGGAGCGGTCTGTGGGCGGGGTCCGCGAGGCTCGCCAGCATGCGGCCGTCGGGGGTGTAGAGCGCCGCGGCAACGATGGAGGGATCATGGCGGAGCGCCACCAGGGCCTCGTGCGCGGCGGTGGCATCGCTGAACCGGAGCGCTGCCTCCGAGTTCATCCCCACGATCCGCGCGGCCATCCTGAGCTGCTCGCGCAGTTGCCCCCGCAGGACTGCCGAGTCCATGACGGCCTGACCGACGACAGCGAGCGCGACCACAACGAAGCTGGTCGCCACCATGACCGCAACGAGCTTGCGGCGGATCGGCAGATCCCGGAAGCGTGGCATCAGCGCGCGTCCTCCACGACCCGGGCAAGCGCGAGGAGTTTGGAGCTGAACGTAAGGCGAGCGCGCCGCGCCTCATCGACGTTGATCTCGAAGCGCACGTGGGACTGCTCGACGACGAAGTTCACGATACCGTGGCGCTGCGCGAAGCCGGGCGTCTCGCCCACCGTCAGCACAGGCGCGCCTTTGATGGCCGTCCGCAGGGCGCCGAGCCTGCTGCGCTCGCTGCCCGGCACGAGCAAGACGTGGCAGGCGCTCAGGTCCTGATCCCAGCGCAGCCGGCGCGTCACGAAGCTCCGTCCACCGACCCTCTGGCCGGCGAGTACACGGTCCAGCACCGGGCCGTAAGGGTCGCGCCCGACGACCCCGACGACGATGGGCGAGGAGGCGCTGGCGAAGGCCCCCGCCGGCCACTCCACGAAGCGAACGAAGTTCACCGTGAAGGCGGCCTTCACGGTGTACTCCTGCTCCCGCTCGTCCCTTGACTCCGCGCTCGGGCCGTGCGTCAGGGCAGCCGACGCACAGGCGACGGCTGCGAGGAGGACGGCGCGACGGACTGCTAGCGGCGCCATGTGATCTGGAGGTAGAAGGCGCGTTCCGTCAGCGCGCCGCTCACGAAGTCGAACACGCTGTACTCCAGCCGGCGCGCCGTGAGGAGGTTCTGACCGACGGCGCTCAGCTCCAGGTCCGCCGACGGGCGCCATGCCAGTCTCAGATCCAGCCGCGCGTGGGCAGCGATGGGCCAGCCCTCGATGATGGGCCGGTCCGTGACGCTTAGGGACCCGTCGAGTTGCCACTTCGAGCCGAGGTCCCACGCAGCGCTCACGTAGCCCATATGGTGTGGGAACGCCATGGACTCGCCGGCCGGCTTTGCGAGGCGCATCCGCGCGTCGAAGAACGTGTAGCCTGCGCGGAGGTGCAGCCGGTCGGACGGCCTGAACTGCGCCGAGACCTCGGCGCCCCACGTCTCGCCTCCCTGCGTGTAGGCGAAACCCGTGGGCAGCACGAAGTGCGGGTGCGGCGCCGGTTCGAAGAACGGGGTGCCCGGCGGCATCGCCCGAACCCTGTCGTAAGTGCAGAAGAAGGCGGTGACGTCCGCGGAAAGCGTCCTGGAGAACTGCCGTCGGAAGCCGATCTCGTGCGAGACGACGGTCTCCGAGGGGGCGTTGGGGTCGCCAAGGATGGTGGCCACAACGGGAAGGCCCTGCTGGAGACCTACCAGCTGCGCCGAGATGTATGCGCCCCGGTCGCTCTGGGTCGGGGTGCGGACAGCGCGCGCGATCGATGCCCACCAGGTTGTCTCCGCGCCCTGCCGCCAGAGAAGGCGCGCATTGGGCTGGACCTCCCAGCCCGTGAAGTCGTTGCGGTCGAACCTTGCGCCCACGCTCAGTCGCACGTCAGGGCGAAGAGCGTGCTCGCTGTGCAAGAAGAGCCCGTAGGTGTGGTTCGTTGCCGCCGTGGGAGAGATCACAGGCCTGCCATTCTGCAGCATGGGCATGGAGTAGGACGAGTTCCGCAGGTTCGCGCCCACCAGCAGCGTATGCGGTCCAGCGGGCCGCAGGCGGTGCTGAACCTGGAGGTCGACGGTGTTGCGGTCCTCCCGGGCGTAGGTGGAGCCGGCGAGGCCGTGGTGGACGTAGGCCTGGATCGCTGTCTCGCCCCCACCGGCGCTCGACGCCTCCCACCTCCCGAGGAGGTGCCACGTCCTGTGGGGATGCCGACCCACGAGAAACTGGCTGTACGGCGGCGTGAGCGCAACCGCGTTCTGCGCCTGCTCCGTGCTGCCGTCCAGCACGTGCGCGCTGAGTGTGTAGCGGTTGCCGCCGCGCTCCCAGTCGGCGCGCAGGTCGGTGCGCAGAAAGCGCGCGCCGTCGCGGTTGGTGTCCGTGTTGGTCGCGTTTCGGAAGGCGCCCTGGGTGCGGTAGCGCGTGCTGACGCGGAAGTGGTCGGCGCCGCCGAGCGATCCGCCGACCCGCACGTCGCCGCTGCCGGACTCCTGGTCGCCCGCGTAGGCGGCAACCCGGAGGCCCTGCGTGTCCGCCGCCCGCTTTGTGATGATGTTGATCACGCCGTTCACGGCGTTGGCGCCCCACATCGAGCCGCCAGGGCCACGCACCACCTCGATGCGGTCGATGTCGTCCGGCGCGATGTCGTGCAGCTCCCAGAACACGCCATTCAGCAGCGGCGAGTAGATGGAGCGGCCGTCGAGCAGCACGAGCAGCTTGTTGGCGAATCGGTGGCCGAACCCGCGCACGGAGATCGACCAGCGCGTGGCGTCCACCCGGGCAACGTAGACGCCTGGCACGAGGCGGAGGGCGTCCATCAGCGTACGGGCGCCCGAGCGACGGATGTCCTCGCTGGTCAGCACCGCGACGGCGGCCGGGATATCCTCCATGGCCTGGGCGTGGCGCGTGGCGGTGATGACCCGGATCGTCATCAGCTCCTCGATGCTCAGGGCCCCGATGGCCTCGGGTCCCGGCGGCCCCCCCTGGGCAGAGGTGGCGTCAGCCGGCGCTGAGAACGGAAGGAGCACAAGTGCGGCGATGACGCCTGGCATGACGCGCGGCATGGCCTTGCCTCCGTACCGCCAAAGCGGACGCGGCCTGCCAGTCGCTGCATCGCGGCGCTGCCCGCAGGCGAGACCATCGGGCGCGCGGTCGCTGGCCGTTCCATCGAGGGCGGTCGCGACCCGTGGGTGCGACCCGTGCGCGCTCCTCCCTATGGTCGGCGTGCAGAGGTCGGCACTGGATAGGCGGCTGGCTTACGCGCCGGCAGCGTCAGCCCATCGCCGCAACCGCCTTCGCCAGCAGCTCCGCGGCGCGCGCCTCGGCATCGCGGGCCGCCCGCACCTCGCGGGCGATCTCGCGGCGCGTGGCGGGGTCTGCCAGTCCGGTGCGAGCGGCCTCGCCCATGTCGTGGCCCCACGGGTAAGCGCGCGCCTCGGCAGCCTGGTCGTAGAGGTCCGCCGCGGCCATCAGATCCGCCTCCGCTCCCGGCGCCTCGCTCGCCATAGAGCGCAGGTAGCGGGCGGCGGTGTGACGCTCCTCGAGCATCACGCACTGGTCGCCGTGAACCATCAGGCGCGTGCCCATCGTCTCCGGGTCGTCCGCCGGGTAGTCGGCGTCCACCTCGAGGGCGGCCGCCCAAGCGTCGTATGCCGCGAGACCGCTCAGGTGCCGCGGCGTCTCGGGCCGGCGCTCTGTCAGCGTGAGGTCTAGCGCCCACTCCAGCGAGGCGCGCAGCGTCTCGAGCTTCGACGGCCCGGGCCAGACCTCCCGATCCCCGATCACCACGCAGCCCATGTCGCCCGGCCACGCCGCCCGTGCGTGCCAGTCGCTCTGCTGGAAGTACCCGGGCAGAGAGCCGTCCTGGAAGTAGCTCCAGCCCATCAGCACGTCGCCGCCCCGGTCGTACCCCGTCACCAGCCCCGCTTCCGGCGGGCCGATGATCCCGAAGGCGATCACGGGCCGCCCCCGCCCGATGCTCTCCTTGATCGCGGACACCATGGCGTCGCGGTCCGCGTGGCTCACCACGGTCAGCTCCCGATTGAGCGCCTCGGCGGCGCGCCGGATCGGCTCGCGGCCCAGGTACATCAGGTCCACGTTGCCGCCATCGTCCCGCTCCCAGAACCGGCGGAAGCACGCTCCCGTCACGCCCATCAGGAAGTCGTAGTCGGCGGGGTCGCGCACGTACTGCAGCGCCGCATGAAGGGAACCCGTGAACGGGCAGAGGTGCACGTCGTAGCCGATGCGCGGAACCCCGGGCAGCAGGGCCCACTGGTCGCGGTCGCACCGCCGGCTGGCGGGCGGCGTCGCCTCGAGCACTTGCGCAGCCCGCGCCATCTCGCCTATCGCGGTGCTCTCTATCGTGAGCATCTCGAGCAACGCCTCGCGCTGCCGTGACCGCATGACGGGCGTCCACTGCGCGGCGGCGCTCCCGAAGTCGCACGCCCAGGGCTCGCCCGCCGCGAGCGGCACCCGGAGCATGTCGACGACGCGCTCGTACTGCTCCGCTGCCCGCTCAAGGGCCGCGCGCGCCGCGCCCTCCAGGAGCGGCGCCTGCTCGCGCAGGTAGGCGACAGCCGCCTGCCGCGCGTCCAGCATCGCCACCCACACCCAGTGGTTCAGGGCGCGGAAGCGCTCGCGTTCCTCCTCCGGCATGGCCTCCAGATCGCGGTCCCGCAGGTCATCGGCCCAAACGCGCAGGGCGTGCTCGCCGTAGTACCACTCCATGCCGTGCCGCGCGTACCCGGCCGAGGTCTTGGTCCGCCGCCAGTTCCGGACCGCCGTCCGGAGCGCAGCCGCCAGCACACGGGCCGGGTCCGGCGTCGGCTCCGTGCCCGCCAGCAGGAGCTGGAAGCTGCCGCAGGCCGCCTTCGCATCGAGTTCGACCACCTCACCGGGCCGGTCATAGGTGCGGACGAACAGCCGTCGGCCTGCGTCGGCGTAGCCCACGATAACCCCGATATCCGGCCCCGCGACACTCGCCATCACCGGCCACCCGGCGTCGATGTTGCCCACCACCCGCCGCACGTTCGGGTCCTCTGCCGCGTCGTCGTGCGTGACGCCGGGAAACTCGGCGTGCAGCAGGAAGCCCGTCCCGCGCTGGACGTCGTCCCACTCCTCCATGAACTCGGCGCACGGGCAGCTCATGTGCCAGCCGCCAATCGTCTCGGGGTTGGACCAGCGCAGGCGGAAGGCGACGCCCGTCGCGCCCATCAGGTCCACGTAGCGCAGCGGGCGCTCCGTCACCGCCGTGGCGGCCTCGAGCGCGCCGAGGAACGTGCAGTCGCGGCCGGCGCGCATCGCGAGCGAGGGCACGCCCTCGATCATCGTCCGCCCATTACCGCGCGTCACCATCGCGACCGGGTTGGCGGGCAGGCTGGCGGCGCGCGTTTCCCAGTGGGCGCGGTCCATGGCCTCGATGGCTCCCTCGAGGTGACGGGCCGCGTCGGCGTCGCGCGTGCGAGCCAGCCGGATAAGCGGAACGATCCGCCCGCGAGTCGAGCATGACGCGAACCTGCGCGCGCCCTCGTCGTGGGTCCGCATGCCGCCGGTGAACTCCCAGATTGCCCAGACCAGGTCGTGCTCGTCGTCGAAGCACTTTGCCGCGGCGCGCAGACCGTCCCGGGCCTCCGGGCAGTCCTCGGCCATCTGACGCAGGAACACGGAGCCGAAGGCGCGCGCCTCCGCCAGCACGCCTCCCCGCTCGTGGTGGACGAGGAAGCGCTCGCCCAACAACCTCCTGCGATTCGCGGGGAACGACGCGTCGTCGAGAAGCTGATCGGCCCACCGGCTGAACGCCGCCTGACCGGCCAGCCGCCCGCGCACGCTGGGGGAGCGCAGGATACGCAGCCCGTTCGCGAGGGCCTCGCGATAGAGGTCAGGGAGCGGCGGACGGGGCTGCTTCTCGCCGATGAAGAGGAGGCCCTGCGTGCTGCGGAACCAGTCGCGCTTGCGGAAGTACCCGGAGGGCTCGATCTCGACGCCGCGGGCCGTCTCCGCCATGCCCTGGAACGCGTTCCACCCCAGGAGCACGGCGCCGCCGTCGTCGTATCCCGTGATGAGGCATGGCTCCGGCGGCCCGATCACCCCCATCGCGATGACGGGCCGGTCGAGGTCGCGGATGCTCTCAACGATGCGCCGGCGCCACGCCGCCTCCGTCGGCCGGTCGCGGGCCAGCATCCCGTTCTTCGCGGCGAAGGCGGGCTTAACCGACGCCTCGCAGCCGTAGCCGGCCGCCGCGAGAGCGCGCTGGGCCGGGTCGAGGCCATCCTCTGTGAACGACCACGGCGCGCCGTCCGCCATGCTCCACTCGTCGCGCGCCACCACCATGCGGAACGAACCACCAGACATGCCGAGCAGCCAACAGTGCAGGTCGTGCCACGGGTTGCGCTTGCCACGTCGCGAGCGGAAGCCCAGGTCCTCCCCGCGATACTGCAGGAACGACTTCACGCACGACGGAAGCAGATTGTCCTCGGGCGCCGCCGAGCCGTCGTAGAAGCCGACGCGCGGCAAGCCTTCCAGCACACACCGGTCTGCCCTTCGGGCTGAGGACGTACGTCCGGCCATGGCTCCGCGTCTCCTTTCGCGCTCTCGGCGAACGGGTGAGCGGCGCGCGGCACAGGTCCCTAAGGGGCCGGCGGCCACGCTCCGGTGGTCATTCGCCCGGAGCGGGAACGAAACTCGTGGTCAGCGCCTGGGTCACGCCGGTCTCGGCGGCGCGGTAGCCGGCCTCGAGTATCTCGATGACGTGGCGTGCGTGCTCGGCGGTGCAGATGCTCGGCGTGCCGTCGCGCACCCAGTCCACGAGCTGGAGGATGTCCTCGAACACGTGGGCCTCCTCCATCTCGGCGTGGCGACCCTTCACGTGCGGGAGCAATACGTTGTCGCCGCGCCCGAGGCGTTCCACGAGGTCGCGGCCCGGGTAGTCGATTGGCTCACCGTTCAGGCGGTCGCCGGCTATGCTGCCGCCTGTACCGAGATAGGTGCCGCCGCCGAATCCGGTCAGCATTCCGGCTGCCGCGCCGTACACGTAGGCGTACACGCTGTCGCCGAAGTCAGCTACGAGGAAAGTGTTGTCGTCAGCGTCACAGATCGTCGTCTGGCCGCGAAACAAGCGCTCGCGAACGCGAACGCCCGACATGCCGGTGACGCGCTTCGCGGGGCCGAGAACGCCGGTCAGGCTGTGCAGGCCGTAGACCGTCATGTCGTACATCGGCCCTCCGCCCGGCTTGCGCCAGTACCACGAGGGGTCGATGTTCGTGAGCGCGTCGTCGCCCTGGCGCACTCGCTCGCTCTCGTGGTAGGCGCCGAACGCGGACCCGGTGGCCGCCCACGCGAGCGCGCCGATGGCGCCCTCCTGGATGAGCCGGCGAATGCGCCTCTGCAACGGCCGGAGCATCTGGCCGGGCGAGGCCACCAGCCGCACGTGGCGCGCGGCGGCCTCCTCGATGAGGTGGGTCGCATCCGCGGCGGCGGTGGTCATCGTCTTGTTGAAGTGGACGTGCTTGCCGGCGCGGATGGCGGCGAGGCCCTGTTCGTAATGCAGGCCGATGGGCGAGCCGAGGGTCACCGCGTCGACGTTCGGGTCCGCAAGCAGCTCGTCCAGCGTGAGGTACCAGTGCGCGACGCCGTACTTCGCGGCCGCCGCCGCGGCGCGCCCTGGCGCGGGGTCGCAGACAGCGGCGAGGCGTACGCGGTGCTGCACGTCCGGCAGGCAGAGGTGCTCGAGGGCGCCGCGGATGCCGATGCTGCCGGCGCCGACGACGCCGATACCGAGGGGCTCAGGCATGGTTGCTGGGCTCCCGCGCTCCGGACTCGCGGAGCGCAGCGCGCGACGTGCGCCCGGTCAGGCGCCCATCTGGGTGACGCGCCCGCCCGTCACGGGCAGGTAGGCGCCGGTGACGTACGAGGCCAGGTCGCTCATGAAGAAGACGCAGGCATTGCCGATCTCGTCGGCGCTGCCATGGCGGCGGAGCGGCAGCGTCTGACCGAAGCGGACGGAGGAGTCCGAGGTTGCGTCCACCTTCTCATCGGCCATCCAGCCCGGCGCAACCATGTTCACGGTGATGTTCTCGGGACCGAGCTCGTTGGCGAGCGAGCGTGACAGGCCGACCATCGCGCCCTTCCCGGCGACATACATCGACCAGCCCTCCGGCGCCATGTTCCAGAGCTCGGTCACGATGTTCACGATGCGGCCGCCGCCTTGCTCGCGCATGGCGGGCCGAACGGCACGCACGAGGTTGACCACCGCGTGGCAGCCGTAGTCCAGCATGTTCTGGTAGCCGGCGTGGTCGGAGTCGGCCAGCGCTCCGGCCTGCGCGCCCGCGATGGCGTTGTGCACAAGGCCGTCGATGCGGCCGAAGTCGACGCGCACCGCAGACGCCATCTCTGCGACGGCGGCCGCGTGGCGCACGTCGGCGGAGTATACGGCCGCACGCCCTCCTGCGGCGCCGATCTCCTCCGCGGTGGCCTCGGCTTTGGCGCGCCCGGTGTGGCAGACGATGGCGACGGCGGCGCCGTGGCGGGCGAGCATCCGGCTGATGCTCGCGCCGATCCCCCGCCCGCCCCCCGTAACGATGACGGTCCTTCCCTCGAGCAGCATGGCCTCTTTCCTCCCACCCAATGCTCATGCATCACGGGCCCCAATCCCTCCTCCGGGCGCCGGCTCAGCCGGAGGCGACAACGCGGGGCGCAGCCGTCCCTAAGTGGGCGCCATCGCGTCCGTGGAGGGGTGGCGACCGCGCCGGCTCGGGGCCCCGCCTCCCTCACCGCAGCGCGGTCCGGGGCCGACCGGCGGCGGCGCGGTCCAGGGGTGTCAGTCGGCGCCGCGCCTCAGCGGATCGGCATCCGGTTGCCTGCCCGGGCGTTCGAGAGCGTTCGGCGGGAGTGATCCGCCGCGCGGCGGCCCGTCGCCACGGCCCAACCGCTCCCCGACGCCAGGCGGCGGGCCGCCGTGGTCCACGAGGTCGGAGAGCCGGCAGAAGCCCGCGAACACCGCGAAGGTGACAAGGCAGAGGCATGCGGTGACGGTGGCGAGCTCGCGCCATCGAACCCCCGACCCGCCAGACCGACGCGTCAGGTATGCCTTGAGTGCACCCCAGTTGCAGAATAGGTGCACGATTGCGGCGACGATGAGCACGATGCTCACCGCGATGTGCAGGTCACTCCAGGCGTGCCGGTACGGCGATAGCTGGCGCATGAAGGCAGGCTTGAGGTAGAGAAGCGTGCCCGTGACGATGAGCCACACGCACGACAGCAGCACAGCGAACGTGGCGAGAGCGCGAAGGCTCATCGGGCGTGAGACCCGCGGTTCCATCGGCGCCATCCTCCATTCCTCGTCGCAATGCCTGGCACCGGTTCAGACGGAGCGGCCCGCCCGCGGGAACACCGCGACGCCATCGCGGGCCGCTGCGGCAGGAGCAACATCACGGCTGGTACGGCGGAAGGGAGCGCCACCGCACCCAACGCCAGCCGCCACGACACGCCCGGCGCCGCGCCGTGGGCCGCGCTTCCATTCGCTCAGGCAGAGCCGTTGTCGCAGGGGATCACGCAGCGTCGCCGCGTGGAGCGTGGGGCGGCGCGTCACGCTGCCGGTCCGCCAGCACGAGAGCCGCCAGCGCCAGGTAGCAGGCCGGCACCACAACGAACGCCGGCCCCAGGCCGCCGGCCTGGTTCGCCACATACCCCATCAGCCACGTGATGAACCCACATCCGGGGATGCCCGCGCACGAGAGCAGGATGAAGAGCATCGTCGCGTCGGCGCGCGGCATCCGGTCGGCGCAGTGGCTCTGGATGCTCGGCCAGAATGGCGCGGTGGCCACCCCGGCCACAAGCAGCATCGCGTATAGCACGCCCAGGCTGCCCGCGTGTGGGATGCCGAGGGTCACTACGGCACCGATGAGCGCCGACCAAAGGACCAGCGCGCGCAGGTGGCGCTGGTGCAGGAGATAACCCCAACCGGTCCGCCCGGCGATCATTCCCGCCGCGAAGCAGGCTGTGCCCACGCCGCCCGCCCACGCCGATGCGCCGAAGTGGAGCTGGATGTGGCTCGCGGTCCAGAAGGTCAGGCCATACTCGCCGCCGCCCGCCAGAAACATCGCCCCGAAGTAGAGCCAGAACCGGCGCGTGCGGAGGATGGCCGCCGCACGCTCCCACACCGCGCGCCAGCGGAGCGGCTCCGGGTTGTCCGGGTAGCGCCTGCCCTCCCGCTGCGGCAGTAGCAACATCACGGCTGGTACGGCGGCAAGGAGCGCCACCGCACCCACCACCAGCCGCCACGACACGCCCGCGGCGAGCAACGCGCCGGCGCTCAGCACCGTTACCAACACGCCCACCGACCAGAAGGCGTGGGTGAAGTTGATGTAGCGTCCCGGCTCGTCCGGGTGCAGCTTCTGGACGAAGGGCGTCGCCAGGCCCTCGATCACCCCCTCGCCGACGCCCGCCACGAGGAGCGCGAGAAAGAGCACGCCGTAGACCGGTGCGATCGAGCACAGCCCGATGCCAATGCCCATCAGCAGCACCGCCGCGCCGAAGGTGCGCCTGCAGCCCCATAGCCCGGCGGCGAACCCGCAGAGGAGCATGGCTGCGACCATGGGCACGGTGCGGCCGAGATGCAGCGCTCCCCCGGCGCTCATGCCGCCCTCCTCCAGGGGGAAGCCGAGGTCGCGAGCGATCAGGACGAGCGAGACCGGCGCCACAACGGAGGCGGAGGCATAGGCGCTGAAGGCGAAGAACGCCGCGACATCGTAGTAGCCAAAGCGCATCCGGCGCGAAGGCGAGGTCATGGTCACGGGCGCACCCGAGGGTCCGCGTGGCGCCGGCTACGCGGCGTTCCCGTACTGGCGCCACGCGTCGAGCATCAGCTCGTAGCGAGCCAGGCGCATCCCGGTGTAGACGCAGTTGCTCGTGGAAAAGATGTAGCCGCCGCCCGGCATCCCGCTCTCCAGCGCGTAGCGCGCGTTCTCAACCACCTCCGCGTCCGTGCCCGAGTCGAGCAGACCGCAGTTCACGTTGCCGATCAGGCAGACGCGGTCGCCCACCAGGCGCTTCACCTCAGCGATGTCGACCCCGGCCTGCGGGTCGATGGAGTGCAGCGCGTGGGGCTCGGCCTGCACGAGCTGGTCGAGTATCGGCATGATGTTGCCATCGGTGTGCTTGATCACGTGGAAGCCGAGGTCGCGCTGGCCGCGCACGAGGCGTGCGAGGTAGGGGGTAACGAACTCGGAGAACTGGCGCGGGCTGAGGAAGGGGCCGTCGTTGAGGCAGTAGTCCGAGCAGAGGGCGAACCCGTCCAGCCCGCCGTGGTCGCGGAGCCGCTCCGCCCAGGCGAGCTGGTGGTCCACCATTGCGCCGGCCTCCTGCCTGACCTTCTGCGGCTCGTCCACCAACCGGTAGGCGAACGCCTCCATCTCCGTGCCGCCGGGGATGGAGTAGGTGGCGTCGCCGTGCATCATGAGGAAGTGCCGGTTGCCCGCCTTCTCGCGCACCAGATCGATGAGCCGGAATGTCTCCTCCGGCGAGCCGGGGTTGGGGTGGAGGAAGATGGCGCTGTGCTCGTACCGCTCGGCGGTCTCGATGTAGAGGTCCGCCATCTGGTTGCGGTGTAGCTGGCGCTCCTTCTCCTCCATCTGGTCCCACTGGCCGTAGTGGCGCTGGGAGAAGTGGACCTTCCCGAACGCCTCCATGGTGAGGAAGAAGACGAGCTCGAAGTGCGGCACGCGGCCGGTGAGCGGCCGGCGCTCGAGGGCGGCGATGAAGCGCTCGCGTGGGGTCAAGTCGGGACCCTCCTTGGCGGAAGTCGTCAGTCGAGCACGTAGGTGGTCACGGAGCGGGGCGGTACAGTGTCCTCGAACCGACCGTCCCGCGTGGTGAGTGGCGGCATCTCACGGCAGTCCCACCGCACACCGCCGGTGTCGTCCTGCGTGCGCCAGCGCTTCACGGCCCGCGCGCGCCGCCCGAGCCGCGACACGTCGAATGCGTAGGCCTTCGCGTCACTGGTGTCGTTGTGCACCACCACGGTCAGCCGACGGCCGCGCCGGTCGAGGGCCGCCAGGCTCCAGAAGTCGTCGGTCTCCAGTATCCGGTCGCCGGGCCGGATGAAGCGGCTGAACTGCATCATGGCGTAGAAGCCCTTGGCCTTCACGAGCTCGCCGGGCTGCCACGCGCGGCCCTCCCACTCGACCGGCCGGTCAACGGCGGCCTGCATCAGACCGTAGGTGTAGGTGAACCGGAGCTGCCATTCGAGCGGCTCGATCGGCTGCCAGTAGACCCACGCCGTGGGCCGCAGGCGCTTCACGTCGTTCACGATCCCTCGCGTGATGGGCAGTGCAGAGCGCATGTCGCGCGGCACGTAGCCTGGCGGCGCCCACTCGCGGTGCGTCACCTCCGACATCCAGATGGCGGGCACGCCGCGGGCGGCCGCCGCTTCGCGCAGGCGGTCCTGCCACTCCCAGCCCCAGTAGGTGTGCACGTTGAGCCGCTGCAGCGTGCGCGCGTCGAGGTTGCCGCCTTCCTTCGACGTGAGCCATTCGAGCGTGCGCAGCGCGGTGTGCGGGTTGTGCTCGTCCGAGGCGGCAATGAGCGTGCGCAGTCTCGCGCGATCCAGCGAGCGCCGGAGCGCCGAGAGCACGCGCGCCTGCAGCGGCGGGTCGATGCGGCTGCCCTCCTGGCTGCTCGTCGCCGGGTTCCACCAGTCCGCCGAGGGCTCGTTGAAGGGCGCGACCGATGTGAAGCGGACCCCTGCCTCCCGCTCCACGCGGGGGATGATCTCGGCAAGCCAGTCCGCGTACTCCTCGGCACGCTCCGGAACCAGGTTCTCGCCACCGCCGGGCCCGCCGCGCGTGTCGCCGTTGCGCAGCATCCAGTACGGCGGCGAGTTCACGAAGAGCTCGAAGCGGTCCGCCCCAAACCGCCGCGCGAGCCTCAGGGTCTCGATCTGGGACCGGTCGCGCTCCGGCAGCCACGTGCCGTCGCGGTCGAGCGTCACCAGGACGCGCCCCCCCGGCCGGAAGCGCGCGGGGTCCGTCTCCGGCGACGTGCCGCCCGCGTTGTAGCGCGCGATGTTCCATCCTAGGGCGTCGGGGTCGCGGGAGAAGAGGAGCCGTACGGCCTCGCGGCGGGCAGGCTCAGGCCATCCGCCGATGTAGACGGCCCACCACGAGAGGCTGGAGCCGAAGCCCTCCCAGCGCGGCACGAGGACGCGCGCGGGGTCAACCGTCACCGTTACCGGCTCGGCGGCGGCGGCGCCGCAGGCGAGGAGCGCGGCCGCTGTGGTTAGCGCGCGCACTTACGACGCGTCCTGAACGGGCGCCATGATCAGGACGGGGCTCCCGCCGGTGTGCGCATCCGGGGCGAAGTACTCCATCGCCGGGACGCCCGGCCGCTCCACGAGCCCGGAGTGCGGCAGCCACTCGCTGTAGATGGCGCACCAGGTGGCGCCGATCTCGGGCATCGCGCACTCGAAGACCGCCCAGCGGCAGGCCGGCACGTGCCGGACGGCCATCCCGGACGGCGGCGCCGTGTCCGGCCCAACCGCCGTCGCGGCGAGGAAGTCGACCCAGCCATCCTGACCGCAGCCGAAATAGGCGCCCCAGCAGCCAGGGTCCACGCCGAGGGGCGCCAGCTCGTCGTAACGCTGATGGTAGGCGCCCCAGAGCGCACCCCAGTCCGCTTCCGCGAGCTGGATCCGCGTCTCCAGTCCCACCAGGCGGAGCGCCGCGCGCTCCTCGAAACGGGGTTCCATGGCTGCCTCCTTTCGCCTCTCCGGCCCGGGCGCCGTTCGGGATCGTGGGGCCGGACTCCTGCGCGCGGTCGCCTGGACGCATGCAGGCGCGGGGCGGCGCCGCGTCGAAGTTTATCTGGGCTGGCAGGGCGGTGGGCGCCGATGGGGCGCCCGGTGACGCCGGCCGGCGAAGGAGGTGCTTACATGCTGTCCGCCATGCTACTCGCGCTCGGGGTCGCGGCCGCCCAGGCCGCTCCGGCGAGCCTGATCCGCAACGGGGACTTCGCCGAAGGCGTCGCCGCGCACTGGACGGGCCACAGCGGCCCGGAGCTGCGCGCGACGGTCGTGCCGGCCAGCGTGGCCGGGCACACGAGAGCGGCCCGGCTCGAGGCGTCGCCGCCTGCCGGGGGCGCCCCCTGGTCCATCAGCTTCGGGCAGCTCCTCACCGCACCCATTCAGCGCGACGACCACATCACCTTCCGCGCCTGG
>DATIKM010000141.1:0-19543 GCA_035477595.1 Chthonomonadales bacterium
CACCTGCGCCAGGTGCTGACGATAGAAGGTCGGGTCGGTGGTCCGCACGTTGAGCAGATTGGCCGCCATGCGTTCGATCCAGGTCTGGGTGCGCTCGTCGAGCACCACCGCCATGTCGCTGCGCAGTTGGCCGCTCTCGGCGACAGCATTGAGTACCTGGCGGTCCCAGACCTGCCAGCCCTCGCCGAGCTGGCACGCGAGCATCTCCGCGATCGTGCTGCCGCCCGCGCCGAACTCGCGCGAGATCGTGATGACCGGCATGATCGCCGGCGGGACCAGCGTCTGGATGCCGAGCCGGCGCATCTCGTCCAGCAGGCGTGCGTCAAAACGCCGGACCTGATCGACGGGCGTCTGCTCCAAAAAGGCGGCCTCGCGGCCGGGCGCCACCACCGTGAAACGCGATTCCTCCCGCCGAAGCGCCGCCGCTTCGGACACGAGCCTGTTGCGCGCCAGCCCCGCCCAGATCGGCACGCCCGCGGCCGCTTCCGCTACCTCGCGCAGGCTCCGACAGCGAGACACGACATCTCGCCCGTCGAACTCGACGAAGCAGAGCTCCGGCCCATCCGGCTCCACGAAGGAGCTCTCCACCGCCAGCGCGTCGCGTATCGACGCAGCCGCCGCCTCGCAACACTCGGGGTCGTAGGGCAGCGCCACCACATCCGAGCAGAGGGTACGGGCGCCCGCGGTCCGGTTCCCTTCGCACACGCCGCGCGCCGCTGCTTCGTCGGAGGCCGCCCGAACCGTCCCCTCCTCCGAGACGAGGATGAGAGGCGCGCATGCCAGGTCCGGCCGCCGCGCGCGTTCCGCGGCGATTCCGAGCTGCGGTGCGACGAAACAGCCGACTGGCATGGCGCCCTCCCCGAACGGCCCGCTTCCTCCGAATCGAAATACGTGGACAAGTATATACTGAGCTCAGAGATATGTCAATATTTGTATACACTGCGCCTCGACCATGCAGAGACCGACGGTTAGCCCGCCAGGCCTCGCACCGCCTCCAGTACCTCCTCCGTGTGGCCATCCGCCTTCGCCGTCATGAAGTCGGGGGCGGGCTGACCCTCGTCAAACGCCATCGAGACCCTCCTCCTACCGCCGGCTGCCCCCACCGCCCGCACCGCAGCGCCGGCGCAACCGCGCGGCCCTCCGCCGAGCCGTGGGCCCGGCACTCCCGCGCGGCCGGCTACAGCCCGCACAGAAACTCGAACACCCGATCGGCGACACCAGGCAACCCCTCATGCCCGTAGTCCGGGTAGATCACCAACTCCTTCTCGGAGAGTATCCTGTTGTAGGCTGCGAACTGCGTCGACGGAGGACATATGGTGTCCATCAGACCGATCGGCATCAGCACGCGCGCCCGGATGCGCTCCGCGAGGTGCTGGTTGTCGATGTAGCCCAGCCGTGTGAAGACCTCCGCCTCGCGCTCATGCAGCGGGTCGAAGAGGCGGAAATAACGGCGCAGTTCCTCGTAGGCGCCCGTGGCCAGATCCATCTCCCAGACGCGCTGGTAGTCGCACAGGAAGGGGTAGATGGGCGCGGCTCGCCGGATGCCCGGCTCGAGAGCGGCGCAGGCGAGCGTCAGCCCGCCGCCCTGAGAGCCGCCCGTGGCGCCCACGCGCGAGGGGTCCACCTCCGGCATGTCCATCACGATGCGCGCGAGCTGGGCGCAGTCCAGATATATGGAGCGGAACAGCAGCTTGTCCGGCGAGTCGTCGAGGCCGCGGATGATGTGCCCGTTGAGCGTGTTGCCGAGCACTCCGCCCACGTCCTCCGACCGACCGCCCTGCCCGCGGCAATCGAGAGCCGCGACACTGAAGCCCTGGGCCACGTATCCCAGCTTGTCGAACCAGTCGCCCGCGTTCCCGGAATAGCCGTGGAACAGCACCACGGCCGGGTGGGACGCAGTGGCATGCCGCGGGCGCAGGTACCTGGCGTGGACGCGGGCGCCGCCGACCCCCGTGTAGAACAGATCGAAACACTCGGCGACCACTGACGGATGCGGTACCGGCCGCAACTCGACGCGCGGATCGACGGAGCGCATCTCGGCGAGCGCGCGTTCCCAGTAGACGTCCATGTCGGCGGGGCGCGGGTTGCGGCCCTCGTAGCGGTGCAGATCGGCCAGCGGCATCTCGAAGACGGGCATGCGAGGCGCTCCTCGGTTCAGGGACTGCCGGCAAGCGGCGCGGCGCAGCGGGATTGGACGCATGGGCGCGCTCTCCCTGCGCGCCGTTGGATGAGCCATACCACGGAGGCGTTGATGCGACTGGGAATGGAACGAGGGGCTCAGCAGGCGCGCTCGTTCTGGCGCATCCTGAGCAGTGTGTCGGTGTCCGAGGTAGCACAGGAGGCCGGCCGCCCCTTCGCGCTCGCCCTGGTCGGTGAGCCGGAGAACCGGGCCCGGGCGCTCGCCCTCCTCTACCCCGGTGAAACGCGCACCACGCACCCGGCCATCCGCCTCTTCGATTCCACCGCTCCGGAACACGGCTTCCCCAGCGAGAGCGGCTCCTACGACGTGGTGATAGATGCCGGAGGCGGGAGGATCAACGCGCCAGCGGGCCTGCCGCTCTACAGCGTGGACGATCTCGGCGGCTGGGACCGCGTGATCGAGCGCGTGCTTGATGACCGGCGCGACCTACAGGTCTCCCTCGCACGCCGCTTCCCCGGCATCCGCGCCTCGGTCGCACACCGGATCGTGCATGAGACTGCTGTGGCGAACGCGCATCTCGCCATGCTGAACGCGCTGCCCGGCGTCTTCCCTCTCCTCGGCGCGCTGGTTCCCACGGCGATCCTGGGCGACATCGTGCTGCTGACCAAGAACCAGGCCATGATGCTCCTCCGTCTGGCGGCGGTCCACGGGCGCACGCTCGATCTCCGCGAGCGCTCGCGCGACCTGCCGCCGCTGCTCGGAAACGCCTTCGGGTGGCGCACGCTCGCACGCGAGCTCGTCATGCTGGTCCCGGGCGGCATCGGGGTGGTTGCCCGCGGCGCCATCGCATACGCCGGCACCTACGCGGTCGGCATCGCGGCCACGCGCCTCTACGCCCACGGGGAACGCCCTACCCGTGCTCAACTACGTAAGCTGTACCGTGAGGCCCTGGGTCGCGCGCGGAGCGTGGTGCTGTCGCTGCGCCGCGCACCCTCCGGCGCGCGGTCCGCGCTCCCCCCGGCGTCGCAGCCGGGGCGCTCGGGGGACAACCGTGACTGACAACGCCCGCAGCGCCGCCGCCAACCTCGTCCTGGCCGCCCACGAGCGCACGAAGCACATGCCCGACCGGTATGCCCCGGGGCCTGACGCGCTGGACTGGGCGACTCGGCCGGACCCGTTCAGGCGCTACGAAGGCGCGCCCATCGGAAACCTGGACCGCGTCGACGATGCGCCGGAGCCGACCTACGACTCGCTCTTCGCTGGCGAGCGCCACGGCGCGCCCGGGCCAAGCCGCGCGCTCGTGAGCCGGTTGCTCCGCGATTCGCTGGCCATCAGCGCGTGGAAGCGGGTCTCCTCGGGCGACACATGGGCGGTGCGCGTCAACCCATCGAGCGGCAACCTGCACCCCACCGAGGCCTACCTGCTCGCCGGCCCAATCGAGGGACTGAGTGACTCGCCCGCCCTCTGGCACTACCGCCCGCTCGACCACGCGCTCGAGCAGCTCTGTGCCGCACACGAGGCCTGGTCCGAGCTGGCGGCCGACCTTCCGGAGGGCGCGTTCCTGGTCGCGCTCACGAGCATCCCGTGGCGGACAGCCTGGAAGTACGGCGAGCGTGCCCTGCGCTACTGCCAGCTCGACCTCGGACACGCAATCGGGGCGCTCGCTCTCGCAGCACGCGCCACCGGGTTCGATCTTCAGGTCGCCGGCGCAGTGCCGTCTGGTGACCTTGCCGCGATCGTCTTCGGAGGAGAGTCGCCCACCGGCCCGGATGCGGAACACGCCGACGTCGTGCTCGTCGCCTCGCCGTCACCGGCGGCGCCTCTGCCCCCGGGCTGGCGCCTGGCACCCCGAGCCGTGGAGAGCCTGCGCCGCACGCCGCGGGCCGGTACGGCCAACCAGCTGAGCGCCGCGCACCGGGAGTGGCCGCTCATCCACGACGCGATGGCCGCGTGGCGCACGCCCGGCGACCTGGCGCTCGACGCCGGCGCACCGGCGGCCGATGGGCATCGGGACGGCCCCGACCGCGGTCTGCCGGCATCGCGCCTCTTCCGATCGCGCCGCAGCGCCGCCGCCATGGACGGCGTCTCACGCATGACGGAGGCAGCGTTCGCGCGCCTGCTCGGCCGACTGCGCGGGGACCGGTGGCCCTACTCGGTTCTCGGGGTCGCGCCGCATGCCGCGCTCGCGCTGCTCGTCCACCGGGTCGAGGGCCTTGAGCCGGGGATCTACCTCCTCCCGCGCGACGGGGCGCTGTCGGCGGAGCTGCGACTGGCGCTCGACCCCGCGTTCCACTGGGCGCCGGCGAGCGGTGCATCAGGCAAACAGGGCCTGATGCTCCTCGCCACGGGTGAGGTGCAAGCGGCCGCCGGCGCCGTCAACGCCGGCCAGGAGATCACCTCGGACGGCGCATTCGCGGTCGCCATGCTGACGCGGTTCGGTCACGTGGTCGGAGAGCGCCCCTGGATGTACCCCCGCCTCTACTGGGAGTGTGGCCTCATCGGCCAGGTGCTGTACGTCGAGGCGGAGGCGGCCGGCCTGCGCGGCACCGGCATCGGGTGCTACTTCGACGATCTCGTACACCGCCTGCTCGGACTGAGGGACGACGCCTGGCAGAGCCTCTACCACTTCACGGTGGGCGGCTACCTGCAAGACCCGCGCCTGCAGACGCTGCCAGCCTACGGCGAGCTCCCCGCTCCTGGGCAGTAGGACGTGTGCAGGCCGGCGCGTCGGCGACCACGCCAGGAGCCGGCCTGCTCCTTTGGGGCGACGCGATCAGGGCGCCGAGTGCTCGGGTTCGGTCTGCCCGGGCCGGCGCCGGCTGAGCAGGGAGCGGACATAGCGAAGCTCCTCGCTGCGCAGCAGCGCTGCCGTCCCCGCATAGACCAGCACACCCGCGCCGCTGGCGACGGCCAGGACGGCCAGCGTCTCCAGCTTCATGTTCAGCGTGCTCACGGCGCCCCCGGCCAGCGCCCTCTCCATCGCCACGCGGGCGCCCCACGCGGCGGCAGCGGCCAGCGCGGACGCAGGAACGGTTCGCGCAAGCGATGAGACCAGTCGCGCCTCCTCAAACCCGCCCAGGCGACGGCTCAGCACACGCTGCATCACGAGCATGTGCAGGATTGCGGCAATGGTCGTCGCGAGGGCAAGCCCCCGGTACCCCAACCCGAGCGGAGCCATGAACAGCCAGTTCATCGGGACGAACACAAGGGTCACCGCCGTCCCGATCACCACGGGCGTCCGCGTGTCTTGCACGGCGTAGAAGCCGCGCGCGAGCACCGCATGCGCCGACCATGCGAAGATGCCCACCGAGTAGTAGACAAGGGCCGTGGCGGCCATCCGCGTGTCCTGCGGCCCGAACAGCCCCTGCTCCAGAACCATACGCACGATCGGCTCGGCGAGGGCGACCATGAGCGCCGAGGCCGGGATGGTGAGGAACAGCAGCGTGCGGACGCCGGCAGCCGCCGTGGCGCGAAGCTGCGTGATCTGGCCAGCGGCCGCCTGAGCCGACAGCGTGGGGAGGATCGCCACTCCCAGGGCCTGCGCGAAAACCCCAAGCGGTACCTGCATCAGCATGTTCGCGCGGGTGATAGCAGAGATGGGCCCGTCGCCGAGAGCCGACGCGAACGCGCGGTTGATGAGGATGCTTACCTGAGGAAGCGCGAGGCCCAGGACGACGGGCAGCATCAGCCTCCACACGCGCATCGCGTCCGGGCTGCGCGCGTCGAACCGCAGCCGGAAACGTCCTCCGAGCCGGCGCACCGCCCAGGCTTGGAGCGCGAAGTTCCCCACTACGGCGCCCGCGAGTGCGCCCCAGCACAACCCCGCGGGCCCCAGCCACGGCGCCAGGGCCACCCCGCCGGCGATGATCCCGAGGTTATAGACGATGGGACCGAGCGCCGGTACCCAGAACCGGCCGTGGGCGTTCTGCACCCCCATCATCAGCCCGCCCAGGAAGAAGCATATCTGCGCCGGAAGGACGATGCGAGTTAGCTCCGCCGTCGCGGCAGCCTTCGATGGATCGAAACCGCCTGCGATCAGCGCGACGAGCGGCACCGCGAACACTTCACCGGCGACCACGAACGCGCTCACCACCACGAACATGACGCTGGCGATTGTGCTGAACAGCCGCCAGGCCCCCTCGGTGTCGCCGCGAGTCAGCTTCTCGGTGAATACCGGGATGAACGCCGACGACAGAGCGCCGCCCGCGATCAGGAAGAACAGCAGGTCCGGGACGAGGAAGGCCGCGTAGTAGATGTCGGACCAGTAGCCCTGGCCGAACAGCGCGGAGATGACGGCGTCGCGGATGAGCCCCAGCAATCGGCTCGCGAGGATCGCGGCCATCATGATGCCGGTCGCGCTGGCGACGCGACGCGCCGCTGACGGCTCCAGGGAAGGCGCCTCCGAGGCCATGCGGCGATTGTACCCTCGGCCCTAGGGTCGGTCAAACGGAACCAGGGCGCCGCTGCAAGCAGCAGGAGATGGCGCGCACGCCGCGCAAACTATGTGGGCGCCCCCACTGCCAGCCGGTCCCGGAGCCGCCCATGCCATCCCTGCACGTACCTGCCCGGCCGCGCGCGGGCGTCTATACACGCATCTGCTCGCCGCAGTCGGAGCCGCTCCGGCACCTGGAGGTGGGCCTTCTGTCGATCGAGGATCCCGGCGAGGAGTGGCACACCGAGACGGGAGATCGCGAGCTGGTGATCGACATCTTCTCCGGGAAGTGCACCGTGCGCGTCGAGGGACCTGGCGGCGACGCCCACTTCCCCGAGATCGGTATCCGACCCACCGTCTTCGCCGGCAGGCCCACGCTCGTCTACGCTTCGCGCGATAGCCGGGTCCATCTGTTCGCCGACCAGACGCCGATGGCGGCGGCGGTCGCCTTCGCGCCGGCACGCGATGTGCATCCGGCCGCGTTCGTCCACCCCGAGGAGACGGTCGTGAGGAGCGTGGGCCAAGGCAACTGGCGGCGCACCGTGGTCACAGGCGTCGGTGACAACGTGCGCGCGGACCGGCTCATCGTGGGTGAGACCATCAACCCGCCGGGCAACTGGTCCAGCTACCCGCCGCACAAGCACGACGCGTACGGACCCGGCGAGGAGCCGATGGAGGAGGTCTATCTGTACCGCCTCGACCCTCCGACGGGGTTCGGCATCCAGCGCGTCTACACGGCGGCCGATGATCCGGCGCCTTTCGACCAGACCCTCGTGGTGCGCGACGGCGACGCCGTCGTCGTGCCCCGTGGGTACCACCCGGTGGTCGGCGCACCGGGCTACAGCCTGTTCTACCTGTGGGTGCTGGCTGGCGACAGCCGGAAGTACGGCGCATGGGCCGACGACCCGCAGCACGCTTGGGTGAAGGAGGGCAGCGCCTGAACCGGATACTGTGCGCCATACCGGAGAGCACCTACGCGCGCATCATGACGCCCAAACTGGAGGCTCGCCTCAGGGCGCTGTGCGACGTGACCTTCTGCCCACGGCCGGGCGAGCTCTCCGACACCGAGTACGGGTCGCTCTGGGCACAGGCCGACGCCGTGCTCACGGGTTGGGGCGTGCGTCCGCCCACCGAGGCGCAGGCGGCGGCTGCCACCCGACTGAAGGTCGTGGCGCACTCGGCTGGCACTGTCCGGATGCTGCCGCGCAGCCTCATTGAGCGCGGCGTCGTCGTGACCAGCGCGCGAGCCGCGATCGCGCGCACGGTGGCCGAGCACGCCCTGATGAGCACGCTCGCGCTGCTCCGGCGGATGCCTGCCTTCGTGGGCGATGAGCGCTGCCGCGCCTACTACCTCCGGGGCGCCGACCGGCCCGAGAGCGAGACGCTCTACGGTAAGACGATCGGCATCGTCGGGCTCGGATGCGTGGGCCGCCTATTCCTTAACCTGATCGCACCCTTCGCCTGTCGCGTCCTCGTCTTCGATCCTGCGCTCCCGGAGGAGGCGGTTCGTGCCGGCGGCGGCGAACCCGTCGGGCTCGAGCGCCTGCTCCGCGAGAGCAAGGTGGTCTCGCTGCACGCGCCCGACATCCCGGCGACGCGGGGCTTAATCGGCGCCAGGGAGTTGGCGTGGATGCCCGACGGCGCCGTGCTCGTGAACACCGCCCGCGGCCGGCTTGTCGACACGGAGGCGCTGACGGCCGAGGCAGCCACCGGACGCCTGCTGATCGCCATCGACGTGACGGAGCCGGAGCCCCTGCCGGCGGAGCACCCGTTGCGCTCGATGCCCAACGTCCTCTGGACTCCGCACATCGCCGGGCCGACGACCGACGATCTCCCCCACCTGGCGCGCACCGCGATCGACGACCTCGAGCGCTGCCTGCGCGGCGAGCCGCCGCTCTACCCCATCGGCCTGCGCGAGTACGACCTGATGAGCTTCTGACTCAGCCGGGCAACTCCGCGCCGCACTCCGGACAGAACCGGAACATCGGGTTCTCGACGCGGCAGGCGCAGCGCCCACAGACCCGCGAGGTCGCAGCGCCCGACACCCGCTCGTATGCGCCCGACAGGATGCCCCTGTAAGCGTCGGATTCCGCCCAGCGCACGATCTCGCGCGCTCGCAGCGCCGGGAATGGATGCGACTGGAACCGCGTCATCTCGAACTTGTAGAGCACGTTGAGGATGCTGGAGTCCATGTCCTCGAAGTCGTCCGCCTGCTTCAGGAACTCGGCCGGGTCCAGTTGTTGGTCGGCCACCTGCGTCCCGGCCACCAGCTTGAGCAGCACGCGCACCGAGACGTCGGGGTCCTGCGCCACCAGCAGACCGGCCCGGTCCGCTGTCAGCTCGGACTTCCGGAACCAGTCGTAGAAGGCGTACATCAGCGCATGCGACAGGATCTGGACTACCGGAAGGTTGCGCGCGGCAAGCACCCCGAGGGTGGAGAGGAAGATGGCGATGGTCCGATAGAGCATGTGACCGCTCTTCATGTGCCCCATCTCGTGCCCCATCACGGCTCGCAGCTCATCGTCGTTGAGCACATTCACGAGGCCAGTGGTGCACACCAGCGTGAACCGGTCCATGCCGATCGCCACGGCATTCGGGAACGGCGCCTGCATCATGTAGAGTTCCGGCGGCTCCAGATCGAGCACGTCCGCCGCTTCGCGCATCAGGTTATACAGCCGAGGGCACTGACCCGGAGAGAGGCGCAGGCTGTCGCCCGTGAAGTAGAGCCGGACCTGGCGCTCGAAGTGCAGTGACGACAGCTTCCTGAAGAGCGTGTCCAGCCCGGGCGTGCGGCGAAGCGCGTCCAGCGCCGCGCGGTCCAGCGGATGCTCGAAAGTGGCCGGCGCGATGCCCGGGAAGCGGTATCGGCCTTCGACAGTAGCTGGCATGTCACGCTTCTCCCTGGTGGGCGCCGCAGAACGGACAGAACGCGTGAGGCCGTTCCAGACCACGGCCGCACGCCTCACAGTTGATAGGCGACGACTGCGCCGGAGACACGCTATCCGACAGGGTCCGATAGACCGCCACAAGCTGCCGGGCAGCGTCCGCAAGGCGGCCTGACGCCCGCAGGCGAATCCTCTGTCCGTTGCGCAGATCCACGACAACCCTCGCGGTACGGCCGGGCTCGAGCGCGTCCGCATCGGACAGCGATACAGAGGCGACACCGGCCAGTGGCGCTGCGACGTGCGCATCGCCGAGGGCGGCGCCCTCCGTGCCGCCCACCGGCTGCACGATTACCCGATGGCTTGTAAGCGCCAGGTTCGCCCATCGCCAGAGCAGCGCTCGCGGCCCGGCCGATGCACGGTGCCGCCAGTCCCCGACCAGCTGCCCGCGCGTGATGCCCAGAAGCGACTCGTCGTCCGTCAACAGGAGCCGCACGTCGCACGCAGCCGAGGCTTCGGCCGCGCGGTCCCATGTACTGGCGTCCTTCTCCCCGGTGAAACCGCAGATGGCGCAAGAGCGGTGCGCTCCGGCGCGGCCAGACCAGCCGCATACCGGACAGCCCATGAAGCATCCTCCCCTATGGAATGGCGCGTCGCACTCGCGAGGCCTACTCAGTCTACGAACCCGCGTCCGGGTGGGTGTCCCGGATTCGCCGCCTGGCCGACAAGACTCCGGCGCACGTCGCCCCCTGGCCCGGCAGGTTCCGGGCCCACCGGCAGCGTATTACCACCTGGAGCGTGTTGCCTGCGAGGGTTCGGGTCGTGAAACGGGTGCGAGAGCGGCACGTATGACCTATGGAACAGCCGGCTGATACCGCAGGAGTTGGGCGCGTGTATTCGATCATCGGCGCGGACGACAAGGAGTACGGACCCGTAGAGATTGGCGTGCTTGTGGAGTGGGCCCGTCAGGGGCGCGTTGTCACGCAGACCACCATACTCGATCACGCTACCGGGCGCCGTTTCCTGGCATGCGACATGGCGGAGCTAGATGCCGTGTTTCGTGGCCGGCCGACGGTTGCCCCTCCGGTCAGCGACCACCGCATCGCGATCGCGACTCGCACCCCGGGCGCTCTCGCCAGCCGTGATGGCATCCGCGGCATGCTCCGCTTCGGTGCGCGCTGCCCGGCGTGCGGTAGCACGCGGTCGAGCGTGCGCTCCGAGGGGGCGGACCGGAGCGGCTTCGCGTGCCTCTCGTGCGCGCTGGCGCCTCTGACCGGCTGCCTCTCCCTGCTGGCGCTGCCCTTCCTCTACTTCTTTCCACGCAAGCGGAGGACGTGCCTCGACTGCGGCGCCGAGTGGTAGTGCCGGAGCGGACCGGGCTTCAGGTGACGTCGCGTAGGGCAGCACGGTCCAGCGACAGCCACACGCGCAGGGCCGTCGCCATCGCTCCCACGAAGATGCCGAAGTTGACCGCGCGCACGACTGCGTTGTTCGTCACGAACAGCACCCAGGCCATCACCGTCGGTATCTGCACCGGCGGCGGGAGCCACTGCGTGAGCAGGTTGCCGATCGGCACCTGCCCTAGCATGATGAGCGCCGCCGATGCGGCCATCAGCGTGCTCTCCAGGTTCCGCACCCGAAACGCGCGGTAGGCAGCCGACACCAGGTACGCCGCCAGCAGCGAGAACATGGAGGACCCGAGCGGCTGGAACAGCCCGGCGAACAGCATCTGGTACGTGCGCGATCCCCAGTCGTCGGCATCCGGCCGGAGCCGCGTGTAGATTGTCGTGGTCGCCATCGCGGCCGCCGCCACGAAGAAGACCGAGCTCTCCGCCCACCCCTGTCGGCGTCTGAACACGCGCTTGCCGTGGACTTGCGCCAAGCTCACCAGCCCGAGACCGACGGCGAACGCGCCCACCACGACCACAAGGTCGTCGATGCGGCCCCGCACGTCGTTGAGCAACGTGGACCTGCCCCGATTGCCTGCCTCCCGGAGCGGGCGCGGGGCGAGGGATGCGACGTACGGCGGCCCGAGTGTTAGCGTCGCCGTCCGCACCTCCCTGCGACCATCCGGCCGCGTGCACGTGACCAGGAGCGTCGCGTAAACAGGGGCCGGCCCGCCTTCCGACACGCGGGCATCGAGCACCTGAAGCGGCGCCAAGGCGTCTCCGGAGGGAGCCACCAGGTGGACCGCGCTCAGCGGCCCGAGACGGCCTGAGGCGCCATCTACCGCGGCGACAGCGAGCGGAGTGCCCGCCGCCGCGGCACGCTCCACGATGACACCGGTGATGGTGCCGCCCGATCGCCACACCGACACCGACTCGATGCTGCCTCCGTGCGGTGCGTCCGCCGCGAGCGCCGCGCGCTCCCACCGGACACCATCGGTCGACGTCGCGTACCCCACACGCCCCGTTTCGCCCTGACGACCCACACACCACGCCCTCCAAAGCTGCTCGCCCGCGGTGGGCGCCAGAACGCTCACCCACGTCACCCCGCTCGAGTCAGCCGTCCCGGGCTCGCCGCGGTCGAGCACGGCCCGCGGCTCCGGGCGCCAGGCGCCGTCTCGCCAGCGGGCGAGGCAGACCCGGGGCGTGCGGTCGTCCCAGCCGAGGCCGATGTAGTAGAGCCGGTCGGGCGCCACCCACTGCGGGCGCTCGGCGCCTCGGTAGTCGTCGCGGCGCCACGGGGACGGGCCAACGGCGACGGCGCCAGGCCGTCGTCCGGGCGCGAGCCGCAGAATGCGCGGCGTGCCGCCTTCGCGCGCACCGCTGTAGAGGACTTCAGGCTCGGCCAGCCCCGCGCGCGCGGCAGTGGCGGCGTAGGCCCCCGCGCTGTCCGGAGCGCCTCCGATGCGAGGGGGCAGGAGGAACACAAGGAAGTAGTACAGGCCAGCCAGGAAGGTGACCGTGACGATGATCCTGCGTTTCACGGGCTACCTGCCCAGAAGGCCCACAAGCGGATGGAACCCATCCACACCGGCCCCCGTGAGTGCGCCGTAGGCGGCGGAGGCAACGCCGACGAGCAGCAGGGCGGCGAGGATCGCCTTGCCTACGTCCTGACCGACGAGGCTCCCGAGGAGCGTGGGCTCGCGCGACAGGTAGGCGCCGGCCGCGTAGAGCTCCTCCCCGATGATCGTGTAGTCGCAGGCCGTCAGGAAGAACGGAACCTGGAAGAACGAGTCGGTCGCGGCCACCTGGATGGCACCGATCCGCTGGCCCGTCTCCGCGAGCAGCAGTGACTCGAAGCCGTAGGAGCCGAAGTAGAATGCGGCCGCCACGCGCTCGCGCTCCATCATGCCGGTGACCGCCGCGGCGAAGGCGTTCTGATCGCCCGACAGGAAGAGGACGTCATCCGACGCGAACAGCTCTGGGCGCCCCTCAGAGGCGAAGGCGTCCCGGACCGTGTCGCGCACGACGGTGAACACGGGAGCCGAAGGCACCGGCACGAGTACGCGCAGCCCGAAGCGGGCCGCCCGCCGCACGGCGTACTCCAGCACCGCCAGCGCGGCAAACGTGGACATGTTGTTCAGCTCGCCGAATCCGGGGCTGAAGAGGATGGGACGCCCCATCTCTGTGGCGCGTCCTAGGGAGTCGTCGAGCGCGTCCAGGCCGGCGATCCGCCGCACGAACACGGGGCGCCCGGCGCGCGCCTGGCGTATGCACAGCAGCACGGCGGAGCACAGAACGAGGATAAGGGCGGCTGCGGTCCAGTTTGCGTGTTCCACGGGGCTCCGTGGCCACGGCGGATGCTGCTCAGCCGGCGGCCGCTCCGTGGTTCGCGGACAGACGCCGCGGTTCCTGCAGGACCTCGCTTCGCCATGTCAGCGCAGACGCGCGCCACCGGGCGGACCGGCATGGACCGTGGCTGAGTGCGGGCAGGATCGGATGGCACGCTCTGCTGCCGACGAGCGGTGAGCTCACTGCGGGCCATCGCCTGCAGCCTGTAGGGCCTCCCGCTCCTTCGGAACCGCTCGAAGCCCGACGCTCGGCGCGATCACACCCCTGCGTCGCTGGATGGCCGGTGAGGTGAGCGCACCGCCGGTGGCGGTACCGCCCGAAGGAGGCTCGCGACACGTAGAGCGTGCCCGCGGACCCGGCACGCGGGCTGCGCGTAGGCCCTTGGCGCTCCTGCTGCGCCAGGACACTCGGGTCCCGAGGCATTTGACATCGGTCCTCTGCATCGGTACAATGCCGGGCAACCTCATACTGGCTGCGAAGGAGAGGAGTAAGCGCGCGGGGCCTCAGAGAGGGCGGGGATGGGTGCGACCCGCCTGGCGCTCGCCGCGCTGAACGTCGCTCTGGAGCCGCGCGCAGAACGCCGGTCGAAGCGGCCTCAAGTGCGCCGGGTGCGCCCGTTAGCGCGCGTCGAGAGCCCGTGGCGCACCGCGCTGCGGGAACGAAGGTGGTACCGCGCGGGGTATGGCCCGCGTCCTTCCGCGGACGCGGGCTTTGCTGCGTCAGGGACCACACGAGGAGTGCGTGGCCATGGAGCTGTCCAAAGTATACGACGCCAGGCAGGTGGAGGAGCGCTGGTATGCCCGGTGGCTCGAGAGCGGAGCGTTCGGCGCCGACCCGGCCGGAGCCGGAGCGGGCAGGCCCGCCTACTGCATCACCATCCCACCGCCAAACATCACCGGCAGCTTGCACATCGGGCACGCGCTCAACAGCACGGTCCTCGACATCCTGACGCGATGGCGGCGGATGGCGGGAGACCTGGCGGTCTGCGTTCCGGGAACCGATCACGCGGGCATCGCCACCCAGAACGTCGTGGAGCGCGAGATCGCGCGGCAGGGCCTCACACGCCACGACCTTGGCCGCGAGGCGTTCGTGGAGCGCTGCTGGGAATGGCGGCGCGAGTATGGCGACCGCATCTACCTACAGATGCACCGCCTCGGCTGCTCCTTCGACTGGAGTCGCGCACGGTTCACCCTCGACGCGAGCTACGTCGACGCGATCTACCACGAGTTCCTCGAGTGGTGGCGGCGAGGGCTCATCTACCGCGGTGCGCGCGTCGTCAACTGGTGCCCGCGCTGCCGGTCCGCTATCTCGGACATCGAAGTGAACGCGGAGGAACGTGCGGGCAAGCTCTACCACTTCCGTTACCCGTTCGCCGACGGGTCCGGCCACGTGGTAGTGGCAACTACACGCCCCGAGACGATGCTGGGCGACACGGCGGTGGCGGTCAACCCGGCGGACGAGCGCTACGCCGGCCTCGTTGGCAAGGTGGTGCGGCTGCCGCTCGCAGAGCGCGACATCCCGCTCATCGCGGACGAGTATGCGCGCATGGACTTTGGCACGGGCGCCGTGAAGGTTACGCCGGCCCACGACCTGGACGACTTCGAGTGCGGCCTACGCCACGCCCTGCCGCAGGTCGTGGTTATCACCGAGGACGGCGCGATGGCCCCGGCAGCCGGTGAGCCGTATGCCGGCATGGACCGGTTCGCGGCGCGCGAGGCCGTACTGCGCGACATCGCGGCGCGCGGGCTCCTGGAGCGAACCGAGGACTACACCGTGAAGACGCCCCTCTGCGACCGGTGCAAGTCGGTGCTGGAGCCGCTTCTGTCGGAGCAGTGGTTCGTGAAGCAGGCCGAGCTGGCGCGACCGGCAGCAGAGGCGGTGCGCGACGGGCGCATTCGCTTCCACCCGGAACGCTACGCTGCCACCTACCTTCATTGGCTGGACAATATCCGCGACTGGTGCATCTCCCGCCAGCTCTGGTGGGGGCACCGTATACCGGTCTGGTGGACCGACGACGGCCGGTACGCAGCCGGGCGCAACGTCGACGAGGCGGCAACCGCGCTGGACGTTGATCCCGCGAGTCTGCGCCAGGACGCCGACGTGCTCGACACGTGGTTCTCGTCCGCTCTCTGGCCCCAAGCTGTGCTCGGATGGCCAGCCCAGACGCCCGATCTGCGCGCCTGGTACCCCACGAACGTCCTCGCCACCGCTCAGGAGATCCTCTACCTGTGGGTGGCGCGCATGGTCATGACTGGGCTGGACTTCGTGGGCGACGTCCCCTTCCGCGACGTCTACATCACCCCGACCGTGCTTGATGAGCGCGGCGAGCGCATGTCCAAGAGCAAGGGCAACGGCGTCGATCCGCTCGACATGGCGGACCGGTACGGGGCGGACGCCCTCCGCTTCGCGCTGATGCAGCAGACTGGAATGAACCAGGACCTCCGGTTCAGCGAGGAGCGCGTGCGCCTCGCGGGCGCGTTCTGCAATAAGCTCTGGAACGCCAGCCGGTTCGTACTAATGAGCCTCGCCGAGACGGCAAGCAGGCAGGGCGACACGATCGAGTGGCCGGTCGACCGCGCCCTCCTGACGACGCCCGATCGCTGGATCCTTTCGCGCCTGACGCGATGCGCGGAGGCCGTGCGCACAGCGTTCGAGTCGTACCGCTTCGACGAGGCGGCCCGGTCGCTCTACGCCTTCCTCTGGGACGACTTCTGCGACTGGTACGTCGAGCTCGCCAAGCCGCGACTGCGGTCCGATGACCCGGGCGAGGCGGGCCTCGCCGCGTCCGTCCTGCGCGTCACGCTGGAGACCACGCTGCGCCTCATGCACCCCATGATGCCGCACATAACGGAGGCGATCTGGCAGGCGCTCCAGCCGCATGACGAACATGCCGCCAGGGAGGCCCTCCTCATGGTTCAGCCGTTCCCGGAACCGCGCCCCGGCTGGGTGGACCCGCACGCGGAGGACCGCATGGCGCTGGTCATAGACGCGACCCGCGCGCTCCGCAACCTGCGCGCCGAGGCGGGCATTCCGCCGGGCGCCCGCCTCCGAGGGGCGGCTGTCGCCGGCGTTGGGTCCGCAGCCACCACGCTGTCGGAAAACACCGACACGATAGCGCACCTGGCGAGGTTGAGCGAGATCGGCATGCGGGATGCGGCGCCGACCACGGATGGACGCTGGATCGGTGCTCCGATCCGTGGCGCAGAGGTCTTCGTGGACATCGGCGACGCGCTCGACATCCCGAAGGAGCTGGAGCGGCTCGCGCGGGAGAGGGCCGCCGTGGAGCGCGACATCGAGCGTGCCTCAGCGCGGCTGGGAAACCCTCAGTTCGTCCAGAGGGCGCCCGCCGATGTCGTGGCGAAGGAACGCGCCAACATCGAGGCGCTTCAGGGCAAGCGCGCTAAGCTCCAGACTCGCGCTGCCCTGCTCGGCGGGTAGCGCGCGATGCGAGAGCTTCTCGTCGTCCGCCACGGGCTCGTGCACAACCCGCAGGGGGTCGCCTACGGACGCCTGCCAGGCTTCCATCTGGCGGAGCGTGGGCGTGAGGAGGCGGCGCAGGCTGCCGCTTTCCTCACGTCGTTCCCTCCAGGCAAGGTCCACCACTCGCCCCTCGAGCGCGCTGTCGAGACGGCGGCCATCGTCGCGGCGCCACACGGCGCTCCCCTCTGCGTCGACCACCGGCTTATCGAGGACGACGGATCGGAGCCTCCCGAGGCGGTGGCGGCGCGCATGCGCTCCTTCTGGGAGGATTGGCTCGCCACCGGCTCGGAACGCGACTACGCGGTATCGCATCGTGAACCGATCCGTGCGCTGCTTCTTGACCTGGCGGGTATCGACGTCGCCGCCCATCTGCGCGACCTCGCGCAGTTCCCCTTGGGCACAGCAGGCGTGTACCGGGTCCGCGCGGCAGGATCGAGGCCTGTGATCGACCGCGTGTTCGAGCCGCCATCCTGACGCACAGGAAACGCTGCGCCTCCGCGCGAACACGCACCCCACACACTCCAAGGACGGTGCAATGCCCAGACCCGACGGCCGGCCGAACGACGTCCTTCGTCCCGTGACACTCGAGCGCGGCTACCTGAAGTACCCCGAGGGGTCATGTCTGATCACCATGGGCGACACGCGCGTCCTGTGCACGGCTACCGTCGAGGAGCGAGTGCCCCCCTTCCTGAAGGGCTCCGGACAGGGCTGGGTCACGGCGGAGTACGGGATGCTGCCGCGCTCGTGCCGGGAGCGCAGCCAGCGGGAGCGCGGCAGCGGCGGTCGCTCGATGGAGATCCAGCGGCTGGTCGGGCGCTGCCTGCGCAGCGTGTGCGACCTGAACGCCCTGGGGGAGCGCACCATCATGCTGGACTGCGACGTCCTGCAGGCGGACGGAGGAACCCGAACGGCAGCGGTCAGCGGCGCCTACGTTGCCCTGGTCGACGCGCTGCGGTTCCTGGTCAGCGACCGTACCCTTCGCAAGCTGCCGTTGACCGGCGCCCTTGCCGCTGTCAGCGTCGGGATTGTGCAGGGCGTCGAGCTGCTGGACCTCTGCTACGAGGAGGACCGCTACGCGGCGGTCGACATGAACGTGGTGATGAACGACCGCAGCCGCTTCATCGAGGTGCAGGGCTGCGCGGAGGGCGCCGCCTTCGGCCGTGACTCGCTGAACCGCCTGCTAGACCTGGCCCAGGGGGGCATCCAGGCCCTGCTTCAGAAGCAGCGCGAGGCGCTGGCACCGGCGGCGACCTGAAAACGGCCGCTCAAGGGGAGAGGCCATGAAGCTCTACTTCCTGCGCCACGGGGTGGCAGAGGATGCAGCGCCCGGGCAGTCCGACGCGGAGCGCCGCCTCACGCCCGAGGGCGCGGCGACGATGAAGGAAGAGGCCGCCGCGATCCGGCGCCTGAACCTGAAGCTCCAGGCAATCGTGACCAGCCCTCTGCCCCGCGCCAGCGAGACCGCCCGGATCGTGGCTCAGGCTCTCGGCGATCCCGGCCTCGTCCGCTCGGACCCGCGCCTGGCATGGGGCTTCGGGCTAGTCGACCTTCAGGACCTGCTGGCCGGCCTCGAAGGCCTGGAGCGCGTCATGCTGGTGGGACACCAGCCGAGCCTGGGCGCCATAGCCGGCGCGCTGGCCGGCGCAAGCCCCATCGACATCAAAAAGGGCGGCCTCTGCCGGCTGTCGACCGCTCGCGTCGAGCCGGGCGCCGCTGTGCTCGAGTGGCTCCTCCCGCCATCGGTGCTGGCGCTCGCGGGAGGCAAGCGTTGAGCCGGACGCCGCCGACACCCCAGTTGTTGTTGCGCCGCGCCGATCTCCTGGCGCTGCCGAGCGAGGCGCTGCCAGACGGCTGGGAGCTGCGCGAGATCAGGCCTGGTGAGGAGGAGCGCCTTGCGGTGCTCCTCACGGCGGCGTTCGGAGACCACTGGGACGAGGACGTCGTGCAGCGCAACCTCACGCGCGCCGCCGACGTGGAGGCGGTCTACGTCGCGGTGCGTGGCGATCGCCTGTGCGCGACGGCCTCAGCCCGCCGCGATGGGCGGTTCCCGCAGTCCGGGTACGTGCACTGGGTCTGTGTCGACCCGAACCTGCGAGGACTGGGGCTCGGAAGGGCAGTCACGGTCCGCGTGCTGCGGCACTTCGTCGCGTCGGGCTGTCAGGACGCCGTGCTGGAAACGGACGACCATCGCCTTCCGGCGATCCGCCTCTACCTGACGATGGGGTTCGTCCCCGAGATGGCCCACGAGTCGCACATTGAGCGCTGGAAGGCGGTCCGGCGTGAGGCTGGCTTGGATGCCTGACTGCGCGATGCCAGGGCGCTGAGAACCCGCGTAGTACACGCAGCGCGCCGAGGAACGGAACAGAAGCGCGATGGCGGCCACCACCACCACGGACATCAGCCACGCCATGGCGCACGCGTACCCCTTGTTGAGGAACTGAGATGCGTGCTGAAAGAGATCTATGGGGTACAGCATGGTCGAGTCGGCGTTGCCCCCCGTCCCTACCCTCATCATCCATGCCCGCGTCAAGTACTGGAAGGCGCCGATCAGACCTATCACGAGCATGAGGACGATGCAGGGGCTGAACATGCGCAGCGTGACGTTCGGCATCTTCTGCCACGCGGATACGACATCGGGTTCGGAGGCCTCGTGGAGCGCGTCAGGCTCCCCTGCAGTCCCGCGAGGAAGACCACCGTCGTGTTCTCCGCTCCCCTCAGGCTCTTTAGGATCACTGCCGGGACGAGGCGCACCCACCATCGCCCGAGAGGCAACCGCGTGAGGCGCACCCGCGACCTATCGGAGCTTCGCTGGACCCTCTCCGGTTGGACGCCGGACCTGTGGCGCATGATGCAGACCATGGAGCTCGGCCAG